>CACNRP010000001.1 GCA_902622955.1 uncultured Pelagibacteraceae bacterium
TCATTGTAAAAGATGTTTTAGTAAAAGAAGTTACAAATGAATTTATCCTTAGTTTATCTTCTAAATGTGCTGATTTATTAAAATCTATATTACATGATTTAACAACGATTAATGCACCATAATCTTTCTTAATTTTCAAATTACTTAATCCAACTTCTGATAATGCTTCAGATCTTGCTCTCTCAAGAAACTTCAAATAGTTAGCATAATAAACGACGCCACCAGCATCAGTATCCTCGTAATAAACTTTAATTTTATGGTTAAAACTTTTTTTCATTAAATTATTGATCTGAAAAGAAAATATTTTGAAAATAAGAAATTGATTTCATTTTTGAATTATCCGTATCAGCCATTATGGCTAAGCCATCTAATTCATTCACATCTAAATCGTGGAATTTTTTAAAATCTTCTTTAACATTGGCTTTCACTGTTACCCATTCATTGAGATTATCTTTAGTAGTTGATAATACATTATCTATTGATTTTTTTGTATATGGACTGGGTCTATTTTCACCAACATCACTATTGCTTGAAAATACGTAATTAATTGCTCTATTCGATAAAGGTGTAGCTCCTGTTTTTTTAATTGCGAATACACGAGCAGCGTAATCATGACCTTTTTTCGTATTCTCTTTAATTCCACGAAGGTCTTTCTCAATTTTCCATGTAATATTGATAAAGGGTGTTTTATTTAGGTCAATTTTGATCTCTTTTCCTAGGCCTGAAGCAGCATTATCTGCTACTGCTTTTAAAAAGTTACCATTCTCATTTGATCCAACAGTATAAGAAGTCTTATTATCTGCTCCTCTTACTTTACGGATCTCAAGAACTGACAATTCTTCTTCAGTAAATTCAAAAACTTTTACAGTTTCTGAATGTGCAGAGCCAAGAAAGATTAATGATGTAATAAAAATACAAAAAATTTTTAACATGTTCTTCTTATAGATAAATTATTTATAAATTCAATATTCAGTCACAATTTCAACATTCTAAATTCAAAATTGATTGTTAAATGAATTATATGAAAATAATTTCTGTGTTTATTCTTCTTATATATTGGTCAATAATGATCACAGCACCAGTTATGGGTAAAAATTCTATTAAAAATCAAAATAATGATCGAAAAATAGTTTCAAATTTTTGAGACTAATATGTGGATCTACCACCACTTATATCAAATACTGCAGCAGTAGAAAAAGTGTTCTCTTGAGAAGAAAGCCAACAAACTAGTGAGGTAAACTCATGTATTTCAAGAAATCTTCCCCTTGGAACCTTGGATAGCATTCTTTGTACATGCTCTTTACTCATTTGGTCTAAAATTCTAGTTTTAGCGCCAGCTGGGGTGACTGCGTTTACAGCTATGTCTTTGTCAGCTAATTCTTTACCCAAAGCTTTTGTTAACCCAATTGCGCCAGCCTTTCCTGAGCTATATGCGCTTGCATTTGCATTACCATCTTTACCTGCAACGGAGGCGACATTAACAATTCTTCCATAATTATTTTTAATCATATTTGGCACAATCGCTCTGCAGCAGTTAAAAGTTCCAATTAAATTTATCTGAACTATTTTATTCCACATATCGACATCATACTCCCATAGAGGTCCTGTAGGACCTGTTATCCCGGCATTATTAATCAAAATGTCTATATTTGTTTTTGAAGTTATATTTGCAACATTTTTTTCTACATCTTGATAATTTGAAATATCAACAACGCTATGACATAAATTAGGATTTTTTAACTCATCTACTGCTGAATTTAGAAGTTTTTCGTCAATATCCCATATAAATACTTTAGCACCAGACTCTAAAAATCTTTTGGCAATATCTAAACCAAAGCCTTGAGCTCCACCAGTAACTAC
This sequence comes from uncultured Pelagibacteraceae bacterium, assembly GCA_902622955.1. Lineage (GTDB taxonomy): Bacteria > Pseudomonadota > Alphaproteobacteria > Pelagibacterales > Pelagibacteraceae > Pelagibacter. The sequence goes on from CACNRP010000001.1 coordinate 1,861, forward strand.
AGCGGTCCTATTTTTAAAATCGAATTTATGCATTAAATTATTTTTTTGCTAGCAAGTAGTATGTTATCCAAGCAATAAATGCACCAATAATCCAAGCATAAGACTGCAAAAACATCAAATTGGCATTCCAAATTGTAGAAGCAGAAAAAATGAAACCTATAATTAAAGAATAAACACCTTTTATATGCCAGCCACCCGAATAGTAATAAGCACTCTCTTTGTCCATGGAATAAAGATCTTTATTACTTAATTCTTGATTTTTGATTAAATAATAATCAGCTGCTACCACTCCAAATAAAGGACCAAAAAAAGCCCCAAAAGTATCAACAAAGGATAAGATGCCTATTTGACTTAAAATTGTAAGCCATAATATTGCAATTAATAAACCACAAAATGAAATTAAATAACTTGCACTTCTTAGGCTTAATTTAGATGGAGCAAAATTTATTAGAGAATATTGAGATGGTATATAATTAGCAGCTAAATTTGTAGAAGCCGAAGCTACTATAATAAAAAACAAAACTACTATTGTTATTTGTAAACTATCAAACTTTCCAATTATATCTGTTGGATTAGTAAAAATCCTATCCATATCTGAAAATTTTTGATTTAGAAAAACATCTGAACCTGTAACAATAAAAACTGATAAAAAAGAAAAAATAATTAAATTTAAAATTAAACTTAAATTTCCTTTTTTAAGTTCTTTTTCATTTTTTATATATCTAGAAAAATCACCAAAACTAATAATTAAAATTGAAAAATAGGCAAATATCGTTCCAGCAACTGTCAATAAAGGTGCTAAATTATTTATATCTAAGAAATTATTTAAATTAAATATAGTCGAAAATGCTTCACTAGTAATTTTGACATCACTTAAAAAAACAACAAAGAAAAAAATTAGCATTCCAACATAAACTGTAATAGCTGAAAAATTAATTAATTTTTTGTTATATTGAATTCCAATACTAAAAAGCAATGTTTGAAAAATAATTGATATTAATATTGCAGACCAATCAATAATATTAAGACCAAAATAGTAAAAAATAAAAATATTTTGCTGTAAGATAGAATCATCAATTGTAAAAAGTAAAATTCTTATTAGATAAACTAAAATTTTAGATAAAAAATAGGTTTGGATACCAAATAAAAAAATTCCAACTAAGCTTCTTATCAATCCAAAAAATTTAGCACCATTAAATCCTAGTGATGACCTTAACAATACAGCAAATGGTAAACCAAATTTTTGAGATGGTTTCCCAATTACATTTGAAAACAAATAAACAAAAAAAGATCCTAATATAATTCCAAAAAATACAACAAAAACATTTAAACTATACATTAAGTATAGTGAGGATATTAAAGAGAAACCAATTACACTTTGTACATTGGTTCCCCAGAAACAAAATAAATCTTTCCAATTCCAATTTTTATAATTTGGATTAACTGTTACCAAATCCCAATTTGATAAAGAGTATTTTACTTTTGGCTGATTCATTGAATTTATTTTAAACTAATAAATTCTACTGTCCATATAAGAGAGTTGGTAGCCATAAGGCAATTTTTGGAAATATGATAATTAAAACTAAGCCTATAATTTGTAGAACCATAAATTGCATCATTCCATAATAAATATCTTTTAAATCCCATTCTGGAACTACGCCTTTTAAGAAATATGCTGACAGTGCTACAGGTGGAGATAGCCAGGCGGTCTGAAGATTAACAGCAACCAATATAGCAAACCAGGTTAAATTGAACCCTAATGCTTCTACTAGTGGTAAAATTATTGGCACAATTATCATAACAATTGGTACCCATTCTAAAGGCCAGCCTAATAAAAATATCATGACCATAATCATTCCTAGGATCAGATATTTGTTCATTTCTAAACCTAATAAAAATTCAGTTAACAACGTTGGAGTTCCTAATCTAGCAAAAACAGCTCCAAAAAAGTTAGAAGCTGCAACCAAAACCATTATTAAAGCTGTTATTTCTAAAGTTTTGACAAGAGCATCTTGTAATTTTGGTAAAGTAAGTTTTTTATAAGCTATTGATAGTAATAGAGCACCCATTGCACCACAACCAGCAGCCTCAGTAGGTGTAGCAAAGCCAAACAAAATACTTCCCAATGCTGCAAAAACTAATGCAGCAGGCGGAACTAAACCTAAAAAAAACTCAATCCATACTTCTTTCATGCTAGCTGCACGCATTTCTTCTGGGAGTACAGGTCCAAGCTTTGGATTAAGCATACATCTAATTGTTGTGTAACCTGCATATAAACTCGCAAGAAGTATTCCTGGAATAATTGCTGCTGCAAATAAATCAATCACTGGAATTTCCATTATAGGTCCCATTACAACAAGCATAATACTTGGCGGTATTAAAATCCCTAAAGTTCCTCCTGCAGTTATTGTTCCTGCAGCAAGTCTTACGTCATAACCTGACCTATTCATTGATTTTGCAGCCATAATTCCTAAGATTGTAACTGAAGCGCCAACAATTCCAGTAGCAGCTGCAAAAATTACCGAAACAAATAGTACAGCGTAGTATAGTGAGCCTTTTACTCTAGCTAACATCATTTGAAATGCCGAAAATAACCTTTCCATCAAACCAGCTTGTTCCATCATGATTCCCATGAACACGAAAAGTGGTACGGCGGCAAGAGTTTGTTCAGTCATGACCATCGAGAATTGGAGAGTCATTAAATAGAAAACTAATTTTCCAAAACCTAAATAACCAAATACAAAACCTAGAAAAATTAAAGTGAAAGAAATTGGAAATCCAACAAAAATAGCAAATAACATTACACCAACAAGAATAAAACCTAATATGGCTGGATCTATTAATTCAGCAATCATTTATCCTCTCCAGGCCATTCACCTTTTTTGGCTGCCCAATAGCTCTTTAATAATTCTGAAATACCTTGAATTAGTAAAAATACTATTCCAACTAATAGGCAAGTTTTAATTGGCCACATATAAGGCATCCATGTGGTATCCATACCTCTCTCACCTCTTTGTATAGACTCTCCAACATAACCTATAGTCATATAAAGAAATACAATTAACCCTGGAAAGTAAAATAAAAGATATAACCAGAAATCAATTGTACCTTGAGTTCTAGTTTTAAAATTACGATATAAAAAATCTGCTCTTATATGCACTCCCCTAGAAAGAGCATAACCCGCACCCAACATAAATAATGCGCCATATAAAAAACGACTTATGTCGTATGCCCATATTGTAGGTGCTAAAAATAATTTTCTTGCAAGGACTTCATAAGTCATTGCAAATATTAATGGCATTAATATCCAACAGACTATGCTTCCTATCCACTTGCTAAATTTGTCTATATTAACTATTGATTTTGCCATCCATGATGGCATGTCTTCTGGCATTTTTCCTGAACCACCTCGCCTTTCAGCGATCATTTCATCAGATATATCCAACTTACTTGGTTCGTCTGCCATAAAATTTTTTTTAAAAAATTAGAGCGGACTATAAAGTCCGCTCTAAATCAGTTATAATTTGATGATTACTTTAATGTTGCTGCGTGAGCCATTCCTAGCTTCGCATTAGACATTTGAGCACCACTCCAGAAAGGAACAGCAATATCAGCAAAGTTTTTCATAGAAGTATAAACTTCATTAAAAAACGCGTTGTCAGCAGCATTCTTGTTTAAAGAAGCTTTTGCAGCAGCCATATATTCTGTAAAATAATCAGAAGGTGTATCTTCTAAGATTACTCCATGTTTAGTAGTTAACTCTCTTAAAGCTTTACCATTTTCATAGATTCTGTAACTTAAAGATTTAGCTAATGATGCATTAGCAGCAACCTCAAGTGACTTCTTCTCATGAGCAGTCATAGCATTGTAAGTTTTTCCAGTAATATAAAAGTCAGCATTAACGACTACTTGGTGTAAACCTTGTAGATAGTAGTGCTTCAATACTTTTTGGAAACCAAACGTTAAGTCTGGTTTTGGACAACACCATTCAGCAGCATCAATAGTTCCTGCTTCTAGAGCTGGTAGAATATCTCCACCTCCCATAGCAACAGATGCTATACCGATGTCTTTGTAAGTTTGTCCTGGAATTCCTGGAGGAGTTCTGAATTTATATTTTCTAAAGTCAGCCATATCTTTAATTGGTTTTGGAAACCAACCTAAAGCCTCTGGTCCAACCGGTTGAATCATAAATCCTTTAATATCTCTTCCCATTTCTTTCCATAGTCTGTCATATAGCTCTTTTCCACCACCATATTGAAACCAAGATAAAAATGCGATGTTGTCTATACCAACACCACCACCAGCTACTGGAGATCCAAATAGCATAGCTGCAGGATGATCACCTGACCAATAGTGTGTCCAAGCAAATCCACAATCAATTAGACCTTTGTCAACTGCGTCTAAAGTTTCTTTTACCCCAACTACAGCTCCAGCAGGTAAAATTTCAAACTTAAGAGATCCACCTGTCAAAGTTGTAACTGTGTCAGTAAAGTCTTTTAACATCTTAACTTCATCAGCTTTAGTGTTAAGAACTGTCTGACATTTTAGTGTTTTTGCAGCATTAGCATTTGAAATAAATCCAAATACCATTGCAACTGCAAATAACATTGAAATGATTTTTTTCATTTTTTTCCCTCTCTTTATTTTTAAAAGTGAAAGCTAATCAAAGAATGTATTCTAAAACAAGTGTTAATATTGGATAATTTTATTTATTGTGCATAATTATTACAAAAAAAAAATTTTTCATTTATAAGAGTTCAAAGCGATGGAAAATTTTGATTATATAATAATTGGAGCAGGCTCAGCAGGATGTGTCCTAGCAAATAGATTATCAGAAAATCCTTCGAATAAAGTACTATTATTAGAGGCTGGTGGCAAGGATAACTATCCCTGGATACACATTCCAGTTGGTTATTTTAAAACAATGCACAATCCCAAAACAGATTGGTGCTATAAAACTGAACCAGATGAGAGTATGAATAATATTTCCATAAGGTATCCAAGAGGAAAAACGCTTGGAGGTAGCTCGTCTATTAATGGTCTTTTATATATTAGAGGTCAGCACAGAGATTATGATGTTTGGAGACAACTTGGAAATACCGGCTGGGGATGGGATGATGTCTTACCTTATTTTATAAAAGCAGAAAACCAAGAAAGAGGCAAAAGTGAATTTCATGGTGTAGACGGGCCTTTATCAGTTTCTGATCAGAGAATTCATCTTCCTCTTTTAGATGAATTCCAAAATGCTGCTGAAGAATTTGGTATTCCAAAAACTAAAGATTTTAATACAGGGGATAATCACGGTTGTGGTTATTTTCAAGTTACAGAAAAAGATGGTTTCAGGTGTAGTACTTCAGTTGGATATCTTAATCCAATTAAAAATAGAGATAATTTAAAGATAATTACTCATGCTCACGTTAAAAAAATTAATTTTGAAAATAAAGTTGCTAAAGAAGTAGAGTTTTGGCAAGACAACGAACTAAAGAAAGTTCAAGTAAATAAAGAAATTATTCTTTCCTCTGGTGCTATTGGATCTCCTCAAATATTACAAGTTTCAGGAATTGGTAATTCTGAAAAGTTAAAAAATCTTGGAATAGACATTGTGCATAATTTAAATGGCGTAGGAGAAAATTTACATGACCATTTAATGCTAAGACCTGTTTATAAAATCAATGGCATTAAATCCCTTAATAAAAAAATAAATAGCTTATTTGGAAATTTAATGATTGGTCTAGAATATATATTCAACCGAAGTGGGCCTATGACTATGGGTGCTAGTCAGCTTTGCATGTTTGCTAAAAGCGACTCTTCCTTAGAATTACCTGATCTACAATGGCATGTACAACCAATGAGTATGGATTCTTTAGGTGCTACCAAAAATCATGAATTTCATGCCTTTACGCCAACTGTATCTAATATCAAACCAACAAGTAGAGGACATGTGAGTATAGTTGATAAAGACTCAAGAATTTATGCTAAAATAAAACAAAATTACTTATCAACTGATAACGACAGAATTATCGCTGCTAAGGGATTAAAATTAACCAGAAAAATTATTATGGAGTCTGAAACTTTTAAAAAATATACTCCAGAAGAATATAGACCCGGTATTCACATTAATGATGATGAAGAATTAGTAAGAGAAGCATCAAATTATGCTCAAACAATATTTCATCCAGTTGGAACTTGCAAAATGGGAAATGATGAAATGTCAGTGGTTGATGAAAAACTCAAAGTAAGGGGTTTAGAAAATCTAAGAGTTATCGATGCATCTATAATGCCAAATATTACTTCAGGAAATACAAATGCACCAACAATAATGATTGCAGAAAAAGGTGCAGACATGATACTAAACCATTAATGTTTGCAGAATTTTTTACACCAGAGCAAATAGCAATATTAACTCAAATTATTTTTATTGATTTAGTTTTAGCAGGTGACAACGCTATCATCATAGGAATGGTTGCATCAAAATTTCCATTAGAGCAAAGAAAAAAAATTATATTTTGGGGAATTGGTGGTGCTGTTGTTTTAAGGATTATTTTAACATTATTAACAGCTTATCTTTTACAAATAACTGGTTTAAGGCTTATTGGGGGATTATTACTACTTTATATAGTTTATAAACTTTACGTGGATGTAATCAAAGGTGCAGAAAAAGAGGAAGATATCAATGTAGATAGCTCAAGTTTTTTTAAAGCTATTTGGACTGTTTTACTTGCAGATTTTACAATGAGCTTAGATAATGTTTTAGGTGTTGCTGGGGCAGCTGGTGATCATTACGGACTGCTTGTTTTTGGATTAGCTTTATCAATTATTTTAATGGCTACTGCTGCGACTTTGATTTCTGGTTGGATTAAAAAATATAAATGGATTGCTTGGCTTGGATTATTGGCTGTATTATTTGTTGCTGTTGAGTTGATTTACACTGATATTAAAATATTATTCTTTTAATGTATCTGCAAAAAATAAATCTTAAAAATAAATATGCCTTAGTAACTGGTGCTGGTAAAGGATTGGGTAGAGCTTGTTCTATTGCACTAGCTGAAGCAGGGGCAACAGTTATAGCCTTAAGCAGAACTCCTTCAGATCTACATAAGTTAGAAAAGGATATTAAAAAAGTTAAAGGAAAAATTATTAAAGTTTCCTGCGATGTAATGAATTATGAGGATTTAAAACAAAAATTAGAAAAAATTAAAATAATTGACGTGTTGGTTAATAATGCGGGAACAAATATTCCAGAGCCCTTTGAAAAAATAAAACAAAAAAGTATGAATTACCTAGTAGATTTAAACCTAAAAGCAGCATTTAACGTGGCTCAACTTGTAGTAAAAAAGATGCTTAAAAATAAAAAAAGACCTGGGTCTATTGTAAATATATCTTCACAACTAGGTCATGTTGGTATGAGTGGTAGAAATGTTTACAATATGACTAAATTTGGAATTGAAGGATTAACTAAAGGTATGGGTGTTGAATTAGCTAAAAAAAATATTAGGGTTAACACAGTAGCTCCTACTTTTGTTGAAACACCTATGGTTAAAAAATTTTTTAAAAATAAAAAATTTAAAAAATTAGCTCTTGGAAATATTCCTATGGGAAAACCAGCAACTGAGAGTGATGTTGCAACAACTGTATGTTTTTTGGCATCATCAGCTTCCTCAATGATAACTGGCACATCAATAATTATAGATGGTGGATGGACAGCTCAATAATTTATAGACTTCTTTTTGTTTTTTTAATTTTTATATCACCAGTAAAAGCTATTGAATTCCAAGGTAAATTTCTACAAGGTCATTTTATATTGGGTAAAACTGACCCTAATGCTAAAATTTTGGTTGGAAAAAAAGAGGTTAAAGTATCAAAAGATGGGTTTTTTGTTTTTGGTATAGATAGAGATCAAAAATACGACCTAACATTTACAAAAATTATTGATGGAAAAAAATCTATAACTATAAAAAAAGTTTTAAAGCGGAAATACAATATCCAAAGAATCGATGGTTTGGCAGAAAGCAAAGTAACCCCACCTGAGTCTGTTTATAAAAGAATTAAAAAAGAAAATAATGCAATTGGAAAAGCAAGAGCAATAAATTCTGATCTGCAATTTTTCAAAGAAAAATTTATCATGCCAGTTGAAGGTATAATCAGCGGTGTTTATGGTAGTCAAAGAATTTTAAATGGTAAACCAAGATGGCCTCACTATGGAATAGATATAGCAGCCAAACAAGGAACAATGATTAAATCATCAATTTCAGGTGTCGTTACTATGGCTGAAGATGATTTATATTATACTGGTGGAACTGTTATAATGGATCATGGTCATGGAATATCCACAATATATTCTCATTTAGAAAATGTTTTAGTCTCAGTTGGTGATCAGATAAATCAAGGAGATATAATAGGAACTGTAGGATCAACAGGAAGATCAACAGGACCACATTTGGATTTTAGAGTGAATTGGTTTCAAACAAGATTAGATCCAATGTCTGTTATAAACTAAATCTCAGATTTTGCTCTGAAACGTTCATAAATCAACCTAGTTCTAACTCCTAAACTTAAAATTGGATCAGGAGGAAGCCATGTAGGTTTGTTTCTCGCTTCAATAGTTTCTATCTCATTTGTATTTTCATTACTTGCTTTAATCGCAATTTGCTCTCCAAACAAGGTACCAACTCCAATACCTGAACCATTATAACATCCGGCAGCAAATATATTTTCATCTATTTTTTCAAAGATTTGAGAACTATTTCTTGTTCTTGAAACAATACCTGACCAAGAAGATTGAACGATATCATCTGGTAATTGTGGAAATCTTTTTTTAATTCCAATCTTATGTTTTAATGATCTTTTATTTAATTCAGATTTTGTCATTTTATAAGGATTATAAACTTCTGCAGTATTTCTAATTAAAAATCTTTTATCATTAGTCATTCTTATAGTGGCCCCCATTGGTCTTACAGGTAAAACTCCCCATTCTTTAGGCTCACCTAGAGATTTAAACTCTTCGTCTGATAAAGGTCTAGTCATACTAGCTGTTAAAGTAATTGGAAAATTATAATTTGATTTTATTCCTAAAGACTTCAGAAACCCGTTTGTTGCAAAAATAATCTTTTTGGTTTTAATTGAACCATTTTTAAAATTACAAATGACTACATCGTTTTTCTTATTCCAATCTAATAATGAAGAATTTTCATAAAGATTTACGTTTTCTGGTAATGTATCAATCATAGCTCTTACCAATTTACCTGGATGTAATAAAATCCCTCCCTTTGTATAAAGAGCAATATTATAAAAATTGGTGCCCAATCTTTTTTTAAGTTCTTTGTTTGATAACAAATTATGTTCAAAACCTAATTTTGATAAGGTATCTGAAAAATTTTCTAATATTTTTTTATCTTCTTGCTTTGATGATGCAAAATATTTACCACATTCATTCCAATCGCAATCAACCTGGTGCTCTTTAATAAATTTTTTGACTGCTTCTATTCCTAATTTATAGATATCTGCCTTTTTTTTATAATTTTCTAATCCTTTATTAGAGGTAAAACCATCATTAAGTGTAGTATCCACCAAATATCCCGAGTTTCTTGAACTTGCACCCTCACCTGCTAATTGAGCATCTACCAATAAAATTTTTTGATTTGGATGTAGTTGACCTAACTTTCTTGCAACTGACAATCCAGTGTAACCAGCACCAACTACTAACCATTCACAATTTATATCGTTGGAAAGTATTTTGATATTTGTTCTTGGATTAAGATCCTTTACCCAGCTGCAGCTATTATCATTAACAACATCCATAAAGAAAGATTACGATAATTGTTTATTAAATTAAAGATCTTAAGAAATTAAAGAAGGCTGCTTCTTCATATCTTCTTTTTTAATACCAGCTACTCTTACTGGTTTTTTCATTGCATCTCTTCTAAAAGGTTCACCAAGTTCTTGGTTTAAAATTACTTCAATAAAGGTTGTAATCCCTTTCTTTTGATCTTCACATGATTGTTTAATGGCATTTGTAGTTTCTTCCATTGTTCTAACTGTTACACCTTTTAGACCACATGCATTAGCTACTTTTGCATAACTTAGTTCTGGGTCTAACTCTGTTCCAACGAAATTATTGTCGAACCAAAGAGTTGTATTTCTTTTTTCTGCACCCCATTGGTAATTTCTAAAAATTACCATAGTAATTGCTGGCCATTCCTCTCTTGCACAAGAACTCATCTCATTCATACTTATTCCAAATGCACCGTCTCCTGCAAAACCAATTACTGGAGTATCTGGACAACCAATTTTTGCGCCTAATATTGATGGAAAACCATATCCACATGGGCCAAATAGACCTGGAGCTAAATATTTTCTTGGTTTTTCAAAAGTAGGATAAGCATTACCAATTGCGCAATTGTTTCCAATATCGCTTGAGATAATTACATCTTCTGGCATGCCAGCTTGAATTGCTCTCCATGCTTGTCTAGGAGACATTCTATCTTTATCTCTCTCTCTTGCTTCTTTATTCCAAACTGTTCCCTCATCATCATCTTCATGATCTAAACTTGATAATTTTTGTAACCAAGCAGATTTTGTTTGGTGAATTAAATCTTTTCTTTTCTGTCTATCAGTATCTCCAGCATTTGGAGACAGTTTTTCTAATATCTGTGTTGCAACTAATTTTGCATCGCCACTAATTCCAACAGTAACTTTCTTTGTTAAACCAATTCTATCTGGATTCATATCTACTTGAATAATATTTGCATTCTTAGGCCAGTAATCAATTCCATATCCTGGGAGTGTTGAAAAAGGGTTAAGTCTGGTTCCTAAAGCTAAAACTACATCTGCTTTAGAAATTAATTCCATTGCAGCTTTAGATCCATTATATCCCAATGGTCCAACAGCTAACGGATGGCTACCTGGAAAACTATCATTATGTTGATAACCAGAACAAACAGGAGAGTCTAATTTCTCAGCAAGTTTTTTTGTTTCTTCAATTGCTCCACCAATAACAACTCCTGCCCCAGATAAAATAACTGGAAACTTTGAATCTGATAAAAGTTTTGCAGCCTTATCTATTGCCTCAGCTCCACCACCTTGTCTTTCTAATCTTACAATTGGCGGCAATTCAATATCAATAACTTGTGTCCAATAATCTCTTGGCACATTTATTTGCGCAGGTGCTGATCCTCTGATGGCTTTTTCTATTACCCTATTTAAAACTTCTGCCATCCTTGATGGATCTCTCACTTCTTCTTGGTAGCAAACCATGTCTTTGAACAAATTCATCTGCTCAACTTCTTGAAATCCACCTTGTCCCATAGTTTTATTTGCAGCTTGAGGTGTAACCAGTAGAAGAGGAGTATGATTCCAATAAGCTGTTTTAATTGGTGTAACTAATCCTGTAATACCTGGTCCATTCTGAGCAATAACCATAGACATTTTTCCAGTAGATCTTGTATAGCCGTCTGCTATTAAACCTCCATTAGTCTCATGAGCAACATCCCAAAAAGTTATACCTGCATCCGGAAAAATATCTGAGATTGGCATGAACGCTGATCCAATTATTCCAAAAGCATGTTCAATGCCGTGCATCTGTAAAACTTTTACAAAAGCTTCCTCTGTTGTCATTTTCGTCATAAGACTAAAACCTCTCTAAAGTAAATATAAAAAAATTTATATAATTCGTTGTTTGTTTTTTGGGATTAATATATAAGTTTTTACAAAATTCAAACAAACAAATCGACATTTTATAAATGGCAACAGATATCATAATTCACGACAAAAAAGACAACGTTGGGGTTGTGGTCATTGAAAAAATCACTCCAAAACAAGATTGTTCATGTTGGATAATGGAAGATGATAGCTCTACTACCATAAAATCTGAAGATGAAATTCCCTTAGGTCACAAAATTGCAATGGTTGACTTAAACGAAGGAGATACAATATTAAAATATGGTCATGATATTGGTAAAGTGGTTAAATCAATAAAAAAAGGTGAACATGTACATGTTCATAACGTAAAAACAAAGAAATGGTAATATAATGGAAATTCCTAAAAGTTTTTTAGGCTACAAAAGAGAAAATGGGAGAGCTGGTACTAGAAATCACGTAATTATTCTTCCAGTTGATGATATTTCTAACGCATGTGCTGAAGCAGTTGCAAATAATATTAAAGGAACTATAGCGCTACCTCATTCTTATGGGCGTTTACAATTTGGCGCAGATTTAGAATTGCACTTTAGAACAATGATTGGCACTGGAAGTAACCCAAATGTTGCAGCAGTAATTGTAATAGGTATTGAGCCAAAATGGACAAAAAAAATAGTAGACGGTATAGCCAAAACTGGAAAACCTGTAGAAGGATTTCATATTGAAAGAACGGGTGACATTGGCACAATCATGAAGGCTTCAAAAAAAGCACAAGAATTTTCTCAGTGGGCATCTGAAATCCAACGGGAAGAATGTCCTATAAGCGATTTATGGATTTCAGTAAAATGTGGTGAATCAGACACTACTTCAGGTTTGGCATCAAATCCTACGGTGGGTAACTTAATGGAAAAACTTGAGCCACTAGGTGTGCATTTATGTTTTGGAGAAACTTCTGAACTTACTGGCGCTGAAGAAGTTTGTGCTACTAGAGGAATAACGCAAGAAGTTTCAGCAAAATTTATGAAAACTTGGAGCAACTATAATGACTTTATATTAAAGGAAGCAACAGATGACTTATCAGAGAGTCAACCTACTGCAGGTAACATTGCTGGAGGACTTACTACGATTGAAGAAAAAGCATTTGGAAATTTTCAAAAAATTGGAAATTTAAAATTTATTGATGTACTAGAACCAGCTGAAGAACCAACAAAAGGCCCTGGTTTATATTTTATGGATACATCATCAGCTGCTGCAGAATGTGTAACACTTCAGGCAGCAGGTGGATTTAATATTCATTTATTTCCCACAGGGCAAGGGAATATTATAGGAAATCCAATAGAGCCAGTTGTAAAACTCACTGCCAATCCATTGACAGCAAAAAGTATGAGTGAACATGTAGATTGTGATGTTTCTAAATTATTATCCAGAGAAATGAATATGTCTGATGCTGGAGACGAACTAATTAAAACAACTTTAAGGGTAGCAAACGGAAGATTGACTTGTGCTGAAGCTTTAGGTCACAGAGAATTTGTGATGACAAAGCTTTACAGAAGTGCATAAAACCTTCTCTGTGCTATCAAAATTTCAAAATATCAAATCAATTATTCCGGGTCTAGTTTTAGCGTTAGTCTTTTGTTTATTTGCTCAAGGGATAAACAATTTAATTGCTATTGAAATTTTTAATAGCCAAAAAAGTCCAATTTCAACAGTTTTAATTGCAATTTTACTTGGAATAATAATGGGTAATGCATTTACACCCCGTCCAGGCATGATGATTGGTTTAGATTTTACCCAACAATATGTTTTAAAATTAGGAATAATTTTTTTAGGTATCAGATTGAGTTTTGCTGATTTTATAAAATTTGGCTCTGTTGCAATACCTCTTGTGATTTGTTGTATTTTAGGTGTATTAATTTTAATTAAACTCCTCATTAAAAAGGTACCCATTTCCTCAAAAATGTCTTACCTGATTGCTATTGGTACGAGCGTTTGTGGTGCTACTGCAATTGTTGCTACAGCTCCAGTCATCAATGCAAAAAAAACAGAGATTGCCTATGCTATAGCAAATATTACATTATTTGGGGTGATTGCTATGCTTGTTTACCCCTATTTTGCAGAATGGTATTTTGATAATAATGCTTTAAAAGCTGGTTTATTTTTAGGAACTTCAATTCATGAAACTTCTCAGGTGGCTGCAGCAGGATTAATTTATGATCAACAATTTAATAATCCTGAAACGTTAGATGTAGCAACTGTAACAAAATTAATAAGAAATACCTTTCTAGTAGTGCTAATTCCTTTATTTGGTTTCTTATACAATAGAGGTGAATTTAGAGGGCAAGAATACTCCTTTTTTAACATTTTTCCATATTTTGTAATTGGTTTCATTGGCATGATAATTTTGAGAAATTTGGGAGATCAATTGTTTTCAATTGAAAGTGATAATTTTTATAATTGGTCTAAATTTGTTGAATATATAAAAATTTTAGCAACTGTATTTTTAACTATGGCAATGGCAGCCGTAGGAATTTCCATAAACTTAAGTGAACTAAAGTCAATGGGATATAAACCATTTGTAGTTGGTTTAATAGCAGCCATAACAGTGGGAATCATTAGTTTAATATATATAGAGACTTTAAAAAATTTTTTAGTTTAAGATTTTACTAATAAATTTTTTCTTAAGTTTGAAATAAACCGTCTAATAAATGCTGCACCAACACCTAGAATAACTGCAAACATAATGGTGAATAGACCGTAAAAAAAAGGCATCTCATTTGAAAAATCAATTATAAATTGAGAAAAGAAATTTAGATTTATACTAATTGCATTTGAATTTCCGTTTATATTCTGATCTGCAAAAAATGTGTCATACGCTATTGCTATACCTACTATTAGTAACAAAATTGCTAATAAAGCTCTTAAACCTGAACTATCAATTTTTTCTCCTAACTTTTGTCCAATTTGAACACCTATAATTGATCCTATTACTAACATTAAAACCAATAACAAGTCTATGGATCCATAATTAAATGAATGAAGAAAAGTAACAACCACACTTACAAAAATTGTTACAAATAGAGATGTACCAGGAACTAATTTTGTAGGCATCTTGATTATATAAATCATTGCAGGAACTAAAATAAATGCTCCTCCAATTCCCATAATAGCTGCAATGAAACCAACCAATAAACCAATTATAATTGGAGTAAAAATACTTTCATATAATTTAGATTTTGGAAATCTCATTCTTAATGGAAGACCATGTATCCAATAATGGACATGTAATTTTTTTTTGACTACAACATTTCTTTTTGCTTTATCTATTTCCCCTAAACTTTCAACTAACATTAAGGTTCCAATTATTGCCAATATATACATATATGCTAGAGATATAACTGTATCAATTTTTCCAATACCTTTAAAATAAGTAAAAATATAAATTCCTAGAGAAGTTCCAATTACTCCACCAACCACAATCATTGAACCCATTTTATAATCTAAAGTATTTTTCAAATAATGAGTGGTAGATCCTGAAACCGATGTAGCTAAAATATTATTTGCTTCGTTAGCAACTGCATATGCAGGAGGAATTCCTAAAAAAATTAAAAAAGGTGTCATTAAAAAACCTCCACCTACACCAAATAAACCTGACAGAACTCCAACTATTGCGCTTAATAATAATATCTCTATCGGATTAACAAAAACCTGTGCAATTGGTAAGAATACATCCATAAAAAAACTTTGTGTTCTTTAGAACAACTCAGTTAAAAGAGATAAAAGTACCAAGTAAAATTATGCCCCAGTAAGCGGCAAGGCCAATTATAACACCTAATTTTATAAAATTTGTTTTGAGAGTGAATAATTTATTTAATATTTTTACCCTAGATAACTGCATTTACTCCGTCAATACACCCACAGCGCTAATTGTCAAACAAATATTGAAATTATATGATTTTTTTTAATATATGGTTGCTCCAAAGACTTTTACTTCTCCGTCTTCAGTTCCCAAAACTAATCGACCAAGAAATTCACCTGGTATCTCTTTGTTAGTTTGTTTAATAAGAACTGTAATATGATCGCCCCTTCTTAAACAACCGAAAGGGTCAAAAGTTTCTTTCAGATTGGTTATAAGCTTATTATTTGACCACTGTTTACCTAGCTCTACTTCATTTGCACCAAATAACATTTGAGTAGAGAAATCTCGAGTAAATCCACCATAATCTTTAAGATTTGATGATTTTACCAAATTATCCCAAATTGGTTTAGCTAATTCATATATTTCATCGTCTGTTTTAGATAAAATATCCATAATAAAAAGTTTTAAAAAGGTTAAATTATGATGCTTTTTTCTTCTCGTTCTCATCTACTATGTGGTAGACGGGAACTTTCTCCATAGTGAATTTACCTGTTTTAGGATCTCTTCTAGAAACTGTTAAACAATGCCAGTTATCATCATCTAATTTCATATGATCACCTCTATAATAATATCCTGGCCATCTAGTTTCCTCTCTGAACATAGTATGCTCTGTTACGCATTGAGATGTGAGGGCTCTATGTTTAAGTTCCCAAGCTCTCATAAGTTGGTGATAATCTTCAGCACCTACATTTTCAAGATCTTCCTCAAGCCAAGCTAATAACTCTAGGCCTCTTTTGAGCATATTAGCATTAGTCATATAATTTGTAGCAATTCCACCGACATACTCGTCCATAATTCTTTGTAATCGTTGAAGACCTTGAATAGGTGAAATATAACTTGGAGAAACTGTTCCACCTGTGATTTCATTTTGAGCAACAGTATAATTTTCAAGAGGTTTATAAACTTTTATCTTAAAATCCTCGCATTGCTTATCAGAAACTTTAATACCCTCAGATTTCTTGTCCTCAATATATTTCACAGCTGCCTTAGCGGCTAATCTACCTTCGGTAAATGAACCTGATGAAAACTTATGAGCACTCCCACCAACTGTATCACCAGCACCAAATAAACCGTCTATTGTGAGCATTCTATTGTATCCCCAAAAATATTCTGGAGGTGATAAATCCTCTGGCCCACTCACCCAAGCACCTGAACAGGTAGCATGTGAACCCATTACATATGGTTCGGATGTAGTTAATTCAGGGTTTGTGTATTTAGGATCGATATTTTGAGACGCCCAAACAACTGCTTGGCCAACTGTCATTCCTAAAAAGTTTTCCCAACCAACAGTTTCAAGATGAGGATCTTGAAAAGCTTCAGTTGTAACCATTTGAATTGGTCCACCACCTGCCATAGTTTCTTGAATAAATGCATGGTTTCTTAAACATGTCGGAGTTGGATGATGATCGATATACTCTCCAACTAATTCCTTAGTCTGATCGTACCATTTTTTTTCATAATTTTCCCCATTTGCATTTTGAGTGTATGTTTTTAAATGCAAGAAGTAAGCTCCAACAGGTCCATAACCATCTTTAAATCTACATAATACAATTCTATTTTCCATTTGTGTCATCTTAGCACCAGCTGCAATTGGCAAAGCATATGCAGAACCATTACTCCAGGGAGCGTACCAAGTTCTACCCATTCCTTCACCTACAGCCCTAGGTTTAAATATATGAGAAGCTCCTCCAGCTGCAACTATAACTGCTTTTGCTCTGAATACGTGAAAATCACCAGTTCTCATATTAAATCCAACTGCGCCACCTACTCTATTTTCTTGAGCTTCATCCATTAAAAGATGAGTGATCATAATTCTGTTATAAATTTTATCAGCAGATTTTTTTGCTGCCTCTGCAACAATTGGTTTATAACTTTCACCATGGATCATTATCTGCCATTTACCTTCTCTTAAATATCTTCCAGTCTCCTCATTTTTCATCATAGGTAGTCCCCATTCATCAAACATATGAACAGTTGAGTCTACGTGACGAGCCATGTCGTAACCTAAATCTTCTCTAACCATTCCCATCAAATCATTTCTGGCATATCTTACATGGTCTTCAGGTTGATTTTCACCCCACTGCATTCCCATATAACAGTTAATTGCATAAAGTCCTTGAGCAACTGCTCCACTTCTATCAATGTTTGCTTTTTCAACACAAACAATTTTCATATCTCTTCCCCAGTGCCTTGCTTCAAAAGTAGCACCAGTTCCAGCCATACCTCCACCGACAACTAGAACATCACAATCTTCGTAGTGAGTTTTATGTTTAGCCATTAATAATAAACTCCTTTTTTGAAAGAATTTTTAGGAACTGAAGGTAGTTCTCCGTCAATATTGAGCCCTTCAGGTTCAGTGTATAATCTTTGAGAATTAAGCTCACCTTGTTTAATTTTTTCTCCCTCTGCAAGTTTTGGAATATATTTTCCCCACGGTTTAGTTGTTATAGGAGATACGAAATTCTTTTCTGTTCCATTTCTGAATTTAATTTTCCAGGAAATGGTCCCTTTTTCTTCCTCACGCCTCACTCTTACACTATGGCCCATTGGTGCAAAGTCTGCATAACCTCTTACATCGATTGCATGATTTGGACATGCTTTAACACATGAGTAACATTCCCAACAAAAGTTAGGTTCAATATTCTTTGCACGTCTTATGTTTTCATCAATGTGCATAATATCTGATGGACAAATATCTACGCAATGGCCGCAACCATCACATCTGGTCATATATACAAAAGTTGACATAATTTATTTTTACCCTTCCTTAAGTTATCATATTAATAGTGTTTTGGCTCTTCTCTTTTTATCCCTAAACCAAACTGCTCAGGTGCATCTGCAGGTGGAGGTAAATTATCTCTAGAACCATCTGCTTCTGCTAAATTTTTTTGTATTGCTGCCCCAGGTTTATAAAACATATGCGCAAACTTTGACCAATAAACTCCACCAAATAAGACTAAATTTGAAACTACAAATAATGCAAAAAATAAAAATGATAAACCCATCTGACCATTAAATTGAGTATAAGACCATATTAAGCCAAATGTTGAGCATGCTAATAATGCTAGAACAAATAAGTCAGCTTTAATAATTCTATACCAAGGGTGTGCCTCAGCCGAAACATCTACTCTTAAAAAAAACCAAAACCAAAATCCTCCAATGCACGTAAGTATAGCTCCTATATGCCATAATATTGACCATAATGAAGAATTAGACTTATCGGCACCTGTATAACAAAATACTAATATTGCAGATGAAATCCAAAATATAATAGTTCCATACATTCCAAGCACATGAGCAAGCCTTCTTTTTCCAAAACCTAATTCAGATGTAGTTCCAATATCATAAACTGTTGTTTTCGCTAAAATTTTAACTTTTTCAACAGCCCCAACCTCTCTTGTTGCTTGTAGCTTTGCCTTTTTTGCGTTGTTAAAAAAATAAATCAAATTTTTGTGATGTATCATCTGAATAATTGTTCCACACGCAATTAACAATACCATTGCAATTATAAAACCTTGCATAACGATTACAGGGATTATTTCAGATAGCACTGAAAATGGATTAGTTTCTAACATTTTACCCTTATGTTAAATTATTTTAAAATAATTTTAAAGTTTTTCTATTCTAGTTAACTCATCATATCAACAAAAACTATTGATAAAATTGTCTTTTATAACAACCTGAGATTATTTACTTTCTTTTGTAATGTTGTTTTTTTGGAATTACAGACCTAATACCACCTTGAGGATTGTCAACATCCCATTTTCTTCTTGGAATTAAATGAATATGACAATGAAAAATTGACTGGCCAGCAGTTTCTCCTGCATTTGTGCCAATGTTAAAACCTTTTACAGTATCGTCTTGCTTTAAAATTTTCTCCTTTGTTTTTAAAATTAAATCATTGCAAGCTAGAATCTCATCTTTACTAAGTTCAAAATATGTTTTCACATGTCTTTTAGGAATTATAAGGCTGTGAAATTCTGATACTGGATAATTATCTGTAGATGAATAGGCTAATCGATTTTCAAACAAAAGTTCTTCTTTTTTAAGTTTGCAAAATATACAAGGGTCATTTGGGTTTCTCATAATCATCCAATAGATTTATATATTTTGTTTAACTTAATATAGCTATTATATTTTCTTCTCTTCCATTTTAGTTCATTTATTTTTGCAACAGATGTTACCCCTTTACCTGATCCAATAAGAATGATTTCATCATAATCATGAATTGATTTAATAGAAATATTTTTAAAATTAATTTTTATTTTTTTACTAATACTTTTTATGGTATTTCCAATATAACAATCTTTTTTAGGCGAAAAAATCTTTCCATTTTTTACAAAAACTAAATTAGAAGTGCCAGTTTCTAAAATCTTACCACTTGTGACTAAAGCAATATCAAATCTAGTCGAGTCAAATTTGCTTAATCGTGCTAATATCTTTTTATAATAAAGATTTTTATAATTAGGCTCTATTCTTTTGTATTTAAATAATAAGAGGTTAAAATTTTTTTTTGGTTTTGGCCTTTTTCTAATAGAAATTGAAATTAATTTTTTATTTAAGGCTATACGAAATAAATTGTCGGGACCTTTGTATAAAGTATTTTTTTTAATCACTGCTGTAATAATATTTTTTAGATTTTTTTTTCTTATTCCATATTTTTTTGTAGAACTTAATAAATTTTCAATATGAGGTTTAATCAATAATAATTTAGGAGGTTTTCCTATCATTCTCATTGTAGTGAAAACACCTTTGGATCCCCAAAGATCTTTAAACGCAACCTCCCTGAGATTACTAAGCTGATAAGATTTTTTTAATAATAATGTTGCCATTTTCAGTTAAGAATGATTCAGGGTGAAATTGAAAGCCATATATTTTGTTTTTAATATCTTCGAGTCCCATTGGTATTCTTGTTTTACTGCATCTCATAGTTATTTTCATTGAATTTGACTTAAAAGGCTCCATTAATTTTAAGGAATGATATCTTCCAACTTTAAACTGTTGATTGTTTTTAAAAATTTTACTTTGATTATTTATTTTTATCTTTGATTGAAATCCATGGTATATCTTTTTTTGCTGTATTATCTTTCCACCTTCATTATGTAAAATCATTTGATAACCAAGGCAAATGCCAATTATTTTTTTCTTACCTTTGAATTTTTTATAAATTTTTGACGAAGTTGGATAATCTTTTGGTGATCCAGGTCCTGGAGAAAAAACAATCACATCACTTTTATTAAGTAATTCATTATTTATTTCATAATAATTAGAGCAAATTACTTGATCAAATTTTGCAAATTGATGAACTACATTCCAGGTAAAGGAGTCTTGGTGATCAATTATGTAAATCATTTAAATAACTCCAATAATGATTTTGCTTTTATATAATTTTCATTAAATTCTTTTTTTGGTGAACTGTCTAATACTACACCAGATGCAGCAGAGATCTCTGATTGATTTTTATAATTTAATATAGATCTAATTATAATATTAAACTTCATGTCTTGATTGAATTTAATAAAACCAAAACTTCCAGTAAAAATATTTCTACTTTCTTTTTCTTGGTTATTTAACAACTCTAAAGTTCTTATTTTAGGGCAACCAATTACAGATCCTCCTGGCATCATTGCTTTAATGATGTCAATTAATTTTGTATTTTCATTTAATATTCCACCAATTGAAGTAACGTAGTGAAAGAGGTGTTTATATTCCTCTACATATTTTTTTTTTAGTATTTTAACGCTTCCTGGCTTACAGATTTTTGATAAATCACTTCTTTCCATATCAACAATCATATTATGTTCTTTGGTCTCTTTTTCATTATTTTTAAAAAATTTCAGAGCTATGCTTTTATTTGAGGATATTTTTTTCTTTAAAGTACCAGCTATTGGTTTAGTGACAATATTATTCTTTTTCTTATCTATCAATGTTTCGGGAGAACAACTTACTATAGAGTAGTCTTTATCTTTTATCATAAACGATTCAGGAGATGCATTAACACGCATTAATTTCCAAAAAAAATTAATGGGATTGATTAATGATTTATTCTTATATTTCGTGCAAATTTTAATTTGATAAGTCTCACCTTGTCTTATTTTTTTAGAAAACAATTCAAAAATTTTTTTATATTTTGAATAAGAAATATTAACCTTAAAAGGACTTAAAATTTGTGTTTTGTTGAATTGATAACTAAATTTATGTTTTTTTATATTTGATATAACTTTAATATCTTTTCTTATCTTGATTATAGTCTCAGGTTTATAAAAAATTCCTTTATAAAAATTTATTCTTTTTTTGTTTTTTATTTTTATACCAATTAAATTGCATAAAATTTCATAACCAAAAAAACCAAGATATAAATCTGTTTCTTTTTTATATTTTTTTTTCTCTAGAGATTTTAAAAATTTATGTATATTTTTTTTACTTAAAATAATTTTTTTTGAAAAATCAGTGTAAATATTATATCCATCATCTACTTTATAAATAATTAAAGGTTTATCTGATTGATAAAGATCCTCTAGATAAGGGTTAAATTTAAATTTATGCAGGTTGAGTTCTATCAATTGCTTTCTCTACTATAGGCAAATGTATCAAACCTGCAAAAATTGATAATGCGATAGATCCGTACCATGCATAGTCAAAATTTCCATTTAATTCATAAAATACGCCCCCAAGATATGCTCCTAAGAAAGAACCAATTTGATGACTTACAAAAACTATTCCATATAAAAGTCCAACATATTTTGTTCCAAATACGTGGGCCACTATTCCATTTGTAGGAGGAACAGTTGATAACCATAAAAATCCAAAAGTAACCCCAAAAACTACTGAATTAAATATACTTGGTGGCAAGAAAATAAAATAAATTATCGATACACCTCTTAAAAGGTAAATAGCACTTAAAATTTTTTTCTTACTATATCTTGTTGCTAAATAACCGCTGGTAATAGTACCAGCCATATTAAATACTCCAATTAAAGCGAGTACCATCGCAGGTGTCCAATCAGGCAAGCCTTTGTCAGACATATACGTTGGTATATGTGTCGCAACTAAAGCAATATGCCAACCACATACAAAAAAACCTAATGTAAGATAAATAAAACTTTTATTTGCAAAAGCTTCTTTAAGAGCTTCTCTTGCAGTTTGATTATTACCTTGGTTAACACCAACTGGTATTTTAGGAGTGCTAACAAAAAGAGCAACAACTAGCCCGACTCCTAAGAGAAGACAAAAATATAAAAGAGTATTTTCCCAACCAGTTTCAACCAATGAATATCTTACCAATAAAGGAGAAACAAAATATCCAAATGATCCCGCACATGTCACAATACCTGTTGCGATAGTTCTATTAGATGCGGGAAAATGTTTTGCTACTACTGATACTGGTATTCCTATAGCTGTAGAACCAAGTCCAATTCCAATCATTACTCCTATTGTTAAAGTAAAGTAGCCCCCGGTATTAAAACCAGAATAAAAAAATAGAACACCCATCAAATAAAATATAAATCCAACAAAAATTGCAACTGCACCACCAAATTTATCTGTAATAACACCAAATATAGGACTGAATATACCCCATAATAATAATTGTAACCCCATAACAAATCCAAAATGAGAAATTGAAATATCTAAGTCAGTATTGAAATCAAAATAAAACAAACCAAATGTTTGTCTTATTCCTAATGATATTATTACTACTAATGATGCAGCTATTAAAGTAGTGAGGGCTTTTTTGCTAATAGTAAAATTTTCTGAACTCATTTAATATATTTTAAAGATTTTTTTAAATCAGCTATAAGATCATTTGGATCCTCTAATCCTATATGCAATCTTACTAAGTGCTCATCTTTTGATAAATTCAAATATTGTCTATTTCCAGTTTCCCTATATTCTTGATGAAGAGCTAAACTTTCAAACCCTCCCCAACTATAGCCATATCCAAATAACTTTAATGAATTTACAAATTTTCTAACAAATTTAATATTTTTACATTTTATCTTTAAACCCATTAAACCAGAAGCTCCAGAGTAATATTTTTTCCACATACGAAAATTATAAGAATTTTTTTTATATGGATAAAGCAATTTGATATTTTTAAATTTAGATAAAAATTCTGCAACTTTTTTTGCATTTTCTCTATGTCTATCCAATCTAACATCTAAAGTTCTTAAACCTCTCGTAATTAAATATGCATCATCAGGACCCAATCTTAAACCTGAAATTCTGTCTGCAGCTTTTACTTTTGGAAATACTTTTTTATTTACAGCCAAAGAGCCACCCATCACATCTGAATGACCAGAATAATATTTTGTCGCGGAAACTATTGACATATCAAATCCAAGTTTTATTGGTTTCAAATAATATGGAGTTCCCCAAGTATTATCAATTGCTGTCAAAATTTTATTTTTTTTTGCTATCGATAAAATTTTATTAAGATCTTGAAAATCGAAAGAGTTACTACCAGGATTTTCAACAAAAATTAGTTTTGTTTTTTTATTTATGCATCTTTCTAATGTTTTTAAATCATGTGGATTATAAAAAGTTGTTTTTATATTAAATTCTTTTAAGTATTTCTCTGTTAGTAATCTTGTAGGACTGTATACTGGGTCTGCAGCAATTATTTCATCACCAGGTCTTGTCACGCTAAATATTGCTAAAAAAACTGCACCAAAACCTGTAGGAGTAGTAAATACGTGATAACTTTCCTCGAGTTTGGTTAAAATTTTTTGCAAAATATAAGTTGTAGAAGTACCTTGTCTTCCATAATCGTAATGACCACCTATTGGATTCTTTTGTGCTTTAGACTGAGTTTTTCTTATATCGTTCATAGATTTAAAGATAATAGTTGAAGCTCTTACCACAGGAGGGTTTACTGACTGATTATGAAAGTCTTTAGCAGTATGTTTTAGAAAGGTTTTGAAAGATTTACTCATAATAAAATTTGATATGTTATTAAGACAATGCTATATCCCACTAAAATGTCAATAAAATTAACATAGGATTAAATGAGTTACCCAAAAAAACATAGGGGCCGTAGGAAACAAGGGTCTAAAAAAAGAAGAGCAAAAAGAAAAAATAAGAAAAAATAAACTGTCTATTCTTTAATCCAACCTCCACCAAGTAATTTATGACCGTATTGGTCTTTGCTATAAAATACACATGCTTGTCCTGGTGAAATTCCATCTTCTGGTATAACTAGATTTACTTTTGCACTATTATTATTTATTAAATTTACTTTTGCCTCAAGTAGACTACCTGTTGATCTAACTTTTACTAATACATTTTGATTTAGATCATTTTTATCTGCTAATAAATTTACATCTTTTAACTCAATTTCAGTTTTTCCAAGCTTATCTTTTGGTCCAACTATAATTTCATTTTTGTCTGAATTAATTTTAATTACATAGAGTGGATCCTTGTGCGAAACTCTGATTCCTTTCCTCTGACCTATAGTAAAATTTATTATTCCGTCATGAACTCCAACAACTTCTCCTTGTAAGTTTTTAATATTTCCTTTTTGAAATGAGTCTGGTCTAAATTTTTGTATAACAGACGCATAATCACCACTTGGCACAAAACAAATATCTTGACTATCAGGTTTATCAGCTACATTTAGCTCTAAATCTTTTGCGATTTCTCTAGTTTTGTTTTTTAACATTCCTCCTAGAGGAAACCTTAAATAATCTAACTGTTCTCTTGTTGTATTAAATAAAAAGTAACTCTGATCTCTATTTTCATCAATTGCTCTATACATATTTGTAGTTTTATTTTCTGTAATACTTTTTACATAATGACCAGTAACTAAAGCATCAGCCTTTAGATCTTTTGCAACTTCAAATAAATCTTTAAATTTTACAGTTTGATTGCACTGAACACATGGAATTGGTGTTTCACCTTTTAAATAACTATCAACAAAATTATCTATAACACCTTGTTTAAACTTATCTTGATAATAAAGAATTTTATGTTCTATGCCTAACTTATGTGCAACACGTTTAGCATCCATAATATCTTGTCCTGAACAGCATTGTTTTGATTTTGATGCTTCCTTATTATCGTCATAAAGCTTTAATGTTATGCCTATAACATTGTAGCCCTCTTTTTTCATCATACCTGCGACAGTAGATGAATCTACACCTCCTGACATGGCTACTACAACTGTTGTATCTGAAGGCTTTTTATCTATGCCAAGAGAGTTTAAATTTTTATTCATAAGGTGGTATTTATACTTATTTACAATATAAGTTAAATATAATGATTTTAGATTATGAGCCAGGCGACAAAGTCACAAATCCACAGAAAAAAGAATGGGGAATTGGACAAGTCCAATCAATAATTAGCAATAAAGTAACAGTAAATTTTGAAAATGCTGGGAAAAAAGTAATTAATGCAAAAAATATTGAATTAAAAAAGCTAGGAAAATAAAGGTGAACTTAAAAAAAATTGTAGAAAGTTTGATAGAAAATTTTTTAGAAGCAGGAGATTTAGCGCTGCAATTAAGAGATGAAGGTTTAATAAAAGAAATCAAATCAGATAATACTCCCGTAAGCAATGGTGATCTAGAAGTAAATAAACTAATTTCAAATAAAATTTCTGAAGTTACTCCTGATTTACCCATAATTTCAGAAGAAGCTTCTGATAATAAAGATAATTTAAATTTAAAGGATTTTTGGCTTATTGATCCTATAGATGGAACTTATGACTATATAAACAATCTAGAAGAATTTACTATTAATGCTGGTTTGATAATTAATAATAAGCCTGTTGCTGGTTTGATAAATGCTCCGGCAAAAAAAAGAATGTTTTACTCATATGAAAAAGATAACGCTTTTGAATTTACTCAAGGTAAAACAATAAATTTAAGTAATAAACCTTTTAAGAAATCAGAAAATTTAAAATTTATTTCTTATTCAACCAAAATTAAACCTGAAATTCAAAAAATATATGAAGAGCTAGGTGTTCGAGAAAATATAAGAATGAAGAGCTCACTTAAATTTTGTGTAGTTGCTGCTGGTGAATATGATGGTTATGTTGCTGAGCCTAGGGCATATGAATGGGATATTGCAGCTGGTCATGCAATTTTGGAACATTCAGGCGGAAGTGTAACTGATTTTAAAGGAAATGAAATTTTATACGGAAAAAAAGATTTAAAAAATCCAAGTTTAATTTTGAAAAATAAAAATATTATATAATGGATGAACAATTAAGAGTAATATTAATAATTATTGTCTCTGTCTCAATTTTTGGATTATTAGTATTCGTGTTTGTAAAAAATTATATAAGAAACAAAATAAATACACTTGTAAAAGAGGAAAAAAATAA
This sequence comes from uncultured Pelagibacteraceae bacterium, assembly GCA_902622955.1. Classification (GTDB taxonomy): domain Bacteria; phylum Pseudomonadota; class Alphaproteobacteria; order Pelagibacterales; family Pelagibacteraceae; genus Pelagibacter. Next base: position 28,733 of record CACNRP010000001.1, read on the forward strand.
AAAATTAAAGTAAATTTATTATTTTTAAATATTCGTCCTTTTCTATATCCATTACCTTTTTTGATGTTTCAAAATCAAAACCATTTCTTGCAAGTAATGAAATATCTTTTTTATAAAATAAAGTTCTATTGTCTTCTGCCCTTGCTGGCCCAATTCTTTTTTTTTTACATAATTTTACTGCAGAAAAAAAATCTTGATCAGAATTATCATCATTTATTTTGTTAATTGTATCTTTGATAAAAGTTCCATCAATTCCTTTTCCAATTAAATAATTTCTAATCTTATTAATTGAGTTTCCTCTTTGGATCATGCTTTTAGCTTTACTCTCAGAATAAAATTGATCATTTATAAATCTATTTTTTTCTAAATCAGATAAAACTATATCAACAAGTTTATTTACATCCTTCTTTCTGACATCGGATGCCGATAGTTTCATGTATTTTTTTAATAAATAAGTTTTGAGTTGCTGCTTTGAGGGAGCATACTTTTCAACATATGCAAAGGCAAAATTACGCATCTCATCTACAGTTACTTGAAGAGATTTTTTTCTATTTCTTATAGGAATCATTGTTAGAATTAATATAATATAATCAAATGATTGAACAAATTTATACTTATTTTACTATTGAGACACTTTATATGTGGATCAACCTTGGTGTTCTGCCTTTTTGGTTTATATTGATAGTGTTTCCTCAATCACATTTAAGTAGAATTTTTGTAACATCTATTTTTCCTATTTTCATATTAAGTGGTGTCTATATTTTCATTTTATATAAATCTTATTTAATTGGTTACGATTTTGATGGTAACTTTACTCTTTATCTTGGTCTTAATGAATTATCTAGATTATTTGAAGATCATTTATACATAATGATATTTTGGACTCATTTTGTTGCTATAAACTTATTTATTGGTGGCTGGATTGTTAAAGATTCTCAAAAATTTTCAATTAATAAAGTTTTGTTAGCTTTACCATTAATATTTACTTATTTAATCGGCCCACTAGGTTTATTTCTATATTGGATAATTAGAATTTTTTACGCAAAAAGAATTAGTTTATATGAGTAGTCATATAGATTTTTATTTTGATATAATTAGTCCATACGCATACATTGCACATAAAAAAATTCTTAAACAAACAAAAATCGAATTTAATTACAAACCAATTTACTTGGGTGGTCTTCATAAACTGGCTGGAATTGATTCTCCTGCATTTAATAAATATAAATTGAGAAATAATATTAATGATTGCAATTTAGTATCTGAAAAAAATAATATTGAATTCAAATGGAATTCTAATTTTCCAATAAATTCTTTAAATATAATGAGGGGATACATTAGTATCAATAATGATAAGCAAAAAGATTACTTAAATTGTTTTTTTGATGCTTATTGGAGAGATAATCAAGACTTATCAAATATTGAAAACATTTCTAAATTATTAAGTAATTTAAAAATTGATAGTGAAGTATTTTTTAAGTCTATAAAAGAACAATCAGTTAAAGATAAATTAATCAAATTAACTACTGATGCTTTTAAAAAAGAAGTTTTTGGAACTCCAACTTTTATAATTAATAATAAAATTTTTTGGGGACAAGACAGACTTGAATATGCTTTAGAAGAATTTAGCTCTAAATAATTATTTTAAATTTACTGCTAGCTATGGAGCCAAACCCACCATCAATATGTGATACTTTTTGATATCCCATATCTTTTAATGATTTTACAGCTAAAGCTGATCTTACACCTCCTGCACAAAATAAAACAAATTCTTTATTTTGTTCTATTTTTCCATTTTGAAATACTGTGCTATTAGGATCTAAATATACTTCAAGCATCCCTCTTGGAATATGACTAGCTCCCTCAACCCTGCCTGTATTTTCTAACTCATTACTTTCTCTTATATCAATTAAATTACAATTTTTATCTTGAACCATTTGATAAGCTTGATCAGCATCAATAGTTTTTATTTCATTCATGGCTTCAGCAACTAAGTTATGAATTGTTTTTATCATTATAATAATATTTTAAATTACCTCAAAAAGTCTATATTGCTATAAAATTATGTTAAAAATTAATACTAAAGCTCCATCTTTTCAAGTTCCATCAACATCAAAAGATAAATATTCTTTGAAGGACTCTCTTGGTAAATACATAGTTTTATATTTTTATCCAAAAGATGATACGCCTGGTTGCACCCTTGAAACAACTGATTTCAACAAACTGATTTCAAAATTTAAAAAATTAGGATGTGATGTAAATGGTATTTCAAAAGATAGTTTAAAAAGTCACAATAAATTCAAAGAAAAATACAAAATAAAGTTTGATTTATTGGCAGATGAAGATTTAAAGGTTCTGAAAAAGTACAAAGTTTGGGGTAAGAAAAAGTTCATGGGCAGAGAATTCATGGGAACAATTAGATCAACTTATTTAATTGGTAAAAAGGGTGAAATAATAAAAGTTTGGGATAACGTCAAAGTTAAAAATCACGCAAAAGAAGTATTGAAAACACTAGCTAATTTAGTGAAAAAATAAAATGCCCCAATCGGGGCACTTTAATTACTAACTAAGAGAGAAAATTTAATTTTAGAGACTCTTCGATGAGATAACGACATGGAGATCGAAGAGTCTCTATATTGTATACAATTAGTCTCGTATTGCGTAAGCAATAACACCAGTCTCAGTGACATCCGTACCTTTGGTTTCACCTTCTTTACTTAACCTTAGACCAATGGTTGCCTTCATGACGCTAAACACAATGTAAGCAACTATAAATACAAATATATTTACTGCTAATACGCCAATTAACTGTGAACTAAAATTTGCACCAGAATTTGTAGCAGGAACAATTAATGTTCCCCAAATTCCCGCAAATAAGTGTGCTGGTATTGCACCTACTACATCATCAATCTTTAATGAGAATAATAATTTAGTACCGTATACTACGATTAAGCCACCCACAGCACCAATTAAAATAGCCGCAAGAGGTGTTGGAGCTAATGGTTCAGCCGTAACTGCAACTAACCCACCAATACATCCATTTAACATTTGAATTACATCAGTTTTACCAAAATGTAATCTTGTAATTACAGCAGCACCCATTACACCACCAGCACCAGCTAAGAATGTGTTAATGAAAATTGTTGATACCGCAATAGCATCTGCAGCAGTTCCCATAGCTAACTGTGAACCACCATTGAAACCAAACCAACCTAGCCATAAAATAAATACCCCAATTGTAACTAATGGTATTGATGAAGCAGCAAATGGTTTAAGTGGAGCTGGAGCACCAGATTTTGTAAATCTTCCAAGTCTAGGACCAATAATCATAGCACCAGCTAAAGCCGCAGCACCACCAGTTGAGTGTACTAAAGTCGATCCAGCAAAATCTGAAAAACCTAATTCTGCTAACCAGCCTCCACCCCACTGCCAACCCATTACGATTGGGTAAATGATTCCTGAAAGTATTGCAGCGAATACGAAAAACGGCCACAATTTAATTCTTTCTGCCATCGTACCAGATACTATGGAAACTGTAGTTGCACAGAATACCATTTGAAAATACCAATCAGAACCATCTGAATAACCTGTGTCTACTGCACTAGCATCAGACCATGGTATGAATTTTCCAATATAACCTCCTTCTGGAATACCATAAGCTAAGTTATAACCTACCATCCAAAACATAATTCCTGCAATGGAAAATAAACCTATATTTTTTGCACAGATAACGGATACACTTTTTGACGTAACCATTCCTGACTCTAACATTGCGAATCCAGCAGCCATAAACATTACTAAGAAACCACAAATTAGAAATAATAGAGTATTAAATATAAAACCTACTTCAGCAGAAACAGTAGTTTCTGCCATGCCTGCACTACTCATGTTTAATAAAAATATCAAACTGATTAGTGGTACGCTTAATTTTTTTAATAAAATTGTCATAAGACCTCCCATTCAGAAAGTCTTTATATTTTTTTATTTTGATTTAACTAACGCTGAATAAGAAAATTGGATATGCAGTTTTTGCATATAGAAACAGCCCTAAACGAGTTTTTTAAATTCGTTAGGGCTGTTGAAATATTTTATCTATTGAATACTTCTTTTAAAGCTTTAGCTGGTAAGAATTTTACTTTTTGAGACGCAGCAATTTGAATCTGCTCACCTGTTCTTGGGTTTCTTCCAACTCTCGCTTTTCGCTTCGCAACTTTGTATGTACCGAACCCAGCAATTTTTACTGAGTCATCACCTTTTAGAGCGTCTAAAATAGTGTTGGTAATTGTATCGAAAGTTCGCTCAGCATCCGCTTTGCTCAAATTTAATGAGCCAGAAAGCTTTGCAATTAGTTGTTTTTTGTTCATTTTAGCTCCGGTTTTGTTGGTTAATATTTATACTTGTCATAAACGTTGATAAATCAAGCTTTTTTTTAGTATCTCATATTTTATAAGGCACAACATATTGTAAATATGTTAAAAAACCCTAATTTTATTGACTTTTTTAAAATTTTTTAAATGTGGATTAATTAAATAAACCTAAATCTTTTAGATCATTAAATGTGGTGAAAAACATTAATGATAGCAACAAAAACAATCCGATTCGAAAAAAACCTTCTTGAGTTTTTTGAGACAAAGGACGACCTAAAACTTTCTCAAATGCATAAAACATTAAATGTCCCCCATCTAACATTGGTATTGGAAATAGATTAATTAGCCCTAAGCTTATTGAAATGTAAGCCATCATACTAATAAATGCCAAAACTCCGAAAGTAGCTACTTGTCCAGAGATTTTAGCAATTCTAATTGGGCCTCCCAATTGAGAAGTATCTGCTTTACCTAAAATCATTCCTCCGATGTATTTAAGTGAGGAAACACTTACATAATAAACTTCACTTCCTGCATGATATAATGCTTGAGCAGGACCTAATTTTACGTGATTAATTTTATTATTATAAGCTGATAGTTTTATACCAACCATTCTTTTATTAATTTTATTTCCTAATCCGTCTTCACCCGCAACAACATTGGGTTTTACTTTTAAAATTAATTCATCATAAGAACGCTTTACTTTAAAATCTATAAAGTCTCCTGTAGACATTGTAATATATTTGGAAACTTCCATAATGCTTTTAACTTCATTTCCATCAATTTCTAAGATTATATCTTGATTTTTTAGTCCACCAATCATGGCAGGACTATCTTTTTGAACCTCACTAATTACAGCAGGTGTAAAATCTTTTCCAACAAAAGTATAAATACAAAAAAATATTACTAAAGCCAGTAAAAAATTAGCTAAAGGACCACCAAAAACAATTAAAACTCGCTGATATAAAGGTTTTAAAATAAATAATTTTTCACGTTCCACTTCATTATATTTTTCTAAAATTTCTTGATGGTCTGCTTGGGAATAAACATTTCTATCTCCAAAGAATTTTACATATCCACCTAATGGAATAGCACATATTTTCCACCTTGTACCTGATTTATCATTCCAACCAAATAACTCTTTACCAAAACCAATTGAAAAATCTGTAACGCCTACTCCATATTTTCTTGCAAAATAGTAGTGTCCATATTCATGTATAAAAACAACCACTAATATCAGTATTAAAAATGGGACAATATAAGTTACCATTTCTGAAATATATTATTATTTACAATTAACTCAATAAGCTAAAATGCCTTATTATTAGTAGATTTTATATTTTAGTTTATATTTTGATCATTAATACTGTATAATATTATTATGCCTTCATTTGATGTAATTAGTAAAATAAATTCTCAAGAATTTGATAATGCTTTAGCAAATTGCGTAAGAGAAATCAGTAATCGTTATGACTTTAAAGGGCTTCATATTTCTATAGAGCGAAAAGATCAAACTGTCACTACCAATGCACCTGATGAATTAAAATTAAAACAAGTAAATGAATTGTTGCAAACCCATTTGGTTAGACGAAAAGTAGATCCGAGAGTTTTAGAGGTTAAAAGTTCTGAAGCAGCTTCGGGAGGATCAATTAGACAAGTTAGTGAATTAAAAGAAGGTATAAGTCAGGAAAATGCAAAAAAAGTGATTGCTGATATAAAAAAGCTTAAACTTAAAATTCAAATTAAAATTCAGGGTGATGAATTAAGAGTAGATGGCAAGAAGAAAGATGATCTTCAAGAAGCTATGGCGGCGATCAAAGCAATTGATATTGGGCTACCGATAGATTTTGTAAACTTTAGAGATTAATCCTCTCAAACTATTTATTGTATTTACTAAAAAAAGATATAAGCAGACACTTAATTACTTAAATATATATCTTTCCCAAAAATTATGAATTTCTCAGATCTAAATATTGAAAATAAACTAAAAAAATCAATTGAGATGGCTGAATTTAAAGTACCAACCCCTATTCAAAGGTTGTCTATACCCATAAGTTTAGAAGGAAAAGATGTTTTAGGAACTGCACAAACTGGAACTGGTAAAACCTTATCATTTACTATTCCAATGATTAATAAACTTCTTAAAGATAAACAAGCGATGGCATTAATTATTTGTCCAACAAGAGAACTTGCTACACAAGTAATGGGAACAATTTTAAAGCTTAATGTTAGAGAAATCGGGATTAGCAATGCACTTTTAATAGGCGGCGAGAGTATGCAAAAACAACTTAGACAATTAAAAAAAAGGGCAAGAATTATAGTTGGGACGCCAGGAAGAATTAATGACCACATAGAACGTAAAAGTTTAAATCTTTCAAAAGTTAATTACCTAGTTCTTGATGAAACGGACCGAATGTTAGACATGGGTTTTGCCCCTCAAATAGAATTAATTTTAAAATTTGTACCAAGAAATCATCAAACATTATTATTTTCAGCTACTTTACCTAGTAATATTTTAAAAATATCTCAAAAATATCTCAACAATCCTGAGAGAGTTTCAGTTGGGTCACTATCAACTCCAATTGAAAAAATAAAACAAGAAACTTTTCAAATTACACCTGACAAAAAATATCATGAACTAATTAATCAGTTAGTTGAAAGAAATGGTTCTATTTTAGTTTTTGTTAAAACTAAACATGGTGCTGATAAAATAGTTAAGCGATTAAAATATGATGGACATAAAGCTGATGCTATACATGGAAATCTAAGACAAAGCAAAAGAGTTCGTGTAATTAGAGGTTTTAGAAATGGTAACAGTAGAATTTTAGTTGCAACTGATATAGCTGCACGTGGATTAGATATACCAGTTATAAAACATGTAATTAATTATGATCTTCCACAAGTGCCGGAAGATTATATTCATCGAATAGGTAGAACTGGTAGAGCAGGAAAAGATGGTTCAGCTTTAACCTTTTTAACTAAAAATGATAGAAATATGTGGAGATTAATTCAAAAACTAATTGATCCAGACTTTAAATTTAAAGAAGAAGCAAAACCAAACAACCAAAAAGCAAAAAAATCTTATAAAAAAAATAAATTTAATAAGAAATTTTCAAATAATAGATTTAATAAAAAGAAAAAATTTAAATCCTTTGAAAAGAAAAATAATAAAAGAAAATTTAAAAATAGAAAAAGACCTAAAAATTTTAAATTTAAAAAAAATAAACGTAAATAAGATTATACTTTTTGGATTAAAGAAGAGCTGTTATTTGTAGGTTTATTAACATCTTTTGAAATTTCATGAAAAATCAATTTTGGAATTTTACGTTCTTTTAAAAATACTGAACCTTGTAATTCTAAATTTAGATAACGATTAATATCGGCTTGATTTAGAATGACAGGTTGTCTGTGATGAATTTCATTTATGTTTTCTTTTGCTTCCTCTGTAATTAAACAAAACTGATCATTTTCAAAAATACCTGCAAAATAAATAGCATTTGTGTCTTCACGAGTAAAATAATGGGGAGTTTTTTCTTTTTCTTCTCTTTTCCATTCATAAAAACCATCTGCTACAGCAACACATCGGTTATTTTTAATCAATTTTTTAAATGAAACCTTTTCATCAATAGTTTCTAGTCTTGCATTAATCAAAGCTTTAAAATCTTTGTCCTTAGCCCATCCTGGAACTAAACCCCATTGTAAATTTTCTAAGGTATTTCCATTTTTATATTTTTTTATTACAGGAAGTTTTTGATATGGATGAGCATTGTAGTTTTCAGTATCTTCAACCTGAATTGCAGATTTAACTAATTTATTTGTTTTGGTTACCGAGTTTTTTACTACGTATCTTCCACACATTATATTGTCTGCTGTTTCATTAATTCTTCTATTTGCTTGATCATTATTTTAGGAGATCTCATTGCGGGATAAATTTCTTGAGCTTGTTCGTAACTTCTTATTGCTTTTTCATAATTCTTAAGCTGAATATTTACTAAACCTTGTCCTGCTAAAGCTCCAAAGTGTCTTTGTTCTAAAGCTAATACTTGATCTATATCATCTTGAGATTTTTGAAACTCTCCTAGCATATAAAGTACAGTTGCTCTTTTATTCCATGCCTCAGCCCAATTTTGATCAAGATTAATCACTTCAGTAAAAATATCTTTTGCTCTTATGTAATTTTGATCTCTCACAAGTTGAGAGCCCTCTTCTAATCTCGCAGTAAGTTTTTCATCCGTTGGATGTGTACTCCATAAAGCCCAGATTTCTTGTTCAATTATAAAAGCTACTTTCGATTTATTCACTTTTAACTCATTAAACAATTGGTTTAATCTTGTATCTCTTTCGTTTGCTATAGTGCAAATCTGTGAAAACATATAAAACAAAATTACTAATAATAACTTCTTCATAATTAGATATTATCAAATTTTAGAATTAGAGTCTTTGGTCTTAAGTGTCTTTGTTGTTATTTTTACAACTATAAAAAGAAATATCTTTTTCTTTTTCCTTTTGTTTTATATTGGTTGTAATTTCGTGAATAAGTTCACCTGTTTTTCTAGTATAGACTGCAGACTCAGAATAATTTCTCTCTTTATCAAATGCTTGAATTAAGAAAATATCCTTATTTGAAATTTTAACCTCTAAATCGATTTTATTAAAAAATTCTGATAAATTTTTAACATTTAGAAAATCTGGTATTTTAGACTCGATTATCAACTTATTAATATCTTTTCTTTTGATTTGATCTTTTGTGAAAGTCTCAAAGTTATGGTCTGGATTTTTTAATATTACTTTTTCAAATTTACAATTTAAATTTAAATCAGAATTTAAAGTAATGTTTGTATTTTGTGCTTTAGCAAAACTAAGACAATATAATAAAATAAATATTGATAGAAAGAATTTCATCTAATTGATTATATTAATAATACTTTTTTTTATTGTTTCACTTACTTTAATTGTTCCATCTTTGTTGGGGTGTATACCATCTTGTTGATTCAAACTTGGATTAAGTGCCACACCCTCAAGAAGAAATGGGATTAATGGTAAATTGTACTTCTTTGATAACTTTGGATAAATAGCATCAAACTCTTTTTTATATTTTTTTCCATGAGTATATGGTGCAACCATCCCTGCTAAAATAATTTTAATCTTTTTATCCTGAGCAACTTTGATTATTTGTTCTAAATTTTTTTCGGTTTCATCTGGTTGAATTCCTCTGAGCATATCATTGGCCCCTAATCCTAAAATAATTAAATCAATACCTGGCTCTGACAAACTCCAATCAGCTCTATTCAATCCACCTGAAGATGTGCTTCCAGAGACACTTCCATTAATGACTTTAATGTTTAAGCCAGTCTGTTTAAGATTGTTTTCTAAAACTATTGATAAATGATGTTCTTTAGGTAATCCATATCCAGCCATCAAACTATCACCAAATAAAACTACCTTTTCTATTGCACTTGCATTTATGTGCACTAGAAAGATTATCAAAATTTTTATAAATATAGTTTTATTCATGAGTGCTCTTCTTAAATTAAAAAAAATAAATCTCAAATACCAAACTGGTAAAGATAGTATCAGTGTTTTAAAGAATATTGATTTAAATATTAAGAAAAAAGAAACTGTTTCAGTAGTTGGAGAAAGTGGTTCAGGTAAAACAAGTTTAATAATGCTAATCGGAGGTTTAGAAAAACCAACCTCTGGTAAAATAATTTTTGATAATGAAGAAATAACAGGTCTTAGTGAGGATGAGGTATCTGAGATAAGAAAGAAAAATATTGGAATAATTTTTCAATCATTTTATTTAATTCCTAATTACACTGCAGTCGAAAATGTTGCACTGACACTTGAGCTTAATAATTTTAAAAATTCAGAAAAAGAAGCAAAAATTTTATTAGATCGTTTTGGTTTGAAACATCGTTTTAATAATCTACCAAGTCAATTATCAGGTGGAGAACAACAAAGGGTTGCTATTGCTAGAGCAATTGCAATGAAGCCTGAATTAATCTTAGCTGATGAACCAACCGGAAACTTAGATACTGAAAATTCTATCATGATTGCAAATATTTTATTTAAGTACGTTAAAGAAGAGGGTTCATCTTTAATAATGGTAACTCATGACCCTAAACTTGCAGACAAAGCTAAAAGAAAAATAAAAATTAAAGATGGAAAAATTTAATAATCCTTCAGAATTTAATTTGATTTTAAAATATGCTTTAAAGGACTTGAGCAGAAATTATCATAAAATTTATAGTATCATTGTTACGCTCTTTATAAGTCTTTTTATCTTAAGTGCTATTTTCACAATTGAAGATAGTCTTAAAAAAGAACTAAATGATAATGCCAAAGCACTTTTAGGTGGAGATTTGGAGATTGATTACAACCGTAATCAGGGAAATTTAAATTTAGTTAACCAAGTTAAAGAATTTACAACTGTTTCTCAAATGATTGAGTTCAGCACTATGCTATCAACAACTGGCAGGGAAAAAAATAAATCATTATTTACTAGAATTAAAACTGTGGATGAAAAATATCCTTTATATGGAAGTGTTGTTTATGAGCCAATTGGTGCTTATGAAAGAATGCAAAAAGAACCTAACACTATCCTGATCAATGAAAGTTTGTCAAAAACCTTAGATATTAAAATTAATGAAATAGTAAAAGTTCAAGATCAAAATTTTATAGTAATTGGAATTATTAAATCAGTACCAGATGTAAGTGGATTTGTTGCATTTGGCGATTGGGCTTTAGCAGGACAACAGACTTTAGAAATTTTAAAACTTAATGGAATTGGAAGCTTTTTAAACTATGAATACAAAGTAAAATTTAATGAAAATGATAAGCCAGAAGAAATTGAAAAACGAATTGTAGAAATCTTTAAAGACGATCAAAAAGTTAAACTTAGATATCCTGAAAATTCTGCAAGTGGTATAAAGAGAATTATAAATAATTTTTCTCAATTTTTATCACTTATATCTATCAGTGCAATGTTGATAGCAGGTATTGGTATAGCAAATACTTTGCTTTCTTTTATTAATCAAAACAACATGTCGATAGCTGTAAGAAAAGCGGTTGGCTTTTATTCAGGCAATATTAAAAAACTATATTATCTGCAGTTACTTATACTTTTATTTATTATTACTGTTTTTGCGTATGGGTTGAGTTTTTTAATTGTACCAATAGTAGATAAATATTTATCTGATGGATTAGGATTAAATGTTAATCCAGTGTTTTCCTTGCTGAATTTTTTAAAAATATTTTTAGTGGGATTATTGATACTGGTAATTTTTTCTATTCCAACAATAAGTTCTATTAATCAAGTTAAAGCATCTAATTTATTTAGAAACGTATTCCAAAACCTTCAATTCTATTATTCTAAGAGATCAGTTGTTCTAAGCTTTGTTTTATTATCTATCTTAATTTTATTATTCACAATTGGATCTGAACAACCTTCTTACAGTTTGGCTTACTTTGCTGCTTTTTTTGTTTGTTTAATTGTATTTTTCTTACTTTCAAAATTAATCATTTTTTTCTTAAAAAAATTCAAATCTAGTCCAATAATTTCTTTAAAAGTTTCAGTCAAAAATATAACCCAAACTAAAAGTATAACTCCTATTACAGTTATGTCACTTGGTTTAGGAGTAACTTTATTATTAACTCTAGCTTTAGTTGGTACAAATTTTCAAAGAGAAATTGCTAAATCTATTCCTGATATTGCACCTGATTATTTCTTCGTAGGTATTCAAAAAGGAGAAAAAGAGAAATTTGAAAAAGGTATTTTAAATATGGATCCAAATGCATCTATTGAAATTGTACCAATGGTATCCTCTGGTATTGTAAAAATTAATGGTGTGGACCCTAATACTTATATTAAACCAGATAATGATAGTTACTGGGTTATTGGTAGTGAACGAAGATCTTCTTGGGCAGAATATATACCTGAAGATAATCCAATTATAAAGGGTGAATGGTGGGATTTATCAAATCCTGATCAACTTCAAATATCTTTAGACGCAAAAATTGCAAGAGATTTTAATATTCAGTTGGGTGATATCTTTACTTTAAATATCTATGGACGAGAAATTGAAGGTGAGGTAATCAATTTTAGAGAAGTAGATTATAGAGATTTGAGTATCAACTTTGCAATGTTGTTTAACCCTCAATATGCAAAAAACATACCTCATGAATATTTAGCCACTGCTAAATTTAATTCGAATAAATTTGATGAAACTAAAATGCTTGAAATCATGCCAAGTTTATCAATGATAAAAATTGCCGATTACTTGTCAAAAGTTACGGCTGTTTTAAATAAAGTATTTATTGCTGTTACTTTAATTTCAGCAGTTACCATTGTTATAGGTTTAATCGTAATTTCCAGTGCAATTATGGTTCAAGGGAAAGTAAAAGAATACCAAAATTTAGTTTTTAAGATTTTAGGTTTTTCAAAAAAGCAAATTATTTTTTCATCTTTAATAGAATTTATTATTATTTTTAAATCTGTAATTTTAATTGCAATATTCTTTGCAGTTATTGGTTCAAAATTTATTATGGAAAATATTTTTGATCTTGTGTGGATGTTTGACTTTAAAGTTTTAATTTATTTAGGATTTTCAATTGGCTTTGTTACTTTAATGCTAATACTCCTCACAAACTTAAAATATCTAAATCCTAAAGTTTATCCCTTAATAAGAAATCAATAATTAGAATTTAGTAATTTTACTATCTAAGGAAATTAAATTTAATTCTACTTTTAATTTTGGAAATTTTTTTTTTATTTGTTTTTTAATCCGAGAGAAAGACTCTTTATGAATTTTTTTTTCATTAACTGAACTAAATTCTTTTTTTCCATTAGCAATTTTAGCCACACCACAATCTTTATGATTAATAACAATTAATTTTTCAATTTTATGTAATTGGATGGAAGTTTCTAAATTATCATAAAAAGTCTTATGCCATTTTTTAAATTTTTTATGTGTAACCCCAATAGCTGCACCTGCAATTGTAAAAGCACTATATTTTCCTGTTAATTTTTTTTTCTTTAAATGATGATGAACTAAATGTTGAAATCTTGGATCTATACAAGATAACACCATTGCTTTAAATTTTGATTTCTTCAATTTAATTCCACTATAAACATAGCCTCATTTCTTCTATTCATAGGAAGGGTGAATGGACTGTCATATGTTGCTCTAATAGGTGGACTGATAATTGATATATTATTTTTTTGTAACTCTTTTTCTAAAATATTCTTATGTTTTAGAAAATTTCCATCCGAAGCTCTACCAGAATATATAATCACTGCATAATATCCTCCTTGAATATTAACTATATTTACATCTTCTCTGCTTGGGTTTGGTACATTTTCTAAGTTAAATTTTGACGGTAAATAAAATTGCATACTCATATTTCCATTTTTTTCGACTTGTGTAACCGGGGTTGTCATTTTAATTTTTTCTTGATTGTCATTTCTACCTGAAATGTAATTAAATAATTTTCTAAAATTACTATCGATGCCAGAAGTCATTGTTTCTACTGCTAAACGATCGGTGTACTTTCTTATTTCATATATTTTGTTTTTACTAATAACCTCGTAATTTGTTTCCTCATATGACATGGCGGGAGAATAAGGGATTAAAAAAAAAAATATAAGTAAAAAATACAACCTAAATTTAATCATTTGTCTTTTAAATTTTATGAATATTTAATCAGCTAATTAAAACTAATAATCATTTAACTCTAGTTGATTTTCCCATTAAAATTCTTTTACCCCTTTCTGTATTTGGATTTGCCCAGCATTTAATCATGTCTCTAGTATCAAAATAATTTTTTACAGATCCAGGAATTATTTTTAATACAAATGATGCTGAAATTGCTTGTTTTCCTGCACATAAAGAACTATCTCGATGTTTTATTTCTAATATTTGAAAATTTATTCCCCAACTTAAAAAGTTAAATAATATAAGGCTAAAAATTATCTTTTTGCTAGCATCATTAATTAATATTAAATATAAAAAAATTAGTGCTGGTTGCAAATACGATAATTCTGCTGGTATATAAAAAAATAATAATAAATTTAAGATTATTAGAATTGTTAACAATTGATTTTTTTTAAACAATAATTCTTTAAAATTTTTCATAAAAAAATAAAAAATTATGAATAATTGAAATAAACCAATTGCAATCCAAGTTTTATATGTAAATCTAGCAAATAGACCAAAGAGACCTTGATCTAGCGGACGTGCTGCTGTCAACCAATCTAATCCAAAAGCATGAAAAAACCAAACTGGTAAATAGAATAAACCACCAATTACAAAAATATTTAAACATATCATTAATTTTTTTTTCAAATTTATTTTATCATCAAAACTATAAAGAAACACAAAGGGTAAACAAAATATGATAAAATTTAGTCTACAACCGATTGAAAATGCAAATGCTAAAATTGCCAACTCAAATATTTTTTTTGAAAAAAAATATGTACCAATTGAAAAAAAGAAAAACCCCCATGAGTAGTCTATAGGCTCTAAGTTGTCAAAAAATAACACCGGACTTGATAAAGATAAAAGAAAAAATAAATTTAATTTTTCTATTTCAATTTTTTTAAAAAAAGTAAGATAGATAAATATTAAACTTAAGATATGAAGTAAAAAAGTTACACTATTTGCAGCCCAGCTTCCAAAATAATAAGATAAAAAACCAATTCCAATTTCTGGTATAGGGTAACCTGTGAATCTTGATGAAATAAAAGTTCCGTCTCTTAATCTCGCTTCAAATACTTGGATCATTGGCAATGTGTCTTCATCTGAGCCATATCCACCAACAAAACAGAGATAAAATCCAAACAATATTAAAAGAGAAATTAATAAAAAGTACAATCTATTTTCAAACAATTTAAACATAAACATTTATGAGATTAATATATCTTAATACCTAAAATTTTTTTAACACTCATTACGATTATATAAGTAAATACTCAAAATTTTGTGTATTTTCATTTATTTGTAATAACTTAGCTCCATTTCTCTCATGAAAATTAGTTGCCATTTCTGTAAGTGGGGAGAGGGTTACTAGTCTATTTAAATGATTAGATTTCTTAATTTTTTTAAACACTTCTTTAACAATCAACTTTCCACCACCTTTTTTCTTTGACCAAACGGTATAAGCAATTGCAATTTGACCACCAGATTGATCTCTCATAGCAGTTTGTAAAAAGGCATCAGTGCTTAATTTTTCTAGCTCTTCTACACTTTTTGGAATTTTATTTGTATAAGCAAAACACATAACTGCATGAATTTCTCCTTTGTATTCAACACCAAAAATTTTTCTTCCAAATCCTGTTCTGAACTTGTTATCTAACTCAGGTCTTACAGGATCTTCATCTGTATTACATTCTTTAAGCTCAACTAGTTTTGCACCTTTAACCCACCCAAAAAAATTATCAATATTTTTACTTAAAACTTGTCTGTTTTTTCTTAGTCTAGCTTTAATTCTTGGATTAAATTTTTTTTTCATAATTTAAATTATATCTAAACATTTATTTAAAATTTGGCATGTGTAAAAAAATCATATTAAATAATCATACAAAAGCTTTGTACTTGTTACGAAAATTAGGGCATATATAAAATTGTAAAACAATTTTTCATTAATAATTTTAATTAACTTATAGCCTATTAATATTCCTAATAAAGCTACTGGAAATAATATTGCCGAATGCTTAAAAGATTCGAGATTGGTCATTGATAAATTAATATATAGAGGAAGTTTAATTAAATTTATAAAACTGAAAAAAAATATTCTTGTACCAACATAGATTTCTTTTTTCATTCTCAGTGGGAGCAAATAAAGACTTACTGGAGTTCCTCCAGCATGAACACAGAAACTTGTAAATCCTGCAACTAATGAACATGTACCACCTTTTAAAAAATTTTTCTCTGATTTTTTTTCTTTATTTTTTTTTAAAAAAAAATAATGACCTGCAAATAAAAATCCCATTACTCCAATTATAAATTTTAATAATTCCTCTGAAAAATACGAAAAAGTTAAAGAACCCACAATTATACCAATGGCAGCAAAAGGAACCATTAATTTTAAAGTTCCTAAATCAAATTCTTTTCTATATTTATAAACAGCAATAAAATCTGAAAATATTAAAATCGGTAGAATAATTCCTAAGGCTTGGTTTAATGGCATCACTATTGTCATTAAAGGAACAGATATTAATGTCATTGAACCACCTAAACCTGATTTTGCAATTCCATATAAAATTATGGCTGGAACAACTGTGAAAAAAAATAATAAGTTTATTTCCATTTATTTAATGAATTTAATAATCTAGATCCTAGTAATTAAGGAGCAAAAGAATAATTGCTATTATTACAATAATTGAACTTACAACAATATAATTAAGCTTTATATTGAATTTTTTTTCTACAATCTCAGTGATTTTTTCCCAAAATAAAACGATCAAAAAAATGATAACTGCTGGTAAAATATACTTAATCATTTTGTTTAGTTATTATCATTAACATATACAGAAACCCCTCTTGTATTAATATCAACATCAAATTTCTTATGTAACGGTGGAAATGCTCTCTGAGAACAATCTAACCTGTCACAGGTTCTGCATGATACACCGATTGGTATTTCTGTTTTTTTATCTGAAATATCAAGGTTTTCAGTATAAACAAACTCTTTTGCATATTTAGCCTCGCATCCAAGTCCAATTGATAAAATACTTTTTGATTGTCCAAATCTACCCACGCCTTTTTCTACTGTCCTTGCAATACATACGTATTTTTCCCCGTTAGTCATTTTACTCACGGCCGCTTGAATAACCCCTGGTCTTGTAAATGCAGAATAGACATTCCATCTTGGACAGGCTCCTCCATAACGTGGAATTTCAATACCTGATAAGGAAAATCTCTTTGAAATATTGCCTGCAATATCGGTTCTCAACATATGGAATGGAATACCTGGTAATTTAGGATCTTGTAAACACGTTACTCTATGAGCTACCTGTTCAAAAGAAGTAGCAAAAGTGTTCTGTAAAAGCTCTAAATCATATTTCAATTTTTTACATTCATTATGAAATAGTTTATAAGGCATTAAGATTGCTGCCCCACAATAATTTAAAAGTGCTACTTGAGTTAAACGCTTAGATTCCTCAGATGGAAAGTTAAAATTTGATAAATATTCTATGATGATATCTATTGCTCCCTCTTGCGCAATTTGTGCAGCTGCATGTAATTTTTTGGTTTCTAAAGAGTTATAGTCACTTAAAAGAAGTTCTTTTTTAGATTTATTAAATATTTTTGAAAATGGTTTACCCTCCTCAGGAATTACATCTTTTACAATTATTGAATATTCTTGGTTTAAATATTCACAAAGAGCGATATATCTTGTTCTATTATTTTTTTGAACTTTATCAAATATTTTATTTGCAAACTCTTCTAATTTTGGAAAATAATTTTTATTTTCTTGAAGAAAATCTGAAATTACCTCTCCTGGAAAAGCTGCCTTTCTACTATCGATTATTTTACCAGAAATATTTTCAACCTTGCTAACTATTTCGTGATCTTTTTGCTTAAAGTTATCTCCTAATTTTATTAATGCTCTTGCTATTTTAGGATTTGTACTTACTAAATCTTTTACTTCAGGTCCCAGTATATCTAAATCTTCAAATAATTCATCATCTAAAAGTTCAGAAATATTATTTTCTAAATTTATATCACTTTTGCTTGTTAAGTCTGATAGCTCTACTCTTAATTCTTTACTTATTTTGATTAATAATTCACCATCAATATTTCTTTTTCCACCCTCTATTAAATTTAAATATGTAGGGGATATTCCTATTTGTTCAGCAAATTTATTTGCTTGCAAACCTAATTGTCTTCTAAACGCTTTTATTTTTGGGCCAATTTTTAAATTTAATTTATTAATATTTTTACCCTTAGAAAATTTAGAAATTGCTTTTTTTGAATTGTCTAAAAAAATAGGTTTATCTGTTTTTAAATCTGCAATTTCAATTCTCAATTCCTCACAAATTTTTAACAACAAGTTTGCATCAATACTTCTTTTTCCACTTTCAATTAAATTTAAATAACTTGGAGAAATCAACAATTGTTCAGCTAACTTGTTGGCTTGAAGTCCAAGTTGTTTTCTAAACTTTTTTATATTTGCTCCGATGTGGCTGTTTATCTGCATAATTTAAATAATTTGTAAATTTTGTAAATTTTAATTTACAAAAAATTAACATAATTTACAAGTAAAATTGCGGTTTTTTATAGATTTTGTAAATCTTGTAAATTATAAGATAAATATGAATGCAAAACTAAAAAACACTGAAAATGAGGCTCAAATCATCAAAAAAGAGGATTTAGATCATCATAATAGAAGAGGCATCTATATGAGAGATGATCATTGTGATTGGGGATCTAGTGGAATGAGTGATCTTATCGAAAAGTCTAACGATAATAATTAATTCCCACCACTAAAATCATTTTTTACAAAATTAAAATAAAGGATTACATAATGAGTGCTGAAAATATCTCATACGATTTAAAAAGATTTGCAGGGATAAAAAGAGACTATACACCTGAGGAAGTAGAGAGATTAAAAGGTTCTATAAAAATAGAGTACTCTTTATGTAAACTACAATCACAAAAATTATGGAAATTGTTAAATACTGAAAATTATATAAATACTCTTGGATCATTATCAGGCAATCAGGCTGTTCAGCATGCTAAAGCTGGTTTAAAAGCAATATATTTGAGTGGATGGCAAGTTGCAGCTGATGCAAATACTGCTGGAGAAATGTATCCTGATCAATCATTATATCCTTATGATAGTGCACCTAAATTAGTTGAGACAATGAATAACTCGTTAGTTAGAGCTGATCAAATTCAACACATGGAAATTCAAGATGGTGAAATGAATAAAGAAAATAAAATTGACTATATGCTACCAATAATTGCAGATGGTGAAGCAGGTTTTGGTGGACCGCTAAATGTTTTTGAATTAACTAAGAAATTTATTAGAGCAGGTGCTGCTGGTGTTCATTTTGAAGATCAATTAGCAAGTGAAAAAAAATGTGGCCATATGGGAGGCAAAGTTTTAGTACCAACTGGGACAATGGTTAAAAATTTAAAAGCTGCAAGACTAGCTGCTGATATAGCTGAAGTTCCATTAATAATATTAGCAAGGACAGATGCTAACGCAGCAAAATTAATTACTAATGATTTTGATGAAAATGATAAACCATTCTTGACAGGTGAAAGGTCACCTGAAGGTTTCTTCTATGTAAAAGATGGCATTGAACAAGCTATATCTAGAGGTTTAGCTTACGCTCCGTATGCTGATTTAATTTGGTGCGAAACTGCAACTCCAAACTTAGCTGAGGCTAAAAAATTTGCTGATGCTATACACAAAAAATTTCCTGGAAAACTTCTAGCCTATAATTGCTCTCCTTCGTTCAATTGGAAAAAACATTTAAATGATGATGAAATAGCATCTTTCCAGCAAGAAATTGCAAAAATGGGTTATA
Organism: uncultured Pelagibacteraceae bacterium; assembly: GCA_902622955.1. GTDB lineage: Bacteria > Pseudomonadota > Alphaproteobacteria > Pelagibacterales > Pelagibacteraceae > Pelagibacter. The sequence goes on from CACNRP010000001.1 coordinate 48,635, forward strand.
AATTTCAATTTATTACTCTTGCAGGATTTCATACACAGAATATTGCTATATTTGAACTTGCTGAAAAATACAAAAAAGAAGGTATGGCAGCATATTCTAGAATTCAACAACAAGAATTCTCTCGAGAAAAAGACGGTTACACGAGTGTTAAACATCAAAGAGAAGTTGGAACATCATATTTCGATGCAGTATCTAACACTATTAGCAGTGGACAAAGTTCTACAACTGCAATGTCAGGTTCAACAGAGTCAGAACAATTTTAAAAAATATATCCCTCTCCATTTTTTATAGCCCTTAATTGGGCTATTTTTAAACTAAGCCTTAATATTGTATCCTCTCTTTAGAAGATTTGTCACAAGTAAAATACAAATTACTAGAAATGAAAACATTATCCCGACACTTGTCCAGATATTAAAATCAGAAACGCCATAAAACGAATATCTAAGACCATTAATTAGATAAACTACAGGATTAAAATAAGTAACAATTTGCCAAAACTCAGGCAACATATCTAATGAATATAAACTACCACCCAAAAATACCATTGGTGTTATTACTAAAGATGGGATTATGGACATTTGCTCAAAATTTGAGCTCATCAAACCTATTAAAAATCCAAAAAGGGCAAAAGTAAAAGATACAAGAACTAATAAAAATATCATTAAGACTGGATATTTTACCTCTACTTCAACAAAAAATGTTGCTGTTATAAAAATCATAACACCAACTATCAACGTCTTAGTCGCACCTGCTCCAACAAATGCAAGCACTATTTCTAGTGTTGAAATTGGAGCTGCAAGAATTTCATAAATTGTTCCATTAAACTTAGGAAAAAAAATACCAAAAGATGTATTGCTTATTGATTGTGTTAGTAGGGTTAACATTAAAAGCCCAGGAACTATGTATGAGCCATAACTAATTCCATCTATTTTTTGAACATACCCTCCAATTACTGATCCAAACACGATAAAATAAAGTGAAGTAGATAGGACCGGTGATAATAACGATTGAGCCAAAGTTCTTCTAAAACGATCCATTTCATGAAGATAGATTGCTTTTAAAGCAATAGAATTAAATTTCATTATTTTCCTTTACTAATGAAACAAAAATTTTTTCTAAATTACTTTGCTCAGTTTTTAAATCTCTTAATTTTAAACCAGAATCTTTCATATCTTGCAAAAGATTAGTGATACCTGTTTGCTTCTCTCTTAAGTCATATTTATAATTAAGAGAAATATTATTATCTCCCAAAGTTAGGTTATATTTATCTAATTTTTCAGGAATTTTTTTAATTTCTTCCTGTAACTCAACTGTTAATATTTTATTACCCATTTTTTTTAACAATTCTTTTTTTTGTTCGACAATTATAATTTCACCTTGATTAATAACTCCTACTCTGTCTGCAATTGCCTCAGCTTCCTCAATATAATGGGTAGTTAAAATAATTGTAACACCTGTTCCTCTTAAATCTTCTACTACTTTCCACATTTCTTTTCTCAATTCAACATCTACTCCTGCTGTTGGTTCGTCAAGAAACAGAATAGAGGGCTCATGTGATAATGCTTTAGCAATAAGAACTCTTCTTTTCATGCCACCAGATAATTGTCTTAAACCTAAATCCTTTTTATCCCAAAGGCTTAACTGTTTTAAAATCTTCTGAATATACAATGGGTCAGGTTTTTTTCCGTAAAGACCTCTAGAATAAGAAACATTATTAAATACTGTTTCAAATTGCTCTAACGTTAGTTCTTGTGGAACTAAACCTATTCTTGATCGTGTTTCCCTGTAATCATTGATAATATCAAAATTTTCAACTAAAACTTTTCCTGATGACGGCTTTACAATTCCACAAATAATACTAATTAAGGTTGTCTTACCTGCACCATTTGGTCCAAGCATCGCAAAGATTTCACCTTTTTTTATGTCTAAGTTAATATTTTTAAGCGCCTCAAATCCATTATCATATATTTTAGATAAATTGTTAATACTTATTAGATTGTCAGACATTATAGATATTACGTATATAGAGACAATTTAGTAGATTACAATGAATATAAATTATCGTAAAAACCTATTATCATGAAAAAAATTTTAACTTTCGTATTTTGTATATTTATTATTAGTTTAAATGCTGTAGCAAAAGAAACGACTTATAATAAAGTAGATTTTGATAAAGCTCTATCAGATGGAAAAGTTGTAGTGGTTAGCTCTTGGATTAAGTATTGCACATCATGTGCAAGCCAAATGAAAGTTTTAAAAAAAGCAAAAAATGATTTTGATAATGTTGAATATTTTGCATTTGATGTAACAAATAAAGAAATTGCTAAATTTTTTAACATTCAATATCAAACAACACTTTTGATTTTTAAGAATAATAAAGAAGTTTATAGAAGTATTGGTGAGACCACCAAAGAACTCATTTATGATGCTTTAAAATCCTCCATTGAATCTTAATTATTTTTTTATTTTTAAAATTATTGCAGGTAAAAAAGTTGCAATAAGAAAAGACAAAAATAATAAAGATTGAGTTATAAAAGTTGAAAATAAATCTTTAGAAAAAAAAACCCCCACTAATAAACTTTTGGAAAAATCTGGGAATGGAAACATTAAACATCCTGCAACTAAGCCAACTATAATTGAAATATAAGCAGTTTTTTCATTTACTTTATTATAAAAGCTATAAAAAACAGTCACTACAAATGCACAACAAAATAAATCTGCAAGTAAGAATAAATATAAAATATCAAATCCCTTTGAGGCAACACCAAAAGCTATTACAGATAAAATTAAAATGAAATAATTAGATATTTTTAGATAATCAGTTTTTTTATCTAAGTTAAAAGTTGCTTTGCCATCAACTATAAATAAACTTGAAATAGCATTAACTAAAGTGTCCACAGTTGAAATAGTTAATGCAAGTCCAAGAATAATGATCAATAAAGATAAAATTTCTGTTTGATCTTTTAATAATAAGTTAAAAAAACCTAAATCAGGTCTAACAGACGGATCAATTGAAAATGAAACCATTCCAATAAAACCCATTAAAAAAACAATTGGAACAATAATAAAGAATGAAATTACCAAACTACTTTTTAATGTTTGATAATCTTTTGCAGCATATACTCTTTGCCAATTTCCTTGATGAAATAAATTTGTTGCCGCAACTGCTATAAAGAAAGTTAATCCAGCTGTATATCCTGGAATATAATTTGAACTTAATAGTTGAGGATTCTTCTCATTAATTAAAGAGAAAGAAAAATTATTTCCTGAAGATGAACTAATAATTGAAATCAAAATAAACAACAAAAGACTAATTACTATCATTTGAATATTATCAGTAAATATGGATGCCCTTAATCCCCCATAAAGAGTATAACTTAAAGTAGCTACCAAAACTATTAATGCAGTAATCCACAATTCTGTTCCAGATATATAATTGATTAACACAGCAACCGCAGTTACTTCCGCACAAAGAAAAATGAACATATAAAAGATTGTCATTAACAAAATTAACTTAAATAGACTTTTTCCAAATTTCTTTCTCATAAACTCAACTAAAGAAGATCCTTTTGGAAACTCATTTCTAATTTTTTTTCCAAAATAAATTAAGAAAATCATTGGAAATGCTGTGCCTAATGCATAACCAATAACTGCACCTACTCCGCCCCACGTTGCAGCAGCAACAGGACCAAATAAAATCCAAGCTCCTAAAGCTGATGCTACAAGACTTGTTGTAAGTGAAAATAAACCAATGTTTCTATTTGCTGTTAAATAATTATTAATTCCTTTAAATTTTTTAGAATGAATAATTCCTAAAAAAGCAAATATTAAACTAATAAAGATTACTAATATTAATGATGTTGATTGAGTTAAGAAATATATTTTATCCATTTTATCCCTTTCTGAATTACCGGACAGGTTCTTAGGGTATGATCTCAGTCTGTTAAGACACCCCTTTTAGTAATCTTTACATTATATTAATCATTATAGCTAGTGATTTAAATTTTATAATTTTATTTATTTTTGACTCTTATGATTCATTATTTCAATCATACATTGAGTAGCGTACTCTCTCCACTCAGATGATGTTTTTTTCTTTAAGCTATTCAAATGATTTCTATTACTTTGAATATCATCTTTATGCTTTAATTTGTCCGCTCCATTTAAGTTTTTCTCCATTTCAGACAAATTAGTTTCCATTGCTTTTATCCACTCGTTTCCAAGATCAACACATTTTTGATCATCTTTTTCATCACAAATTTGTTTAAAAAAATTAAAGATTACATCATCAGTATTTACTGAGGTATTCATAAATTATTGTTTACAGGCACCAATTGATTCTGGACCACAAGTTTGACCATTGGTCCAAGTAGCTCCAGTTAAATTAGCTCCATCAAAATTAGCATTTGTAATGTTAGAAGATGTAAAGTTTGCTTCCATTAAGTTAGAGTTTTGAAAATTTGCTTCAATAAGCGTTGCTCCCATAAAATCAACTCTAGTTAAGTTAGCTCCAGTAAAGTTGGTTTTTTCAAAATTTGCACCAATAGAAACCGACTCATAAAGGTTAGCCCTTACAAACGTAGACTCTGGAAAAGTCCCAAATGATAGATTTGAAGTCATCATAATACTTTTATCAAAATTTACTTGTATAAAACTAGCAAACGAAAGATTTGAATTTGGAAGATAACTTCCTTGTAAATCTTGTGAGTCTGAAAATCTACAATTTGAATAATCTACACCCTCTGTTAAAGGGTCATCGCATGCTGCATTTGAATTTGTAAAAAATAGTAAGCTTAACAAAGCAAGTAAGATTATTTTTTTCATAGGTAAAGTTAGCAAAAAAAATATGTCAAAACAATGAAGGTTTAAAATTTTAAATTATTAAAAAATATTTATAAAAACTTAAGTAATCCCACCATCTACAACAAAACTTTGCTTTGTACATCCAGATGATTGATCTGAAGCTAAAAATAATACTAATTGAGCAACATCACTAGGCTTTAATTGTCTTTTTAAAGCCTGGCTATCTAATATAAGTTTTTTATATTTTGGAGTTAACCAATGTTTAATTTGTCTCTCAGTTGCAATTGAGCCAGGTATTACAGAGTTTGTTCTTATATTAAATTTTCCAAACTCTTGTGCAAATGATCTTGTCAATCCAATCACTGCAGATTTAGCGGTCTCATAAACAACTTTATCTCCCTCACCTAACATCCACGAAACTGAACTTAAATTAACTATTGATCCAGATTTAATTTTTTTCATTCCTTTAACAACTGATTGAGCTGCAAAAAAATAATGTTTTAAGTTAATTGCCATTCTATTTTCCCAATATTTTTCATTAACTTGATCAGTGGTATGTCTATCATCGTTAGCTGCATTATTTATCAAGCAGTTAATTGGTCCCTTTTTTTTTATAATATCTTCAATAGTTTTTTGAAGTTTGTTTATATCAGTAATATCACACTCAATAAATTTTGGGGCTTTTATTTTTTTCTTTTTAATTTTTGTTAGAAGTTTTTTTGACTCTTTTAGATTTATATCAATAAAATATACATCACTATTTTGCTCACAAAAATATTCAACTATTGTAGCTCCGATACCAGATCCACCTCCTGATATGAAAACTTTTTTATTTTTAAGATCTGAATATCTAGCGCTCATAATTTATATTCTCTCTTCCGACCTTGCATCAAATAATGAAGTTTGACTCAAATCAAAATATAATTTTATTTCTTTTCCTAATTCAATTTTAATTGTTGACGGAAATTTAGCTAATACTTCTTGATTAGAATAATCAAAAGTCATGATTTGTTCATGTCCTATATATTCACTTAGATCAGCTCTTAATATTATCTCAAAATCCTTTTCATCAGATTTTTTAAAAAATATATGCTCTGGTCTTAAACCAAAAAAAACTTCTTTATTATCTAAATTTTTTTTCTCTTTAAAATTGTATCCATTGATTGGAATTTCAAAATTTGATCCATTAGCAATAAAGTAAACTTTATCTGAATTTTGTTTAAGTTTCCCTTTTATTAAATTCATTGACGGTGACCCAATAAAGTCTGCTACAAAAGTATTGCTAGGTTTATTATAAATGTTCTCTGGTGTATCATTTTGTTGAATTACACCATGATTCATAATTGCAATATTTGTACCTAAACTCATTGCTTCTGTTTGATCGTGAGTAACATAGACCACTGTTGTTTTAAGTTGTTGGTGGAGTTTTTTAATTTCTCTTCTCATTTCAACTCTTAATTTTGCATCTAAATTAGATAATGGTTCATCAAATAAAAATATTCTTGGTTCTCTAACTAATGCTCTACCTATTGCTACACGCTGTCTTTGTCCGCCTGATAATTGTGAAGGTTTTCTTTCTAACAATGAATCTACTTGTAAAAATTTTGCGACTTTTTCTAATTGTTCTTCTATTTTTTCTTTGGATACCTTTGCTTGTTTAAGACCAAAGATCATATTCTCTCGTACATTCATAGATGGATAAAGAGCGTAGGACTGGAAAACCATAGCAATATTTCTATCTTTTGGCTCCACTTTACTTACATTGTAATCATCAATATAAACATTACCTTCATTGATTGTCTCTAATCCAGCAATAATATTTAATAAGGTAGATTTTCCACATCCTGAAGGTCCCAATAAAACTAAAAAATTTCCTTCATCTATTTCTAAATTAATTTTTCTTAAAACCTCTGTTGATCCAAAATTTTTTGATAATTCCTCAATTTTTAGCGTTTTCATTTTTATCCTTTCACTGCTCCTGAAGTTAATCCCCTTATGAAATATTTTCCAGCTAATACATAAACTATAAGTGTGGGTATACCTGCTATAATAGCTGAAGCCATATCTACATTATATTCTTTAACACTTGTGCTTGATAAAACCATATTGTTTAAAGCTACTTGTATAGGTGCCGCTTCTCCAAACGAGAAAGTTGATCCAAACAAAAAATCATTCCATATTTGTGTGAATTGCCAAATTATAGTCACAACAATAATTGGTGCTGAGATAGGAAGTAAAATTTTAAAAAATATCTTAAAAAAGCCTGCTCCATCAATTCTGGCTGCTTTTACTAACTCGGTTGGTATTGAAACATAAAAATTTCTGAAAAATAAAGTTGTAAATGGAATTCCATAAACTGTATGAACTAATACAAGACCAATTACAGAATTTGAAATTCCTAAAACTCCAAGTGTTCTAGCCATAGGAAGAAGAATCGCCTGGTATGGAATAAAACAACCAAACAATAAAAAAAGGAAAACCCATTTATCTCCTTTAAATCTCCATTTTGTCAAAACATAACCAGCCATTGCACCAATGAATGTTGAAAATAATACTGCTGGAACAACCATCTTAATTGAATTCCAAAAATATGGTCTTAAAAAAGTATCACCAGCTCCATAGCCTCTTCCTCCCCATGCAACGGCCCAGGAGTCAAAATTCAAACCACTTGGCCAAGATAAAAGAGTTCCTTGACGTATTTCTTCCATTGTTTTTAAAGAAGTAACAATCATCACATATAATGGAAAAATAAAATATGATGCGAATAAAATTAATACAAAATATAAAAACCATCTTAAAAAAATGTTTGTATACTTAGATTTTTGTTCAAGCTGCTGATAAGAAGATGATTTTATATTATCTTGCATTTTCTCTCCTTAATTCAGAATATAAATATGGAATTATTACTGCTGCAACCGCCATAAACATCATCATTGCACTAGCTGCCGATAATCCAACTTGGCTTTTGTGAAATGCTGTTTGGGTCATATATAAAGCTGGCATAGTAGTAGAAATACCAGGTCCACCTTGTGTCAAGGCTACTATAAGATCATAACTTTTTATCGAGATATGAACTAAAATTACAAAACTTGTAAAAAATACTGGTCTCATCATTGGTAATAATATTTTCCAATAGACTGTAAATAACCCCGCACCATCAATTTTTGCAGCTTTTACAATTTCATCTTCTACAGATCTTAAGCCAGCCAAAAACAATGCCATAACAAAACCAGCAGATTGCCAAACACCAGCAATTACAATTGTGTAAATAGCCATCTCTCGATTAACCAACCAATCAAATGTGAAGTTTTCAAAGCCCCAATCAACAAACATTTTTTGAATACCTAAAGTTGGATTTAAAATCCATTTCCAGGCAGTACCTGTAACTATAAAAGACAAAGCCATAGGATATAAATAAATTGTTCTTAAAACACCCTCAGCTCTTATCTTTTGATCTAAGAATATTGCTAAAATGATTCCAATAACTATACAGAAAATAAGAAACAACGCTGTGAAAACTAGCAAATTATCCACTGAAATAAGCCATTTTCTTGATGCCCACAACTTTTCATACTGCCCAAATCCCCATAATTCATATTTAGGTAATATTTTAGAATTCGTAAAAGAAATATATAAAGTCCAAAGAACAAATCCATAAACAAACCAACCTATTAACCCGACGGCAGGAGCCATTACAATTTTAGGTAAATTTTTTTCTAACCACTTGAACATTATAATATTTTTTGTTTTGATTAAAAAAAAGGCCACTTAGTAAAAAGTGGCCTTTTAATTTTTATGAACTACATATTAGCTAGAACTGAATCAGCTAATGCGTTTGCAGCGTCTACTGAGGACATATCAGAGTTAAAGTGCTCCGTAATGATATCTTGTAGTGCGGCCTTCATAGTATTTCCTTGAGCCATACCATGAGCAAAACTAGGAACTAGTCCACCTTTTGCACCAGCAGTTTTAATGTCTGCGTTAGAAGTTTTTGCACATTTGTCAAATTCATCCATTGGTACATCTAATCTTGCTGGAATTGAACCTTTGTATAGGTTAAATACTTTTTGGAAGTTTTTACCCATCATAAGTTTCGCTAATAGTTTTTGACCTTCTTGCTTGTCTGGATCACTCGTTTTGTAAAATATAAAACTATCTACATTGTATAAGTATCCATTGTTTGAAGGAGTTGGAGAACAGTAATAATCTACACCTGGAACTTTTCCAGCAGCTGTAAATTCACCTTTAGCCCAGTCACCCATAATTTGGAAACCAGCTTTTCCCTCAATTACCATACCAGTAGCAACATTCCAGTCTCTTCCTGGACTACCTTCATCTGTATAGCTTTGAAGTTTTCTCATTTGATCAAAAACTTTAACTGTAGTCTCACTTCTTAAACAGCTTTCTTTAAGATCAACGTAACAGTTTTTGTAGTAGTTATTTCCACCAATACCCATAGCAACTGCTTCAAATACTGTTGCATCTTGCCAAGCTTGACCGCCGTGAGCGAAAGGAATTATTCCTGCAGCTTTTAGTTTTTCTGCAGCAGCATTTACCTCATCCCAAGTTGTTGGAACTGAAATACCATTTGCATCAAATACAGCTTTGTTTGCCCACATCCAGTCAATTCTGTGAATATTTACTGGTGCAGCACAATAAGGTCCACTGTTATTTTCACATTTATGAACAGCTGCAATCATTGGATCTAATAATTTATCCCAACCTTCTGATTGAGCTATTGGATCTATATTGTATGGAGCTACAACACCTTCTTGATCGTACTCTTGAATTGTAGGACCTTTTATTTGAGATGCAGATGGAGGATCTCCAGCAACGATTCTTGCTTTTAATGCAACGTTAGCAGCGTCTCCACCACCACCTGTTACAGGCATGTCCATCCATTCACCACCGTTTGCAGCGAAATCATCTTTTAAAACTTTAAGTGCAGCAGCTTCACCACCAGACGTCCACCAGTGCAATACCTCGATCTTAGGTGCTGCAATTGATGAAGTTGATGTAAACGCTAATGTAATTAAAGCGATCATTAGTTTTTTCATATCTTCTCTTCCTCTTTTTATTTAGTTAACTATTTTTTTTTATAAAAAAGAAATTATAGGAAGATTAACGATTAAATGATAACTAAAAAAAAAAATAACAACCTTGAATTGAAAACAATATATTGTATTTAAGATAAAATTTTTTTAATTTTTTAAAAATTATAGTTTTTTTTATTTCAATCAAAAGTTGAAATTTTAGTATGTCGCGCTTCGACCTAATCTTGCTGCCCCTCTTACACCACTTGCATCACCGTATTTAGGCTTTAAAAAAACACCTTCATACTCTTTACCTATAACAAATTTTTTTACCATAGACTCAATTTCGCTTAAAAAATCAATCTCATTGGATACCCCACCTCCAAAAATAAAAGCATCAGGATCTAAAATATTAATTATACTTGATAAAGACATAGCTAAGTTAACCTTAAAATCGTCTATAAATCTTTCTGCATCTAAATCGTGTTTTCTATTTAATTCAAATATTTCACTTGTTTTTAAATTTTTACCATAAATTTTATTGAACCTTTTTGCTAAACCTAAACCAGAAATGAAACTTTCTATTTCCGCCTCTCTTGCATTGTTGGAGTCAAAATTTTCTTTCTTGGCTGCAAAATAAGGAATTTGATTGTGACCCCATTCACCAGCAACTCCATTTGGTCCACTTACAATTTGCTTATCTATTACAAGACCTCCCCCAGCACCTGAACCTAAAATAATTCCATAAACAATCTTATAGTGTTTTCCTGAGCCATCAATTGCTTCTGATAAAGCAAAACAATTTGCATCGTTTTCACAAAAAACTTCTTTACCTAAAGCTTTTCGTAAGTCGTTTTGAAAGGGTTTTTTTTCTAACCAATAACAATTGGGTGCATTTTTAACTAATCCAGTTTGAGGTGAGTGAATACCTGGATGACATACTCCTAGTGGAAGTTCTCTTTGAAATTCTTTCTCTAATTTTTTGTTTATATCTTTAATTGTCGAAATAATTGATAAATAATCTTTTGGACAATTTGTTCTAGATCTATGTTTTTCATTTCCATTTTCTTCGAGAACCACACTCTCTATTTTGGTTGCACCTACATCAATCCCTATTTGCATAACTAATATGTAGCTCGACCACCACTTAAATCAAAAACTGCAGCAGTTGAAAATGAGTTTTCCTCACTGGCTAACCACGTTACTAATGATGCTAATTCCTCAACTTTTGCAAATTTATTTCTTGGAATTTTAGACAACATATAATTAATATGCTCTTCAGTCATTTGATCAAATATCCTAGTCTTAGCAGCTGCTGGGGTAACGCAGTTTACAGCGATATTTTTTTGCGCAAGTTCTTTTCCTAAAGATTTTGTTAAACCTATAACACCTGCCTTAGAAGTGCTATATGCACTTGCATTTGGATTTCCTTCTTTTCCTGCAATAGATGCTATATTTACAATTCTTCCATAATCATTCTTTACCATGAAGGGGACAATCGCTTTACAGCAATAAAAAACAGAATTCAAATTTAAGTTCATTACTTTTTTCCATTCTTCTAAAGGATATTCTGCTACAGTAGTATTCATGCCAGCAATACCTGCATTGTTAACAAAAATATCTATTTTTCCATGTTTTTTTTCTACTTCTTCTAAATTTTTATTTATTATTTCAAAATTAGTAACGTCTACAATTTGGTAACTTAAGTGTTCTGATTTTACTTTATCAATTGCATCTTTAGCAGCACTTTCATCAATATCCCAAATCACAGCTTTTGCACCTGCCTCGATAAATCTTTTAGTTATTGCTAAACCAAAACCTTGAGCACCACCAGTAACAATTGCTACTCGATTATTTAAATCATACTTTATCATTAATTCTTTTTATTTTTCTTGATCTTATTAAAGGAAAAGCTAAAGCAATTAAAGATAAAATAAAGAATGTTAATGCAATTGGTCTTGTAAGGAACATCAACCAATTGCCATCAAATATAACCAGAGATTGTCTTAAAGTTCCTTCTACTAGCTCACCCAAAATTAACCCAATAATAACAGGAACAACTGAAAAACCGTATCTTCTCATAAAGAAACCTAGCACTCCAAAAAATAACATTATCCAAACATCAATTATAGATTGATTTAAAGAATAGGTTCCACACACTGAAACTGCAAATATCATTGGCCATAAGATTTTGTTAGGAACTAGAGTTATTCGTGCAAATATTTTTGCTCCGAAAAATCCAAAAATAAAAAAAAGAATATTAGCAATCAGCATAGCGCCAAATATTCCATATAAAAAATCTGGTTGTTCTCTAAATAAATCTGGACCAGGTCTAACACCATGGATAATTAATCCTGTAAGTATAACAGCTGTTGTTGCGCTTCCTGGAATTCCAAGTGCGAGGGTAGGAACCATTGCACCTCCTGTTGCAGCATTATTTGCTGCTTCTGCACCAGCAATACCTTCAATTGAGCCTTTACCAAATTCCTCAGGAGTTTTTGAAAATCTTTTAGCCTCAGAGTAGCCTATTAAAGATGCGACAGTACCTCCTTCAGCTGGTAAAACTCCAATAAACGATCCTATGCCACTTGATCTTAAAATCGTTTTCCATGTTTTTTTATAATCGTCAATTGAGGGAAGTTTTATAGCTTTTAAAGCTATTCTATTAAACACTTGATTGATAAGAGTAGATTGCGTAAGCATCTCACTCATTGCAAATAAACCAACTACAACTGGTATAAAGCCAATTCCCTCAGTTAATTCATTTACTCCAAAAGTAAATCTATCTATTGAAGTCATAAAATCTTTACCAACTGTTGAAATTAGTATTCCGAAAGCACCTGCAATTAGATTTTTTATTGGACTGCCTTCACCTATTGATGCAAGCATTGTTAAGCCAAATATAGCTAATGCAAAATATTCTGGTTGACCAAATTCATAAGCAAGTTGTGCTAAAATAGGAGCAAAGAAAACTAAAATAATTACACTAAATATTCCTCCGACTGTACTTGATACTGTTGCCATTCCTAAAGCTCTGCCTGCTTCACCTTTTTGTGCTAATGGATAGCCATCCAGACAAGTTGCTGCAGCTGCTGGAGTTCCGGGTGTATTGATTAATACAGCTGTTATTGCACCACCATAAGTTCCAGCACAATAGATTGAGGTAAGTAAAACTATTGCTGATAATGGATCAAGTGTCATTGTAAAAGGCAGAATTAGTGCCCCACCTGTTGTTGGTCCTAAACCAGGTAGCACTCCTAAAATTAAACCGAATAATGTTCCAAAAAATAAAACTAATAATAGTTTAGAACTAAAAAGAGGTGCTAACATTAAAAGTAAATTATCCATCTAGCTATAGTAAATGTTTGTAATTATTCCTGGTGGAAATCTTAAACCTAAAATTGTTTCAAAAAATATAAAAACAATTATTGGGAAAATAATCCCAACTAGTAATAAATAAAATAATCTTTTTTCTCCCCAACAATAAGAGACAAATATAGATAAAGCTGAGATTGCCAAAAAGAAATCAAGTGTTTTAGAAACTATTACAAATAGAATAAAACTAAATAATGTTAAAAAAAATGATTTTGGTAATTTCTTTTCAATTTTCCAAGGATTTTTAGTTGATAGATAATAAATAATTAATGTCATAGCAATTATCAAAATTAATAATGCTTTTGGAAATGTTGCTGGTTGAATTCCACGATTTAAAATTGGTGGAACAACATCAAATGTAAAAGTAGTGACTAATAAAATTAAGGATACAAGAATTATTACAAATAAAACCTTAAATTCATCTTTAAAAAAAAAGGGCAAACTTTTGTTTGCCCTTTTTGATTTTTGTACATTTTTCATATTTAAATGTACTTTTAATTAGATTAGTTAATGTAACCTAAAGCTTTAAGCTGCGCAGTCATTTCAGTAAGCATTTCTTCCATTTGCTTACCCCATTCATCTGCACCAACAACACTTGTTTCATCAAGACCAATTTCTGTTAAGAAATTTTTGTAGTAATTGTGGCTCATAGCTTTCATCATTCCAGCTTCTAATTGTTTTACTCTGTCTGCTGGAGCACCTTTTTTAGTTACGAAACCTCTAACAGTAGATAAAGAAACAGGTATACCTAATTCTTTTGCTGTTGGAGAGTCTCCAATTTTAGCCATTCTATTATTTGCTAGTACAACTGAAACACAAAGTTTACCTTCGTTAATTTCAGTTAAAGCTTCACCTAAGTTTAAAACACCTACATCAATATCTCCTTTGATAAGGTTAGTTTTAATTGGTGCAACACCTTTGTAAGCAACAATTGTTGGATCTTTTAATCCACCTTTTTTTGTAAATGCGATTGCACTAACATCATCAATACCACCTGTATGAGTAGTTCCATATTTTAGTGATTTTGATTTTTGTGTGCTAATGAATTTTTTAGCATCTTTGATATCTGCTTTACAATTAACAACAAATAATTGAGGATCATCAGTTCCTCTAGCAAGTGGTTGCATATCACTTATCTTAACTTTAGTTTTACCTAAAGCCATAGATACTGCATGTCCTGTAGTCCAAGTTAAAGTATGATTTCCATCAGCTGGTAAAGACATCATGTAATCCATAGATGCTGCTCCTCCACCACCTTTTTTGTTAACTAATTGCATATCCTGTTTAAGAACTCTTCTTGCTCTTAATAACATCATTCTAGTAGTAACGTCAGTTCCACCACCAAAACCAGCATGAGTAATTGCTTGAATTGGATGACCGTCAGCTTTGGCTGAAGTGATCATTAATGGAAGAGCTACAACAAAAAATTCAGTTACTAGGAAAGCAGCTGCTAAAAATAGTTTAAAGCTTTTTTTCATTATTTCCCTCTTAAGTTAATTTATATTTAATAATTTAAACATAATCTGATACAAGACGTAAAGAAAAAAATGGTACAAAATAAATCTAACATTGCTTTACTACTTGGTGATCCAGCAGGTATAGGCCCAGAGTTAATTTCAAAACTTTTAAAGGATGAAATGACAAAAAAAGCCAACATAGTGATCATTGGTGAAAGGCAAGTATTTGAAAATGGAAATAAAATTACTGGTATTTCCCATGATGTAGACATAGTTGAAAGTTTTGATGAAATAGATTTCAAAAAATCAAATAGATTTTTGCTAGATATTTCTAAAGGAAAAAATCATAAATATGTATTAGCAGAACCATCAAAAGAATCTGGTGAAAGTGTATTGGAAGCATTAGATTTAGCATTAACTCTTGCTAAAGAAAAAAAAATAGATGCAATTAATTTTGCACCGATGAACAAAACAAGTTTAAAACTTGGGGGAAACAAACATTCAGACGAATTACAATTAATGGCTGAAAAACTTGAAGTAAATAGTTTTTGTTGTGAGTTTAATGTAATTGATAATTTTTGGACAGCGAGAGTAACCTCACATATTCCAATAAAAGAGGTGGCTCAACACATAACTAAAGAAAATATTATGAAGCCAATAAAATTAATCAATGAAGTTATGGAGTTAAATGGTGTAAAAAATCCTCGAATTGCTATTCAAGCACTTAATCCACACGCAGAGTTTGGTACAGAAGAAAAAGATGAAATTATTCCTGCAATTGAGGAAGCAAAAAAACTTGGCTACAATGTTGATGGTCCATTGCCATGCGATACATCTTTTGTAGTAGCTTACAAAAATAAAAATCATGATTGTATGGTAGGGATGTATCATGATGCATTGCAATCAGGTCTAAAAGCATTTGGTTTTGATAGAGGGGTAACAGTTCAAGGTGGTTTAACTGTGCCTGTTACTACTACTGCACATGGATCAGCATTTGCTATTGCAGGAAAAAATGAAGCTAATTTAGATCCAATTTTAAATTCTTTTAAAATTGCATTATCAATGGCTGAAAATAAAAAGAATTAAACTACATTATCTGTTAGTTCTTTTGCAAAAGGCATAGAAGAAGCAGCACCTAATCTTGTCGTTGAAATACCTGCAACTTTATTTGCGAATGTTAAGGCTTCTTTTATATCTAGATCATTTGCTAAACCGACAGCAAAAGCTCCATTAAATGCGTCTCCTGCTCCTGTTGTATCAATAACAGCTTGTTTTAGATTATATGCTTCTAAGAAAAAGTTTTCTTTAGTATTTGCAAAATATATGCCTTTATCTCCAAGGGTAATAATAACATTTTTAATACCTTTTTTTAAAAATTCACTAGCTGCATTTTTTATATCTGTATCTGTTTTTATATTTTTATTTAAATAAAATTCAGCTTCTGTTTCATTAGGTGTAAAAAAATCTATTAATTTAAAATTATCCTCAGCGATTTTACGTGCTGGGGCAGGATTTAAAATAGTTATACATTTATGTTCTTTTGCTTTTTTTAATGCGTAGATAGTAATTTCATCAGGAGTTTCCATTTGTGTCAAAAATATTTCTGAATTTTTAATTGTTTCAATTTTTTTATCTATATCTTCAGCAACTAGATTTTCAGCCGCTCCAGAAACAACATTGATTGCATTGTTTCCATCTTTATCGATCATGATACCAGCAACTCCTGTAAAAAGTTTTTCATCCTGAATAATTGAATGAGTTTTTACTCCAGCTTCCTTATAAAGATTAAATGCCATTTCAGAATGGCTATCTTTTCCAACTTTAGTAATGAAACTAACATCACCATTTAGTCTTGCAGCTGCAATTGCTTGATTTGATCCTTTTCCACCAGGACCAACTAAATGTTTTTTTCCTAAAATTGTTTGACCTTTGCTAGGAATTTTATCTCCAATAAAACATAAATCTGCTACGAAAACTCCTAATATTGAAATCGATTTCATTAATTAAATTTTATGACCAAACATTACCGTCTGGTAAAATTACACCTTTGGTTAAAACGAAGCATCCAAAAGGTCTGGCATCTGTAGTTGTAACAATACAGTATGCTTTTTTTGCTTCTTTATAAAAATTTTGTCTCGATATCGAACCAACTTTCCAATTTTCTCCAGATACATTTTTAACTACATTTATAAATTCTTTATGTGTCTCAGTTAGTTCATCTGGCTTATCATCTACTTCCATTCTCAAAGCAGGAGATCCACCTTTTGAAACAATAAAACTATCAAGAGGAAAAACTGAGAGGATTGCAGAGGCTGCTTCTTTAATCCCAACTCCATCTAATCTTATTACTTTATCATTGGAGGTATTAGCGGGAAAATTTGCATCTGCTAAAATTAATTTTTCTCCATGACCCATGGATCTTAAATGAAATAATAATTCAGGGCTTAAAACTGGATTAATATTTATTAACATCAGATTATTATATTACATAAAAAAAAAGGGTGGAATTAATTTCCACCCTTTTTAATTTAATTGAAATAACGATTATTTAAACTCGTTAGCGTTTTCTTTTGTTACTAATTGCGTTCCAGTATCAATATTTGGATCAATACTTCCACCATTAGCTAACTCTAGAGCATATTTAACTCCATACGCACCCATATTATAAGAAAACTGTGCAATAGTTGCAGTCATCTCTCCTTTTAAGATGCTTGTTGCTGCATCTGGAGTAGCATCAAAACCTACAACAATAACATTGTTCATGTCAGCATCTTTAAGAGCTTGCATAGCCCCTAAACCCATGTTGTCATTAGAAGCAAAAATTGCTTTTATGTTTGGATTTTTCAATATAATTGACTCTGTTACAGATCTACCTTTTGCAGTATCCCACTCAGCAGTTTGAGTTGCTACAATATTTAATCCACAATTTTTGAATCCTTTTATTGCACCATCTCTTCTAAGTAAAGCAGTAGATTGTGACTCGATACCAGTTAAAATTGCTACATCAGATCCTTTTGCTGTTTTATCGCAAATGAACTTGGCTGCTAATTCTGCACCATTCATATTATTTGTACCAATAAAAGTTACACCTTCATTGATTCCTTTTGTATCAACAAATACAACTGGAACTCCACTTTTGATTGCGTCATCTACTATTGGAGCAAAAGCGTTTGGATCTCCTGGAGCCAATGCTATTGCATCAACACCTTTTGCAAGTTGATCCTCTACTTGGTTAATCTGAGCTTGAACATCACCTTCTTGTGGTGGTGCTACTAATACAAGATCAACACCTAATTTTGCTGCTTCTTCTTTAGCTCCTTTTTCTACAGATGCCCAAAAAGGATTACCTGATCCAGGTCCTTTAATGCTGAATAATATTTTTTTTCCAGCAAATGCCCCTGTTGAAAAACTTGCTAATAGAAAAACAGAAGTAATAATAACACTAATAATTTTTGTTAAGTTCTTCATTTAATTTCCCCTTAGTTGTTTTTAAAAAATTAAATTAAAACTAAATTTTTGTGGGAATTCAACTGTTAATAAGAGCAATTCTAATAAGTTTTAGACAACTGAGACGTGTATTTTATTATTTTCGAGTTCCTAAATCTCTTCTTAAGACATCAATGTAAACAGCCAGTACTATTATTGAACCAATTAAAACCTGTTGCCAAAAAGAACTTACATCCATTAGGTTCAATCCGTTTCTTAAAATACCCATAATCATTACTCCTGCAAAAACACCAAGCACGGTTCCTCTTCCACCAAAGAAACTTGCTCCTCCTATTATGCAAGCTGCGATAGCGTCTAACTCTGACTGAAGTCCAGCATTTGGATATCCGGAGTCAGTTCTACCAGCCAAAATTAGTGCACCTATTCCGGATAAAAAACCACATAAAGAATAAACAATTACTAAAATTTTATTTACATTAATACCAGATGCTCTTGCTGCGTTTGGATTTCCTCCTATTGCATAAATCCATTTACCTGTTTTACTATGATTTAGAAAAATCCAAAAAATTATATAAACTATTGCAATTAAAACCAAGCTCACAGGTAAATATTGTGATTTTTCTAGACCTAACCATTGTAGATCAATTCTACCATGACCTAAATATCTTACTTCATCTGTAAATCCGCTAATGGGTGTTCCACCCGAGATTAAATTACCCGCACCTCTAAAAATATAGAGTGTTCCAAGTGTCATAATAAATGGATGTGGCATCCGCAATAAGGTTATTCCCAATCCATTAAATAACCCACATAAAAAGCCAGCGATTAACGGTGTCATCACAACTATAAACCACGGGGCCCCTGCTTTAGCAACAACGGCTAAAATCATAAGTGATAACATCATTATAGATCCAACAGATAAATCTATTCCAGCAGTAACAATTACCATAAACACACCTAATGCTAACATTGATTGCCATGAAATTTGTTTAAAAACGTTGGTCACATTACGCCAAGATAAAAATACATCTGGTTGCAAGATATGCATTACCAATATCATTAATACTAACAAAAGAAGAATTCCATATTTCTCAAAATAGGGAATTAATTTCAAATGTAGACTTTCTTTATTTTTATCTTCCATAATTATTTTTTACCCATTATCCAACCAATAACCTCATCTCTAGTTGTGCTTTTGAGTTCAGCTTCTGCAAAATTAGTCCCTTGAAATAAAGCCATAACTCTATCACAAACTGTGAATATATCATCCATCCTATGACTAATTACAATAACTCCTACACCAGTTTTTTTTAAACCATTAATTAAATCTAATACTTTTCCAACTTCTTTAATTGCTAATGCTGCTGTAGGCTCATCCATAATAACTACTTTTGCATTAAATGCTGTAGATCTTGCAATAGCAACCGCTTGTCTTTGTCCACCAGATAGTTCTTCTACTTTTTGATCAGCACTTTTTACATTTATTTTTAACTTATCTAAGTGAGCATTTGTAAGTTCTTTTATTTTTTTAAAATCTAAGAATTTTAAAAATCCTAAATTTTTAGTTGGCTCTCTTCCAAGAAATATATTTTCTCCTATAGGTAAATTACCTGCTAGAGCAAGATCTTGATAAACCATTTCTAGACCTAATATCTGTGAGTCTCTAGGGCTATTTAGAACTTGTTCTTTTCCTTGAAAGTGTAATGATCCAGAGCTAGGTTTATAAAGCCCTGATAAAACTTTCATCAATGTAGATTTTCCAGCACCGTTGTCACCAACTACGCCTAAACATTCACCAGCGTGCACTTTTAGATTTACGTTTTCAAGGGCTGTTATTGTTCCAAAATATTTTGTTATCCCTTTTGCTTCTAGAAGGAGTTCATTGGATGTTGACATAAGTTAAGAAATTATAAAAATATCAATTAATTGCAACAGGTTTTGATGCTAATAAACCTACAGTTTTGCTTTGAGCCTTTTTACAAAATTTAGGTTGTAAATTTTTTGACATTAAGGCCATGTCTTTTAAAACAATATTTCCCATATCAAAAAAGGCTTTTTCTAAAGCTCCTGCTCTGTGTGCTGAAAATAATATATTTTTTACTTTTCTTATTGGGTCATTTTTTCTCACAGGTTCTTCTGGAAAAACGTCAGTTGCTACAAAAATATCACCTTTTTTAACTCTTTTTATTAAATCTTTAAAATTAACTACTGCAGCTCTACTCATTAGAATGAATAATGAATTTGATTTCATTTTATTTAATAACTTTTTATCAATTAGATTTTTATTCTTTGTAGTTACAGCAGCTAAAATATAAATAATTTCACAAGTCTTAAACATTTGATTTAAATTTATTGGCTTAAAGCCAAAACTTTGAATTTTATGATTAGATATCCATGGATCATAAACGTTGATATCTCTAGTAAATGGCAATAATAAAGGGGTTAGGGATCTTGCTAGATCTCCAAAACCCAATAATCCAATTTTTTTATTTGATAACAAAGATGAATTTAAATTACCTTCCAATCCATATTTTTCTTTTTTATTTATAAAGTCATTATGAGCACTGTGAATGTTTCTTAATAAAGATAACGTCATACCTAAAGCTAATTCAGCAACCGGCACTGAAAAAACTGGGGATGTTGCAATTACGTGTATTTTGTTTTTGAAACAATAATCATAATCCATGTTGTTCATAAAATTACTTTCAACATTAATGATGGCTTTTAATTTCTTCGCCTTAGATAATATTTTTTTGTCTAAGTCTGGTTGCCCCATAATAAAAGTTGCTGAGGAAATATTTTTCTCATAAAATTTTTTTTTATTATTTTTTGGAGCAGTTAAAATTTTATATTTCGATTTTAATTCTCTATACTTACTTTTAGTAAATATTAAATCTAAAGTTCTTGGAAATGGATCTGATATTACTATTAATTTTTTCATAAAAATTAC
Source organism: uncultured Pelagibacteraceae bacterium (assembly GCA_902622955.1). Taxonomy (GTDB): domain Bacteria; phylum Pseudomonadota; class Alphaproteobacteria; order Pelagibacterales; family Pelagibacteraceae; genus Pelagibacter. The sequence goes on from CACNRP010000001.1 coordinate 69,700, forward strand.
TTAATAAAGTATTTGTTTTATATCAGAAATTTTAAAACTTTTTGGTTTTTTACATCTTGTTTTTATAAGTTTTACTTTTCCAGATTTACATGCCTGCATAATTGATTGTATTATATCTAGTACATGAAGTGATAACTCACCATTACACATATTATTTTTTTTATTAAGCATAGAGAGAGCCATCTCAGATAATCCTGCACCTCTATAATTTGCATTTGTTGGACTTTCGTTTGCTCTTGAGCTTTGTGATCTTATGTTAATCTTTCCTAAAGGTAGTTTGTTAGTTTTATATTCTTTCCAAGGTTTGCCTAAATTTTTACATACAAAAACAGAACCTCCAAACATGTTTGGATCTGGAACTATCATAGATCCTTTATCTCCATAAAGCTCAATATGATTATTTTGATGTGCAATGACATCAAATGAAAGAGTTAGATGAATAACTGATCCATTATGAAAAGTTATTGTGGATAAATATGAAGTTGGGCACTTTACTTTAAATTTTTTATTCTTTTTTGGACCAATTCCAATAGTTCTTGTTTTTTTTCCATCAACTATACTGCCAGAAACTTTTTTTGCTGGTCCTAATAAATTTACTAGTGCAGTTAAGTAATAAGGCCCCATATCTATAACTGGGCCGCCTTCCTTATTGGCAAACCAGGGCTCTGGGTTTGGATGATACGATTGTACTCCAGGAAAAGCAAAAACTGCATTTCCCAAAACTACTTTACCAATAATTTTTTTTTCTAATAACTCTTTAGATTTTTGTATTCCAGCTCCCAAAAAAGTGTCAGGTGCATTACCAAGATAAAGATTATTTTTTTTTGCTAAATTTATTAATTCTTTTCCATCTTTGAAGCTTATTGCTAATGGTTTTTCTGAGTAAACATGTTTACCATTTAACAAAGATTGTTTGGCAACTTTGTAATGTGCTTTTGGAATAGTTAGATTAAGTATTATTTCTATTTCTTTATCTTTTAATAATTTCTGGACTGTTAATGCTTTAATCTTATAAATTTTTGCACATTTTAATGCACTCTTATGATTTATATCTGCACATTTTATAATTTTAATATTATTAAAATATTTTTCAGCTCGAAAATATGTTTCAGATATATGTCCACATCCTATTAAGCCAACTTTAAAAACTTTAGTCATGGGAATTAAACACCCTGTCTTTGTTTATTTTTTCCCTCTTTATATAATTTTAAAGCTTCTTTATTTTCCTCTGTGATTGGGTTTTCTAAAGTTGGGCTATCCCAGAAAGCAGATCCTTCAATCCATTTGTAAGCATGAGTTTTGATTGAGATAACGTAAGTAACATCTGATTTTTTTGCCCTTTTAAATGCTTCTTCAAGTTCGGAAATAGAATTTACATGTTCTGATTTAGCGCCCATACTTTCAGCATGTTTAGCAAAATCAACATCAACCAAACCTGGTGTTTTAGAGCTTTTCAATAAATTATTATATTCCTTTCCGCCCTTGAACAATTGAAGACGGTTAATTACTGCAAAACCTCCATTATCACAAATAATTATAATTAATTTATTTTTAGTGATTACTGATGAGTATATATCTGTATTATTCAACAAATAAGAACCATCACCCACAAAAGAAATTACATCTTTTTCAGGATTTGCCATTTTAATACCAAGAGCACCTGAAATTTCATAGCTCATACAACTAAACCCCCACTCTGTTTCATGAGTATTAAGTTCTCTTGGTCTCCATACCTGCGCAACTTCTCCGACTAAACCTCCTGCTGCCGTAACAGCAATATCTGTTGGATCTGAATTTCTATAAATTGCACCAACTGCTTGAACATAACTTGGGATTTCCTGGTTTGTTGGGGCGCTCTCTTTATCTATATGCTTATTCCAATCCTGTAATTCTTTTTGAGATTTATTATTCCATTCATCTTCTGCTTTCCAATTTCCAAGTGCCAAAGAAAGTTCGTCTAAAGAAACTTTGGCATCCCCTACAACTGCTTGAGCTAAATGTTTATTTGCATCAAATCTAGAAACATTGATTGAAACCAGTTTAAAATTTTCGTTTTCAAAATTTGCCCAAGAGCCTGTAGTAAAATCTGCTAATTTTGTTCCTACAGCTATTGCAAGATCAGTTTCTTTTGCAAGATTGTTTGTATTTTTTCCTCCTAACCCTCCTATTTGGCCCGCATAATGTGAATGATCCTTTTTGATTGTAGAATAACCCATTACAGTTTGTGTGACTGGTATATTATGTTTGATTGCAAATTTACTTAAATTTTCCATGGCATCAGAGTAAAAAACTCCTCCACCAGAAATTATAATTGGTTTTTTTGAATTTTTAATTTTTTCTGCTGCTTCTTTTATTTGAAAATCATCAGGTCTAGGTCTTCTAATTGTATGAATTCTTTCTTGAAAAAATTCCTTAGGATAATCAAAGACTTGTCCTTGAATATCTTGGCTTAAAGCAATACACGCTGGACCACAATCAGCTGGGTCCAACATCATTTGAACTGCAGATGGAAATGATTGTATGATTTGTTCCGGTCTTGTTATTCTATCAAAATATCTTGTTACTGGTTTAAATGCATCATTTGCCGTAATTCCTGGATTATTAAAATGTTCTACTTGTTGGAGAACTGGATCTGGCATTCTATTTGCATACGTATCACCTGGTAAAAATAAAATTGGCAATCTATTACTCATTGCTACTGCTGCAGCTGTTACCATATTAGTTGCACCTGGTCCTACAGATGATGTGGCTACAAAAATTTGTTGCCTTCTCTTTGCCCTAGAATAACCAATTCCTGTCAGAGCCATATTTTGCTCATGGTGTCCTCTGTATGTAGGTAATTCTTTTTGGTTTTCCTCTAAAGCTTGTCCTAAACAAGCTACATTGCCATGGCCAAAAATTCCAAATACTCCTGGGAACAATGGTTCTTTTTTACCATCTATTAATATTTTTTGAGCAATTAAATATTTAACAATAGCATGTGCACAGGAAAGTGTAATTTTCTTCATCAATTAAGTTTAACTTTGATTGAGTATAATGTTTATATATAATTAATTATAAAATAAAAAACCTAATTAAGTAAACTTAAATATAAATTCTATGTACGAAAAATTTGGACAATTTATTGATGGCAAATGGCAACAAGCTGAAAAAAAAGAAACTTATGATGTAATCAATCCTGCAACAGAAGAAGTTATAGGAAAAGCTTCAAAAGCTTCATCAATTGAAGTTCAAAAAGCATTAAAATCTGCAGAAAAAGGTTTGGAAATTTGGAAAAATACACCACCTTGGCAAAGAGCTTATGTTCTAAGAAAAATTGCTGATTTAATGAGAGAAAGAAAAGATGTGCTTGCTAAATGGTTAACTCTTGAAGTAGGAAAGCCATTTGCTGAAGCTATTGGTGAAGTTGGTGGCGGTGCTGATATTTTTGAATGGAATGCTGAAGAAACAAAAAGAATTTATGGTCAAACGCAGCAAAGTAGATTTCCGGATACAAGAGTCCATGTTTATTATCAACCAGTGGGAGTGGTAGCTGCTTTAGTTCCTTGGAATTTTCCAATAGTCCTAGCTTCAAGAAAAATATCTACTTCTTTAGCAGCTGGTTGTTCTGTTATATGTAAACCAGATGTAATTACTCCTGGAGCTGTAATGGAATTAGTTAATATTTGTAAAGAAGCTGGTGTGCCAGATGGAGTGGTAAACCTTTTATCAGGTGATCCTGCAGAAGTATCAAATGAATTAATGGAATCAGATATAATTAAAAAAGTTTCAGTCACTGGCTCAACAAGAGTTGGTAAAATAATTTTAAAAAAGGCTGCTGACAAAGTTCAAAGAGTAACAATGGAACTTAGCGGACATTCTCCTTTTATAGTTTGTGAGGATGTAGATATGAATAAAGTTGCTGATATAGCAATAACTGGAAAATTTCGAAACAATGGTCAAGTCTGTATTTCTCCCAATAGATTTTATATCCAAGAAAATAGAAAAGATGAGTTTGTTAATGCTTTTATAGAAAGAGCAAAAAAATTAAAAATTGGGAATGGTATGGATGAAGGTGTTGATTTGGGACCTTTAACTACCGCTAAAAGATTGGAAGAAATAGAAAAACTAGTTGAAACAACTAAAAAAGAAGGAGCTAAAATATTGATGGGTGGGCAAAGGCCTTCTGGCTTCAATAAAGGATATTATTACGAACCAACAGTATTTGATGATGTAAAAGATAATTTTACAATCATGAAAGAAGAACCTTTTGGTCCGCTAGTTCCAATTTTAACTTTTAAAACTTTTGATGAAGTAATTGAGAGAGCAAATGATAACGACTTAGGACTATGTAGTTACTTGTATACAAATTCTATGGATAAAGCACATATTGGATCTGAAAAATTAGAGTCTGGTTGTGTTGCAGTTAATACTGGTGTTGTTGCAATTGCGGAGGCTCCTTTTGGTGGAATAAAACAAACTGGTTATGGACGTGAAGGTGGATCAGGCGCTATTAAAGATTATCTAAATGTAAAATATACCCACATGGGCCTAAAAATATAAATAATGAGAAAAAATAAAGTTAAAGAAATGATGAAAGCAGGTAAACCTGTGATAAACGGTTGGCTCCAAATACCTAGTACAGTTTCAGCCGAGGTAATGGCCCATCAAGGTTGGGATTCTCTTACAATTGATATGCAGCATGGCTTAGTTGATTATTCTAACGCACTTCCAATGTTACAAACAATATCTTCAACAGAAGTTACCCCTTTAGCTAGAGTAAATTGGAATGAGCCGGGTCAAATAATGAAAATCCTTGATGCAGGTTGTTATGGAATTATATGCCCAATGGTAAGTAATAAAGAAGAAGCAGAAAGTTTTGTTCAAGCTTGTATGTACCCTCCTCGTGGTTATAGAAGTTTTGGTCCCGTTAGAGGATTAATCTATGGTGGTTCAGATTATGCAAAACATTCAAATGATGAGATGCTAAAATTAGCTATGATTGAAACAAAAGAGTCTTTAGAAAAATTAGATGATATTATGTCAACTCCTGGTGTTGATGGGGTATATATTGGGCCAGCTGATTTAAGTTTGGCAATAGGTGAAGAGCCAGGTTTTGATAGAGCAGAAAACACAAAAGCTTATTCAGAAATATTAAGAATATTAGAACACGCAAAAAAAAATAATATTTTTGCTGGAATTCATAATGGTACACCAGAGTATGCACAAAAAATGATTGATAAAGGTTTTAATTTTGTAACCATTGGAGCTGATCAAAGAGCATTGAGCGCGGGTGCTAAAGCAGTGGTAGAAAAAATGAAAGGTTCTTCAAAAGAAGAGGAGTCTAAAGCTTACTAAGATTATTTTCTAAATATCTTCATTATGAAAAAAATTCTTATCATTCAAGATATTAATGAGAAAGGCAAACAATTATTAACTAATCATTCTGATTATGAATTTGAAGTTATAGATGATGTAAATAACCCTGAGTTAAAAAATAAAATCGTGGATTGTGATGGGGCATCACTTAGGACAGGAAAATTACCTGGTGAAATAATAAATCTTGGAAAAAAACTTAAAATTATTTCTAGACACGGAGTGGGATACGATAACATTGATCTTGAAACCTGTAAAAAAAATGGAATTGAAATTGCAATTACTGCAACAGCGAATGCTGTAGCTGTAGCTGAACATGTAATGTTTATGTTGTTAAATATTTCAAAAAGAAAAAATATGTATGACGATTGTGTGAAAAATGGAAATTTTACTGATAGAAATAAATTACCAAAAACGCAAGAAATTTGGGGTAAAAATATTTTAATTGCAGGATTTGGTCGAATTGGTCAAAGTTTAATTAAACGATGTCTAGGTTTTGAAATGAATGTATTTGTATATGATCCTTTTGTTTCATCTAAAAAAATTGAGTCCCTTGGTGGAAAAAAAGTAGAGGGCTTTAAAGACTCAGTAAAAATTATGGATGCTTTATCCTTACACATACCTCTTAACGATGAAACAAAAAATATGATTAATTATGATTTGCTTAAAACAATGAAAAAAAATTGTATAATAATAAATGCAGCTAGAGGCGGTATAATCAATGAAAATGATCTTGATAAAGCGCTAAACGATAATTTAATTTTTGGTGCTGGCTTAGATGTATTTGAGACAGAACCACCAAAAAATGACAATCCACTTCTTAAGAATGATAAAGTTTTTTTAAGCCCTCATACTGCTGCTTTTACTGAAGAATGTATGATACGTATGGCTAAAGAAACAACTCAAAATATTATTGATTTTTTTGAAAACAAATTAGATAAATCAAAAATTGTTAAACTATAAATTAATTTCTAAACCAATTTTTTTACAAACATTTGATAGATAATTACGTCCTATTCTAGCGTATTCTAGTGGATTTGCTTTAGCCGGATCTTGCTCTGCCTCAACCACAAGCCAACCATTATAATTATTTTTTTTTAGAAAAGTTAATAAGGGTTCATAATCAATAAAACCATCTCCTGGAACTGTAAACGCTCCTTCTAAAAAGGCTTGTCGAAAACTAAAATCTTCTTTTAATGATTTTTCTAAGACTTTTTTTCTCATGTCTTTGCAGTGAACATGAATAATTCTTTCTATAAAATTATTTGCTATTTCAATAGAATTTCCTCCTGCAAAAAGCATATGACCAGTATCTAGTATCAGCTTTACATGGTCAGAAGTGTTTTCTAAAAGTCTTTCAGTATCTTGTTGTGTCTCAATAACTGTTCCCATGTGATGATGGTAAGCTAGTGGCATACCTTGGTCTTCAAGGTATTTTCCAATTTCAGAAATTTTTTTACAATAATTGATCCATTCATCATTAGTCATTTTTGGTCTAGTAGATAAAGGTCTTTTAGGACTACCAGCAATAGAATCAGAAACCTCTGCAAATACAATACATGGTGCTTTACAATCTTGAAAAAGTTTTAATTGATCTTGAATTAATTCTATTTCTTCTTTTACTGAATTTATTCTTAAATTTGCTCCATACCATCCTGAACATAATTTTAAATTATATTTATCTAATAAAGGAATTAATTCGTTTGATTTTTTTGGAAACTTACCTCCAGACTCAATTCCTGAGAATCCTGCTTCACTCGCTTCTGAAAGACACTGCTCAAGAGGTGTATCACCACCAAGCTCAGGCATATCATCATTGCTCCATGCTATGGGTGCTATTCCTAATTTTACTGACATAATATATTTATTTGTTATGATATATAAAAACAAACAATCAATGAAAACAAATAAATTATCTTTAGGTATTGTTGGTGGAGGTCCTAAATCTTGGATTGGTCATGTTCATAGAATTTCTGCAAGATTTGATGATAAATATGAAATAGTTGCAGGAGTATTTTCAAGAAATGAAAAGTTATCTAAAAACTTTGCAAAAAGCTTAGGTATATCAGCTGATAGGTGTTACTCAAATTATTTTGAAATGGCTAACAAAGAGTCCAAAAGAAAAGATGGAATAAAAGTTGTTACTATTATGACGCCACCATCTAGCCATCAAGTTATAGCTGAAAAATTTATAGAAAAAAATGTGCATGTAATTTCAGACAAACCATTTGCTGGAAATCTTGAGCAAGCTAAAAAATTATATAGAAAAATCAAAGCAAATAAAAAAATAAAATATGCTCTTACCCATAATTACTCAGCTTATCCAATGGTAAGAGAAGCAAAAAAATTAGTTGAAAAAGGTAAGATTGGAAAAGTTGAGTATGTTAATGTTGAATATATTCAAGATTGGTCTGGTGGAACGAAAATTAATTCAAAAAATGCAAAAAGAAAACTTAAATGGAAAATTGATAATAAGATAGTAGGAGCATCTGCAGTGTTAAATGAAATTGGAACCCATGCATACCATTTAGCTTCATATATTTCGGGTTTAAAAGGACAAAAAGTTTTTGCAGATATAAAACAAATATCAAAAAAAATTAAAATGGATGATAATGCGCAAGTAATGATTAATTTTAACAACGGCGCAAAAGGAATGTTTTGGACAAGTGTAATGGCTAAAGGTGGTGTTTATGGTTTAAGAATTAGAGTATTTGGTTCAAAAGGTAGCTTAGAATGGGTACAAAATGATCCTAATTATCTTAAATTCAATCCAGAAAAAGGTGCTGTAAAATTATTAGAAAGGGGATTTCATAATTCAGGATTTTCAAAGCAATTTTCAAGAATAAAATTTGGTCATCCAGAAGGCTACCTTGATGCTTTTGCTAATATTTATAAAGAGTTTGCAGATTCTTTAAAAAATAAAACAAAAAAAAGATATTTTTATCCAAATGAAGATGAGGGTTTAGAAACGGCAAAGTTTATTAGTGCGTGTAAAATTTCTTCAAGAAGTAAAAGATGGGTAAAAATATAATCAACATTGCGTTATTTGGACTTGGCAGAATTGGTCAAATGCACGCCGACAACCTTTTAAATCATAAAGATTTTAATTTGAAATATATTTTTGATAAAGATCAAAAATTATCTAAAAAACTATCTAAAAAATATAACTCTATCAGTATTCAAAATCCAAAAATTGCTTATAAAGATAAAAATATTAAATGTATATTTATAGCATCAAGTACAAATACACATTTAAAATTTATTGAAGAAGCGGTTATAAATAACAAAGTTGTGTTTTGTGAAAAACCTCTGGATCTTGATTTAAAAAAAATTAATAAGTGTAAAAAAATAATCTTAAAATATAACCCAAAAATTCAAATCGGATTTAATAGAAGGTATGACCCAGCACATAATTCTTTAAATCAGAACTTACAAAAAGGAAAAATAGGTAAATTAGAAAAAATAATCATTACTAGCAGAGATCCTGAGCCTCCACCTATAAATTATTTAAAAACATCTGGAGGCATATTTAAGGATATGATGATACATGATTTTGATTTAGCAAGATTTTATGCTGGAAAGGATGAATTTGAGTCCATATTTGCTACTGGACAACGATTTTCAGATACAAAACTAAAAAAAATAAATGATTTAGATTTAGCGACTGTGGTTATGAAAACTAAAAAAGGAGTGCAATGTATTATTACTAATTCTAGACATTGTAGTTTTGGATATGATCAAAGAATTGAACTTTTTGGTTCTAAAGGTATGATTATTTCAGATAATCAAAGAGACTTAGAAACAGTTTTATATTCAAAAAATTCGACTGATAACAAAACTCAATTAAAAAATTTTTTTATTGAACGATATTCTGAGGCCTACAAAATTCAACTAAATGATTTAGTAAAGATTTGTAAAAAAAATTCTAAACCTCTAGCTAACTTTGATGATGGGCGAAAATCTCTAATTTTAGCCGAAACAGCAAAAAAATCTTTTAAATCAAAGCAATTTGAAAAGATACAATTTTAAGATAACTGCTGCGAAAATTTTGCATTTGTAAATAAATACAATTGATAGTTAAATAATTTAATAAACAAAGGATATAAAATGGCTAAATACTATGTAATGGGAAACTACACTCCGCAGGCTTTTAAAGGTTTCATTGGAAATCCAAACCAAGATAGAGCCGCTGCAGCAACTGCATTATCTGAAGCAGTTGGTGGCAAAATGGAGTCGTTTGCTATAACGAGAGGTTCATTTGATTTTGTTGGAGTTGTAAGTGGTACCAGTTTTGAAGGAGCAGCTGCAGTTAAGTTAGCAGTAGAAGCATCGGGTGCTATTACTAATTTTACTATTTTAGAAGAAATGGATATGGGTAAAGCTTCTGAAATGGCAGCTAAAGCAATGTCAAATTATAAACCAGCAGGTTAAATTATTTAACTTCCAGTTGGGTAGCTGGAAGTTAACTTTTTTCAAATAAAGTTGGAAACATTTTGCCGTCCACAGAATCTCCATTTTTATATCCAGCATCCTGCATAGCTTTTCTATAATTAAAACTTGTCCAGTCACCATCATAACTAATTTTTGACCCCTCTTTTGCTACTCTTAAGGTGTAGCGGCTTAAAGTTTTTTTTGGAATAATTTCATTTAAAGATCCATGAAGAGATCTCATGTCAAAAACAACTGCATCTCCTAATTCACAGTCCCATTGTAAAAATTCATATTTACTTTTATTACCTAATATATCAGGTGGAAGTTCATATTTTTTTCCATTAACAATACACTCATCTCCCTCTATTTTGTGTCCATCTTTAAACAAAATTCTTAAGAATAGTTTATTCCATAAATGAGAACCTTTAACCCAAACAACTCCCTCATCTTTTTTTGTCTCTTGAAGTGGAAGCCACAACACACACATAGATCCATCCATATCAAAATAACTTATATCATGATGAAAGGGTGTAAAAGATTTAGAACCAGCTTCTCTAAGAAACCAATTATCCATTACCAAATTTATTTTTTTTGCTGACATTAATTCTGAGGCAATTTGTCCATAAGGTGAATTAAAAACAAAATCTTTAAATTCAGGAACAAGATGCCACGTCCAATAGTCTTCCAAGTAAGCTGGAACATTTTTTTTAACCGTATGAGATTTAAATCTCGGACTTGGATTCTTTATATCTCTTTCGATTCCTTTTTGAAGCTTATTTATCCAAGACACATCAAATTTATTTTTTAAAAATATAGCACCGTCTTGATTAAATTTATTAATTTCAAGCTGGGAAAGAATTTTCTTCATATTATTAATATAAGAATATAATATAAAATACATCAAATGAATATTCTTAAAGATAATTTTGGAAGAACATTTCCCTACATCAGAATGTCAATAACAGATATATGTAATTTTAAATGTGGCTATTGTTTACCAAATGGCTATCAAGTCGATAAAAGTGATACAAGAAAATTTCTTCATTTAAATGAAATAAGAAGACTATCTAAATGCTTTTCTCTTTTGGGTGTTAATAAAATCAGAATAACTGGAGGAGAACCCACAGTAAGAAAAGACTTTTTTGATATTATTAAAGTTTTAAAATTTGACTCAGAAATTGAAAATATAGCTATAACTACAAATGGATATCATTTAGACCAAAAAGCAAAATTGCTAGCAAAAAGTGGTCTTACTGGAATAAACATAAGTATAGATAGTTTAAATCAAGAAACGTTTAAAAATATAACTGGTCACGATAGGCTGCCAGAAATTTTAAACGGAATTGAAATTTTACAAGATATTGGTTTTAAAAATATTAAAATTAATGCTGTACTTTTAAATGGAGTAAATTCATCAAGAAAAGATTTTGATGAATGGTCAAAGTTTATTGAAAAAAATAAAATTGATTTAAGGTATATAGAGTTGATGAGGACTGGGGATAATTTAGAATATTTTAAAAAATATCACATCTCATCTAAAATATTTAAAGAATATTTGGATGAAAATAAATGGATACACCAAACATTTGGTAAAGATGCTGGACCATCTTTAAATTACATAAACCCTCAATATAAAGGTAAATTTGGTATTATTGCTCCTTACTCAAAAGATTTTTGTAAATCATGTAATAGATTACGAATTACATCAAGAGCAGATTTAAGACTCTGTTTATTTGGAAATACAGGTATAAATTTAAGACACTTGTTACAAAAAGATGATCAGTTAGAAGAATTAAGAGATTTAATATTAAAACAAATGCAGTTCAAAAAAGAGTCTCATTATTTAGAATTAGGTGATACTGGCTCAACAAAAAATTTGTCAAAAACTGGAGGATAAATTGAAATTAAAAGTAATTAATCAAAATACATTAAAAGATTGGGCTAAAGAAATTTTTAAAGATAATTCTTTTCATATGGTTGATGTCTCTTCAAAAAAAGAAACTTTCAGAAGAGCATTAGCTTCAGGTAAAATATTTGTTGGAGAAGAAGTTTTTAACCTAATTAAGAATAAGACTATGCCTAAAGGAGATCCTTTATCTTTAGCTGAAGTAGCAGCTGTATTGGGAGTAAAAAAAACTAGTGAATTAATACCTTTATGCCACCCTTTGGCAATTGACCATACCGCTAGTAAAATAATTATGAATGAAGAAGATAACTCCTTAGAGGTATTTTGTGTTGTATCTACTTATTCTAAAACTGGTGTAGAAATGGAAGCAATAATGGGTGTTAATGCAGCTTTAATTACTATTTATGATTTAAGCAAGATAGTTAACCCAAATCTTAAAATTGATAATATTAGGTTATTGATAAAAGAAGGCGGGAAAAGTGGTTTATGGAAAAACCCAGAGGGTATCCCAGAATTTTTAAAAGATTTATTTTAAATGAAAATTAAAGTAGAGCTTTTTGGAGCATCAAGAGAATTTAGCAAAGATAATCTGATAGAATTTGAAATTAAAAATAATTCGACGATAAAAAATATAAGGGATAAAATGATAATCTACCTAGACCAAAATTTTAATGGTAATAAAGATTTTAAAAAAATTGTAGAAAATTCTGTATTTTGTACTGAAAATAATAATATTGTGAGCGACAATTATAAAATAACAAAAAATCAAAAGATTGCTATTATCCCCCCTATTGGAGGAGGATAATGTTTCACGCAAAAATTGTAGATATTAAAGAAAAAAAAATTTCTTTATCTGATGCGGAGAAATTTATCTCTTCAAACACTTATGGAGCTTCAATTTTTTTTACTGGAACTGTACGTAGCCAAAATAACGACAAAAATGTAGTTGGTATCAGCTACGATAGTCATGACGCACTTGTCATAAAAAGTTTTCAAGAAATTTATGATGAGGCCGAGAAAAAATTAAATATTGACTCAAAATCAGTTTTTATCGAACATGCAAAGGGTTATTTACATCTGGGTGAGATAAGTATTATTATAGCAGTTGCCTGTAAACACAGAGATGAGGCATATGTATTATCTAGATATATAATCGAAGAAATAAAAAAAAGATCTCCAATATGGAAAAAAGAGCACTATATAAATAAAGAAACTTCTTGGCTAAAAGGAAACCCCATTATCAATGAAAAAAATTAAATATTCAGAAATTACTCCAGAAAAAATTTATAAGAATAGAAGATCTTTTATAAAGTCACTAGGATTGGGAGCTAGTTCGTTAGCAATTTCATCTATATCTTTTTTAAATAGTGCCTCAGCTAAAAATAGAGACGAATTAACGAGTTATAAAGATATAACGACTTATAATAATTATTATGAGTTTGGAACATCAAAGAGTGATCCTTATCGAAATTCTCAAATATTTAAGACAACACCATGGGAGATAGCTATTGAAGGTGAAGTTGAAAAAGCAATCAAATTATCTATGGAGGAGATCTCAGAAATGTTTGTTTCTGAAGAGAGAATATATAGATTAAGATGTGTTGAAGGTTGGTCAATGGTTATTCCATGGATGGGTTTTTCTCTAAGTAAATTATTGTCAAAAGTTAATCCAACCAGCAAAGCAAAATTTGTTGAATTTGAGAGTATATATGATCCTACGCAAATGAAAGGTCAAAGATATCCTGTTTTAAATTGGCCATACAATGAAGGTTTAAGACTTGATGAAGCGATGCATCCATTAACTACTGTTGTAACAGGTTTATATGGTAAAAAACTTCCAAATCAAAACGGGGCACCACTAAGAATTTTTATTCCATGGAAGTATGGGTTTAAAAGCGCAAAGGCAATTGTTAAAATAAAATTTGTTGAAAACATGCCAACTTCGTCGTGGATGTGGGCTTCTCCTCGGGAATATGGTTTTTATTCAAATGTAAATCCAAATGTTGATCATCCAAGATGGTCACAAGCTACAGAAAGAATAATTGGAGAAGGTGTCTGGGCTCCTAGAGTAAAAACCTTAATGTTTAATGGTTATGGTGACGAGGTTGCAAATTTATACACTGGTATGGATCTAAAAAAATATTTTTAATGATAAAATATTTTAAGCAGGGTGTGTTTGTATTAAGTATTATTCCATTTGTACTAATAGTTTATAAAACTTTTTATAATAAACTAGGTCCTGAACCTGTTAAAGAAATTACGCATTTCACAGGAGAATGGACATTGATTTTCATTTGCCTAACTCTTGCAATGAGTCCATTGAAAAGATTTACCAATTTAAATTTTTGGATAAAAATTAGACGAATGTTAGGATTATTTGTTTTTTTTTATGCTACCTTACATCTTTTTACTTATGTAGGAATAGATTACAGATTTGAGTGGCAGCCAATCCTGGATGATGTTGTTAAAAAAAAATATGTGTTTATAGGTTTTGCTGCTTGGTTATTATTAATACCTCTTGCAGCAACTTCATCACAAAAAATGATTAAAATTTTAAAACAAAATTGGAAAAAATTACATAAATTGATCTATGTAATAGCAATATTTGGATCATTACACTACATTTGGCTTTCAAAAACTATTTTTTTTAAACCTTTAATTTATTCTTTGATAATTATATTGCTTTTATTATTGAGAATAAGATTTAAGAAAACTACTTAGTCTCTGGGTCGTTATCTACCACTAAACAAATTTCAGATTTTGTTAAAAATCTTTTGCCTGTTCCATTATCTAAGGAAAACATACCACCAATACCTTTAACAGCATCAATTGTAAGGTCTGTATGTTTCCATTTTTCATACTGATCACCATTCATATAGAAAGGTACTCCGCCAATTTCCCCTAGTTTTACATCATTATCACCAAGAGGAAATTCACCCTCAGGAAAGCACATTGGGGCACTTCCATCACAACATCCTCCCGATTGATGAAACATTAATTTTTCTCCGTACTTATCTTGAAGCTCAGATAATAGATTTAACGCTGATTGTGTTGCAGATACTTTCATTTTTGATGTTCGGCCCATGACTTAGAATCATGGGCCATTATATATATTATTATCTTTTAAAAGAAGCCCAATTTTTGCTCAGCATAAGAAACGTGAAGATTCTTATTCTGTCTATAATGATTAAGCATCATTTTATGAGTTTCTCTTCCTACACCAGATTGTTTGTAACCTCCAAATGGTGAGTGAGCTGGATATGCGTGATAACAATTTGTCCATACTATTCCAGCTTGTATTGCCCTACCCATTCTGTAAGCAATATTACCATTTCTTGTCCAAACACCCGCTCCTAAACCATAAAGAGTATCGTTAGCAATTTCTAATGCTTCCGCTTCATCTTTGAATTTGATTACGGATACAACTGGTCCAAAAATCTCTTCTTGAGAAATTCTCATACTGTTTTTTGCCTCAAAAATAGTCGGCTGGATATAGTTACCTTTTTCTAAGCCACTATTTAATTTAGCTTCACTACCTCCAGTAAGAACTTTGGCACCTTCTTTCTTTCCAATATCTAAGAAAGATTTGATTTTCTCCATTTGCTCTACTGAAGCTTGAGCTCCAATCATTGTTTCCATTTTCAAAGGATTGTCTTGAACAACTGCTTTGGTTCTAGCTATACATTTTTCCATGAATTTATCGTAGATAGATTCTTGTACTAATGCTCTACTAGGGCAAGTACAAACCTCTCCTTGGTTAAGATTAAACATTACAAAACCTTCAACACATTTATCTAAAAAGTCATCATCTTTATCCATAATATCTTCAAAGAATATGTTTGGAGATTTTCCACCTAATTCCAAAGTTATTGGAATTATATTTTGAGCAGCATACTGCATGATTAATCTTCCAGTTGTTGTTTCACCTGTAAAAGCTACTTTAGCTACTCTTTTTGATGAAGCTAAAGGTTTACCTGCTTCTAATCCAAAACCACTTACTATATTTACAACACCAGGAGGCAATAAATCACCAATTAATTCCATCATCACCATTATTGAAGCTGGTGTTTGTTCTGCTGGTTTTAGAACTGAACAGTTACCTGCTGCAAGTGCTGGTGCTAGTTTCCATGTTGCCATTAATAAAGGAAAATTCCACGGAACTATTTGACCAACTACACCAAGTGGCTCAGGAATGTTGTAGGAATATTGAGAATTACTTATTTCAGCAACAGACCCCTCCTCTGCTCTAATGACTCCGGCAAAATATCTCCAATGATCAATTACAAGAGCTAAATCAGCAGCCATACATTCTCTGATTGGCTTACCATTGTCTAGACATTCAGCAACAGCTAACATATCTTTATTTTCTTCGATTTTGTCAGCTATTTTATTTAATATATTTGATCTTGTTGTTATATCAGTTTTACCCCATTCTTTAAAAGCTGCATGAGCCGCATCTAATGCAGCTTCAACATCCTTTTCATTTGATCGTGCTACAGAACAGATAGTCTCGTTTGAAATTGGGCTTGGATTATCAAAATACTTACCTGATAATGGCTCAACAAACTTTCCATTAATGTAGTTTCCATATTTTGCTTTAAATGGAAACTTAACATTTAAGTGAGATGTATCTAGCACTGAAGACACTTTCATCGCTTCTGCACTCATATTTTTAACCCCTCTCTTTTTTGTTTTATTTTTTAGTTTATTACTTTTTCTAGACTTTTTTGAACGAATCTTAGTCGCAGACTTTTTTGTCTTAACTTTTTTTTTCGTTTTAGTTTTTTTTCTAGAAGATTTGACCAATTTAGATTTTTTTTTTTTGGTCTTTGGTTTTGCTATTTTCTTTCTTTTAATAGCCATTAATAATTAAACTAATAAAATCGTTTAAAGTCTATTTATAAAAATTATAATTTTCTACTTAGAAGTGTATCAATACTACATCTTGTGCTTCTCGTATTTGTGATTAATAGTTTATTAATGAATGATAATCAAAAAAAAGAACTACAATCAGCAGCATTTGAGAGATTATTAAAACATTTGGACGAAAGAAAGGATGTTCAAAATATTGATTTAATGAACCTTGCAGGGTTTTGTAGAAATTGTTTATCAAGATGGTTTAGAGAGGAAGGTGAAAAAAAAGAGATAAATATATCAGACTCGGAAGCTAGAAAACATATTTATGGTATGCCTTACTCTGAATGGAAAGAAAAATATCAAAAATAATTATTTTTCTTTTAATCTTGGAAATAATTCCACAAAATTACAAGGTTTATGATTAATATCTAATTGGTGTTTTAAAATTCCATCCCATGCATCTGTTACACCGCCTGAGGATCCAGGTAATGCAAAAATATATTTTCCATTTGACAAAACTGCACACGCTCTTGATTGTATTGATGATGTACCTACTGTTTTTAAACTAATAGTTCTAAATACTTCTCCAAAACCTGGAATATGTTTATCTGCAATCTCGTTTAATGCTTCTGGTGTAATATCTCTACCCGTTAAACCTGTTCCCCCTGTAGTAATTATAACATCAATTTCTTTTTTATTAGTCCATTCTTTTAAAATTAAAACAATATCTTCTTTGTTATCTTTACATATTTTTCTATCAACTAAATTGTGATTAGACTCTTTAATTTTATTTTCTAGAATTGCTCCAGATTTATCATTATCAATTGTCCTGGTATCTGTTACAGTCAATAAAGCAATATTTACAATCATAAAAAATTATTTAAATGATTATACTAATAATATTATTTTTTATAACAGCAATTTTATATTCAAGTATTGGTTTTGGAGGTGGCTCTACTTACCTTGCATTAATGTTAATTTGGGATATTCCATACTATATTTTTCCTATAATTGCTCTTGTTTGTAATGTAATCGTAGTGTCTGGTAATTCTATAAATTTTATTAGATCTGGGCATATAAATATCAAACTACTCTGGCCATATTTAATAGGTTCAATTCCATTTGCTTTTATTGGAGGATCTATCTCATTAGACAAATCATTATTTGAGATAGTATTGTTTTTTGTTCTATTTCTTGCTGGTATCTTTTTATTATTAGAAAGTAAATCTTATGAAAAAAAGATTACCAAATTTAATTCGATAAAAAGATATATTTCTTTTCCTGTAGGTTCTGCTATAGGTTTCGTTTCAGGAATAGTAGGTATTGGTGGCGGTATATTTTTAAGCCCTCTTTTATTTTTAATTAAAGCTGGATATCCAAAACATATTACTAGTACGGCTTCATTATTTATTTTAATAAATTCTATTTTTGGCATTATGGGCCACTTAACTAAAAAGCAAGTTTTTAATGAACTTTTAGATTTTTGGCCATTTTTTCTTGTAGTATTTTTTGGAGGCCAAATTGGCAGCTTTATGAATATTAAAATTTTCTCTAACAAAACTCTAGCTTTATTGACATCTTTTTTGGTAATTCTTGTAGCAATTAGGATGGGTTTTAAAATTTTAACATAATATTGATTAAATTTTTTTTTCATATAATTAAAATATAATGAAGAACTTTAAACCGTTTGGCCCCTCAATTGGTAAAACCAAAATATCAAAAAAATTTTTCAATATAATAAATAAAGAATTTGATAAAAAATCAAGTATTCGAAAAATTGATTACAGTTCTATGTTGGCTAGCCAAATTAAAAATGAAATAAAAATTTCAAATAAATTTTTAAAAAAATTTTTAGAAAAAGAGCTAAGTATTAAAATTAAAAAATTTATTTCAAATGAAAAAATAAATAATGTTAAAAAAATAAAGATTCTTAATCTATGGGTGGTTAGACAATTTAAAGGAGAATATAATCCAATTCATTATCATAATGGAGATTTATCTGGAGTGGGCTATTTAAAACTGCCAAAAGGTATGACAATTAATAAGAATTTAAAAAATAAAAAATTAAAAACAAATGGAACAATCGATTTTATTAACGGTCAAAAAGCTTTTTTATCTAATAGCATTTATAATCTAAGGCCAAAAGTAAGGGATTTGATTATTTTTCCAAATTACTTAATGCATACGGCCTATCCTTTTAATATCAATGGTGAGAGAAGATCATTTTCATTTAATGCAAAGATATATTTCAAAAGATAATAAAGTATATGGATTTAGATTTTTTTAAAAAATTAAGAATTTTAGATGGAGGTATGGGGCAAGAACTTCTTGCAAGAGGAATGGAGATCAATTCTACTCTTTGGAGTGCAAATGCTATTTTAAATAAAAAATATCATCAATTAGTGGTTGATATCCACTCTGATTTTGTGAAAGCTGGTGCCGAGGTTATAGTTACAAATACATTTACTTGTCGAAAAAAAAGATTAAAGCAAAATAATATTGAGGGTAAATTTCAAGAACTTAATAAAAAAGCAGGTGAATTAGCAGCAGAAGTAAAAAAAAAATATCCTCATATATTAGTTGCAGCTAGTCTGCCTCCTCAAAATTTAACTTATGAAGCCGATGATAGAGATGAAGAGGAAATCATTAGAGATTTTAACGATCAAGCAAAAATCTTAGATAAATACATAGATTTTTTTTATTTTGATGTATTGAGCAGTATTAAAGAAATAAAATCAGCTATTATAGCTGTAGCAGAGTTTAAAAAACCATATTTGATTGGAGCTCATATTTCTGAAGGTTCTACATTACCTAGTGGAGAAAAAATTTCTGATATTAAAGATATAATTGATGACAAAATACTTGGGGTAATACTAGCCTGTGTTTCTCCAGAAAATTTTGAGTTAAATATTAATGAATTAAAAAATTTAAAACTTCCTTTTGGATTTAAATTAAACGGATTTAAAACTACAAAAATTGAAGAGGGCTATACTTCAGCTTTTCTCAAACAAAAATCGAATCCTAATCAATTTCTTGGGAAAAGAGAGGACCTTACTCCTAAAAAAATATCAGACATTGCAAAAAAATTTAAAAATGCTGGCGCTACTATAATTGGTGGATGTTGCGAAACTGGCCCATCACACATTTTCGCGATTTCCAAAATTAAATAATTTTTTTGAGTTATCTCCTCTTCTTACAAAATAAACACCAACACATACAGCAATTAAAGAAATCAGAACTTTAATTGTAATTAGCTCTTCTAGAAAAATATACCCTAATACTGTACCAAATATTGGTATCAAGTAAGATACTTGTGATTGAAAAATTAACCCATTATTTTTCAAAATTCTAAAACGTAATAGCCAGGCTATTCCTGTTGGAACAATTCCTAAATAAATAACAGATATTAATGAATCTTTTCTAGGGATAGATTGCCATGGTTGCTCAATAAATGATACTAAAGGTATTAAAATAATAATTGCCCAAATTAAAATAGATCCAGTTACATTTTCGTTCTTTTTTTTACTAATTTTTAATGTTAATACGCCTCCAATTACATAGCAGGTAGATCCTAATAATATTAATAAAGCAGAAACAAAATTATTTTGATCAATCAAAATATTATCAGAAAATAAATAAACAATTCCTGAAAATCCAATAAGTATTCCAAATGTCTTAACTAAA
Source organism: uncultured Pelagibacteraceae bacterium (assembly GCA_902622955.1). GTDB lineage: Bacteria > Pseudomonadota > Alphaproteobacteria > Pelagibacterales > Pelagibacteraceae > Pelagibacter. The sequence continues at coordinate 89,933 of CACNRP010000001.1, forward strand.
TTAAATTTTTCATTTTTTGTATAAAAATGTCCAAGCACAGTTGAACTTAATGGTGTAGTGGACATTAAAATTGCAGCTAGATTACTTTGAACTGATTTTACTCCATAAGCAATTAGAAAGAATGGTGCCACAAGATTAATGAATCCAATTATTGCAAACCAATGCCAATCTTTTGAAAAAGCCTCAATTTTTATATTTTTGTAATAACAAAGCAATAAAACAGGTATTGCACCAAAGAATACTCTCAGAAAAGCTATTGTAATTGGACCAAATGAATAAGTAGCTATTTTGATATTGAAAAATGCCGAAGCCCAAATTAATGCAAGTATAGTTAATAAAATATAATCAATTAATTTTGGTGTTTTCATTCTGTAAATTCTTTAATTTCAGCTGATGTTAATAGTATAAGTTGATTAAAATCTATGCCAAAGACTGCATTAGGGTGACCTGCCGCAGCATATATTTTTGAGAATCTATTTAAATTATTATCTATAAAAATTTTTAATTTTGTTAAATGACCAATTGGTGCAACTCCTCCAATTGTATAACCTGTAACCTTTTTAACATCATCTGGGTTCGCCATAGAGACATCTTTTTCATTTAAAATTTTTTTTAATTTATTTAATGAACATCTTTTATCTCCAGAAACTAAGCATAAAACGAAATCTTCTCCTGCTTTAAAAAGTAAACTTTTAACAATAGCGCCTACTTTACAACCTAAGGCTGTAGCCGCATTATTTGCTGTTCTAGCAGTTTGCTTCAACACAATTACTTTAAGGTTGGGGTTAAATTGTTTTAATGATTTTTCTGCTCTTAATACTGGCTCTTTACTAAGTATTGTGTTCATGAGTTAAGATAATTTATATTTTTAGTGATTAATTACACTACTTATGTGAAAATTGCATAGGTGTTATTTGTTAAATAAGCAATATTTTTAGGTATTTTTTTGTTAACTAACCACAAAGAATTATATAGGAGACAAAATGAGTGTAGCAAAAGTTTTAAAGTTTATAAAAGAAAAGGATGCAGAGTTTGTAGATTTAAGATTCACTGATCCTCGAGGAAAACTACAACATTTAACAATGGATGCTTCAATAGTTGATGAAGATATGTTGAATGATGGTGTCTTTTTTGATGGTTCGTCAATTGCAGGATGGAAAGCAATTAATGAATCTGACATGATTTTAAAACCTGATACAGCAAGAATGTTCATGGATCCTTTCACGTCTCACAATACTGTTGTTTTGTTCTGCGATATTCTTGATGCTGTAAAAAAATCTCCATATGAAAGAGATCCTAGAGGTGTTGCTAAAAAAGCTGAGGAATATCTTAAAGCTTCTGGTATCGGAGATAAGGCTTTCTTTGGTCCTGAACCTGAGTTTTTTGTCTTTGATGATGTAAGAATTAAGAATGATATGAATGAATGTGGATTTAAAATAGATAGTAAGGAAGGTCCATATAACTCTGGAAAAGAATACGAAAATGGAAACATGGGTCACAGGCCCCCGGTTAAAGGTGGTTATTTTCCAGTCCCACCAGTTGATAGTGAACAAGATATGCGTGGTGAGTATCTTAAAAATTTAAAGGAAGTGGGTATCAAAGTTGAAAAACATCATCATGAAGTTGCTCCTAGTCAACATGAACTTGGAATGTACTTTGGAACGTTAGTAGATCAGGCTGATAACGTACAGCTATATAAATATGTTGTACAAATGGTAACACATTCATTTGGAAAAACTGCAACATTTATGCCAAAACCAGTTGCTGGAGATAATGGATCAGGTATGCACATCCATCAATCGATTTGGAAAGGTGATAAACCAGTATTTTCAGGCGATGCATATGCTGGATTAAGTGAAACTGCCTTGCATTATATAGGGGGAATATTAAAACATGCTAAAGCAATTAATGCGTTTGCTAACTCTACTACAAATAGTTATAAAAGATTAGTTCCAGGTTTTGAAGCTCCTGTTCTTCTTGCATATTCAGCAAGAAATAGATCTGCTTCTTGCAGAATACCAATTACTCTAAGTAAAAAAGGTGCAAGATGTGAAATAAGATTTCCAGATGCATCAGGAAACCCTTATTTGACTTTTGCAGCAATGCTTATGGCAGGTCTTGATGGAGTTAAAAATAAAATTCATCCTGGTGAGTCTTTTGATAAAGACTTGTATGAATTACCACCAGAAGAAGTTAAAGCTATTCCAACAGTTTGTGGTTCTTTGAGAGAAGCAATGGAAAGTTTAGACAAAGATAGGGAATTTTTAACTCAAGGTGGAGTATTTACCGATGATCAGATAGATGCTTACATTGCTTTAAAATTTGAAGAAATTCATAAATTTGAGCATGCACCTCATCCAATTGAGTTTGAGATGTACTACAGTAGTTAATAACTAATTACTGCCTAGTTGTTGCAATTGTATCTTTGTTAACACCTTTTTTAACAACGTAATCTTGAGTGCCATTTGCTCCAGTTTCTACCTCTTTACGTAGATCTTTAAAGAATGTTTTTTCCTTTAAAGAATTCTTTAGGTTCTTAACAAGATTTTTAAACTCAAATTTGTTCATGTAATAATTATATATAAGTTATGCATATAATGCAATACAGATATGCAAATTATGGGTTAATAAAACTTATGATATTTTAAAAGATTCTCCACATCCACAACGCTCGGTTTCATTGGGATTGTTAAATACAAAAGATGAGGAAAATTCCTCTGTTTTATAGTCCATTTCAGTTCCAAGTAGATACATCACTGCAGCTGAATCTACAAAAACCTTTACACCTTTATCCTCGATGACTTCATCATTAGGATTTATGTCTTTCGTGTATTCCATTACATAAGACATACCTGCACAACCGCCTGATTTTACTGAAACTCTAACACCGATAGAATCTTTTTCAGCATTAGACATTATTTCTTTTATTCTTGAGGCCGCATTATCGCTTAATTTAATTATTGCGTTCATTATAAATTTAACTCCAATTTTGCTGCTTCTGACATCATATCTTTATTCCAAGGAGGATCCCAAACCAACTCAAGATCTACATCCTCAATACCTTCAACTTGCATTACTCCCTCTTTTACCTCCTTTGGTAAAATTTCTGCAGCTGGACAATTAGGAGTGGTTAAAGTCATTTTTATCATGGCAAACTTTTCATCCTTTAACTTTATATCGTAAATTAATCCTAATTCGTAGATATTCACAGGTATCTCTGGATCATAAATTTTTTTTATTTCCTCAATTATCAACTCTTTTTTTGACATAGTTTAATTCTCTGTTTTAACTTCCTCTTTTTTTTCTTCAAAAGCAGAAACCATTGTGTGCCAAGATAAGGTTGCACATTTAACTCTCATTGGATATTGCTTAACGCCTGATAAACACATTAGTTTAGTTTTTTCATCTTCGCTCAAATGCTGAGATTTTAATTCTGGATTTTCTTTGATCATACCTAAAAAATCTTCAATTATATCTTTAGCTTCATGTTCGTTCTTTCCTTTAATCAAATCTGTCATTATTGAAGCTGAAGCCATTGAGATGGCACAACCACTTCCTTCAAAGGATGCATCCTCTACTATTTTTTGTCCATTTAGTTTTAAATATACATGAACATTATCACCACAAAGAGGATTATTACCTTTGGCATCTTTATTAAAACCCTCTGTCTTTCTAAGATTTCTAGGATTCTTACCATGTTCTAAAATAATTTCTTGATACAATTCTTTTAAATTCATTACAAATTAAATATCTTTTTACAATTATTTATTGACTCATTTAACTGATCTAAATCCTCTTTAGTATTATAAATTCCAACAGACGCTCTTGCGCTAGCTGGTATATTTAATTTGTCATGTAAAATTTGACAACAATGATGTCCTGCTCTTATCGCAACACCATCTTCATCCAAAATTGTGGCAATGTCATGTGGGTGAACTCCTTCTATAGTAAATGATAATACCCCACCTTTATTTTTAGGATTTCCAATAAGTTTTACTGAATTATTTTTTTGTAATAATTCTTGTCCATACGTGACTAAGTCAGCTTCATGTTTCACAATATTTTCTATACCAATGCTCTCTAAAAATTTTATTGATTGGTCAAAAGCAATTACTTGTGCTGTAGCCATAGTCCCTGCCTCATACTTGTTAGGTAAATCACCATAAGAAATCTTATCCTTTTTAACTTCATTAATCATTCCTCCCCCACCTTGGTATGGAGGCAATTCTTCCAACCATTTTTTTTTACCATACAGAACTCCTAAACCTGTTGGTCCATACATTTTATGACATGAAATTGCATAGAAATCACAATCTAGATCCTGCATATCTAATTTTAAATGTGGAGCTCCTTGACATCCATCAACTACAACTATAATACCTTTTGAGTGGGCTAAATCAGTTATTTCTTTAACCGGTAAAATTGCACCAGTAACATTTGATAAGTGTGTAATAGCTATTAATTTTGTTTTTGGTGTTATTTTTTTTTCAATTTCCTCCAAAGTAATTTCACCCAATTCATTAATTTCAGCAAAATTTATTTTAATATTTTTTGACTTTCTTAAAAAATGCCAAGGTACATAATTAGAATGATGTTCAAGTTCAGTAATTAAAATTTCATCTCCTTCCTTCAAATAATTTTGGCCCAAAGTATTTGCTACTAAATTAAGAGCCTCTGTTGCACCTTTTGTAAATACAATCTCATTTTTATCTTTTGCATTAATATATCGTTGGACTGAAGTTCTAGTATTTTCATAGAGGTTTGTAGCAGCTACAGCAAGATAATGAACACTTCTTCCAACATTAGAAAATTGTTTAGTATAAAATTCATTGATTCTATCTACTACAACTTTTGGTTTTTGAGACGAATTTGCACTATCTAAATAAACTAAATCATTATTTTGAATTTTTTCATCAAAAATTGGAAATTCTTTTTTTATATGTTCAATATTCATTCCTTGATTCCGATCATATTTTTAACTAAATTTTTGATTTCTGAGTCCGTTATTTTTTCAACTACATCAAGCAAAAAGCCATTAATTAATAGCTCTCTTGATTGCTGATAACTTAATCCTCTAGACATTAAATAAAATATAGAATCTTCATTTAAACTTCCAGATGCAGAACCATGGGAGCACTTAACATCGTCAGCATAAATTTCTAATTCTGGCTTTGCATTAAATTCTGACTCTTTGTTTAATAATATCGCTTTACTTAATTGATACCCATCAGTTTTCTGTGCTTGTGGATTAACGAATATTTTTCCTTGATATACTGCTTTAGAACTTTGCTCCAATACACTTTTTATTAGCTGATAGCTTTTCGTATTTTCAGTTAAATGATTGATTATTGTTCTAATTTCATGGTGCTTATCTTTATTAAGTGAAAAAATGCCATTTACAAAAGCTGATGCATATTTTCCATTTAAATTACAATTAATTTCATTTTTAAAAAAATTTGATCCTGAAGATAATATAAACGTTTCTGAAATACTATTTTTGTCTTGTTCAATATTATTAAAAGAATATTTAACATTTTTATTTTCATGTTTATCTAATTTGTAATTTTTTAAAATTGCATTTTCCTTTAAGTCAAAGTTATAAAAAATATTTAAAAAATTTTTTTCAGAAGTTTCATTAAATAAATCAATAACCCGTAAAGAACTATTTTGATTAAGTTCAAAATCTAATCTTAAGTTAATATTTTTCGACCATATTTTAGAATTAAATGTATGATAAATAATAAGCGGCTTTGATAGTTGATAACCTTTTTTGACCAATATTTTGAAACATTTGTTGGTAAAAGCATTATTTAAATCTGATAAAGAATTATTATTGCTAAATCTATTAATTGTTTCTGATTGATCTATTATTTCTATTTGATTTTTCTTTTCATAATCAAAATCAATTTTTTCAATTCTTCCATTTATAAAGACTATTTTATTGTGCTCTAATCCATCTACAAATACAGAGGTGTCAACTTTGTTGGTTGAGGTATAATCACAATAAAAACTTAGTTCACCAATATTTTTTTTTATTATTTGGTTGAGATCTGAAAATCTCCAATCTTCCTCTTTTCTATTTGGAAAACCTTTTTCAATAAAATTATCTAGACAAAACTTTTTTATCTCAATATCTTTCTGAGATAAATTTAAATTTTTAATAATATTTTTAAAGTCTTTTTGTAATTGTTCTTTCATTTAATTAAAGTTTTCATAACCTTTTTTTTCTAATTCTAGCGCTAATTCTGGGCCTCCAGATTTTATAATTTTTCCACCAATTAAAACGTGAACAAAATCTGGCTTTATATAATCAAGTAACCTTTGATAATGAGTAATTATTAAAAAAGAATTATTTTGATTTCTTAATGTGTTAACTCCATCTGCAACAATTTTCAAAGCATCAATATCTAAACCTGAATCTGTTTCATCTAAAATTGACAATTTTGGAGCTAATAATGACATTTGTAAAATTTCGTTTTTCTTTTTTTCTCCACCTGAAAAACCAACGTTTAATTGTCTATTTAATTTTTCTTCATCAAATTTTAATTGCTTAGACTTTTCTTTTACTAGTTTTAAAAATTCTATAGCATCAAGCTCTTTTTCACCTCTTGCTTTTCTAATTGCGTTTAAGGATGTTTTTAAGAAAATATTTGTATTAACACCGGGTATTTCTAATGGATACTGAAATGCTAAAAAAATACCTTTATGAGCTCTTTCTTCCGTTTCTAACTCAAATAAATCTTTTTCCTCAAAAAGTACTTCGCCTGAAACTTCATAACCTTTTTTTCCCGACAAAATATTTGAAAGTGTACTTTTTCCAGATCCATTTGGACCCATTATGGCATGTACTTCTCCAGGATTTATATTTAAAGAAAAACCTTTTAAAATTTCCTTATTATCAATTTTTGCATTTAATTGGTTTATTTTTAACATTATCCAACACTTCCCTCTAAGCTAATTCCAACAAGTTTTTGTGCCTCTACGGCAAATTCCATGGGTAGCTGTTGCAAAACTTCTTTACAAAAACCATTTACAATTAATCCTACAGCTTCCTCTGGATTTAATCCTCTTTGCTGACAATAATGTAATTGTTCTTCACTAATCTTTGATGTAGTTGCCTCATGGGCAATATTTGACTCTGAATTTTTATTTCTTATGTATGGAACGGTATGAGCTCCACATTTATTTCCCATTAATAAAGAGTCACATTGTGTATAATTGTTTGAATTTTGTGCTTTTGAAGAAATATCTACTAAACCCCTATAAGTCATATCAGAATTTCCAGCCGAAATTCCTTTAGATATTATTTTACTTTTTGTATTTTTTCCAAGATGGATCATTTTTGTACCTGTATCAGCTTTTTGAAAATTATTAGTTATAGCAATTGAGTAAAATTCACCGACTGAATTATCTCCTTTAAGAATGCAACTTGGATATTTCCAGGTAATTGCTGAACCAGTCTCAACTTGAGTCCATGAAATCTTTGAATTTTTTCCTTTACACAAACCACGTTTAGTAACAAAATTATAAATTCCACCTTTACCGTCTTTATCTCCAGGGTACCAATTTTGTACTGTAGAATATTTTATTTCAGCATCATCGAGAGCAATCAACTCGACATTGGCTGCATGCAGTTGATTTTCATCTCTCATAGGTGCTGTACAACCTTCTAAGTAACTCACATAACTACCTTTATCAGCAATAATTAATGTTCTTTCAAATTGACCAGTATTAGATGCATTAATTCTAAAATACGTAGAAAGCTCCATCGGACATCTTACCCCTTCGGGAATATATGCAAAAGATCCATCTGTAAAAACTGCAGAGTTCAATGTTGCAAAAAAATGATCAGTTGTTGGTATGACTGAACCTAAATATTTTTTTACAAGATCTGGATGTTTTTGAATAGCTTCAGATATTGGACAAAATATAATTCCGTGTTTTGTCAATTCCTCTCTAAATGTTGTTGCAACTGAAACAGAGTCAAATACCGCATCTACGGCAATACCGTTTAATCTAGCTTGTTCTTGCAAAGGAATACCTAATTTTTTATAAGTTTCCAAAAGTTTTGGATCAAGTTCATCGAGACTTTTGGGTTTATTCTTCATACTTTTTGGTGCTGAATAATAATATAGATCTTGATAATCAATTTTAGGGTACTTCGGTTTCTGCCAATTTGGCTCTTTCAAAAGTTTAAATCTCTCAAATGCTTTAAGCCTAAAGTTTAACATCCAGTCAGGTTCTTTTTTAATTTTAGAAATAAATTTAATTACTTCTTCATTTAAACCCTTTGGAGCTTTGATATTTTCAATATCAGTTGAAAATCCATATTTATAATCTTTTAAATTATCTATCTCTTTTTGCCTATTATCCATTATTTATAATCTGCTTTCTTTTTTATTTTGCACTAAATCTTCCAAACTCTTTTTTTCAAAAAAACTATTAATATGATTTTCTAGTTCATCCCAAAGATTATGAGTTATACATTTTGTGGCTTTACCATTACATCCTTTTTTTGAATCTTTTTTACACTGGACTGTTTTAACTTTTTCGTCTACAGCATGGAAAATATTTGTAAGTTTTATATCATTTGGATTCTTGCTTAAAACATACCCCCCTTGATTACCTCTTACGCTTTTTACAATATTATTTTTTTTTAATTTTGAAAAAATTTGTTCTAAATAATCTATTGAAATACCCTGTCTTAATGAAATATCTCTTAGCGATACAGGATTGATGTTATCAAACCTTGCTAAGTCAACGAGAGCCATTACGGCATATCTGCCTTTTGATGTTAATTTCATAATTTACCCTTTAAAATGTGAGTTTTTAATCATACCTGACTAAAATGGTCAAGTTTAGTTTAAAAAAAAAAATTCACATATTGTCGCTGACTTGTGATAAAGCTACATTTTTTTTGAGAATAATTATCAATATCAATTATGGATAATAAAATTTTAGAAATTTTCATACCTGGCCCTGCGGGAAGATTAGAGGCCAAATATTATAAAAGTAAAAAAAGTACATCGCCAATTGCCTTAGTGTTACAGCCACATCCTCAATATGGAGGAACAATGAACAATAAAATTGTGGTAGATACTTTTCAAACATTTATGGATAATGATTTTTCAGTTTGTAGAGTAAATTTTAGAGGCGTTGGTAAAAGTGATGGTGAATTTGACAATGGTCAAGGTGAGCTTGCAGATGCTGCAGCTGCTTTAGATTGGTTAGAAAGAGAAAATTTTGACAATTCTCAATGTTGGGTGTCTGGATTTTCATTTGGGTCGTTAATAGCAATGCAGTTATTAATGCGAAGACCGGAAATAAATAGATTTATTGCTATATCGCCTCAACCCAATGTTTATGATTTTTCATTTTTGTCACCATGTCCCACATCAGGTTTGGTTGTTTATGGTAAAAAAGATGAATTAGTGCCAGTAGAGTATATTACAGAACTTGATAAAAGATTAAGTGCACAAAAAGGAATAAAAGTAGAATTTAATTCTGTTAACGAGGCTAATCATTTCTTTTCAAAATCAAGTAGTGCTTTAGTAAAAAATTTAGATAAATATATAAAAAAAGAAATAGCTCTATTCTAAAAATTTTCTACTAGTTTTCCGCCCACTGTAAATTCTTTACATCCAGTTGTTGTGCTAAAAGAAATTGGTAGATTTAAAAAAGACCTTATAGCCAAAAATCCAAATGCCTGAGATTCAATATGGTCACCATTTAGATTATAACTATCTATAATTTCTAAAGTAATATTTTTTTCATTTGATATATAATTTTTTATACGATTAACTAAATTACTATTTTTTCTACCTCCACCACAGAGTAAAAATGTAATACTATTATTTTGGCATATATATTTTAATCCTTCTGCAATCAAATATGCTGTAAAATCTGTTATAGTTGCACAACCATCTTCTAAAGATAAACCTCTTGCAAAAGATACATCGAAATTTTTAATATCCAATGACTGGGAGTAAGAATCAATTTTAAAATTATCTATTGCTTGATTTAGAATTAATTGATCAACTTTACCTATTTTAGATAGTTCCCCATTTTTATCAAATTTTTTATCAGAATTATTTCTTACCCATTCATCAATTAAACAATTACCTGGACCTATATCAAAAGCAGAAAGGTTATTTTGAAAATTATCTGAGCCATTAATAACTTTTGTAACATTTGCGATACCGCCAATATTTAAGAAACCTATTGGAAATTTAATATTAAATTTTTGACTGATTTTTTTTGATAATATATAATGAAAAATTGGTGTTAAAGGTGCGCCTTGACCATTATTTTGAATATCCGCTTGTCTAAAATCATATATGACTTTTTTTTTGACTATTTGGGATAATAATTTCCCATCTCCTAATTGATTAGTAATTTTCTCATGTGGGTTATGAAAAATTGTTTGACCATGAAAACCTATCAAATCAATGGGATCTTTAAATTTTTTTAATGATTGATTAATTGCATCTGCATGAAAAAGAGTTAAATTACGCTCCAATTCTCTTAATTTTTCTGAATTTTGTAAAAAATCTTTCTTTGTTAAGATTAAGTCTCTTAATTTAACCAACCGATCCTGAAGATTTTTATCATACTCATAATAATCATCTAAAATGTTTGTGAATTCATTGTATCCATCAGAGCTAATTATAGATAAATCAATACCATCCATAGATGTTCCGCTCATTAATCCAATTGCAGTATATAATTTTTTTTTCATTGATATGTTTTTTAAAAAAAATTTGTATATTGTAACTATAAACTTATGAATAAATTTTTAAAAGAATTTAAAGATAGAGGTTTTTTCTATCAATGCACAAGTGAAGATGAATTATCTAAAAAATTAGATAAAGAAAAGATAAAAGGTTACATAGGTTTTGATTGCACGGCTGAAAGCTTGCATGTGGGTAGCTTATTACAAATAATGTGTTTACGACTACTTCAAAAAAATGGACATCGACCAATAGTTTTACTTGGTGGAGGAACTACAAGAATTGGGGATCCTTCTGGTAAAGATAAAACTAGAAAAATATTAAGTGAAGAAGAAATTGAAAAAAATATTAAAAATATAAAAAATATTTTAAAAAAATTTTTGGATAATGATGATAAAAATACAAAACCAATATTTGTAAATAATTACACTTGGCTAAAAGATTTAAATTATATTTCATTTTTAAGAGATATAGGAAAACATTTCACGATAAATAAAATGTTAACATTTGATAGTGTAAAACTTAGATTGGATAGAGAGCAGTCACTGAGCTACATGGAGTTTAATTATATGATTTTACAAGCATATGATTTTCTTGAATTAAATAAGAAAGAAAATTGTGTCTTACAAATCGGAGGTTCAGATCAATGGGGAAATATTGTTAATGGTGTTGAGCTTATAAAAAGATATTCTAACAATCAAACCTTTGGTTTAACAACACCCTTAATCACGCTAGCATCAGGTGCTAAAATGGGAAAAACCGAAAGTGGAGCTATTTGGTTAGATGAAAAGTATTTATCAGCTTACGATTATTGGCAGTTTTGGAGAAACGTAGATGATAGAGATATAATTAAATTTTTAAAAATGTTTACTGATATTGAAATTAATGAAATAGAAACGTTTAAAGATAGAGATATAAATGAATTAAAAATACTTCTTGCTAATAAAACTACTGAAATGTTACATGGAAAAGAAGCAGCTAAAAATTCTGAAGAGGCAGCAAAAGAAGCTTTTTCAGGAAACTCTCTTGGTGCAAACTTGCCAAAAGTAAATATTCAATCTAAGAAAATTGAGAAAAAAATTAATATTGTAGACCTTGTTTTGTTATCTAAGTTAGAAATCTCGAAAAGCGAAATCAGAAGACTTTTAAAAGGGAATGCAGTTAAAATAAATGACAATGTTATTTCAGATGAAAAATTTGAAATTAATAAAAATTTATTTAAAGATAACTATCTAAAACTTTCTCTCGGAAAAAAAAGACACATTAAAATAGAATTAAATTAACTATTTTTTAATTTTTTCTAAAGTTCTAGTAATAAATCTGGGTGTTAAAGTTTTTATAGGATTTACAGTAGTTTCTAAATCTTTTGGGGGACCTTTAATTTTAAAGCTAACTCCAAAAACTCCTTCACCAACTTTCTTTCCAATGAGTAAATCTCCTAACAAAGGTATTGAGGCGATAGATCTATTTATTGTAGTTGCAGGAACCAACGTGCCCCTTAAACTAACTAAATTATCATCTGCAATATAGCCTTCCAGTAAAATAGATATTGCTGGTCCAATTGCATACAGCTCCTCAATTGTCATAACTTTATTTTTGTTTGAAAAGGACATTTCAAAATCTGTAAATCTAATCCCTTCTCCTGTAAGCAAGTCTGCTATCCCTTGAAGAGATGCGAGAGCCAGCAATTTAGCCAACGCTGGAATTTCTTTAACTTTAAAATTATCAATTACTAATTTAGAAGTTGAGACTCCATCTTTTTTCAAAGAGTAAAAGTCTAAATACCCCTCTCTGTCATCTTTAAATCCTTTGATGAATTTATATCTATCTACCAAAGGTTTTGCCTTAGATGAAAAAAGAGTAGTAATTTTTTCACCTTGATCATTTGTTCTAATTGTAAATTTTAAATTTTGTGAATTGTTATAAAAAGCCAAAATATCTGCCTCTTCTACTTTATTGTTAATAATATTTATCTTTCCTTTCAAATCCTTAACAAAATATATTTCATCAAAGTAAACTTCCTCAAAATTGAGGTCTATACTTACGTTATTTTCAAAAAGATTGTTTTCTTTTTTATCCTCAGTATCTAGTAAATTCGAAATTAAAGAGTTTGCATTAAATGAAGTGCCGTCAATTAAATAATTATGGCCTTCTATTTTTTTTATATTGTAATTATTTTTTTTATTTTCTGTATCTAAATAATTAAAATTTGCCTGATCAATTTTAATTATTTGATTAGAATCATTGAGAAATAAATTTTCAATTTTAATGTTATTATTTTCCTCATTAATAATAAAGTTATTTATATATAAATTTTTGTTATTTTTTAGTTCTCCATTAATTAGAAGACTCATCTTACTTTTGTCTTTTTTTTTATAATTAATATTATTAATTTGAAATTTTGTATTTTTAACATTTAGATTGGTATTAAAACTTATTTCGTTTTCTTTTTTTTCAATAAAATAATCAATTTCTTCAAAATCTTTATCAATTTTTAATTTTCCAGAACCTGAAAAGGTTAGATTATTATTTTTAAAATTAATCTTTAATTTTTGATTATTTAAATTAATATTTTCATTAGTTTGAGGGAAAAATATTTTTAAAAAATCTTGTTGCTTTAAAACTATATTTTTTAAAAATAATTCTGAATCTATACTCAGGTCCTTATCTTTTTTATTTATCAAATATCTAATTTCATTTACTTCATCAGTATTTAATTGAATTTGCCCCTCACCATTAATTGATAAATTTTTATCCCTATAATTTAAATTCAATTTATGTTTATCGAGTAAAATTAAATCATCAACTTCTGGAAAATAATCATTAATTATTTTTAATTTTTTGTATTTTAGCTGAGCAATATTTATATCAGAGCTGAATATAATATTTTTAATTTTGAATTTTTCATCTATTTCCAAAGAAAATTCATTATTTGTTTTAAATGTAGAATCATCAATAATAATATTTTCAAAACTTAAATTTAATAATTTTAATAAATTTGAATTTAAACTTGACTGATCATTTTCAACAACACCTTCAATAAAAAAGTTATTTTTTTTCTTTTTAACGTTTAGTTTTTTTGAAATAAATTTTACTTCTTCCACTTTAAAATCTATTTTATTAAAAAAATAATTATCTTTTTGAAAATTGAAATTAAAATTTATATTCTTAATATTTGCCTTATTTACAAAATTAATACTTGCATCTTTTATCAGACCTTCGACTTTATAATTTTTTTTAATATTACCATTTTCATCAATGTTAAAACTCAGATTTATAATTGCATTACCTTTTTTTACAATTTTCTCTAATATAAATAATTCAGGTTTATTATTTGTGGTCCGAATAAATTTAATTAAATCTTTTAATAATAATGACTTAGTTGTTGCCTCAATACTTGAAGATGATATCTTTTTTTTAATTAAAGAACTAAGTGAAACTTGCATTTTAATACTCTCTAATGCTAAGGGTCTTTTTGAAAAATATACTGTGGTACCGACTGTTTTTGCATAAATTTTAAGTTTAAAAGGATCTAGATTTAATTTAATTTTTTTTAAATCTATATCTATCTTTTTATTTATTTTTAAAATTCTTTTTTTAATTTGATCATTAAATTTATCTGTCTCTATGCCTACTGTGGTAAGGTAAACTATCAAAATAAACAACACCGACAGAAGTAGGATAAAATATTTTAAAATATTATTTTTCATTTAATTTATAAAGCGATTGTTCCAAAAATTCATCGATATCACCATCTAATACTTTATCAGGACTGGTGCTTTCAAAATTAGTTCTATTATCTTTTACAAGTTGATAAGGCTGTAAAACATATGATCTGATTTGATGACCCCACCCAATTTCAGATTTAGAACTTTCAACATTTTGACTTTCTTTCTCTCTTATTTTAATTTCATAATCATATAATCTTGCTTTCAACATATTCATGCATGTTTCTTTATTTTTATGTTGAGATCTTTCATTTTGGCATTGAACAACAATTTTTGATGGAATATGGGTTATTCTAACTGCACTATCAGTAGTGTTAACATGCTGACCACCCGCTCCACTGGATCGATAGGTGTCTATTCTTAAATCTTTTTCTAAAATTTCAATATTTATATTTTCATCCACAACAGGGTAAATCCAAACACTTGCAAAACTTGTGTGTCTTCTTGCTCCCGAATCGAAAGGCGATATTCTTACTAGTCTATGTATGCCAGACTCTTTTTTTAACCAACCAAATGAATAATCTCCATCTATTTTTATTGTTGCTGATTTTATTCCAGCCTCTTCACCTCTATGTTCACTAATTAAACTTGATTTAAAATTTTTTTTATCTGACCATTTTAAATACATTCTTCTTAGCATATCAGCCCAATCTTGACTTTCTGTACCTCCTGCACCGGCATGTATTTCTATGTAACAATTTAAAGGGTCTGCTTCATTAGATAAAAAACATTTAATTTCATTTTTTTTAACTTCACTTCTTAAGTCTTTTATATTTTGTAGAACTTCTTTTTGAACTTGTAAATTCTCTTCTTCAATTGCCAGTTGATTTAAATCATTTAAATCTTTTAGTTTTTCAACATTTTTATTTAAAGAGTCAGTTAAATCTTCATAAAATTTTTTTTCTTTGATTACTCTTTGAGAGTTTTTTTTGTCTTGCCAAAATTCGGCACTCAGCATTTGTGAATTTAAAGATTGCAGTTTTGAATAGATATTATTTTTTTCAAAGATACTCCTGAATTTTTTGATTTATCTTTTCAACTTCTTCTTTAAAATTTTGATAATTATTATCCATTAGTAAAACTTTAATATATTATTTGAGTCTAATCTATCTGAATTTGTATAAAGTACTTTTCCATCAACAACATTTTCTTTTTTAAAAACCTCAATAATAGTATTCTTTGAATTAAATTTTGCCTTTTGACCGGTTAAAGGGTCAACAACCATCATGACTGTTCCTTTGGCAGCCTTAAATGGTCTTGCGTCATATTTGTTTACAGAATCACTTATAAAACTTTTGAATATTGGCAAAGCAGTTTTAGATCCTGTTTCATATTTTCCTAATGGAGTTGGGTTATCTGAACCAACGTATACACCAACTAATACATTTGAGGTAAAACCTATAAACCAAGTATCTGTATTTTTATTTGTTGTTCCAGTTTTGCCTGCAATATTTAAATTTAAGTCTCTTAATTTTTTAGCTGTGCCTCTTTGCACAACTCCTTCTAAAATAGATGTCATTTGAAAAGCTGTTTCTGGAGAAAAAATTTGAGTATAGTTATTTTTAATCTCTGGATAATCATTAGTTAAATAAGAAATTTGATCACAATCAACACATTTTCTTTTATCATTATTAAAAATGGTGTTTCCCTCGCTGTCTTGAATTCTATCTATCAGTATCGGATCAACAAGTTTTCCTCCATTAATAAAAACTGAATAAGCAGATGTAAGTTTTAATAAAGTTGTTTCAGCAGAACCCAAAGATATGGATAAAAGTTCCTCTGGATTTTCATAAATTTTTAATGCTTTTGAAAATTCAACTATTTTCTCTACACCAAGATTTTGGGCTATTCTTACTGTCATTAAATTTCTAGATTTCTCTAAACCAACCCTTAAAGTCGAGGGCCCATAAAATTTTTTTCCATAATTTTCTGGTTTCCACATTTTTAAATCATCGCCTTGGTCTAAAACCAGTGGTGCATCTAGAACTAATGATGTCGGTGTAAAATTATTCTCTAAAGCTAATGCATAAACAAAAGGTTTAAAAGCTGATCCAGGTTGTCTTTTAGCTTGAGTTGCTCTATTAAATTCACTTTGTTTAAAACTAAAACCACCGCTTAGTGCTAAAACTCTTCCTGTAAATGGATCCATTACTACAATTCCACCATTTACCTTTGGTAATTGTTGTAAATTAAAAATATTTTCTTTAACATTTTTAACATAAATAATATCACCAGGTTTTAATAATTTATTAAATTCTTTCTTTGTCCAAGAAATACTCTGATATTCAATAACACCTTTTATATTGTCTTCTGTTTCTATTTCTGCTGAAAATTTATTTATCTTTTTGATTATTGCTAATTTCCAATTAATTGAATTTTCTAATTTGTATTTTCCTAAATCTTTTTTCCATTCTGAATTATAAATCTTGTTTGTAAGTGGTCCTCTCCATCCCTTTCTTTTATCATACTCTATTAATCCATCTCTAAGTGATTTTGTTGCAATTGTTTGTAAATTTAAATCTATTGGAGTGTTAATATTAAAACCTTGTTTATAAACTTTATCATAACTCAAAGTTTCAATTACACTCTTTCTCACATCTTCAATAAAATATTGAGCATCTTCTAAATAAATTTTTTTATTTTTTTTTAAAGTTATTTCCTCTTTTGCAAGTTTTTCGTACCATTCTGAAGTTAAATAATTATTATCTAACAAATTTTTTAAAACTAAATTTCTTCTAAATTTTGCTACTTCAGGGTTTCTAAAAGGGTTATATCTGCTTGGTGCTTTTGGTAGAGCTGCTAGTAATGCGGCTTCTGAATAATTTAAGTCTCTGATAGATTTATCAAAATATTCTAAGCTCGCAGCAGCCACTCCATAAGCTCCACTACCTAGATAAATTTGATTAAGGTAAAGTTCCAATATTCTCTCTTTAGATAAAGCTCTTTCAATTCTAAAGGCTAAAATTGCTTCCTTAATTTTTCTATTTAAGCTTATTTCATTTGTTAATAAAAAGTTTTTTGCAACCTGCTGAGTAATCGTCGATGCGCCCTCAAGTCTCTTTGAGGATATTAAGTTTGAAATATTATTTATAATTGCCCTGATAACCCCTTTAGCATCAACACCTGGATGTGAAAAAAAATTCTTATCTTCAGCAGATAAAAAGGAATTGATCACATTTTTTGGAATAGAATTAAATGGTATAAATATTCTTTTTTCCTGAGAAAAATCTGAGACTAATTCACCATTTCCTGAATAAACCTTGCTTGAAACTGATGGTTTGTAATTTTTTAAAAATTTATAATCAGGAAGGTCATTTGAAAATGTCCACAATATACTAATTATCAAAACTCCTGATAAAAGAATACAAGTTAAAGCTAAAATAAAGATATTTTTTATTAATTTATTCATTTTGATATCATTATATCTTGGAATTTGTTAAAGATATGGCAAAAGAATTAAACAAAATTTTTTAAAATTAAAAAATAATGAAAATAATAATCATAAAATTATGGAAAAAAATTTATATATTGATGCATCGCATCCTAATGAAACAAGAGTTGTTCTTAAATCAGGCGAAAATATTGAAGATTACGAATACGAAGGTCTAAAAAACAACTTAATTAAAAATAATATTTATTTAGGCAAGGTAAGTAGAATAGAGCCCTCTCTGCAGGCAGCCTTTGTTGATTTTGGAAGAGAGAGACATGGATTTCTCTCGTTTAATGATATTCAGTCAGATTACTATCAAATTCCAAAAGCAGATTTAGAAAAAATAAAAGAAGAGGAAAAAAAAGCTAGAGAAGAGCTTTCAAAAGAAGTTGAAGCTAAAGAGGAGGAAAATATTGCTAAGGGAAAATTAGAAATAGATGATCCCATTGAAAAAGAAATTCACGAACAAATAGATGAAGATCCTCTTGAAAAAGAAAATGTAATTTCTAAAGAAAATTTAGGACAAGAAAAAGAAAAAAAAGAGCATAAATTTAAATTCAAAAGATATAAAATTCAGGAAGTAATTAAACCTAATCAAGTAATTTTAGTACAAGTTATTAAAGATGAAAGAGGTCAAAAAGGTGCTGCTTTAAGCACATTCATTTCTATAGCGGGGAAATATATAGTTTTAATGCCTAACACTCCAAAAGGTGGAGGTATTTCTAGAAAAATTTTTAATCCAACTGATAGAAAAAAAATTAGAACAATTCTAAATGAAATAGAAATACCCAGAGAAATGGGTTTAATAGTAAGGACTGCAGGAAGCAATAAAACAAAAAATGAAATAAATAATGATTTAACAACTTTAATTAATACTTGGGGTCAAATAAAAGATAATGCAATTAACTCTATAGCTCCATCTTTAATTCATCAAGAAAGTGAAATAATTAAAAGAACACTAAGAGATATTTTTGATGATAGCACACAAAATATAATTGTTGAAGGAAACGAAGGTTATAAAAAAGCACAATCATTCATGAAAATTATGATGCCATCCAGTGTTAAAAAAGTAAAAAAATATAGAGGTAAAGTTCCACTATTTATACAAGAAAATATTGAACAAAAATTAAATCAAATATTTGACTCTGAAATTAAACTCAAATCAGGAGGATATTTAGTTATTAACCCAAATGAAGCTTTAGTGTCGATAGATATAAATTCTGGGAGCTCGATAAAAGGGAAAAATGTTGAAAGTACTGCTTTAGACACAAACATAGAAGCCGCAGAGGAAATAGCAAGACAAATTAAGATAAGAGATCTGTCTGGTTTAATTATTATAGATTTTATCGATATGCTAAGTTATGGAAACAGGAGGTTGGTAGAAAGAAAACTAAAAGAAAAATGCAGAACGGATAGAGCTAGAATTCAAATCGGTAGAATTAGTAATTTTGGACTTTTAGAAATGTCAAGACAAAGACTTCGGGAAAGCGCCATTAAATGGAAAGTAACATTAACCGACGAATCTTTTGCTCAAAAACTTCTAAAAATTGTGGAGTTGAAAGCTGTAATTAACAAAGCTAAATTTGTAGAATTAAAAGTTTGTAAAAAAATTTCAGATTTTCTTAAAGAAAATTTTGTAAATGACTTAACCTATTTTGAAAAAAAAAATAAAATAACAATAGATATTATTAGCGATAACTCTTTAATTATACCTGAGTACATTATCAATATTCAAAATAAATCAAAAAAAACAATTGAATTAGTAGAATACTACGAAAAATTAAAAAATTTAGAAATACAAAAAAAAGAGAGTAAATTTCTAGAAAAAAAAGTAAATAAAATTACTAGTAAAAAAACATATAAAAAAAAAAGATATTTTAAAAAAACTAAATAATCCCTTTTGATGGAGACGAAGGATTACCCATAATTATCTTGTCAATTCTTCCAGATGTATAAGATTGCCTTCCAGCAATAACAGCATTCTTAAAAGCTAAAGCCATTTCAAAAGGTTTTTTTGCCTTTGCAATTGCTGTGTTAACAAGTACCCCATCACAACCTAATTCCATTGCAATAGTTGCATCAGAAGCTTGACCTAAGCCAGCATCTATAATTAACGGAAGTTTAGTCTGATTTCTAATTATCTGAACATTAATTTTATTTTGTATACCTAATCCTGATCCTATTGGTGCAGCTAAAGGCATAATTGCAACAGCACCTGAATTCTCTAAACGCTTAGCCATTAAAGGATCATCATTGCAATAAACCATAACTTTAAATCCTTCTTTAGCTAACACTTCTGTTGATTTTAGAGTTTCAATCATGTCAGGAAAGAGGTTTTTTTTGTCTCCTAAAACTTCTAATTTAACCAATTTCCAACCACCTATTTCTCTAGCGAGCCTAAGAGTTCGTAAAGCTTCTTTAGAATTAAAACATCCTGCCGTATTAGGCAAATAAGTAATTTTTCTTGGATCAATATAATCCATTAACAATGGCTTATTTTTATCAACAATATTTACTCTTCTAACTGCTACAGTTACAATTTCAGCCCCAGAAAGCTTAATTGCTTTAGCACATTCCGACATACTATTATATTTTCCAGTACCAACTATCAATCTTGATTTAAATTTTTTCTTTGCAATAATAAAATTATCTTTTTTCAATTTAACCACCTCCT
Source organism: uncultured Pelagibacteraceae bacterium (assembly GCA_902622955.1). Lineage (GTDB taxonomy): Bacteria > Pseudomonadota > Alphaproteobacteria > Pelagibacterales > Pelagibacteraceae > Pelagibacter. Next base: position 110,495 of record CACNRP010000001.1, read on the forward strand.
ATGAAATGAACTATTTCAATTTTATCATTTTTTTTCAATTTAATTTTATTAATTTTTTTTTTATCAATTATTTCTTCATTAAGCTCTATAGCTACTTTTTTTAATGGTATTTTAAGATGTTTTAACAAATCTGAGAGTTTAGAGTCCAAAATTAAAGATTTGACTCTACCATTTAATTTAATTTTTATTTTTTTTATTTTTTTCATCGTATATAAATGCTGAATGAACAATAAAATAATTATTATTAACGGTCCAAATCTTAATCTATTAGGTGAAAGAGAACAATCACAATATGGATCAACAACTTTTGATCAGCTTAAAGAAAATTGCTTGAAAAAAGGAAAAGAAATTGGTCTAGAAATAGAATTTGCCCAATCTAATATCGAGGGAGAATTGGTTGATATAATTCAAAATGCAAGAAATAAATATGAGGGTATTATTATAAATGCTGCTGGCTTCACACACACATCTGTAGCAATAAGAGATGCTCTTGAACTATTTAAAAAACCAATAATTGAGCTACATATATCCAATATCTATAAAAGGGAGGAATTCAGACATAAATCACTTATAAGTGGTGTGGTAACTGGGGGAATTTTTGGATTAGGTTCTGAAGGATATATTTTGGCCATAATTTCATTACAAAAGACAATTCAAAATGAAAATTGATAAAAAAATAATTAAAGAATTAAGTGATTATTTAAATGAATTTAATCTAACCGAAATAGAAATAACAGAGAAAGACACTAAAATAAAAATTTCAAAGAATAATGTTACATTAAGTAGTCAACCACAAGTTAATTCTCTAACTGAGTCCAATACAAATATAACCTCAACACCAATTCAAAATATTAAATCAGGCACTGAAGTTACTTCTCCAATAATAGGTACTGCATATCATGCTCCAGAACCTGGGGCAAAAAAATTTGTTGAGATAGGTAAAAAAATTAAAAAGGGTGATACTATCATGATTGTAGAAGCGATGAAAACAATGAACCATGTTCCTTCTACAGCAGATGGTGTAGTAAAAGAAATTTGTGTCGAAGATGGACAGCCTGTTGAATTTGGTCAAACTATTATTATCCTAGAATAAATAATGTTTAAAAAAATTTTAATTGCAAACCGTGGGGAAATTGCAGTTAGAATTATTAGAGCATGTAAAGAATGGGGAATACCTACAGTTGCTGTTCACTCAGATGTAGATAGAGAAAGTATGCACGTTAGAATGGCAGATGAAAGCGTTTGCATTGGTACGCATCAACCAGCTAATAGTTATTTAAATATTCCTGCTTTAATGTCTGCGATAGAATTAACAAATTCCGATGCTGTTCATCCAGGATATGGCTTTCTCTCTGAAAACTCAAATTTTGCAAGAATATTAGAGGAAAATAAAATTAATTTTATTGGGGCTTCATCAGAACATATTGAAATGATGGGAGATAAAATTCAAGCTAAAAAAATTGCAAAGGAAAATGGTTTACCTGTTATTGAGGGATCTAAAGGTGGTGTAAACGATATTGCTGAAGCAAAGGAACTTTGTAAAAAAATTGGTTTTCCAGTTTTAATAAAAGCTTCTGGTGGGGGTGGTGGTAAGGGAATGAAAATAGTTTACAAAGAAGAGGAATTTGAAACATTGTTTTCAACTGCAAAATCTGAGGCAAAAAAATACTTTGGAAATGACGAGGTTTATATTGAAAAATTTTTTCAAAATCCAAGGCATATTGAAGTGCAAATATTAGCAGGTAAAAATAGAGTAGTTCACCTTCATGAAAGAGATTGTTCAGTTCAAAGAAGGCATCAAAAATTAATAGAGGAAACACCTAGTCCAGTTTTAAATAACGATATAAGGAAAGATTTATTTGAGAAAACAGTAAATATGGTTTCTAAAATAGGCTACATGGGAGCTGGAACTGTTGAATTTATATATGAAGATGGACAATTTTATTTTCTTGAGATGAATACAAGAGTTCAGGTTGAACATCCTGTAACCGAAATGGTTACTGGAGTTGACATAATTAAAGAACAGATTTGGATAGCCTTTTCAGGTGAAACAGCTTTAAAACAAAACGATATAAATCCTAGAGGTCATGCGATTGAATGTAGAATTAATGCAGAGGATGCAAGTAAAAATTTTCAACCATCACCTGGAGTAATAACCATGTGTCATCAACCTTCAGGATTCAGAACAAGAGTGGATGGCGCAATATTTCAAGGGTATAAGGTTACCCCTTATTATGACAGTATGGTTTGCAAATTAATTTGTCATGGAAGAAATAGAACTGAAGCTATTCAAAGAATGAATAGGTCTTTAGATGAATTTGTTATTGAAGGAATTACTACAACAATACCATTGCATAAAAAATTACTTAATCATAAAAAATTTATCAGTTCAGATTTTAATGTTAGTTGGCTAGATAAAGACTCAATTGTTTAATAGCAATTAATTAGCCATACATCATAAACAGGATGATCAAAAGGGGCTATAGATGGGCTAGATGAAAACATCCATCCATTAAAAACAAAAACTTCATCATTATTTTTATTGGTTAAATCTCTGACCTGTATATAGGCAGTAATTTCAGGATTATCATCAAACTCAGAATCTTTACATTTAAGACTTTTTATAGCCAAATCTTTGAATTTTATTAACTCACCATTTTTAAGTTTTAGCAAAGTATTTTTCGAACTTATTTTATCTAGAATTTTTATATCTGTAAAAGAACCTTCTAAATTATTTTGTGAATTTAAGTTTAAGATCGAAAAAAAATAAAATAAAATAACTAAACTTATTAATTTAAAATTATTCTTTCCAACTTGAATATTTTTTTTTGACACCATTTTTATTTTTGTTTGGATAATATGCCTCTTCAGTTCCAGTTAAATTTTCTTGATGAGGTTTTTGCCAATCATATTTTTTCAAAGTATGTTTTTTTTCAATTTTATTTGGTGTAAAGTGTATCCAGGAATACCACTCTACAGGAATTTTTGATGCATCAATAGTGTTTGAATAGATAACCCATCTTTTTCCATTTTTACTTTCATAGTATTTATTGCCTAACTCATCTGTACCGACAAATTTTCCAAAAAGAATAGTTTTTAATCTAGTCCCAAAAGTATCTTGATTCCACCAAATGAAAATTTTTTTTAAAAGTGTCAACATTTTATTTTTTTTTATTCAATTAAAAATTGTAAAATTTAAATTAGACTAAAATATGAATATGTATATAAATAAATTGATTCATTATTCAAATTAAAATTAAAACAGAGGTCAAATGGCAAAATATCTAGTTGAAACTTATTATACGTGTACCTTCAAGGTTAATCATTATTTAGATGATATTAATGAGGCAGAATTAAAAAATTTAGAAAAAAGAGATGACGGAAAATTTGAGGTTTTAGACGTTAAATTAGACAATAGAAAAACGAAAAACCTTGATCCAAAAAATAATAAAGTAATTGAGAATAACAAAGCAGACGTGCTATCTGAACAAAACAATAAAAGTTCAATGTCTAAAGAAAATACAATAACCGGTATACATAATATAAACGAGAAATCAGGAAAAAGATTTAGTATGCCAGATAGAAGAAAAGGATATATTCAAAAAGCATCTATTGGGGACCATAAAGTTTACCTTCATACTGGGGAATATGAAGATGGAAAAATTGGTGAAATATTTATTGATACTAGTAAAGAAGGCGAATTAGTAAAAGCTCTGATGAATAACTTTGCAATTGCTATTTCTCTTGGTCTTCAATACGGAGTTCCTTTAGATGAATTTATAAGCGCATTTGTTGGTACAAAATTTGAACCATCTGGTAAGGTATATGGCAATGATAGAATTTTAAGTGCTACTTCGATACTAGATTATATATTCAGAGAGTTAGCGATTTCATATCAAAATAGAGAGGATCTAGCCCATACTCCAGCAATTGGAGGTAATGATAATCTAAGTACTGAAGATCAAAACTCTGAGGATCAAAATCAATTATTAAAAATAGTAAAAGACATTACCAGTAAGGGTTTTGTAAGAAATAACTATAAAAAAAATTTAGTTGATCTTTCTGATGTCAAAATAAGTTTAAAAGGTAAAAAATAATTTTTTTTATTTTTTAGACTTTAAAGTAAGATTTAATTCTTTTAATTGGTCAGGATTGACTTCTGATGGAGCGTTCATCATTAAATCTTGTGCATTTTGGTTCATTGGAAACATTGTAACTTCTCTAATATTTTTCTCATTAGCTAACAACATTACTATTCTATCAATTCCAGGTGCTATCCCTCCATGTGGTGGAGCTCCATAACTTAATGCATTTATCATTCCACTAAACTTTTCATCAACTTGTTTTTTATCATATCCTGCAATTGAGAAAAGTTTATACATAAGTTCTGGTTTATGATTTCTAATTGCTCCCGAAGATAATTCTATGCCATTACAAACTATGTCATATTGATATGCAAGTATATCTAATGGGTTTTCAAAATCTTTTTCACTGAAATCACCTTGAGGCATTGAAAATGGATTGTGACTAAATTCAATCTTGTTCGTTGATTCATCTTTTTCAAACATTGGATAGTCTACAATCCAGCAAAATGCGAAAACATTTTCATCAATTAAATCTAGATCTTTTGCAATTTTATCTCTTGCTAATGCAGTAATTTTTTCTAATTCATCTTTTTTTCCACAAGCCATGAAAATACTATCCCCTATTTCACAGTTTGTTTTTTTCATAATTTCAGCCAATGCATCTTGAGAAAAGAATTTTCCTATAGGGCCTTTTGCTGAAATGTCCTTATCTTTTTCAAAAGTAAAATAAGCTAAACCGGAGGCACCTTCTTCTTTTGCCCATTTATCAATATTATCAAAGAAACTTCTTGGCTTATCTTTCGTATTTTTTGTAATAATACATCTTACTTTAGATCCAGATTTTACTAATTTTTTAAATATTTCAAATGAAACATCTTCTCTTGTAAAAATTTCAGTTATATCATTCACAATGAGCGGATTTCTTAAATCTGGTTTATCAGTACCATATTTAAGCATTGCATCCTTGTATGAAATCTTTGGAAATTTATCAAACATCAATTTTTTTGTAGAAAAATTTTTAAATGTATTAACCATTAACTTTTCAACAACATTGAATACATCCTCTTGTTCAACAAATGACATTTCTAAATCTAATTGATAAAACTCCCCAGGACTTCTGTCTGCTCTTGCATCTTCATCTCTGAAGCAAGGTGCTATTTGAAAATATCTATCAAACCCAGAGACCATTATTAATTGCTTAAATTGTTGAGGAGCTTGAGGTAGTGCATAAAATTTTCCTGGATTTAAACGACTTGGTACTAAAAAATCTCTAGCACCCTCTGGACTAGATGAGGTTAAAATTGGTGTTTGAAATTCTAAAAAACCTAATTTAGTCATTTCGTTTCGTATATATGAAATAACTTTAGATCTTAAAATAATATTTTCATGAATTTTTTTTCTTCTTAGATCTAAGAATCTATATTTTAATCTTATTTCTTCTGCGTATTCTTGATCGCTAAAGACTGGCATAGGCAGTTCTTTACAAGTTCCCAAAATTTCATGTTTCTCAATAACAACCTCTATTTCACCTGTATCAATTTCAGAATTAATTGTTTCTTTTGATCTATTAACAACTTTTCCCTCCACTTTAATTACCGTTTCTAATTGCATTTTTTCTAATTCAGAAAAATATTTATTATCTTTATCAATTATACATTGGGTAATTCCGTAATTATCTCTTAGATCAATGAATAATAAATTCCCATGGTCTCTTTTTTTATTTATCCAACCTGCAAGATTAATTTTTTTATCTACATGCACTTTTCTTAATTCATTGCACTTATGTGTTCTATATTTATTCAATTAAACCTCTAATGCTTCTCTAATAATTTTAAAATCGATTGGTTTCTTTCTTTTTAAACTAATTTCGTCGATTTTATATATGAAATCAGAAATTTTGCCATAGGTTCTATCAATTCTCTTAATTATAAACTCAATAAGTTTTTGGTCTATTGATATTTGACGATCAGAAAGATTTTTTAGTATTAATGCATAAATTAAATCGTCACCAGGTTTTTCAATTTGAGTTAAAATAAAATTGGCAGATCTTGAACTTAGATCATTAAGTTTAAATTTAAAGTCAACTATTGGTATTTTTGAGGTTACTATTAAATACTTATTATCCTGATCTATTATATTAATAAGTGTAAATAATAAATTTTCATTTATTTTTTCAGTTAAATCCTCAACAACAATATTTTCATATATTTTTATTTTTTGAAGAAAATCATTATTAATATCTTCTGCATTTATTTTAATTCCTCTATGCTTTTCTAAAAATATATTTATTAAATGGCTTTTTCCTGAAAACTTTTCACCTATCAAGTTTATAAAATTTTTATCCCATTTTGGCCAACTACTTAAAAGACTAAAAGAATGTTCATTGCTATTTGAAACATAGAAATCCTGATCTTTAAAATTTTGTTCATAATCAAATTTAAGTATTTGCTGATTAAGATTTTTCATTTAAAACCCAAATTTTATTTTTAATTTCAAAATAATAATTTTGATAACTCATGACTTCTAAAAATTTATCAGGTGTTCCATTAAAAATAACCTTATAATAATTATTTTGATTATCAAATTTATAAATATAAGAATTATATATCAAATCCATATTAGATAAAATTTTTTCAAATTTATTAATCTTTATATTATTAGAATTATCTATAGAAATATTTAAAGTTAGTTTTACTGAGGTATTAATTTGATTTTGCGATTTCCAAAAATCTTCATAAACTAATTTTAAATTATCAATAAATTTAAATAGCTGTTCTTCATCATCAAAATTAACTTTGGTATAATTTAAATTTTTTAGATTATTCTTTTGATTAAAAAAAATTTTATTAAATACTCTTATTTTATTGTCATCTTTAAACACAATCATAATTATGTAATCATTTATATTGTATTTATTTATAATTTCTTTGAAGTCATAAGTTTCTAAATTATTAATATTTTTTTTTATTAAACTAAAATCATCAAGATCTTGAGTGGGTAATATATAATTTAAAAGACTATATTTTTTGTTATTCAAATTCCAGCTGAAAAATAATTTATTCTCAGAAAACATTGAAACTTGATTTTTATTCTGATCAACAAAAACTGGAATGAATAAGAAATCTTTTTTTACAGGTAAAGATGGAAATACATTTTTTGACTCTAGTAAATCAAATATATTTTTTTTATTAAAAGAAACATTCAGGACAAGATAATAAATTTCATCGATAAACTTTTCTTCCTTAATAGAGAACGTTTCTATCATTCCTTTTATTTGATTAATCGGCGTATTTTGTAATTTTATTTGATCTTTGCTTTGGACAATTGAAAAAATTAGTTCATTAAATGCCTTAAAAAATCCTTTATCGATAATTTCATTTTTATTAAAATTTATTTCAAAAGGTGTTGATATTTCAATATCATTTATAGAAAATGTCTTTGCATGACTATTATCTGTGGAAAAAAAAATATTTATTAAAGCAAGAAATAAAAAAAAATTATATAAAAGCCTTAATTTAAAAAGTTGAGAAATAAATTTCATAAAACATATTAATGAATAAAAAAAAATTTACCTATAAAAAAAGTGGAGTTAATATTAAAGCTGCAGATAAGTTTATTGATTTCATTTCTACAGTTTCAGCAAAAAAAAGAGGCAAAAAAAAGTTTTCAAATATAGGTGGTTTTGGCTCAATAACAAATATACCAAATAATATTAAACAACCTCAAATCGTAGCTTGTACCGATGGTGTGGGTACCAAAATTGAAATTGCTAATACGTTAAATAAATTTGATACCATTGGAATTGACTTGGTTGCTATGAGTGTAAATGATTTAATCGTACAAGGAGCTAAGCCTTTGCTTTTTTTAGATTATATATCAATAAATAAAATTGATCTTAAAAAACTTAAGGCAATAATAAAAGGAATTAACAAAGGCTGCAATCAATCAGAATGTGAGCTCGTCGGAGGAGAAACTGCTGAGATGCCAGGTACGTATGAAAAAGGTAAATTTGATATCGCAGGTTTTGCTGTAGGAGTTGTAGGAAAGAATAGAATTTTAAATAAAAAAAAAATAAAAAAGAATAATCTTATAGTTGCAATTCCTTCTAACGGTTTACATTCAAATGGGTATTCTCTTATAAGATATTTATTAAAACAAAAAAAAATAAATATTAAAAAAAATAAATTTTTAAAATCAGAGCTTCTAAAACCAACTAAAATATATGTTAAAGAAATAATGAATTTAATAAACAACAACTTAATAAATGGCTGTGCAAATATAACTGGGGGAGGTTTGTCTGATAATATTAAAAGAATTATACCAGATAAACTCTCAGCACACTTAAGTTTAGATAAAATTGAAACTTCTGAAATATTTAATTGGCTTAAAAACAATGGAATTTCTGATCATGAAATGCTTAAAACATTTAACTGTGGAGTTGGTTTTTGTCTCATTGTTGAAAGTAAAAATTTAAAAAAAATAAGTAAATTTTTTTCAAAAAAATATAAACCATATGTTATTGGAAAAATTTTTAATGGTAAAAATAAAGTTAAGTTAAATGGCTCTATCAACTGGTCACAATAGAATAAGAACAGCTGTATTTATTTCAGGGACGGGCAGTAACTTAAAAGCTTTAGCAAAATTTTCTAAAACTAAAATATCTCCTATATCGATTAACTTTATTGTTTCAAATAACTCTAAGGCAAAAGGTTTAAATTATGCCAAAAAATTTCAAATTAAAAAAAAAGTTTTTAATTTTAAAAATAAAAAATTAAGTGAAAATAAGATACTTTCTATCTTAAAAAAAAATAATATTGAAATGATTTGTCTAGCTGGATTTATGAAAATTTTGTCAAAAAATTTTATAAAAAAATTTAAAGGACAAATTTTAAATATACATCCCTCTTTACTGCCAAAATATAAAGGATTAAATACTCACCAAAGAGTATTAAAAAATAAGGAAAAATACTCAGGATGCACTGTTCATTTTGTAAATGCTAGATTAGACTCGGGGAAGATTATTCTACAAAAGAAAGTCAGGATTTCAAAAAAAGATACTGAGTCTTCTCTTGCTAAAAAAATTTTAGCCCAAGAACACAAGCTATACCCAAAAGCAATAATAAAAGTGTTTACTCTTTAAAAAAAAAATCTATTTCAATTTTAGCATTTTCAACACTGTCTGAACCATGAACTGAATTTTTGTCAATTGAAATTCCATATTTTTTTCTAAGAGTGCCCTCTTCTGCCTCTTTTGGATTTGTTGCTCCCATTAACTTTCTATTTTCTATCACTGCATTCTCTCTTTCAAGAACCATTACAACAATTGGGCCAGATGATAGATAATCACATAAATCGTTATAAAATGGTTTAGTTTCGTGCACTTTATAGAATTTTTCTGCTTCTGATTTCTCTATTTGAATTTTTTTTTCTTTTAAAATAGAAAATTCTTTTTTTTTGAACATTTCTTTTATTTCATTTTCAAGATTTCTTTCAACAGCATCTGGTTTAATAATTGATAAAGTTTGTTCTATGTTACTCATAATGATCCTCGACTAATTTATTTAATAATCTCACTCCATAACCTGTTGCACCGCTTGAATTTAATGCTCCGCCATATTTTGAAAAAGCCATACCAGCTATATCTAAATGTGCCCAAGGAGTTTTATTTAAAATAAATCTCTGTAAAAATTGAGCAGCAGTAGTGGACCCTGCTCCTCCAATATAATTTATATTTTGCATATCCGCATTTTTTGAATCAATTAACTTATCAAAATTTTTATTTAAAGGCATCCTCCAAACTTTTTCTTCAACCTTTTCTCCAACATCGATTAACTGTTTGGACAATTTATCATTATTTGAAAAAAGACCTGCATACTCAGAGCCTAATGATACAATTATTGCACCAGTCAATGTAGCTAAATCAATAATAAATTTTGGATTAAATTTTTTTTCTGTATAAGTTAATGCATCAGCAAGTACTAATCTCCCCTCAGCATCTGTATTTAAAACTTCAACTGTTTTTCCACTGTATGATTTTAAAATATCACCTGGTCTTAACGCATTACCTCCAGGCATATTTTCAACAAGTCCAACAACACCAACAGCGTTTATCTTTGCTTTTCTTAAAGCTAAACTTTTCATTAAACCAACCACGACGGCTGAACCTGCCATATCGTAAGTCATATCTTCCATAAATTTAGCAGGTTTAAGAGATATACCCCCTGTATCAAAACAAACACCTTTTCCTACAAATGCCAAAGGTTTAGAATTATTTTTTAATCCTTTCCATTCCATTGTTACAAGGTAGGAGCCTCTTATACTTCCTTGACCTACCCCAAGCAGTGTATTCATTCCAAGTTTCTTTAATTTTTTTTCATCGTAAACAGTAATCTTCAATCCATATTTTTTTAATGTATTTATTCTTTTTGCGTATTCATCTGGGTGCAATACATTCCCAGGTTCAGACACTAAATCTCTTGTATAAAAAGAACCTTCTTCTATAGCTTTAAACTTTAATTGCTCATTAGAGGAAGGTAAATTTTTACCAAAAACATTTATTGTTATATTGTTATTATTTTTTTTAGTTAAATATTTGTCAAATCTATAAGATTTTAATTTTAATCCATGTAAAAAATTTCCAACAATATTTTTTGAAGTAATATCAGAATTAATATTAAATTGAATTTGTTTGAAGCTTTTAAAATGATCATAGAATTTTGCCCCCTGCCTCTCTATTTCAGAATTAATTAATTTTTTTTTTAAGGATACTAGAACAATCTTTTTTTTTGAGCTTAGTTCAAAAGATAAAATACTTTTCTTAAGATCTCTTGTCTTTAATAAGTCAGAAATAAAAGAATATTCATTGCTAGAAATATGTTTTTTTGAGCTTAAAAGGCTAAAATTTTCATCAACAAACAAAATAAGATTATTATCCTTTTGTTTTTTTGACGTAGTTTTATAACTAATTTTTATTGGCATAAATTTTAAATACACTCTATGAGAGTAGTGTTATATAAGAATAAAATAATCATAATTCAATGAAAAAAATTTTGTTTAGAAAGCTATTATCTGACTATATTAACTTCTTTTTTCTAGCCTTAGTTAGCTCTAGCGTGATTGTATGGGTTTTTCAGGCAGTAAATTTTTTAGATATTATGATTGATGATGGTCGCGACTATATTGTGTACTTCAGTTATTCTATGTTAAATTTTCCAAAAATATTGAGCAAACTACTTCCTTTTGTTCTTTTCTTTAGCTTATTTTATGTAACCTTAAAATATGAAAGTAATAATGAATTAATGATATTTTGGAATTTTGGAGTTAATAAAATCCAATTGGTTAATTTTATATTAAAAGTTTCTTTCATTATAACGATAACGCAAATTATTTTAACCACCATAGTAGTTCCAAAATCGCAAAGTTTAGCTAGAGGTTATTTAAAAAATTCAACAGTGAATTTTTTTGAAAATTTTATAAAGCCAAAAAGATTTAATGATACAATTAAAGGTGTAACTATATATAGTCAAAAAAAAGATGCCAATGGAAACCTTTATAATCTATATTTAAAAAAAGAGATTGATAACAAAAACTTCCAAATTACTTATGCTAAGCGCGGTCAATTCAAAGAAAAAAATAATATACCAATTTTAATTTTATATGAAGGTGAAACTATTACAGGAAAAAAAGATGAAATAACAAATTTCAGCTTTTCAAAATCAGACTTTCCTTTAAATACTTTTGAGACAAATACAACTACTTATACAAAAACTCAGGAGTTAACAACTTACAAACTTCTTAGATGCATTGATTTAATGTTTTATTCTAATTCAAAATTAAAAAAAGAATTAATTAACAAAATTGAAAATTGTTCAAAAAAAAATATTGGAAATATATTCAAAGAAATTTACAAAAGATTAATTGTTCCTTTATATATTCCTATATTGATGCTTACACCTTTGTTGTTAATAACTTCATCCAAAGAAAATTCTAATTATTTAAAATTAAGAACTATAACTTTTTTATTAGGAGTAGTTGTAATAATATTTTCTGAAACAACCATAAGATTGATTTCTAAGAATCTTATTAATAATGCAAGTATAATTTTTATACCTATAATTTTAATTATAATTTTTTACATCTTCTATTATAAGAAGTTTTGTTTTTGGAATTTTGCAAAATGAGAACATTTGTAAAATTTCTAACTTTAACTTTTTTTAAATCACTAATTTTTGTTTTAATAGTTATGTTATGTTTGGTTTATATTTTAAATCTCTTAAGTGAACTTGATTTTTTCAAGGAAATAAATGTTGATGTTTATTTCCCACTATTTTTATCATTATTAAATTCACCTGACATGGTATTTGAAATGTTTCCTTTTATATTTTTAATTTCTACTCAATTATTTTTTATAAAACTTTTTAATAATAATGAAATAGAAGTTTTTAAATATTCGGGTTTAAAAAATACAAAAATTATTCAAATATTAAGTATAATATCAATTATAACTGGAATTTTATTAACCACTATTTTTTATAATTTTTCATCAAATATGAAAAATTTTTATCTCAAACTCAAATCCCAATATACATCAGATGGAAAATATTTAGCAGTTGTGACTAAAAATGGGTTGTGGATAAAAGATGAAATTGATAATAAAATTATAATAACCAACTCTTCAGAGATAAATCAAAATTTTCTAATAAACAATTTTATAACTGAATTCTCGAAAGATTATACAGTAATTAGAAATATCAAAAGCCCTAAAATAGATATCACCAATAATGAGTGGTTAATATTTGATGCAAAAATTTATAATAAAAATGATTATACAAATTATGATACTAAAAATTTAAAAACAAATTTCAATTTAGACAGAATTCAAACTCTTTATTCTAATTTATCCTCATTGAGTCTGATAGAGCTCTACGAATTAAGAGAAAATTACAAAAAACTTAATTATTCTGTGACCGAAGTTGAGTTACAACTTTTGAAATTGATATCTTTACCTATATATCTGCTCTTAATTTGTATTTTTTCATCATTGATAATGCTTAGAGTTAAAAGACTTGAAAATACAACATTTAAAATAGCCTTAGGTCTATTTTTTTCTGTAATTATATATTACATAAATAATTTTTTTTTCGTATTAGGAAAGACTGAGAAAATACCATTGTTAGCCTCTATTTTTTTTCCAATATTAATTTTTATTTTAATTAACAGTATTATGATATCTAGAATTAATGAAAAATAGAATTCAAAAAATTTTATTAACTTTATTTATATTAAATTGTATTTTTTTTAATGTTCAAGGCCAAGATCAATTCAATTTTGATGTAACAGAAATTCAAATTTTAGAAAAGGGTAATTTATTTATAGGTGACAAAAAAGGAGTCATTACCACTGATAACAATATAATTATTAACTCTGAGAAATTTGAATTTAATAAAAAAAAAAATATTTTGAAAACGTTTGGTAATACAAAAATTAATGATTTAAATAATCAAATTATAATTACCTCTAATCAAACAACTTATTTTAAAAATGAGGAAAAGGTAATAACTAAAGGAAATTCTAAGGCAGTAAATGAAGATGGTATGATAATTACTGCTGATGAATTTCGTTATGATAAAATCAAAAACATAATAATAGCATATAAAAATGTAAAGATAAATAATCCTGTTAAAAATTATTTAATTTTTGCAGATGAAGTTACCTATTTACTAAATCAAAAAAAAATATTTTCTATAGGTAAAACTAAATCGATAATTCAGTCAAAATATACAATAAAATCTGAAGACGTTGAATATCTCATAAATGAAAATTCTTTAAGCTCAAAAAAAAATACTGAAATAAATGATTTAAATTCAAATTATTTTTATTTAGAAGAATTTAAATTCAACTTAAATAGTGAACAATTAAAAGGTAAAGATGTATTATTGGTTTCGAATTTTGGTTTACCCAAAAGTGATCAAATTTATTTTTCAAATGTTATTTTTGATTTTATAAAAAATAAATTTGTTGCAGGAAAAACAACTTTTAGAGCTGACAAAGAAATTTTTGATAATAAAAATCAAGATCCGAGACTAATTGGAGTATCCTCAAAAGGTGATGAAAATCTTACAATAGTTAATAAAGGAATTTTTACTAGTTGTGATAAAGACGAAAAATGTCCTCCATGGTCGATATCTGCAAAAAAGATTACACATGATAAAAATAAGAAACAACTTGAATACGATAATGCATTATTAAAGATCTATAATATTCCTGTTCTTTACTTCCCTAAGTTTTTTCATCCTGATCCGTCAGTAAAAAGACAGTCTGGATTCTTAAGGCCTCAATTAAATGAAAGCAGTGTATTAGGTAGCTCGCTATATCTTCCGTATTTTAAAGTTTTTTCTGAAAACAAAGATATGACATTAAGACCAAGAATTTACGACGATGGTATATACATGCTTCAAAGTGAGTACAGACAAGAAAATAAGAATTCATCTTTTATTGCAGATTTTGGTTATACCTATGGCTATAAATCTGAAATTGAAATAGACGATAAAAATAGTCAAATACACTTCTTTTCTAAATTTAGTAAAAATTTACAACTACAAAATTTCCAATCAAGTGGACTTAATGCATCTATTTATAGAGTTAATAACGATCATTATTTAAAAGTATTCGACAATAGTTTATCCCAAACTATTTTAAATCCGACAAATAAAAATGTTATTACTTCCGCCGTAGAATTAATTTTAGACCATGAAAATTTTAATTTTGATGCTGGGATGAATATTAATGAAACTCTGACTGTCGATAAAAGTAGTGATAGATTTGACTACGTCCCTTTTTATTACAATTATAATAAAAGTTTTGAAATTGCAAAATTACCTGGAAATTTTAATTTTTATTCCAAAGGAAATAATACCTTATCAAATACAAATAACTTAAATTCTGAAATACTAAATGACATTAACTTTCAGTCTAGAGATTATATTTCAAAAAATGGTTTTAAAAATAACATAAATATGTATTTTAAAAACTTTAATACCATAGC
The DNA here is from genome assembly GCA_902622955.1 of uncultured Pelagibacteraceae bacterium. Taxonomy (GTDB): domain Bacteria; phylum Pseudomonadota; class Alphaproteobacteria; order Pelagibacterales; family Pelagibacteraceae; genus Pelagibacter. Next base: position 125,624 of record CACNRP010000001.1, read on the forward strand.
AAAAAAAGATTCTATTATTAAAAATAGTCCTACAATTAGGTTTGATAATATTTATGAATTTACATCCTCTTGGCCACTTAATAAAAAAACCATTGAATATAATAATACGATAATTCCAAAAATTTCTTATAGAATTAATCCAAATGGCATGAACGATATGAGCAGTACATCAAGGAGAGTTCTATATAATAACGTCTTTAATATAAATAGACTTAATATTAATGAGTCATTTGAAGATGGTCAATCTTTGACGCTGGGAGCAAATTATTTAAAAGAAAATAATCAAAACAAATCTATTAAATTTGATTACGGTATTGCTACAGTTTTAAGAAATAAAAAAAGTAACAAAATTCCTACATCTTCTTCAATAAATGAAAAAAATTCAAATATACTTGGATCATTTAAAAATTCATTTAACGAAAATTTTTCACTAGATTTTAATTTTTCAGTTGATGATGACTTAAATAAAGTAAATTATAATCAAATTACTAGTAAATTAAGTCTAAATAATTTTGTAACTACTTTTGATTTTATTGAAGAAAATACCGACACAAATGACATTAATACTATCTCTAATACAACAACTTATAATTTAGATGATAAGAATTCGTTTTCTTTCAAAACCAAGAGAAATAGAAAAATAAACTTAACTGAATATTATGATTTGGTATATGAATACAAAAATGACTGTTTAACTGCAGGAATAAAGTTTAGAAAAACATATTATAAAGATGATGCAATTAAACCATCTGAAGATTTATTGCTTACTTTAACCTTAATACCTCTAACAACATATGAACAAAGAGTTGATAATTTAAATGTTAGCTTTGATTAATTTATTTAAATCTTCAAAAAAAAATTTAAAGATAAATATTTTGATTATATTTTTGTCTTTTTTTTTTAGTAAGGATTTAATTGCATTAGAAAATAAAATACTAATTAAAGTGAATAATGAAATTATCACTTCACAAGATTTAAAAAATGAAAAAAAATATTTAATTTTATTAAATCCAAATTTGAAAAAACTAGACCAAGACAGTTTATTGAAAGCTGCTAAAAACTCGATTATAAGAGAAAAAATAAAAAAAATTGAAATAGAAAAAAATACTATACCTTTTAATGTAAAAAATGAAATTCTAGAGGGCTATATTAAAAATATTTATTCTAAAATAAATTTACAATCAAAAAATGAATTTGAAAAATTTTTAATTTCTAATAATTTAAATATTGATTTTATAAGGCATAAAATTTCTGTTGAGCTTTTATGGAATAATCTAATTTATATGAAATACTCTCGAAGTGTGAAAATTAATAAAAAAGCTTTGAAAGACAAATTAATTAAAAACAAGAGTAAATATGTAAAAAGATATAATTTAAATGAAATAATTTTTAATTATATCAATAAAGAAGAATTAAATAGTAAATTTATAGAGATAAAAAAAGATATCGATCAAAAAGGATTTTCAAGTGCTGCTTTAATTCACAGTATATCTGATACCAATAAAAATGGTGGTGAGTTAGGATGGATTGATGAGAAATCAATTAATAAAAAAATTTATAAGCAATTGGAATTATTAAAAGATGGAAATTACTCTGAACCAATAATAATACCAGGGGGGGCTTTAATATTAAAACTTAATAAAACAGAAAAAATAAAGTTAAAAGTTAATTTAGATAGTGAACTAAAAAAAATGATTGAGATTGAAAAAAACAATCAATTAAATCAATTTTCAAACTTATACTTCAATAAAATTAAAAAAAATATCATTATAAATGAAATATAAACCTATATTAATAGTTGCTGGCGAACCAAATAGTATCTTTCTTGAAATTTTTTTTAAAGCTTTAAAAAAAAAAAAAATTAAAAGTCCATTAATACTTATTTCATCACAAAAAATATTAAAACTTCAAATGAAATATTTTAATTTTAAAAAAAAAATTAGAATTATAGATTATCAAAAATTACAAAACTATAAAATGGACAATAAATCTATTAATTTAATAAATATAAATTATGATCAAAATCAACCATTTGAAAAAATCTCCACAAGATCTAATGATTTCATAAAAAAATCATTTAGTGTTGCTTTTAAAGTTATTAAAAAATATAAAATAATGAAATTGATCAATGGTCCAATTGTAAAGAAGACTTTTTTGAACAAAAAATATCTTGGAGTTACAGAATATATCTCAAAAAAATTTAAAATTAATAATAACGCTATGTTGATTTACAATAAAAATCTTTCAGTTTGTCCAATAACAACTCATCTTCCTTTAAAATCAGTAGCTAAGAAAATTACTAAAAAAAATATCTACCAAAAAACTAAACTCATAGATAATTTTTATAAGAAAAAATTTAATAAAAAACCTAAAATTGGTATTTTAGGTCTCAATCCTCATTGTGAAAGTATAGATAAATTTAACGAGGACGATAGAATTATTAAACCAACTATTAAATTACTTCATAAAAAAGGTTTTAATATTTCAGGCCCATATCCTGCTGATACATTTTTTATAAAAAAAAATAGAGATAAATATGATGTAGTTTTGGGTATGTACCATGATCAAGTATTAACTCCTATTAAGACATTATTTGAATATAACGCTATTAATATTACATTAGGTCTTCCTTTTATTAGAATTTCTCCAGATCATGGGCCGAATGAAAAAATGTTGGGAAAAAATTTATCTAGTCCTTTGAGTCTTATTCATGCAATTAATTTTTTGGATAAAAATTGATTAAAGCAAAAAAAAGTTTGGGTCAAAATTTTTTAATTGACAAAAATATTTTAGAGAAAATAACAAATACGACTGATATTCAAGATAAAATAATCTTAGAAATTGGACCTGGAACTGGAAACTTAACATCAAATATTCTTAAAAAAAAACCAAAAAAAATGTATGTAATAGAAAAAGATAATAAACTTGTAATTGAGTTAGAAAATAAATTTACCAATCAGATATCAATAATTAATGATGACGTTTTAAAAATAGATGAAACCAATCTTTTCAATAACAAGGTTAAAGTTTTTGGTAATTTACCTTATAATATTTCAACTGAGATTTTAAATAAATGGATAATTAATTTAAAAGATAATTTTTGGTTTGAGTGTTTGGTTTTGATGTTTCAAAAAGAAGTTGCCGACAGAATAATTGCAAAATTTAATACCTCAAAATACGGAAGATTATCAATTCTCTGCAACTGGAAATTAAATGTTAAAAAAATATGCGATATAAATCCAAATTCATTTTATCCAAAACCAAAAGTTGATAGTTCATTATTATTTTTTTATCCTAAAAAAAATTTTATTAAAATTAATAATCCTTATAATTTAGAAAAAGTTACTAGGGTTTTTTTTAACCAAAGAAGAAAAATGTTAAAAAAACCATTTAACCAACTTTTTAATGGAGATAAAAGAATTTTAGATAAGCTTAAAATTGACCTTAATTTAAGACCACAAAATCTTAGTTTAGATACTTATTATAGATTGGCATATGAATATGAAAACTTAAGATGTTAGATTATCTACATGGCTTCTAATATAATCTAAATCATAATCTTTTGAGCCATTATTTATTATTGCGTTAATTAAATTTGTTATTTTGTTATAGCACTCACTCAAATCATTATTTATAACCACATAATCATAATTAATCCAATGTAATACATCTCTTTCAAATTGATTCATTCTTTCTTTGGCTATTAATTTATCATTTGAGTGTCTTTTGGATAATCTTTCAAACAAAACTTCTTTACTAGGAGGTAATATAAAAAAAGTAATCAATTTATAATCTAATTTTTTATTTTTTATTTGATCGGCTCCTTGCCAATCTATATCAAAAAGAACATTTCTTCCTTTGTTTAATTTGTCTATAACTGGAGTTCGAGTTGTTCCATAAAAATTATTAAATACTTTTGCATACTCAAGAAACTCCTCATTTTTAATCAGTCTTTTAAACTCTAGCTCATCAACAAAGTAATAATCTTCATTTTGATTTTCTTCAGGCCTAGGTTGCCTGGTTGTATGTGATATTGAGATTTCAAAATTATCTTTTTCAGATAATTTTTTAACTAAGGTAGTTTTACCAGCTCCTGATGGAGAGGATAAAATTATCATTACTCCATCTTTTTCTGATGGCATTAAAATTTCTAGTTAGCTTTCCCTTCGATAAACTTAACCGCATCACCTACAGTTAAAATTTTCTCAGCTTCACTGTCCGAAATTTCAGATCCAAATTCTTCTTCAAAAGCCATCACTAATTCAACTGTATCTAAACTATCAGCTCCTAAGTCGTCTATAAAACTTGATTCTTCAGTAACTTTAGCTTCATCGATACCTAAATGATCTGCTACAATTTTTTTAACTTTGCTTGAAACGTCTTCTGACATATTGATCCTTTTTGTTATAAATTCTTAATAGTTTAAAAACCTATTTTGTCAAGCCATATACATACCTCCATTAACATGCAGGGTTTCACCATTTATATAACTTGATTGTTTGGAGCATAAAAAAAGTACTACATTTGCAATATCGTCTGGCTCTCCTAGACGTGCTGAGGGGATTTTGGATATAATAGCCTCCTTAAATTTATCATCTATTTTGTCCGTCATCGCTGTCTTAATAAATCCTGGAGAAATACAATTAATATTAATATTTTTTTTAGCATATTCTATAGCCAAGCTTTTTGACATCGCTATAATGCCTGCTTTAGATGCTGTGTAATTTGCTTGCCCTAAATTTCCTGTATGACCAACAACAGATGTAATATTAACAATTTTACCTGATTTATTTTTTAACATTTTCTTTATTGCAGATTTACTCATTAAAAAAGTTGATGTTAAATTAATATCAATTACTTTTTGCCACTCCTCTAGACTCATTCTTATTGCTAAATTATCTTGAGTAATACCTGCATTATTAACTAAACAATCTAAACTACCACCAAGTTCTTGGGTTGCGTTTTCAATAAATTCCTCAATCTTATCAGTTAGAGAAATATCAAACTTCAATATTTTAATATTTTTGTACTTTCTTTTAAGTTCTTCAAGTTTTTCTATTCTTGTGCCTGAAGCTATAATATTTGCACCTGCTTGGTTTAATTTTTCAATAATTGAATTGCCAATTCCACCTGAAGCACCTGTAACGATAAAATTTTTACCTTTTAAATCTATCATATTTTTAAACCTTCAATATCATTTTGACTGTTAATTGTATCAATTTTTACATTTCTATTAATTCTTTTTACCAAACCTGACAATACTTTCCCAGGTCCAATTTCTATAAAATGATTTATATCATTTTCTATCATATTAATGACGCTTTCTCTCCATCTAACTCTATTTTCTATTTGCTTTATTAAGAGATTTTTAAGCTCATCTGGATTTTTAATCTCATTAGCTGTTACGTTTGAAATTAATTTATTTTGTCCATTTTTAAAATTAAGTTTGTTTAACTCTTCTGTCATAATTTTTGTAGCATTACTCATCAATTCACAGTGAAAAGGTGCGCTCACAGGAAGTTTAATGTTTTTTATTGAATTTTTTTTTAAAATTTTAATTAGGTTTTCTAAATCCTTTGTTTTTCCACTCAAAACAATTTGACCTTCAGAATTATCATTTGCAATTTGTACTCTTAAATTTTCTTTATTTTGTGTCAAAATTTTTTCAATCATTTCAACTGTTGTGCCTAGCACTGCAACCATTCCACCTTGCCCTTTAGGCACAGCATTCTGCATTGCATCTCCTCTAATTCTTAATATTTTTAAAGTATCTTCAAAATCCAGATATCCAGCACACGACAAAGCTGAATATTCACCTAAAGAGTGTCCAGCAAAGTATTTTGCTTTATTTAAATCTAATTTGAATTCATTTTTAACTATATTAAATATTGAGTAGCTTATTAAAAAAATTGCTGGCTGTGTATTAGTTGTTAAATCTAACTCTTCCTTTGGTCCATCTAGTATAAGCTTAGAGATATTAAAATTTAATGTTTCATCTGCTTGTTTAAATAAGTTTTTAACTATATCAAACTTATCGTATAGATCTTTTCCCATTCCTACAATTTGAGATCCTTGGCCTGGGAAAATTACTGAAAACATATAAAAAAAACTATTATTTCTGCCTTTTTAACTATTGTAATTGAACTTTTATAATAGTATATCCTCATTTTTTATTAAAGAACTTAAATGAATTTATACGAACATACCATTATAGCTAGGCAAGATACTTCACCCAGTGAATTAAAGCAACTAACTGAGAAATATTCTAAAATCGTTGAAAAAAATGATGGCGAAGTTGTTAAAACAGAAAACTGGGGACTTCTAAATTTATCATATTTAATCAAAAAGAACAAAAAAGGAAGTTACATACATTTTAAAATAAAAGGTAAAGGTAATGTAATTGATGAACTAGAAAAAAATGAAGCTATTGATAAAAAATTATTAAGATATTTAACTGTTAGAGTAAAAAAATTTGATTTAGAAACAATCTATTTTGGAAAAAAAGAAGATAGTGAAAAAAAAAGAGAGCAATAAAAACTAATGCCAAAAAGACAAAGTGGAAATAAAAAAGGTAAACAAAGTAACTTTGCAAAGCTAAGCATTTTTCAACCAAATAAATATAAATTTAAAAAAACTTGTCCATTATCAGTAAAAGGTGCTCCAGAAGTTAATTATAAGAATATAAAACTTTTAAAAAAATATGTATCAGAGAATGGTAAAATTTTACCCTCTAGAATTACAAATGTGTCTCAAAAAAAACAACGGGAACTTTCATTATCAATTAAAAGAGCTAGAAATTTGGCATTAATATAAAATGAAAGTTATTTTATTAGAAAACGTTAAAAGAATTGGATCTATCGGCGAAGTGATAGATGTGAAAAGGGGTTTTGCAAGAAACTTTTTAATTGCTAACAAAAAAGCACTTTATGCCTCGAAAGAAAATATAAAAGAAGTTGAAAAAATTAAAGCAGAATTATCTAAAAAAGATAACGAAAAGAAAAAAGAGGCTTCTCAAATTGCCGAGCAAATAAATGGTAAAGAGTATTCTGTTAAAAAATTAAGCACAGAAAATAATGAATTATATGGTTCTGTAAAACCAACTGAGATTTCAAAACTTATTTTGGAAGAAAATAAAATTAATATTAAACCTTCAACGATTCAACCAATTGAAGAAATAAAAGCTTTGGGAAAATATAAAGTTAAAATTTCTTTACACTCAGAAGTTGATGCTGAAATTACTATTAGTGTTTCATCAGCTGATTCAATTCAATAATTATACATTCTTTTCCCCAGCACCATTTTAGAATTTGATTTGATTAATTTTGGTATAGATTTATTTAAATGGAAAACAATTTAAGTATAGTCAAAGATCAATTTAAAGAATTACCAAATAATATCGAGGCAGAACAAGCTGTAATAGGATCTATCCTTGTTAACAATGATATTTTTGATGAAATAAATACAATAATATCCAGCATCAACTTTTATGATCCAATGCATCAAAAAATATTTGAAGCAGTCGAAAGTCTTATTTACAAAGGAATGTTAGCTAACCCTATTACTTTAAAAAATTATTTTGAAGATGAAAAAGATGATCTTAATGTTCCAGAATATTTAGTTAAGATTACAAAGTTTTCTACTTCAGTACGACAAGCAATTGAATATTCAAAAATAATTTATGATATGTTTGTAAGAAGAGAATTAATAAAAATTTCTGAACAAACTATTGATAGTGCGAAAATAAATGACCTTGATACAAATGGACAATCTATAATCGAAAGTTCTGAAAGGTTATTATTCGATTTAGCTGAAAAAGGTTCTTTCAATTCTTCTTTAGTAAAATTTGATGAAGCAATGAAACAAACAATTGAGATGGCTTCAGCTGCTTATAAGAACGAAGAGGGAATCGTTGGTGTTCCAACTGGTTTAAGAGACTTAGATGATAAGCTGGGTGGTTTACATCAATCAGATTTAATTATTATTGCTGGTCGTCCATCAATGGGTAAAACTTCTCTAGCAACAAATATTGCTTTTAACGCAGCTCAAAAATTACAAGAAAGTGGTAAAAAATCATCCATAGCTTTCTTTTCACTTGAAATGTCTTCCGAGCAATTATCTACCAGAATTATTTCTGAACAAGCCAGAATTAGTTCTAATGATATAAGAAGAGGAAGAATATCTAACGATCAATTTGATAAGTTTTTAGAAACTTCAAAAAATATTTCTGAACTACCACTTTATATTGATGAAACTCCAGCAATAAGTATTGCTGCTCTTAGTAATCGAGCAAGACGTATTAAAAGACTTTTTGGTCTTGATATGATTGTGGTTGATTACATTCAATTAATGAGAGGAACTACATTTAACAAAGATGGAAGAGTTCAAGAAATATCACAAATTACTCAAGGACTTAAAGCAATAGCAAAAGAACTTTCTGTCCCTGTTGTGGCTCTTTCGCAGTTGTCTCGACAAGTAGAACAGAGAGATGATCATAAGCCGCAATTGGCAGACTTAAGGGAGTCAGGCTCTATTGAGCAAGATGCTGATGTTGTAATGTTTGTTTACAGAGAAGGATATTATTTACAGAGAAAAGAACCAAGAGAAGCAACTGTTGAGCATGCAGAGTGGCAAGCAAAAATGAATGAAGTGGCTCATTTAGCTCAAATTATAATTGGAAAACAAAGACATGGTCCTATTGGTAATGTAACTCTTGAATTTGAAGAAAGATTTACAAAATTTAAGGATACTCAATTAAGTTAATTTCCAATATAAAGAGCTTGAATGATAGCTCATTTTTATCAAAACGTTATCCTTAAAAATCCTAAAGCAATATTCGTATTGTTAATTATTGCTATTTTAAGTTTTGGATACTATTCAAAAAATTTTAGGCTAGATGCTTCATCAGAAACCCTGTTAATAGAAGGTGACCCAGATTTAGCATACTTGAAAGAAGTCTCTAAAAGATATGGATCTAAAGAATTTTTAATTCTTACCTATACACCAAATGAGGGAATGGCAACTGACTCATCAATTAATAATTTATTAAGTTTAAAGTATAAAATTCAGAGCCTCAATTGGGTCCATAGTGTGATTACATTATTAGATATTCCACTTTTAAATAATTCAGAAGCTCCCCTTCAAGAAAGACTAGAAAGCTTCAAAACATTAAAAGATGAAGATGTTGATAGAGATCGAGGTTTTAAAGAAATTTTAAATAGTCCTGTTTTTAGAAATTTTGTAATTAGCGAAGATGGTAAAACTAGTGGTATTATTGTTAATATTAAACAGTCTCAAAAATTAGAAGATATAGAAAATAAATCAAAAGAAGAAGTTGAATTAATTAAAGATCAAATCAAAAAACAAAACCACCAGAATATTTTAGAAATTAGACAAGTTATTCAAAGTTATGGTGATGTTGGAAAAATATATCTTGGAGGAATACCAATGATTGCTGATGATATGATGACTTTTATCAAAAGCGATATAATTGTTTTTGGTTCGGGGGTTCTATTATTTATAATCGCTACTTTATGGTTTGTTTTTAGAAATCTTCTTTGGATTGTGGTTCCTATAAGCAGTTGTCTTTTTTCTGTAATAATAATGATGGGATTACTTGGATTGCTAGGATGGAAAGTTACAGTCATCTCATCAAATTTTATTGCACTGATGTTGATTTTAACAATGGCAATGAATATTCATGTGAGTACAAGGTTTCTTCAGCTTAAAAAAGATTTTCCATCAAAAAATAATTTTGAAATTATTTCCTTAACCACTTCAAAAATGTTTTGGCCAATCCTTTATACTGTTCTAACAACAATTTTTGCATTCTTATCTTTAATTTTTAGTGAAATAAAACCTATTATTGATTTTGGTTGGATGATGACTTTTGGTTTGATTACATCATTTATCATTACATTTACTTTGCTACCTACCCTTTTAAACTTTGCACCCACAAATAATATCTCAGTGAAGAAAGAACAAAAATCTAAAATTACAAATTTACTTGGTATAATTTCTATTAATAATAAAAATTCAATTTTTTTAGTAGCTGGAATAGTTGTTGTTTTTAGTGTTATTGGAATAAGCAAGCTCGAGGTTGAAAACAGTTTTATAAATTACTTTAGTAAAAATACAGAAATATACAAGGGCATGAAACTTATAGATGAAGAGCTTGGTGGTACTACACCTCTAGAAGTTATTATAAAATTTCCAAAGAAAGAAAAGGTAAAAAAATCTGGGGAAGACGATGAATTTGACGATTGGGGTGATGAAGAAGATGCAAATGATGAAAAATATTGGTTTACCAAAGATAAAATTGATCTAATTACATCTATTCATAATTACTTAGATAGCTTACCTGAAATTGGAAAAGTTCTATCTTTTTCATCAATTATAGAAGTAGCTACTCAATTAAATAACAACAAGCCTTTAGGCACTTTGGAAATGGGTGTTCTTTACTCTAAAATTCCTGAGAGTATTAAAACTGAAATCATTGATCCCTATCTTTCAATTAAAGATAACGAAGCTAGAATTAGTTTAAGAATTATAGACTCTCAAAAAGATTTAAGAAGAAATGATTTAATTAACAAAATCAATTTTGATCTAAAAGATAAATTTGGTTTAGAAGAAAAAGATTATAAACTAGCAGGTGTATTAATATTATTTAATAATTTATTACAAAGCTTATTTAAATCTCAAATTTTAACATTGGGATTGGTTATGATTGGAATATTTTCAATGTTCATAGTCTTATTTAGAAATATTAAGCTTTCATTGATTGGTGTTATTCCAAATTTTATTGCTGCTTTTTTTATATTAGGAATAATTGGATTGTTAGGAATACCTTTAGATATGATGACCATAACTATTGCAGCAATTACAATAGGAATTGCAGTAGATAACAGCATTCACTATATTTACCGATTTAAAGAAGAGTTTAGCAAAATTAAGGATTATAATAAGACTTTAAAAATTTGTCATTCAACTGTCGGTGTTGCTATTCTAAATACTTCAATTACTATTGTTTTTGGATTTTCAATTTTGGTTTTATCAAAGTTTATCCCAACAATTTATTTTGGTGTGTTTACAGGACTAGCTATGTTATTAGCTATGATATCGGTATTAACACTACTTCCTGCATTAATGTTAATTATTAAACCCTTTGGCAAATCATCTTAATGATAGAAATCATACAAGGTTTTTATAAAGCAACATCAATAATTGATTTAATTTATTTAATTTTAACAATCCTTTCTTTGATAAATTGTTACAAAAAGGGCTTCATTTTAAGTATTCTCTCTATGGCTAAATGGTTGCTTGCGTACATAATTACATTAATTCTATTTCCAAAAATTAAACCATATGTAAAAGATATAATTGATAATGAATATGTGCTCGATGTTGGTTTGGGAATAATAATATTTGTCATTGTTATCTTTTGTGTTTTATTAATTAATAAAGGTATCGGTAAAGCAGTCAGATATACAGGAATCGGCGGCTTAGATACAACATTTGGATTCTTTTTTGGTTTTATAAGAGCTTATATTATTTCTGTATGTATCTTTTCAGGTATTCATATCGTTTATAATTATGAAAAATGGCCAATAAATTTTGACAAATCATACGTCTTTCCATATTTAGAAAAAGGTAGTAATTATCTGATAAAAGAATTTCCTAATGAAAAAACATATCAAGATTCTAAAGAAAAAATTACAGAGCTATAATCCAAGATTAAAGGAAGAATGTGGGGTTTTTGGTATTAGCAATACTAGGGATGCATCAGCTTTAACAGCCCTTGGATTACATGCTTTACAACATAGAGGTCAAGAAGGCTGTGGGATAGTTACTTTTGATGGAGAAAAATATTATTCAGAAAAAAGATTTGGTTTAGTTGGTGATAATTTCAATAAAGAAGAGGTGCTAAATAATCTTAAAGGAAATTATGCAATTGGCCACAACAGATACAGTACAACGGGAAACAATATTTTAAGAAATATACAACCCTTTTTTGCTGATACCAATGCAGGCGGTATTGGAGTTGCGCATAATGGAAATCTTACTAATTCAATATCTTTAAGAAAGAAACTAGTTGAAGATGGAGCTATATTTTACACTACTTCTGACACAGAAACGATTGTTCAATTAATTGCAAAATCAAAAAGACCAAAAACAATTGACAAAGTAATTGATGCAATTTTTCAAATTCAAGGTGGTTATGCATTGGTTATGTTAACTCAAAATTCACTAATTGGTGTTAGAGATCCTTATGGTATTAGACCATTAGTGATTGGTAAACTTGGGAATAGTTATGTTTTAGCATCCGAAACATGTGCATTTGATATAATTGGTGCAAAATTTGTTAGAGAAGTTGAAAATGGTGAGATAGTTTTAATTGAAAATAATGAACTGAAAAGTATTAAGCCCTTCCCTATTAAAAAAGTTAGACCATGCGTATTTGAGTATATTTATTTTTCAAGACCAGACAGTCTAATTGGAGGAAAAACGGCTTATGAACATAGAAAAAATATTGGTAGAGAACTTGCAAAGGAAAATAATACTAATGCAGATATAGTGGTTCCAGTTCCTGACTCTGGAAATGCAGCTGCTATGGGTTTTGCACAAGAATTGAAAATGAATTTTGAGCATGGATTAATTAGAAATCATTATGTTGGAAGAACTTTCATTGAACCAAGCCAAAAAATTAGAAGCTTAGGTGTAAAATTAAAATTAAATGCTAATCAAACAACAATTAAAAATAAAAAAATAATTCTAATTGACGATTCTCTTGTCAGAGGGACGACATCATATAAAATTGTAAAAATGCTATATGAAGCTGGTGCAAAAGAAGTTCATCTTAAAATTGCGTGTCCAGAGATAAGATATCCTGACTTTTATGGGGTAGATACACCCACCAAAAAAGAATTATTAGCAGCCAATAAAACCAATGAAGAGATTTGTGAGTATATAGGAGCTAAATCTCTAAAATTTTTATCAATAGAGGGATTATATAAAGCACTTAATTTTCAAAAAAGAAATGAAAGTTACCCTCAATTAACAGATCATTATTTTACTGGTGACTATCCTGTTGAATTAGTGGACGAATTAGGAGACAATAAGATTACACAACTTTCTTTATTAAGTTCTGTGTCAAAAGTTTAATATGAAAAAAGTTAATTTTACTCAAATGAAAGATGGTAAAAAGGAAGATTATCAACTTTTAGAAAAATATGAAAAAAAATTTGAGAGAAATACCGCTAAAAGAATATTAAAATACCTTTCAGAACAAACCACAACATTAGAGGGTTATAAAATTACAAGATTGGAGCATTCATTACAGGCAGCAACTAGAGCATTTAAATCTGGAGAAAATGAGGAAATGGTAGTAGCAACACTTTTGCATGATATAGGAGACGACTTGGCTCCAATGAACCATTCCCAATATGCTGCATCGATAATTAGACCTTACGTATCTGAAAAAACATACTGGATAATTAAACATCACGGTCTTTTCCAAACATATTATAGCGCTCATCACTTAGGTGGTGATAGAAATGCAAGAGACCAATTTAAAGATCATAAATATTATCAAGCAACAGTAGATTTCTGTGAAAAGTATGATCAATCCTCATTTGATCCAAATTATAAATCTATGAGTTTAGAGGATTTCTCTCCGATGGTTGAAAGAATATTTGCTAGAGATCCTTATTATTTTGTTTAAATAACTTAATAAATAACTATCTAAGAAATAATGATTCAACTAAAAGAGCAAATAATAGAATATTTTAAATCTGGTACCAAAGATACAAATAATTTTAAAATTGGTATCGAACACGAAAAGTTTCTTTTTTATAAAAATAAAAGAGTTGATTATTCAAAAATAAAAGAAATGTTTCGAGCTCTTCAAGAATTTGGTTGGAAGCCAATCTTAGAAAAAGGAAATATTATTGGATTAAACAAAGGAGGAAAAAATATTACTCTTGAGCCAGGAAATCAAATTGAACTATCTGGAGATAAATTAAATCAAATGCACGAAGCATGTGCCGAGTCGCAAGATTATTTGTTTGAACTTGAACAGGTAACTAAGAAATTAGATATTAAAATTGTAAGCTCAGGTTTTGATCCATTCTCTAAATTAGAAGAAATTCCGAATAATCCTAAGCAAAGATATAAACTAATGACGAAAAGTATGCCTTTAGGTGGCGAGTTAAGTTTGGATATGATGTATAGAACATGTGGAACTCAACTTAATATAGATTATAACAGTGAAGAAGATTTTAAAAAAAAATTTCTCATAGCAAATTCTATAGTTCCGATTACAATAGCTCTATTTGCAAATTCATCTATAGTTGAAAAAAAAAAAAGTAATTATTTATCTTATAGGTCAAAAGTATGGCAAAGCACTTCGAGGGGTGGACTACCAAAATTATTTTTTGAAAATTTAAATTTCGAGAAATATGCTGAATTCGTAATGAGATTTCCAATTCTTTTTATTCAACATGAAGATAAATATATATCTGGATCTAATTATACATTTAATGATTTTATGAATGGTGAAATCAATGAAATTGAAAATAGACTACCGACAGAAAACGACTTAACCATTCATTTGAGCACGATATTTACAGAAAATAGGCTAAAAAAATATATAGAATTAAGATCTATGGATACTTGTGGATGGGATTGTCTATGTTCTGGACCAGCTTTTTTTATTGGAATGCTTTACGGCAACATAGATGAAGTACATGAATTGATTAAGAGATGGGATAAAAATAAAATTATTAATGCCTATCTTGAAGCTCCAAAAAAGGGTTTTAATACAGAACTTATGGGGAAGGATCTGCATTATTGGGCTTCTACTTTATTAGATTTATCGCGTAAAGGTCTTAATAATAGAGACATGATAAGTAAAAAAGGAAAAAACGAAACTCTATTTTTAAATCATTTAAAAAAAGTCATTTTTAATAAATCAACAAATGCAGATTATATGATTGATAAATTTTCAAATAACGAAAATTTAGAAGAATTGTATGACTAGTAAAATTATTGCTATACAAGGAAACGATCCTTCAAAATTAAATCCTAAAACTGATACTAGTGTTTTTCTAGCACATGAAATACAGGGTAAAAAATATAAGATTTTCTATTATGAGCCAAAAAATCTTTCAATTTTAAAGTCAAAAGTTATTGCTAAAGGTTTTTTTATTAAATTTAATTATGAAAATAAAAATTTTTTTAAAATATTAAAGAAACAAACACTAGATCTTACAAATTGTAAATTTATTTTAATTCGCCAGGATCCCCCTTTTAATCTTGAATATATATCAACTACTTACATTCTTGATAGAATAAAGAATAAAGTTAAAATAATAAATAATCCAACTTCTATAAGGAATATATCTGAAAAATTATACTCAGCAAATTATCAAAGATTTATGCCTAGTACAATTTTCACTAGAGATATGAGTGAAATTAAAAGTTTTATCAAGAAAAACAAAAAAATAATACTTAAACCTATTCATGGTTTCAGTGGTAATGATATTCATTTACTGAACAAATTCGATATAAATTTGCTTAATAAATTTATAAAAAAACATGGTCATATTATGTGTCAAAAATTTCTTCCTAGAATAAGTAAAGGAGATAAAAGAGTTTTTATTATTAATGGAAAAATATGTGGTGCAATTTCAAGAGTTCCAAAAAAAGGTTCATTTTTAAGTAATATGAGCAAAGGGGCAAAACCAATTAATATTAAATTAACAAAAATAGAAAATAAAATTTCAAAAATAATTGCAAAGAATTTAAAAAAAGAAAATATATTTTTTGCAGGAATTGATTTTATAGATCAAAAACTAAATGGAGATATTAATGTAACATCTCCGACTGGACTTAAATCTTTGTTTGATATATCAGGAAAAAACCTTGCCAAAACTTTTTGGAAAGAACTAAGAGCGTGAATAATTTAACAAATCAACAAAGGGGTTCGTTAATGGCGTTTGTTGCTATTATGTTTATCACTCCTGACTCATTACTAATTAGATTGTCAAGTATTGAAACCTGGGGAATGCTTTTTTACAGGGGAGCAATACCTTTTTTAGTTGTTCTAATTGGACTTCTTTTATTTTATAAAAATAATTTTTTGAAAGCTTTGTTTAATATTGGCTATCCTGGGATTTTTTATGTAATTAGTTTTTCTATTTGCAACATTACTTTTATTATTTCAATACAAAACACTAATGTAGCTAACACATTGTTAATGGTAGCACTTGCTCCAATGCTTTCAGCAATATTAGGGGCTATTTTCTTAAAAGAAAAACCAGATAATAATACTTGGATTGCAATAATTATCACTTTTATTGCTTGTGTTTACATTTTCTATGATTCATTGAGCTTAGGTAATTTTTATGGAGATCTTTTTGGCTTAATCACTTCTTTTGGATTGGCATGTAATGCCAACATAGCAAGATATGCAAAATCAATTGATTTAGTACCCGCTGCTGTAATTGGAAAGTCTTGTGTCGCAATATTTGCTTTTTTCTTTGTTAAAGATTTCTCTTTAATAGGAAATGACCTTTTTTATATACCTTTGATGTGTGTGATGTGTGTGGCTATACCTTTCGTTTTAGTAACTATTGCACCAAGATTTATAACTGCAGCTGAAGTAAATCTATTTTTCCTTCTAGAAACAATTCTTGGACCGTTGTGGGTTTGGATGGTTATTAAAGAACAGCCATCTAACGAGACTATCTATGGCGGTGTAGTCATTATTATAACTATAGCAATTCATTCAATACTAGCCATAAAAAAAACACAAACCAAAACTACTTAGCCGTCAATTATCAAAATTTAAAAAAATTATAAATGCAAAAAGAAGTAAAAAAATCTTGGGCTCTATTTATTGGTATAGGAGTAATGATGATTGCTCATGGTTTGCAAATGCAAATAATGGGTATTAGATCAGTAATTGAAGATTTTAGTGTTTTAACTACGGGTATCTTCATGTCTGGATATTATGTTGGTTACTTTGTTGGTTCAAGAACTACACCTAATTTTGTTTCAAAAGTTGGGCATATAAGAGTATTTGCTGCATTCGCATCTCTTGCATCCTTAAGCGCTCTAGTAGCAGTAGTTTATGTAAACCCATTTATGTGGACGATAAGTAGATTCATAACGGGTATAAGTTTAGTAAGCTGTTATGTGGTTACAGAAAGTTGGCTAAATGACAGAGCAACTAACAAAAATAGAGGACAATTACTATCAGCTTATATGATGGTAATCTACTTTGGTTTAGCTATTGGAATGTTGTTACTTAATATTAGTAAACCCGAAGATTATGAGCCTTTTATTTTAGTTTCTATTTTACTTTCTGTTGCTCTTGTTCCAATTTTATTAACAAAGAGACCTGCACCAAAATTCAAAAAGATTGAAACAATAAGTATTAAAGAATTATTTAAAATTTCTCCTCTAGGTTCTTTGAGTTCATTTTTTACAGGTATAATTCATGCAGCATTCTTTTCTTTAATTTCTGTTTATGCAACACTTGCAAAATTTACTTTAGCTGAAATATCTATACTTTTATTTATTTCAACAATAGCCGGTGTTATCGGTCAGGGCCCGATAGGATATTTTTCAGATACTTTTGATAGAAGAAAAGTGATTATTTTTACAACTTTTGGAAGTTCTTTTTTGGCTTTTATTTCTATTTTAACTTCAAATGATCCTATCCAAAATATTTATTATATGGACGAATTTGCTTTTAAAAAAATTATTTTTTTTATTGCTGTAGGACTGTATTCAAGTCTATGTCTTCCTTTATTTTCACTAAACCTTGCTCACACAAATGACTTTGTACCTAAATCAAAATTCGTTGCTGCAGGTGGTGGGTTACAGTTTATTTTTGGTGTTGGAGCAATTAGTGGTCCTATTTTATGCTCCATATTTATGGAATGGTTTGGATTAAATGGTTTGTTTATTTTTTTGATTATTGCCCATTCGATAATTGGTGGATTTGGCTTATATAGAATGAAAGTAAGAGATACTGTTGAAAATCCAGACTCTACATTTACACCTATTCCAGCAACAATTACTCCTGCTGGGTTAGAATTGGATCCTGACGCACCGGAAACATTAGATAATAATTCTTAACTATAAATTCTTTAATAATAAAATATATATTAAATAATTATAAATATTTAGAATAGAACTTATGAAAAGATTAAGCAATTCTTATTCAATATGGGGTATTTTTAAAAATAAAAATATTTCTTCGTTAAAAAAAATACAAAGAAAACTTACTAAAAAATTTAATAGTCCTGATATTCTATTACACTTAACTTTATCCTCAGGTTTTAAAATAAATAAATCTAGTATTAATAAAAAATTAAAATTAATTAAAAAAGATAGTAATAATTTTTTTATAGAAACAAATAATTTTGGATATAAGAATAGTTTTTTTGAAGCTTTATATTTAAATGTAAAAATAAACAAAAATTTATTATCACAAAAAAAGATTTTACAAAAATATCTGCCTTCTTCAAAAAGAAAATATTTTCCACATATAAGTTTATTTTATGGAAAGTTATCTCTTAAAAAAAAAAGAGAGATATTATTAAAATTAAATAAATTCAATAAGAGGCTTGAAATAAGCGAATTGTATTTAGTTCATAATGACGAAAAAAACTTAAAATGGACAATTCTTAAAAAAATTAAAATTTAAATCATAAAGATAATATAACTTTGGAAAATTTAAATTCTTTGTTATACATCGATTTAAATAATTTTGGTGCATCAGAAAATTTAAAATTGTGTGAAATTAAATTTTTAATTTCAAGTTTTTTACTTTTCATCATATAAAGACTTTCTTCCCATTCGTTATGAGGCTCTATGACAGAACTCCAAGATCCTTTTATTTGTATTTCGTGTCTTATTATTTTATTTAATGTTTCTTTTGAAAGAGTGGAATTTTTGATTTGATTACTTAATAAAATCATTTTCCCTCCTTTTTTTAAGCTTTGAATTCCTCTATTTAATAATTCTTCCGAACCTGAACATTCAAAAGCAATTTCAGCTAAGTCTTTATTAGTAAATATATTTATTTTTTCTTCAAAATTACTTTTGCTTGTGTCAATAGTATTTTCAAAACCTAGATCAGTAAAATTTTTAAATCTATTTTCATTTCTATCAATTCCGATAACATTAGAAATTTTATTTAATTTACACCATGCTGCTAATAATATCCCAATTGGTCCTAAGCCTAATATTATTACAGTATCAAATTTTCTATCTTGTTTTGCAAGATTGTAACCATGCAATGCTACAGAGGCAGGTTCAGTAAAAACAGCAATATTATTATCTAAATTTTCAGGAACTTTAACTAAATTCTTTATTGGAGATAAAACATATTCTGCATATCCACCATGACTTCTAGATCCTAAAAAATCATAATCAGAGCATAAATTGGGAGCTTTGTTAATGCCATAAACCGAATGAGCTCCACCACAACAGTTATCATCTGTACATTTAGTTATTAATGGATATACGCAGACTTTATCACCTTCTCTTAATCCATCTATCTTTGAGCCAAGTTTATAAATACTACCTAACATTTCATGCCCAGGAACTATGGGGTATGAATAAAAGCCAAATAACATTGATCTTACAACATCTGTGCTACAAATTCCTGATTTTAAAATTTTAATTACTGCTTGATCTTTATTTGGATTAGGAATTTCTATTTCGTCATAAATCCAATCACCTAAATTTTTTAAAATTGCCGCTTTAGCTTTTAACATAAAAGTATTTCTCCCAGAAATTATAAACCATTAAATCTTCAGGTGTTCCAAGACATATATATTGCTGAACTTCAAATGGTACAACACTATAATTTTCTTTTATCAATTCATTAATAGAATTACCAACATAATATTCATTATTAATTTTATTTTTTTTTCTTATCATTTTTTTAAAAGCTTTCATGAATATTTTTTTTGATTTAAAATAAAATATACCTTGAGCAATATGATCTAAATGTGGAGTTTCGCTGATAGGTGTTTTTTCAGAAATATTTTTTACTTCTCCATTTTCTATTTGACAGTAAGCATACGCATATGGAGTTAATCTTGCATCTGGATAATTTTTAAAGGTCCAAATTATCACATCTGGATCAAAAAATTTTATTGTTTCATTTAATTTTTGTTCATCGAATACAACTGCGTAGTCACAAGAACTAATTAAAATGGGTTTATCTTTTTTGTATTTTTTAAGATATTCGTAGCACGTGGTTGCCATACCAGATGTTTTTTTCTTTAAAACCAACACATCAGAATTTTTAATTTGTGATTTTATCTTATCTTTAAATTTATATTTGATATTGTGATCTTCTCTAATAATTACTGCATTTTTAGTTGATAATGGTAATGAGTCTATTGTTTTTGTTATCATAAACTTGTTACTTACCTTTACTAAAGGTTTAAAATTTTCGGTGTTTTTTATTTTAAATCTAGATCCCTCACCACAACTTGGTATTAAATTTAAAAAATTAAATTTTAATTTCAATTTTTTATTAATATTAAATTTAAAATATTTATACCAAAAATTATATTCTTTAATATAGGAGACAAGTCCAAATGTGATATGTTTTTTTACGTAAAATAACTCAATTTTTTTATTTTTTTCTAGATACTCATTATAAACTTGGCTTAAAAAATATCTTCCTTTAACTGGACTTTGATTTTCAAAAGTTTTTTTTGAAAACTTTATAAATTCATTCCATTTTTTAAAATGATATATTCCTGCTAGTCTTTTTGAATTTTCAATTTTAATTGATTTTTCAATTATTTTAGAAATTTTGTTATTTTTGACAATTACTCTCCCTGTATGAGTTTCTGCAGTATTTGTTTGACTATCTTCATCAAAGGCAATTAATAATCCATCAGCTCTATTTTCAATTATTTTTTTTTCAAAATCTTTTTTGGAAAAAAAAATATTTATATTGTCTGGATGACAAATTAAAACCGACTCATTTTTTTTTACATATTCTTTTGCATAATAAACTGTATCTATTACACTTGATGTATCTTTATTAATTGAAACTATTTGTTTCTTAATTTTCAATTTTTTAATAATCTTTAGTAAATCAGTCTCAATTAAATCTCTTTGTTTACATAAAAAAATATATTCATAGTCAAATTTAAAATTTTCAACAAAGGTTTCGATCATTGTTTTACCTCCAAGATTTACTAATGGTTTGATTGTTGAAAAATTTTCTAAAATTTCTTTATCAGTGCTTGCAATAGGAATGATTATTTTCACTTTTATTTTATTCTAGATTAGCGTGATTTTTCCATAAATTTATTTTATTTAATTTAAGTTTTTCAATAATTAGAACAGAAACTATGTCTCCGTAGATGTGAAGAACTTGATCAAATAATGTGCTCATTGGTTGTATCGATTTAGTTTTGCTTGCTGAGTCTGATAAGCTTTCTTTAGTTTTTATACTGGTAACTATTTTTGTTGGAGCTTTTAGTTCTACAACGTGGTCAGCTATTTTTCTAATCGATGATTTTTTTGAAGAAGTAATATGTAATATTTTACATCCAATACTCTTTGCTTTTTTTGTTATGTGAAGAGGTATTAAACTTTCTCCTGATCCACTAGCAACGATGAGTAAATCTTTTCTTGTTGCTGGCTTTTCGGTTAAAGATCCAACTAATTCAACTTTAAAACCAAGATGAGCTAGTCTCTTTCCAAAGCATTGAAGTGATAAGTTTACACGCCCAATAGCAACTAAAAATATTCTGTTACTTTTTATTATTTGGTTTATCAAATTTGAGGTTTGTTTTGTTGGGATATTATTTAAAATATTACTGATTTCGTTAACAATTAAACTAGTATTTTTATTATATCTATTTTTTTTCATTAGGTTGGTTTAAATATTGATTTAATTTCTTTTCCTTGTTTTAATAAATTAATCTTATTTTTAAAATTGTTGAAATTAGAATAAGATGTTATTATTTTTGAGAAGTCTATTGATTTATTTTTAATAATTTTAAAAGCTTTATTTAAATGTATTTGATTAGATGAAAAAGATCCTGTTATTTTAGCCTCTTTGTAATGAATAAAATTTGAGTCAATTTTAATTTCTTTATTCTTTTGAGGAATTCCTCCAAATAAGTTTACTGTTCCATTTTTTCCAACTAATTTACAACTTAACTCATGTGCCTTTAAGCTTGATGTTGCAGAAATGACAGCATCATAGCCCGAATATCCTGTGGGTTTTAATATTTTATTTATTTTTTTATTATTAATTGATAAGTTAAAAAGTTGGTTTGCACCTAGTGATTTTGCAATCTTTAATCTACTCTTATTCAAATCTATAACAGATATAAACTTTGCTTTCTTCAGTTTAGCCAAGGCAACAAATAATAAACCCATATACCCAGCACCAATTATTACTATTGATTTATTTTTTTTAAAATTTGTAATTTCTAAACCATTTATAACACAAGCTAAACTTTCAGACAAACTAGCATACTTTAAACTCTTTTTAGCTTTATAAATAACATGTGGAATTTTTTTTAAAAATTTTTTTTTTAATATAAAATAATTTGAAAAACCTCCATCATAATTTGAGCCAACTGAGACAGGATTATTACATAAGTTAGAGTAGTTTTTTTGATCTCTACATATTTGGCACTTTTGACAAGGAACTTCTGCGCCAAACACAACAAATTTATTTTTATTTATTTGTCCTGAAATTTCATGTCCAAGGATAATAGGATATTTTTTTATTCTCGACCCTTTAAATATAAATTTTATGTCTGAGCTACAAATCCCACATGATTCTACTTTAACCAACAATTCATCCTTTTTAATCTTAATCCTTTTTTTTTGAACTTTTATTTTTTTAATTCCCTCAAGATATATACTTTTTCTAATTATCAAGATATTTCCTCCAGTATTTGACCGACTCTCTTATGTGTTTTATAGAACTTGAGTCAAATGGTTCTCTTTCTCTAAAGGAAAATTCAAAATACAAAGTCACCTCTTTTATCCCAGTTTTTGAAATTTCATTTATTATTTTATCGGGTTTTATAAGTCCAATCTTATTATATTTTTTTATAAAAGGCTTATGAGAATAAATATCCTTTGTTTTTTGTTTCAGATGTATTGCTGGGCTATATTTTCCTAAAGATTTAATTATTTTATAAGGATTATAATCATCTTTATTTTTAGATTTTAAATCTCCATGATCAACGTCTAGGTTTAGTAGAATAGGTATATAAGATTTTTTGTTTAATTCATTATGTAGAGATTTTGTAGCTTTTATTGTTTCACCCATTTCTCTTTTTACTGACATTGGTTCCCAAATTAAATATTTTAAACCACAGGTTTTGGCATATTTTGAAATATCTACCCACCCCTCAATAACTCTTTTTCTGGTTTTTTGATAATTATTTTCTAAATCATCAAAGCTAAAAATCCCTAAAAGACTGCCTGCTCCTTCTGCACCTAATTCAGATGATATTTTTATAAAATTTTTTAACCAATTTTTCCAATAGTTACTTATATTGGGATTGCTATGACCCATGTAATTATATCTTGGTAATGTCATCGCATGCTTGATATTAATCTTATATTTTTTTGTATAAAATTTTATTTTCTTTATTTCATTTTTAATTATTTTTTTTGGCAAGCTTGGTTGTATTAAATCTGAAACAAATTGAACATGATCTAAATCTAACTCGTTTTTTACAATATTTGTCCATATTTTTGGTTCATAAAACCTTGTCGATGCAAAGCCAAGATGTAGACCCAGATTAATTTTCATTGTTTTTTATATTATGTTAATTTGAGTTAATTAAAATATATAATACTATTTTAAAAAATAACAAAATAATAATGCAACTAATTAGTCATAGAGTAAATAAGGTAGAAGACTTAAAAAAATTAGATCAAAAATATGGAGTTGAAATTGATATTCGTGACATTGGAAAAAAATTAGTTGTAGTTCACGATCCTTTTAAAAAAGGAATTAATCTTGATACTTATTTAAAGAATTACAAACATAAAATTTTAATAGCGAATATAAAATCTGAAAGAATTGAAGATGCTGTTTTAAAAAAATTTAAAAAAAAAAAAATCAAAAATTTTTTTTTTCTAGATACTTCTTTTCCAAAAATTATAGATTTAATTAACAAAAAAATATCAAATATTGCTTTAAGAGTTTCCTATTTTGAAGATGTATCAACAGCAAGAAAGCTGAAAAATAAGGTAAAATGGATATGGTATGATACTTTTTTTGGTTTACCAAAAAATATAGATGATTTCACATATTTAAAAAAATTGAATTATAAGATTTGTCTTGTATGTCCAAAACTTCATAATTTAAAAATAGATACAAAATCTAAAGTCTTCATTAAAATTAAAAAAGGTAATTTGATTGATGCAGTATGCACTAAAAAAAAATACTTCAAGTTATGGTCTTAATTTAATTTAATTAAAATTATTAAAGAGTAATATAATTGTTCTAAACTTGCTTTCACTTTTTTTATAATACTATCACTGCTACCTTCGCCAAATTTTCTCTTTTTTTTGTTAAAATTTACTGGAAAACGAATTAATTTATATTTTCTCTTAACTGCATGAAGATAAATAGCTAAATCAATAGAAAAATCGTTTGGGTAATATTTTAATTCTTTTATTAAATTTCTTGAAAACAAAACGGGCTGTGCGTGTATATCAAATAAATATTTTCTAAAAATTATCGTCGATAAAACTGTCAAACCGTAAGAGAATATTAAATCATCTAATGACCAATGATTCTTTAATTTATTAATTCTATTACCTTTTATAAATATTTTTTTAATTGAGTTGCTTTTTATTTTTTTTAAGATTTTAATTGATTTCAGAAT
>CACNRP010000002.1 GCA_902622955.1 uncultured Pelagibacteraceae bacterium
GCTATTTTTTTTTTACTAATACGCCTTAATAAAGATGAACCTAATAATCCACAACCAATAATTAAAATATTTTTCATTTTTTTAATACTTGCTTAATGACACTCATAAATTTTAAGTTTTCTTTTTTAGACCCAATAGTTAACCTTAATTTATTCTTTATATGATAACCATCTTCTGTTGATCTTAAAATAACTCCCTTATTTTTCAGTTTTTCATACAAAAATTTTGCTGAATATCTGCATTTTTCAAAATTTAATAACAAAAAATTTGCTGAAATTGAATTTGAGAAAATATTATATGTCTCAAGAAATTTCTTAATTTTTCCAGAATATAATAAATTATGTCTAATTGATTTATTTATGAAAACTTTGTCCTTCAACGACTCAATAGCAGCTAATTGAGCAATACCATTTACATTAAATGGTGGTTTTATAACATTTAGTGCATCAACAATTTTTTTTGATCCGTATCCCCAACCTACTCTTAAAGAGGCTAAACCAAACATTTTAGAAAAAGTTCTAAGGATGAAAACATTATCTTTATTTTTAAACAAATCTAACCCAGATGAATAATCTTTGTTTTTCATATATTCCGCATAGGCATCATCTATAACTAGTAAAATTTTTTTATTTAATCTTTTTCTTAACTCTAAAACCTCTTTTTTAGTTAAGTAAGTTGCTGTTGGATTATTTGGATTTGCTATAAAGACAATCTTAGTTTTTTTTGTAA
Source organism: uncultured Pelagibacteraceae bacterium (assembly GCA_902622955.1). Classification (GTDB taxonomy): domain Bacteria; phylum Pseudomonadota; class Alphaproteobacteria; order Pelagibacterales; family Pelagibacteraceae; genus Pelagibacter. Next base: position 730 of record CACNRP010000002.1, read on the forward strand.
TTTTTTTTAAAATTTCTTTTACTGAAACTTTAAAATTAATTTCTTTTGCAAATACAACATTTGCGCCAACAATTTTTGAATAAATTCTGTACATTAAAAAACTATACTCAGGTACCACAACCTCATCTTTTGGGTTTAAAAACAACTGACATATCATTTGAATGACTTCATCTGAACCTGCTCCACAAATAATTTTTTCAAAATTACATTCATAAGCTTTTGATATTGCTTTTCTCAAATTTAAAGATTTTCCATCTGGATATTTATCTAAATTCAGATTTTTATTTGACATTATTTTCTTTGCTCTAGGACTCATACCTAAAGCAGATTCATTTGCAGATAGCTTAATTACGTTCTTAAGTTTCTTAATTTTTGATTTACCTGGCTTATAAGCCTCAATATTATATTTTTTGAAATTTGGAGTTATCATTTTTTTTAATTTATGAGCTCTTTATAGATAAAATTACAAAATTTTATAGAGAATAAGAGGATTTTTTAAAAAATTGACATAATAAATAAGTTCTAGTAAAAAAATTATGCGCTGATTTAACTGAATTGCGAGCGCTTAAAAAAAACCGCTAAAATAGTTTTTTTTTCTCACAATTCGAAACAGTCTAAAACTATGAATACTGAGAAAAACATAAAAACACTAATTGTTAAAAAACCACTTAAATTAGACTGTGGAAAAACTATCAAAGATTTTCCGATAGCCTATGAAACTTATGGTTCACTTAATTCAAAAAAAGATAACGCAATATTGGTTTTTCATGCACTAACTGGAGATCAATTTGTAACCGGTATAAACCCTATAACTAACAAAGAGGGTTGGTGGAGTTATGCGGTAGGTCCTGATAAAGCTATCGATACGAATAAATATTTTGTTATTTGCTCTAACGTAATTGGTGGATGTATGGGTTCATACGGACCAAGTCATAAAGATCCTGATCAAAAAATTTTTGGAACAAATTTTCCTGTTATTACAATTAATGATATGGTGAATGCTCAATATAATTTACTTGATCATTTTGGTATTGATAAACTTTTTTCTATAGCTGGAGGTTCTATGGGAGGTATGCAGGTACTTCAGTTCATCAGCAACTTTCCTGATAAATCTAAAACAGTGATACCGATAGCAACCACGTCTAGTCATTCAGCACAAAATATTGCTTTTAATGAACTAGGCAGACAAGCTATTACAGCTGATAGTAACTGGAAAGATGGAAATTATACATCAAACGATACTAATCCTGGAAAGGGATTGGCGGTAGCTAGAATGGCAGCTCATATTACTTATTTATCTAAAAAAGGTTTGCAGGAAAAATTTGGAAGAAAGTTACAAGAAAGAGAAGATCTTAAATTTGGATTTGACGCTGACTTTCAAATAGAAAGTTATTTAAGATATCAGGGCTCAGTTTTTGTAGATAGATTTGATGCAAATAGTTATCTTTATATTACTAGAGCTATGGATTATTTTGATTTAGCTAAGCAATTTAGAGGTAATCTTTCAGAAGCATTTATAAATACGAAAGCAAAATTTTTTATAATCTCATTTACGTCAGATTGGCTTTATCCAACACAAGAAAACAAAGATATTGTGATTGCTTTAAACTCAATAGGAGCTGATGTTGGATTTGTAGAAATTAAGTCAGATAAGGGTCACGACTCCTTTTTACTGGACGTTCCTGATTTCTTAAATGCACTTAAAAACTTTTTAGATAAATCTTATGAAGAAAATTAATTATGAAAAATGAATTTCAAGTAATAGCAGATTTAATTGAAAAAAATAAGAAAGTCTTAGATGTAGGTTGTGCCGATGGAACTTTGATGAAATTTTTAAAGGATAATAAAAACATAAATATAAGAGGATTAGAGATTTCAAAAGAAAAAGTGCAAGAATGTATTGCTAAAGGTTTAACTGTAATTGAGGGAAATGCTGAAAAAGATCTAAAACAATTTCCAGACAAATCATTTGATTATGTTGTTTTAAGTCAAACACTTCAAGCTTTCATTAATCCTGAATTAGTTTTAGACGAACTTTTAAGAGTTGGAAAAAAAGCAATAGTTACTATTCCTAATTTTGGATATTGGAAGGTAAGATTTCATTTATTATTTAAAGGTACAATGCCAATTACAAAAACATTACCAGATGAATGGTATAACACCCCAAATTTACACATGTGTACGATCAAAGATTTTTTTTATTTTGTTAATTCAAGAGATATAAAGATTTTTAAATCACTCGCTTTAAATAATCTTAATAAATCAATAATAAATGAGAGTAATTTAGGGGTTAAAAATTTGTTTGCAGATCTTGGTATATTTTTGATAGAAAAATAAGATGCGTGTTGAAATTATACCATGTCTTCAAGATAACTATAGCTATGTAATCATAGACGACACCAACAACTCTGCGTGCGTTGTAGATCCTGGTGAGTCTGAACCTATAATAAATTACTTAAAAAATAAAAATATAAAACTAAAATACATTCTTAATACCCATCATCATTATGATCATATCGGAGGAAATCAAGAATTAAAAAAAAGATATAGATCGGTTGTTGTAGGTTTTAAAGGAGACTCAAAAAGAATACCTGGGATAGACATATTATTAGAAGATAATCAAATATGGAAAGCTGAAAACTTTGAGTCTAAAATTATACATATACCTGGACACACCTCAGGCCATATTTGTTTCAATTTTTTTAAAGAAAAATTAGCTTTTGTTGGAGATACTCTTTTCTCACTCGGTTGTGGGAGAATATTTGAAGGCTCTTATGAGGAAATGTTTGAGTCTTTAAACAAAATTAAAATATTACCAGAAGATACAAAAGTTTATTGTGGTCATGAATACACTCTTAGCAATGCAAAATTCTGTAAAAAGTATGACTCTGAAAACAAAGATTTACAAAAAAAAATAGAAAAAATAGAAAAATTAAGAAAAAATGGAATTCCTACCATACCAACAATTTTAAAAGAGGAATTAGACTGTAATATATTTTTAAGAGCAAAAGATGTTAAAACCTTTTCAAAATTAAGAGAATTTAAGGATAATTTCTAATTAATTCGGCTTGACTAAAGGCTGACTACAACTATATTGCGTTAACTTTAAATAAAATCATACTATGTCATACGCAGTAATAAAAACGGGTGGAAAACAGTATAAAGTAAAATCTGGAGAAATTCTAAAAATTGAAAAGCTACCAGATTCTAAACCTGAGACTAAAATAGAGTTTAACGAAATTTTGGCATACGGTGATGACAAAACAATTGAAATTGGAACTCCAAATGTTGAAGGTGCAAAGGTAGAGGCTGATTTAATAAAAAATAGTAAAAATAGAACTATTTTAATTTTTAAAAAAAGAAGAAGACAAAATTCAAGAAGAAAAAACGGGCATAGACAAGAATATTCAATGATAAGAATTAACAAAATTTTTTCAAAAGATGGTAAAGTGTTATCAGAAGCTGAAAAAATTTCTAAAACTTCAAAAAAAGAAGAAGTTAAAGAAGCAGTAAGCAAATAGTTATTAGGTAAAATATGGCAACAAAAAAAGCAGGTGGATCATCACGAAACGGACGAGATAGTGCCGGTAGAAGACTTGGTGTAAAAAAGTATGGTGGTGAAACAGTAATTCCTGGAAACATAATTGTTAGACAAAGAGGAACTAAGATTTTTCCAGGTGAAAATGTTGGTATGGGTAAAGATCATTCAATATTTTCAGTTGTTAAAGGGAAAGTTGTTTTCAAAAAATCTAAATCAGATAGAACTTTCGTTTCTGTAAAGCCCAATTAATAGTACAACTAATTAAAATAGATGTTGTATTATGAAATTTCTTGATCAAGTTAAAATTTACATTAAAGCTGGAAACGGTGGAGATGGATCTCCTAGTTTTAGAAGAGAGAAATATGTTGAGTTTGGTGGACCAGATGGTGGGGACGGTGGAAAAGGTGGATCAATTATTTTAAAGTCAGAGGAAAATTTAAATACCCTTATTGATTATCGATATCAACAACACCACAAAGCCGAACGCGGAGAAAACGGTTCTGGTCAAAACCGAACAGGAAAAGGAGGTGAAGATTTAATTTTAAAAGTTCCTCTTGGTACTCAGGTATTTGAGGAGGATAACAAAACTCTTCTTTTTGATTTTAATAAAAAAGGTGAAGAATATGTTGCAGCTACTGGTGGAAAAGGAGGTTTAGGGAACACAAGATTTAAAAGTTCTACAAATAGAGCTCCGAGAAAATTTACTAAAGGCACTATCGGAGAAGAATTTACAATATGGCTTCAATTAAAAACAATTGCTGATATCGGTATTATTGGATTGCCGAATGCAGGAAAATCAAGTTTGTTAGCAGCATTAACAAACGCAATTCCAAAAATTGCAAATTACAAATTTACAACTGTTAATCCAAACCTTGGCGTAGCTTCTTACGATGATAAAGAAATTACCATTGCAGATATTCCAGGATTAGTTGAAGGAGCTCACGAAGGTATAGGTTTGGGGATACAATTTTTAAAACATATAGAGAGGTGTAAGTCTTTACTGCACTTAATCGATGTCACCAACTTAGATCTGAATGAGTCTTATAATCAGGTAAAAAATGAATTAAAAAGCTACAGTGCAAAGTTATTAGAAAAAAAAGAACTGATTGTGCTTAATAAAATTGATTTGATTGATGAGGAAACAGCAAATGAAGTTATAGATCATTTTGCAAAGGGTAAAAATTGTGAGATTATGACAATGACAACTCTGGAAAAAGAATCTGTATCAAAAATTAAAGCGAAACTTTTGTCTTATGTATCTTAAAAACTCTAAAATAATTGTTATCAAGATTGGATCATCTCTACTAGTTGATCAAAATAAAAAAATTAGGAAACAATGGTTATCTAGTTTTGCAAAAGATATTAAAAAATTGAGAGATAAAAATCAAAAAGTAGTTATTGTTAGTTCTGGTGCTATAGCTTTGGGTTGCAAAAAAATGAATTATAACAAAAAAAATATCAAATTAGATAAGAGTCAAGCTATTGCTTCTATTGGTCAAATAGAGCTGATGAACTTATTTTCACAAACATTTGCAAAATATAAATTAAATATTTCTCAGATTCTGCTTACATTAGAAGATACTGAGGAAAGAAGAAGATCACTTAATGCAAAACGAACTTTTGATAATCTTTTTGAACTTGGTTTTATTCCTATAGTTAATGAAAATGATACTATTGCAACGAGTGAAATAAAATATGGAGATAATGATAGATTGGCATCTAGGGTTGCACAAATTACAAACGCAGATACCTTAATTTTATTATCTGATGTTGATGGTTTGTATACAAAAAATCCTAAAATTTTTAAGGATGCTAAACTAATAAAGAAGATTGATAATCTAAAAAAAGATCTAAAAAAAATATATGTCAAAGGTGTAAATGAATATGGAAGTGGTGGTATGCATACAAAAATTGAAGCAGCAAAAATATGTCAGCTTGCTGGTACTAGTATGGTTATTGCAAATGGACTATATTCAAATCCTATTTCAAAAATAATTGAAAAAAATAACTGTACTTGGTTTAGTCCAAAAATTTCAAAGTTAGATGCTAGAAAAAAATGGATAATAAGTTCTGTAGCTCCTAAAGGGGCTTTAATAATTGATGATGGTGCTAAAAAAGCACTAAAATCTGGAAAAAGTTTGTTAGCAGCAGGAATTAAAAAAGTTTCGGGGAAATTTAACAAAGGTGATCATATTAAAGTATTAGATAAAAAAAATAATGAATGTGCTAGAGGATTAAGTTCCTTTGCTTCTGATGAGGTGACTAAAATTATGGGTCATCACTCTAATGAAATTGAAAAATTATTAGGTTATGTTGCAAAATCAGAAGTTATTCATAAAGATGATATGGTGGAAATTTAAATGATTAAATATATGAATTTAATTGGAATAAAAGCTCGAAAAGCTAGTGAGTATAAAGTTACAACTGAAGTAAAAAATAAAGTCTTAAATGATTACGCAAAATTAATTAAGAATGAAAAAAAATTTATTATTAATCAAAATTCAAAAGATATTAATTACGCAAAAAAAAAGGGGTTAAAAGAAAACTTAATCAAAAGACTTCTGTTAAATGAAAATAAATTGAATGGAATTATAAATTCTATTTTAAAAATAGCTAAATTAAGGGACCCTATAGACAACACTTTAGACAAATGGAAAAGGCCAAATGGTTTAAATATAAAAAGAGTATCAATACCAATTGGAGTTATTGGGGTTATTTATGAAAGTAGACCAAATGTTACTTCAGATGTTGCTAGTCTTTGTTTTAAATCTGGAAATGTTGTGATTTTGAAAGGAGGCTCTGAGGCCATAAATTCAAATAAAGCTCTAGCTAAGCTGTTTAGAAAAGCACTTAAAAAAAATAAAGTTGATGAAAACTTTATACAATTTATCGACTCAAAACAAAGAAAACTCGTAGATATAATGCTTTCTAAAATGAAAAAATATATCGATGTCATCATACCTCGTGGTGGAAAAAATTTAGTTAAAAAAGTTTTAGAATTATCCAAAGTACCAATAATTGGGCACTTAGAGGGGCTTTGTCATACTTATATAGATAAAGATGCAGATTTAAAAATGGCTAAAGAAGTTGTCTACAACGCTAAATTAAGAAATACAAGTATTTGTGGTGCAACTGAAACTATTCTTTTTCATAAAAATATAATCAAAAAATTTAGTAATCCTATTTTGCAGGTACTTGAAAATAATGGTTGTAAAATAATTGGCGATAAGATTTTGAAGAATTATTACAATGGTCAAGTATATCCTGCAAAAGAAAAAGATTGGGCAACTGAATATTTAGCATCAATTGTATCTGTTAAAGTTGTTAAAAATTCTGAAGAGGCAATTAAGCATATTAATAAGTACGGAACTATGCACACTGATTCCATCATTACAAAAAATAAAAAGACAGCAAAGTATTTCCTAAAAAATGTTAAAAGCTCAATTGCGATGCATAATACCTCAACTCAATTTGCTGATGGCGGTGAATTTGGATTTGGTGGAGAAGTTGGAATTTCTACAAATACACTACCACCAAGAGGTCCTGTAGGTTTAAATCAATTAATTTCATATAAATATGAAATCACTAGTAATGGTAAAATAAGAAATTAAATTGAATAACACAAAAATAAAAATCGGTGTATTAGGTGGATCGTTTGATCCTGCTCACAAAGGGCATTTGGCAATTTCTAAGGAAGCAAAAAAAAGATTTAAACTAAAAAAAGTTATTTGGGCAATTACAAAAAAAAATCCATTTAAAACAGATAGTAAGACATCTGTTAATGACAGAATTAAATTTTGTAAAAAAATAATTGGTACAAATTCATTTATTCAGGTTAAATTTTATGAAAAAATTATTAAATCAAATAAAACTATAAATTTAATCAATCATTTAAAAAAAAATAAAAGCATTGAAATTTATTTTTTAATGGGTGCAGACAACCTTATTAATTTTCATAAATGGCATAAATCTAAATTAATTTCACAAAAATGTTATATTCTGGTTTTTGACCGACATGGGTATAAAAAAAATTCTTTAAAATCAAAGACATTTAAACGACTAAGTAAGGCCAATCTAGAGTTTATTGAGTTTAATAAAGTCAACATTTCATCTTCTCAATTAAGAAAAATTTGATAATCTAAAATCAATTAATGGACAAAATTTCAGACTTAAAGGAAATTGTAATTAACACACTAGATCTCAATAAAGCTCAAGATATTGTAACTATTGATCTTAAAGACAAAAGTTCTATGGCTGATTACATGATCATAGCAAGTGGAACTTCATCTAGACATATCCAATCCTTGTCAGAACAAGTTTTAGAAAAACTTAAAAATAATGGTGTAAAGGACTCTAAAATTGAAGGTAAAGAAAGTGGAGAATGGAAACTTGTTGATGGGATTGATTTGATTGTTCATATTTTTCACCCAGAGAAAAGAAAATTTTATGAATTAGAGAAAATTTGGTCAGAGTTAATTCCAAAAGAAAAAGTGATGATATGAAAAAAATTAAATTTTTATTATTAATTTTTTTCTATGTTTTTTATTTAAATAAAACAGTTATTTCAGCTGAAATTGATATTTATAAAAAAATTGATCTTTTTGGTGAAGTTTTAGAAAAAATTAATAAAGAATATGTTGATGAGATCGATCAATCTGAAAGCATGGACTCTGCGATTAATGGTCTTTTACAATCACTCGATCCATATTCAGCATACATGTCACCTAAAATTTTTGAGGAAATGCAAACTGAGACAAGTGGTGAGTTTGGTGGATTGGGAATTGAAGTTGGCATGGAGGCTGGAGTAGTAAAAGTAATTTCACCAATAGATGATACACCTGCATCTAGAGCTGGATTGAAAGCTGGCGATTACATAGTCAAAATAAATGATGTTCAGGTTCAAGGAAAATCATTGAGTGAAGCTGTTGATTTAATGAGAGGACCTGTCGGTTCTGGAATAGAGTTAACAGTAAGACGAAGAGGTGAAAGAAAAGCATTAACATTTAATATCATAAGAGAAGTAATTCAAGTTCAATCTGTAAAATCTGAAATTATAGATGAAAATATCGGATACATCAGGCTTACTTCATTTAACGATAACAGTAGTGATCAAATAGAAAAACAAATTAAAAAACTTAAAAAAGATAAAAACTTAAATTCATTTATTTTAGATTTAAGAAATAATCCTGGGGGTCTTTTATCTCAAGCAATAAAGATATCAGATTTTTTTCTGGAAAATGGAGAAATAGTTTCAACAAAAAGCAGAAAGAAATCTGAAAACAGAAAATGGTTTGCAAAAAAAGGAGATATTACTGATGGAAAAACATTATTGGTTTTAATTAACTATGGTTCAGCATCTGCATCTGAAATTGTTGCTGGAGCTTTAAAGGATCACAAAAGGGCAATCATCGTTGGTGAAAATAGCTTTGGTAAAGGTTCTGTCCAATCAATTATTCCATTAAAAAATCGTGGAGCTATCAGATTAACTGTCGCAAAATATTATCTTCCCTCTGGAAAATCTATTTCTGAAGTAGGTGTTAGGCCAGATATTGAAGTAAATGAAGAAGGTGATGATTTTAGAATAAAAACTGATACTGATAATCAATTAAACTACGCTATTAAGTTACTTAACGGATAATATGAATAAAAATTTTAAAGATTTACCACTGAGAAGTGGGGTCGGAATTGTGTTATTAAATAAACAAAATAAAGTATTCGTAGCAAAAAGGATAGATAATCCTAAAAATTTTTGGCAAATGCCTCAAGGTGGCGTTGATGAGGGAGAGGATAATCTAAAAGCTGCATTTAGAGAACTAGAGGAAGAAACAAGTATCAAAAGCGTTGAACTTATAAAAGAATTAGATGGTACGTTAACCTATGATTTACCTGATAGATTACTAGGTATTATTTGGAAAGGAAAGTACAAAGGTCAGAGGCAAAAATGGTTTTTAATGCGATTTATTGGAAATGATAATGAAATAAATATTAATACATCTAATCCAGAATTTTTAGATTGGAAATGGATTGACTTAGATTTAATTACTGATGTTGTGGTTGATTTTAAACATCATGTTTACAAAGAACTTAAAGAAAAAGTAAAAAAATTAATTTAGAGTTTTTAAAACATCAACTTTTTGATCTGCTAAATATTTAGATTGATCGTTAATATCGGTTTTATTAGCCTCTTCTTCTGCCTGTTTAAGTAAATCTTGTTGCTTTGATTTATCCATATCAGCAAGATTAAAAATCGTACTTGTTAAAATAGATAGATTGTTATTTTTAAATTCAACGATTCCATCTTCAACATAGTAATTTTCATCACCCGATTTTGATAAAATCTTAATTATCCCAGGTTTCAAAAAGGAAATAATAGAAATATGATCCTTCAATATTCCCATCTCTCCTTCAAAAGCAGGGACCACAACTTCTGAAACATCATCTTTTACTAAAAAAGATTTTTCTGGATTTACTATTTCAACTTTAAACTCTTCGCTCATTAAGCAGCAGCTTCTTGTTCCATTTTCTTAGCTTTTTCTATAGCTTCTTCAATTGTTCCAACCATATAAAAAGCAGCTTCAGGTAAGTGATCATACTCACCTTTACAGATCGCATCAAAACCTTTAATAGTTGAGTCAAGATCAACAAGTTTTCCTGGAGAACCAGTAAATACCTCTGCAACAAAGAATGGTTGAGATAAAAATCTCTGGATTTTTCTAGCTCTTGCTACAACTAATTTATCATCTTCAGATAACTCATCCATACCAAGGATAGCTATAATATCTTGTAGTGATTTATATGATTGTAGAATTCTTTGAACATCTCTTGCTACTCTGTAATGCTCATCACCAACAATTCTTGGATCTAAAATTCTTGATGTAGAATCAAGTGGATCAACTGCGGGATAAATACCAATTTCTGCAATTTGTCTTGAAAGTACAGTCGTTGCATCCAGGTGTGCAAACGAAGTTGCCGGAGCAGGATCTGTTAAATCATCAGCAGGCACATAAATTGCTTGTACAGATGTAATTGACCCTTTGTTTGTAGTCGTAATTCTTTCTTGTAGGTTACCCATGTCAGTCGCTAATGTCGGTTGATATCCGACAGCAGATGGAATTCTTCCTAACAAAGCTGAAACCTCTGATCCTGCCTGAGTAAATCTAAAGATGTTATCTACGAAGAAAAGTACGTCCTGACCTTCTTGATCTCTAAAATATTCAGCTACAGTTAACCCTGTGAGTGCAACTCTTGCTCTTGCTCCAGGAGGTTCATTCATCTGGCCATAAACTAAAGCAGCTTTTGAACCAGCTCCTTCTTTTTTAATTACTCCAGACTCAATCATTTCATGATAAAGGTCATTTCCTTCTCTAGTTCTCTCTCCAACTCCTGCGAAAACTGAAAAACCACCATGAGCTTTTGCAACGTTATTAATTAATTCCATAATTAAAACTGTTTTTCCTACTCCTGCTCCACCAAATAATCCAATCTTTCCACCTTTTGCATAAGGCGCAAGCAAATCAATAACTTTAATACCTGTTACAAGTATTTCAGTTTCTGTTGATTGGTCATTAAATTCAGGTGCAGCTCTATGAATTGGCCAACTTTCTTTAGTCTTAACCTCACCTCTTTCGTCAATTGGTTCACCAATTACATTTATAATTCTTCCAAGTGTTTCAGGTCCAACTGGAACTTGAATAGGAGCATTGGTATTAGTAACTTCATCACCTCTTTTTAATCCTTCAGTAGCATCCATAGCAATTGTTCTAACAGTAGTTTCACCTAAGTGTTGTGCTACCTCTAAAACTAGTCTGTTATCACCATTTTTACATTCTAATGCTGTTAAAATTTCTGGTAGTTCACCATCAAATTTTACGTCTACTACCGCTCCAATAACTTGTGTGATTATTCCTTTGCTCATAATTATAAACTTTCTGCTCCTGATATGATTTCTATTAGTTCTTTTGTAATTGCTGCCTGACGACTTCTATTATATTCGATAGTAAGTTTGTCAACCATTTCACCTGCGTTTCGGGTTGCATTATCCATTGCACTCATTCTAGACCCTTGTTCGCTAGCTGAATTCTCTAACATTGCTTTAAATATTTGCGTAGAAATATTCTTTGGCAATAAATTGCTTAAAATTTCATCTTCATCTGGTTCAAATTCGTAACTTTCTTCTGAACTATTCTCTTCTACCTCATTATTTAAAGGGATTATTTGCTGTGCTTGAGGAATTTGAGTAATTACATTTTTAAATTGATTGTAAAAAATTGTACAAATATCAAATTCACCTGCCTCGAATTTTTCAATTACCATTTTCCCAACTTTGTCAGCATCAAAATAATTTGCATTTTTAGACTCTTTGAAAGAGATATTTTCAATTATTTTGTCACCATAAACTCTTTTTAATTGATCATTTCCTTTTGAGCCTACTGTAATAATTTTTAGTTCTTTACCTTCATCTAAAATTTTTGCAAAATAACCCTTGGCTTTTTTAATAATATTAGAATTAAATCCACCACATAAACCTCTATCAGAGGTCATCACTACACAAAGATGAGTTTTTTCCTGACCAGTACCTGACAATAACTTTGGTGCATTTTCTTTATCAGATATACCATTTGATAAATTCAAAATAACATTATTCATTTTTTCAGAATATGGTCTTCCCTTCTCAGCACTTTCTTGAGCTCTTCTTAATTTAGCTGCTGCAACCATTTTCATAGCCTTAGTAATTTTCTGTGTAGACTTTACACTAGCTATTCTTTTTTTTAGGTCGTCTAAACTCGCCATAAGTTATTAAGATTTAAAATTTCCTTTTAATTGAGTGATTATCTCAACAAGTAATTTTTCTTTATCTTCCTCAAGTTTTCCTGAAGTTAAAATTGACTCGATAATTTCAGGCTTATCTGATTTACATTTTTCAATAATTTTACTCTCAAATTCGGCAACATCTTTTAAATCAATATCGTCCAGATAACCTTTAACTCCACAAAATACTGAAATAACTTGTTCTGCAACAGTCATCGGTGAATATTGTTTTTGTTTTAAAAGTTCAGTTAGTTTAGAGCCTCTATTCAAAAGTTGCTGAGTAGATGCATCTAAATCAGATCCGAATTGAGCAAAAGCTGCCATTTCTCTGTATTGGGCTAGCTCTAATTTCATTGAACCAGAAACTTTTTTCATCGCTTTTGTTTGAGCTGATGATCCAACCCTAGATACTGATAAACCTACGTTAATTGCAGGTCTTATACCTTGGTTAAATAGTTCTGTTTCAAGGAAAATTTGTCCGTCTGTAATTGAAATAACGTTAGTTGGAATGAACGCGGATACGTCTCCACCTTGTGTTTCAATAATCGGAAGTGCTGTAAGTGATCCACCACCATGTTCGTCACTTAATTTAGCTGCTCTTTCAAGTAATCTACTATGAAGATAAAATACATCTCCAGGATAGGCCTCACGCCCCGGAGGTCTTCTCAATAGCAATGACATTTGTCTATAAGCAACTGCTTGTTTAGACAAATCATCATAAATTATTAATGCGTGCATTCCATTATCTCTAAAATACTCACCCATAGTACAACCTGTATATGGTGCTAAGAATTGTAGAGGAGCAGAGTCCGATGCAGTAGCAGCAACGATTGTTGTGTACTCCATAGCTCCAGCTTCTTCTAATGTTTTTTGAATTTGTCTTACTGTTGATCTTTTTTGTCCAACTGCAACGTATATACAATACAGTTTTTGTTTTTCATCACCAGATTCATTAATTTTTTTTTGATTAATAATTGCATCTACTGCAACTGCTGTTTTACCAGTTTGTCTATCACCAATAATTAATTCCCTTTGACCTCTTCCAATCGGAACTAGACTATCAATTGACTTAAGACCAGTTTGCATTGGTTCACTAACTGATTGTCGTGGAATAATACCAGGAGCTTTTACTTCAACCCTGCTTTTTTTAATTCCTTTATCTAATGGTCCTTTTCCATCGATAGGATTTCCTAAACCATCCACTACTCTTCCTAATAATTCTTTTCCAACTGGAGTATCAACAATATTACCAGTTCTTTTTACTACATCCCCTTCTTTAACATTTCTGTCATCACCAAAAATTACGACACCAACGTTTTCACTTTCTAAGTTTAGAGCCATACCTTTTGAACCATCTGCAAACTCTACCATTTCACCAGCTTGAACATTATCCAAACCATAAATCCTAGCAATACCATCTCCAACTGATAAAACTTGACCAACTTCTGTAACTTCTGCTTTATCACCAAAATTTTTAATTTGTTCTTTTAATATTTTTGTAACTTCTGAAGGATTTATTTCCATTTATGCCTCTATCATTCTATTTTCGATTTGTTGTAATTTATTTTTAATTGAGGTATCGACCATAGTACTTCCTACTTGTACTACCAAACCTCCTATTAAACTTTCATCATGTTTATAGTTTAATTTTATTTTTGAGCTAAAATTTTTTGTTAACTCCTCAGTAATTTTTCCAATTTCTTCATTAGATAATTCTTTTGCTGATTTTAATTCTGCCTTAAGTTCACCTCTTTTTCTTGAACAAATTTCAATAAAACTTTTAAGGATACGTTCAATAAAAAAGAATCGTCTTTTTTGAATTAAGAAACTTAAAAAATTTTTAAATAAAGACACAAATTTATTATTTTCAGAGATTGTATTGATTACTTTTAGTAAATCTTCTTGGCTTGTAGTTGGATCTTTGATCAAATTAGAAAAATCTTCACTTTGATCAATTAAACTAAGAATAGATGAAGATTGATCTTCAATCTGACTTAAAAGATTATTTTCCTCTGAAAGTTCAAATAGCGCAAGAGAATACCTTTCAGCTGAAGTTATTGAAAATCCGGTGTCTTTACTCAACTTGGTTCCTCTATAATGTTGAAGATTAATTAAAAATCACGCCCTAAATAGCATATGACCCTTATGTCTTCAAGTAGCGGATTTGTAAAAAAGGCCTCTTTTTTACGGTTAATTGAAGTTAATTGGGTCGACATCAACTGAAAGTTTTATTCCAGAAGAAAATTTATATTTTGGAATAATTTTTGCAAGAGAACTTTGTAATTTCATTGACTTAAATCCTCTTATTAAAAATCTTATTCTAAATTTTTTTTTTAATCTAAATAATGGAGCATTCACTGGACCTAATATTTTTCCTTCTATTTTATTTTTAATAAAGTTTTTAAAATTATTAGCTTCTTTTTCTAATTTATCCTCATTATCTCCAGTTAAAATTAAGGAAATAAATCTTTGAAATGGAGGAAGTTTATTTTTTTTTCTTATTTGCAGTTCTTTTTCTAAAAAGATATCTGGATTCTTACTTGTAATTTCTAGGATTAATTTAGTATTATTTTCATAGGTTTGAAAATATACTGTTGCAGGTTTTCCAGTTCTTCCTGCACGTCCACAAAGCTGATGATAGAGTTGCAAATTTTTTTCCGCACCTCTTAAATCATGTCCTTGAGATGAAAGGTCGATATCAACAACTACAATACAATTTAAACTTGGGAAATGATAACCTTTAGAAATTAATTGGGTTCCAACTAAAATATGTGTTTCATTATTGATAATTTTTTCTATTTTTTCTTTAGAGTCTTTTTTGTTCATTGTGTCGCTTGAAAAAATCTCTATTTTTTTTCCAGGAAACCTTCTTTTTACTTCCTCTGAAATTCTCTCGACACCAGGTCCACTAAAAATAAATTCACAATTACCTTTTTTAGTACAATTTCTTTTAAGATCTGATTTATATCCACAATAATGGCACAATAAATTATTTTTTTTTTTATGGTAAACTAAATTAATACTACAATTTGGACACGTAAAACTAGTAAAACACTTATTACATAAGGCATTTGGAGAAAAGCCTCTTCTATTTAAAAAAAACAAAACCTGATCTTTTTTTTCCAAATGTAAATTTACTTTTTCAATGATTTTATTTGATAGCCATGATTGTTTTTCAAGTTTTGTATTATTTAAATTAATAATTTCATAATTAGGTAATGCAGCGTTTTGATACCTTTCGTTTAATCTAGAAACTTCATATTTACCTTTTTTAATATTTTCAAAAGTTTCAATAGACGGAACTGCTGTAATCAAATTAATTGGAATATTTTCAAATGACGCTCTTGAAATTGCCATATCACGAGCATTATAAGTTATGCCTTCATCTTGTTTAAAAGATTGATCATGCTCCTCATCAACAATTATCATCCCTAATTTTTTAAATGGTAAAAATAATGAGGATCTTGCACCAATGATTATTTTTATTTTACCATTAGAAATACCACTCCAAATTAACTCTTTTTTTTTTTTTGAAATGCCTGAGTGCCAAACGGCAGGTTTAAAACCAAAGTAATCTAAAAATTTTTGTTCAAACTGACTGGTAAGACCTATTTCTGGTAATAAAATTAATCCTTGAAAACCCTTCTTTATCAAAGGTTTTAAAGTCTCAAAATAAACTATCGTTTTACCTGATCCAGTTGTGCCTTGCAAAACATGAACTCTAAATTTTTTATTTGAAATATTCATTTTTTTAATAGATTTGTTTTGGTCACTAGATAGCTTGATTAACTTTTGATTAATTTTAGAGTCAAATATTTCATAAAGTTCAGATTCCTTATTCTCTATTGCACTACTGCTCAACAGAACCAGTTTTAAAGCCATACCTTTTGGAATTAGATTATACTCCGCAAACCAATTTAAAAAATTTATTGTATTTTTTTTTAATGGAGTAACATTTAACTTTTTTATTATCTTTTTTATTTTAAAGTTTTTATTATTATTTTTTTCAAAATGATCCCATACAACACCAGTTATTTTTGATTTACCAAAAGGTACTATTACGTAATCACCTATATTTAACTCTTCGTCACTTTCGTATGTAAAAGGGTGATTAAATATATTTGGCAAAAGTATAGGTACTTTCATGATGTTATATGCTGTTTATGTAAAAACTTAATAATAACACTACCAATTAATTTTAATTTTAAACCAATTACTCATCTGTAGAAATTATTTTATGACTTACTAATAGGTCAACTAAATCATATAATTCCCAAGTTGGTACGTTCAACTGCTCTGCAATTTCTATAAGTGAGGAACTACCATCGCATAGACTAATAAAATTCATCATTAATATAATATCCTTTTGAGGAGTTTTGGTTGAAAGACTTGGATAGAGTCCACGTTTGCCCATTTGGGGTTCACCCATGACGCTAACTTTATATTTTTTATTCTTTTCGATTATTTCTAAAGAACGACGCAATGCCCAATAACCACCATTTAAACCTTGGGGTGTAACTACATTAATCAAATCATCTAAAGAAGTATGAGACTCCGGATATTCTCCATATTTCGTCCTCATTATTGTTGCAATTGGAAGATCTATTCCTGGAGCACAATATTGTCTTTCATCACTTCCACGATCCAACCATGAATAGCTATGAAAATTTGGATCAGTCCATTTAAGAACATGCTTTGCTACTAAATCACTTATCGTGTTACCATTACGTGAAGGTAGGTAGGAATAAGCTCGGTCATCACCAACACAGCTTACGTTAAAACCTGCTACAATTTTTTTTTTCATTTCCTCATGATTTAAACTTAGATAAGTTATAGATCCAATTGTTTCTGGAATAAAAATTATACGATATGAATAATTCAGAGATTTAAGCTGAGTTAACCACTGCGCGAGAAAAGTTACAACTGTAGGACCAGATAATTCATTGTTTGCCATTGAAGGATGACATACATAAGTACTGATAAAAACTTCTTCTTTATTTTTTCCTTTAATTAATAATTCTGCAAAATTAAGAACTCCATCGAATAACTTTGTATTAATATAAACCTTGTATTTTCCTTCCTCAAGATTATCGTATTGCTGTTGGGATAAACAGAATCCCCATCTCTCTTTATAATAACTCGTTAAATATGGTATTGCGTTAGGCTGATCTGGCAATGTGTATAAATGTTTTTTGAGTTCATCTAAGCCAAGCTCTCCTTTAAAAGGAGTGCTATAGCCTAATAAATGAAGATTATTTTCCTTAAAATCACATATTTTTTTACCATTAGGTGTAATTAGATATGCATCATGAACTATCCATTCTTTAGGCACAGTCCAATCAAAAACTTTAGTGTTAGAAGCTACAGAATGAATTTCTACATTTGGTAAAATTTTTTTTATTTCATTCAGAGTTTGTCTAACACCTTCCCCTGTAATACTCCTATTTATTGGCCACAATTTATGAGCAAAATCGTGAATATCTTTTCCTATCATATTGATTTTTTTAAAAATATTTTTAATTTATTAATTAAATCATTTGTAGTTTTAATTTCAAGAATTATATGATCACCGCTCACAACTAGAATACTATCCTTGTTGTGTTCAATTACACTTCCTGGAGGCATATCACTTGATTTAAGATTACGAACAGCTTTTATAATTGGAATTCCTTTTATACAAGTTTGAAAAGCGGGAGGTTTAAATGGATGAAAATTACTTGCTCTAATACTACTTTCAATCTCGATTGCTGGTTTACTCCAGTCAATTTCCTTATTATATGGATTAGCTTTTTTGTAAATACGTGATAAATAGAAAGATTGATTTTTTTTTGGAATATCTTTTTTTTTACAAATCAAAAACAAAGTTTTTCTCATAGCTTTGATTCCTGCTTTTAGACATTTTTGATAAACGCTCAATCCTGTGTCAGAATTAGTAATATCAAATCTCTCCTCAAGAATTATTTTGCCACCATCAACTTTTGGAGTCATAAAATGAATAGTAGAACCAAATTCTTTCTCATTATTATTAACTGCCCATTGATAACAATATAAACCAGCGTAAGTAGGTAAAATTCCTGGATGATAATTTATAGCTTTATCATTAAAAACATTTAACACTTCTTTTGATATTATTTTTTTATTATCAGCACTTACTAACCAGGTATTTTTATCTACAATTTTTAAAAAATATTTTAAATCTAAATTAATATGATTGGAATTTTTTACGTTAAATGGGCCCTCATGTCGTTTTTCATCTTTTATATTATCTACATAAATCGCTTTTATTTTCCCTCCCAAATTAACAATTTCATCAATTGTTGATCCAAGAATTAAGCCAGAGCCTATAACAACAAATGATGGTGT
This sequence comes from uncultured Pelagibacteraceae bacterium, assembly GCA_902622955.1. Lineage (GTDB taxonomy): Bacteria > Pseudomonadota > Alphaproteobacteria > Pelagibacterales > Pelagibacteraceae > Pelagibacter. The sequence goes on from CACNRP010000002.1 coordinate 19,442, forward strand.
TAAATTCATTTTGCTATTTTTTATTGATTACAGTTAAAATTTCACTTATCGTTGTGAGGCTATCAGGTGGAGTTTTATCAAAGTCAAAATCTTTGTTAGATTTTTCACTAATTATTACTAATAATTCAATAAATGCAAAACTGTCCAATAAACAATGTTCAAAAAGATTATCTGATTCTTTTAAATTAATTAAAACCTTTTCTGATATTAAAAATTTTGTACGTAGAATTTTTTTTATTTCATCACTATTCATTATGTCATCTATCTATAAGCCAATTTAAATTCTTATCTAGTTCATCATTGAGAATTTTAATAAAATCTACTGCTTTAAATGTTTTAATGTACCCGTATGAAAATTTTTCAATAAATATTTTGCCATTTTTTTGCAAAATAGGCTCTATTTTGGTTAAATTTGGACTTGGATTTATGTCTAAATTTCTAACAAACATACCATACTTTTTTTTTTTAATATTTTTATCCTCATCAATGTAATCGCCCTCGAATTCTTTCCAGTATCTATAAGGAACATTAAACTGTTCTTCAGCTAGATGGACAAAAGAAACAGCTTGAATAGAAGCGCCTAGCAAAATAATTTGGGTATCTAGATTTAACATTTTTTCAAAAGCACTCTCGTGTCCAAACGCACTATATGTATCTTTTGAACATATTTCTTTTGCATCTTTACCAATTACGCAAACTGATTGAAGAGGATGTTTTGATCGAACTGATAGATCTAATTTTCTAACAAATTCAGAGAATCCACCCATGCCTTCAGAAGGTGTATTTTTTATGTCATAAGTTTTTCCTTTAGTAAATTGAAAATTAAATGTAGGAACTATAATATTACCCGAAATACCTGTTTTTTTATCCAGTGCTTCTAATAATTCATAAGAAAAATTAGTAGGATTAATATCTTTTGCCGCTCCAAATGAATGAAGTGCTGAGTGAATAAAAATTGAATTACCTCTTTCAAATTTTAAATTTTGGATTTTTTTAATTAGATCTTTTATGTGATAAAACATTATTTAGTTCTTTTCTCAATATTTTTGTATCAACTTTTCCACTGTGGTTAAGTGGAATTTTTAAAATATTAATTATTTTTCTAGGTATCATGTAATCGGGCAAGACTTTTTTCAATTTTTTTCTGATTTCGTACTCTTCAAACTTAAATTGTGTTTCCACAAATGAATATAGTGAATCTCCAAATTTAGTATTTTGGTTTATCGTATAAATTATTGCATTTTGAATTAATTTTCCTAATTCCAAATTTATTTCTTCTAATTCTACACGATTACCATTAATTTTTACCTGATTATCTTTTCGAGCGACATAAAATATATCGTCATTTTCTATTTCAATAAGATCACCAGTCTTGTAACAGTAAATACCTTTACTGCTTGAGAATACTTCTGCCGATTTACTAACATTATTCCAATATTTTTTTGTAACTTGTGGTCCTTTTAAAATAAGTTCATTTTTAATTGTTTTAATTTCATGGTTGTCAAAAATTTTTCCTATGGATACGATACCATATTTACTTTTAATATCATTTTGATTTGATGGTAATTTATAACTTGTAATTGCGATCGTTGACTCTGTAGGTCCATAAAGATTATAAATTTCACTATTTGTTGCAGCTTTCATCCAATTTTTTGCCCCATCTAAATTTAAAGCCTCTCCACAAAACAATGAAAATTGAATATCTGGGAATGTATTTGGTGTTAATAATCTAAGTTGATGAAGTAAAGAAATCTGAGATGGAACAGAAAACCATACTTCTATTTTTTTTTCTTTTATAAACTTTGCGGGAGAAAACATTTGTCTTTCTGGAATAGGAATTAAAGTGCCAGCATTTTTCCAACACACAAAAATATCATGAATACTCAAATCAAAGGTTAATGGGAAAACTTGAGAAAATTTTAATTTACTTGCAAATTTTATACGTTTTTCTAAATTATTTAGGTAAGAAATCAAATTACTATGACTAATTGGTACCCCTTTAGGATTTCCAGTGCTTCCAGAAGTAAATAACAAATAAGCAAAAGAGTCGCCTCTTAACTCTTTAACTTTTGGTGAGTGAAAGTCTTTAATTTGATTTAAACTAATAATCTTTATATTTGGAAGCTGTATCTTAATGTCATTTGAAATATCAGTTTCTGTTATTGCAATAGTACCATTTTTTAATTTTTTAAGAAAGCTTATAGCTTGTTCAAAATAATCTTTTGACACTATAATGGTGTCTGCTCTAGCTTCACAAAATACGCTCACTTGTCTCTTTACTGGCAACTGATTACCAATTGGACAATAGATTTTTCCACTACTAAGTATTCCTATAATTGCGCTGTATGTTGTTACAGATTTATTACCAAATACTGCAACTACATCTGCTTGACTAAAACGCTCAACATAAGCCTGAATTTTTTTTACAATTTTAACAATATCTTTATATTTATAAATTAATCCATCTATATCTAACGCAGGTTCATTAGGAAAATTTTCACTTGTTTTCCAGAATACTTCTGTGCAATTCATATCTTTAAATTTTTTCTATTTTTAGTCATTTATATTTTTATAACTTAATTTATTAATTTTATATTAAGACAATATTTAAATTTAGTTTTATAAAAATTAATGTCGTAATTCCAACAATATTTATCTAAAACCAATATTTTTAATCTTATAGTCTGTGACTATTTATTTAAAAATAAAAAGAAAATTTACTTATGAGTGTATTGCTCTTTTATCCACTGATAAAGCAGCTTCTTTAACTGCTTCAGAAAACGTTGGATGAGCATGACAAGTTCGAGCAATATCTTCTGCACTTGCACCAAATTCCATTGCAACACCGATCTCTGCAATTAATTCTCCTGCATGAGGTCCAATTATATGTGCACCTAATACTTTATCTGTTTGCTCATCTGCTAAAATTTTAACAAAACCTTCTGCATCATCTATGGCCTTAGCTCTTGAATTTGCCATAAAAGAAAATTTCCCTACTTTATATTTTTTATTTAATTCTTTTAATTGTTCCTCAGTTTTACCGATTGATGCCACTTCAGGTGTTGTATAAACTACACCTGGGATTGTATCATAATTTACGTGTCCAGATTGACCAACTATATTTTCTGCAACTGCTATCCCTTCATCCTCTGCTTTATGTGCAAGCATTGGACCAACAATTACATCACCTATTGCATAAATATTTTCAACATTAGTCTTAAAAATTTTATCAGTTTTAATTCTGTTTCTTTCATCAAGATCTACTCCTACAGACTCTAAATTTAAACCATCTGTATTGGGTTTTCTGCCAACAGAGATTAAAACAACATCACACTCAAAATTATTTTTATTACCATTTTTATCTATAGTTGATACTACTGCACCTGCTGCGTTTTTTTTAATTGTTTCAACTTTATTTTGCATATTAAATTTCATACCCTGTTTTTTTAAAATTTTCATAAATTCTGAAGAAATTTCTTTATCCATACCAGGTGTAATATGGTCTAAAAATTCAACAACTTGCACCTCTGCTCCAAGTCTAGACCATACAGATCCCATCTCCAATCCTATATAGCCTCCTCCTACTACAACCATTTTCTTAGGTACCTTTTCTAACTTTAAAGCACCTGTTGATGAGACAATTGTTTTTTCATCTATTTCTACTCCTGGTAATGAAACTGGAACTGATCCTGTTGCAATAACTGTTTTTTCTGTTTGGATGATGGTTTCATTATTTTTATCGTCTTTTATTAAAATTTCATTTTTAGATTTAAAACTACCGTGTCCTTTGAAATAAGTAACTTTGTTTTTTTTCAAAAGAAATTCAACACCTTTTGTAAGAACTGTTACAGCTTTATCTTTACTCTTCATCATTTTCTCTAAATTTAATTTTACTTCGCCAACTTCTATACCTTTTTTTTCTAATCCTTTAACTTTTTGAAATTCTTCAGAAAGATTGAGTAAACTTTTTGAGGGGATACAACCAATATTTAAACAAGTCCCACCTAAAGATCCTCTCGACTCAATACATGCAGTTTTTAATCCTAATTGAGCAAGTCTGATCGCGCACACATAGCCACCCGGGCCACCTCCAATAACTACAGCTTCAAATTTTTCTGACATTTAAATATCCAAAAATAACCTTCTAGGGTCTTCTAAATTTTCTTTAATCATTTTGAGAAAAGATACAGACTCTTTTCCATCAATAATTCTGTGATCGTATGATAATGCTAAATACATAATTGGTCTTATTTTAATTTCATCATCTACAACAATAGGTCTTTCTACTATATTATGCATGCCTAACACTCCAGATTGAGGTAAATTTAGTATTGGAGTTGAAAGCATAGATCCATAAACACCTCCATTACTTATTGTAAATGTTCCTCCCTGAAGATCTTCAATAGTTAACTTTCCATCTCGTGCTTTTTCTGAAATTTCTTTAATTTTTTTTTCTATATCAGCAAAAGATAATTCATCTACATTTCTTAACACTGGAACGACTAAACCTTTGTCTGTCCCAACTGCAAAACTAATATTGTAATAGTTTTTGTATATGATCTCATCTTCATCTATTTCAGCATTTACCGCAGGGAAATTTTTTAAAGCAACTACACATGCTTTTACAAAAAAAGACATAAATCCTAGTTTAACCCCATAGCGAGATTGAAAATCCTCCTGATTTTCTTTTCTAATTTCCATTACACTGCTCATATCAACCTCATTAAAAGTTGTTAGAAGAGCTGCATTCTCTTGTGCTTGCTTTAATCTTTTTGCAATAGTTTGTCTCAACCTGCTCATTTTAATTCGTTCTTCTTCACCATATTGAATTTTTCTTTCAGATGGTTTTGGATTTGCTCCCATCAAACTTATTAAATCACCTTTTAAAACTCTTCCATCTTTCCCTGAACCTTGAATTGAATTAATGTCTATATTATTTTCAACAACAATTTTTCTCACCGCTGGAGACAAGGTTTGATTTGTATCTGTTTTAATAGTAACTTCTGGTTCAACTTCCTCAGTTAAAATTAATGGTTTTGATTTAGATTTTTCAATTTTTTTTTCTTCAAATATCTTTGGTTCTTTTTTATTAGCATCTAATTTTATTACATTACTTTCCTTAACGACTATTTCTTCTTTTTTAATTTCTTCTTTCTTTACTAAAGTGGTTTTTAAAGATTCATCTTCTTCAGATACAGATCCTAATAATGCCCCCACTTCAACTACCGAACCATCTTTTGAATTTATTTCAGTTAATACTCCAGAAATTGGAGATGGAACCTCTAAATTTACTTTATCTGTCTCAAGTTCTACAATTGGCTCGTCTACTTCAACTGAATCTCCAGGATTTTTGAGCCATTTAGCAACAGTAGCTTCGGTTATACTTTCACCAAGAACTGGGACTACAATTTTTTCACTCATTATAATTAATCAAAAGCCTCTTTAATTATTTCTTGTTGTTGAGAATTGTGCCTTTTAGCATATCCAGTTGCAGGAGTTGCGTCTGGGCTTCTTCCTATATAAGAAATTTTATTATTACTAGCCTTTATAGTCTCTAATGTCCATTGGATATAATCTCTTACTGAAAACCAAGCACCCATATTTTTTGGTTCTTCCTGACACCAGAAAAATTCAGCATTTTTAGCATAGGGTTTTAATTCATTTATCAAAGCTTTTACTGGAAATGGGTATAGTTGTTCTATTCTATACATTACAACATCATCTCTTTTAAGTTTTTCTCTCGCATCTAGTAAATCAAAATATACTTTTCCAGAACAAAGAATTACTTTTTTAATTTTAGAACTTTCTTTAAGTTTGATAAATCCTTTAGATTTAGGATCAATAGCATGATCCCACAATACCCTATGAAAAGTATTTTTTTTGTTAAAATCTTCTAAATTTGAGACACAATATTTATTTCTTAATAGTGATTTTGGAGTCATTATAATAAGTGGCTTCCTAAAACTTCTATGCATTTGTCTTCTTAAAGCATGAAAGTAATTTGCTGGAGTCGTACAATTCATTACTTGCATATTATCGTTAGAACATAATTGTAAAAATCTTTCCAGTCTTGCTGAAGAATGTTCTGGTCCTTGTCCTTCATATCCGTGAGGCAACAACATTACTATACCAGAAGCTCTGTTCCATTTTCTCTCTCCAGATGCAATAAATTGATCAATTACAACTTGAGCTCCATTCGCAAAATCACCAAATTGTGCTTCCCAAAGAGTAAGAGTATTTGGCTCTACAAGACTGTATCCGTATTCAAATCCTAAAACTGCAAGCTCAGATAAAAAACTGTCTACTACCTCAAATTGCTTTTGATTATTAGAAATATTATTAAGTGGAACATACCTAGAATTATCTATTTGATTTCTTAACACAGAATGTCTTTGACTAAATGTCCCTCTACCAGAATCTTGTCCTACAAGTCTAACTGGATATCCCTCCTCAAGCAAAGATCCAAATGCTAAAGCCTCTGCTGAAGACCAATCTATTCCAGTACCTTTTTCAAAATTTTTTTTTCTAGAATTAAAAATTTTAGCTATAGTTTTATGAATATTTTTGTCTTCAGGGATAAAATTTATTTTGTCTGATATTAATTTTAATTTATCCTCCTCATAACCTGTTATGCCTCTTTTGTCTTTTCCTCTTTCAGGTTTATATCTCGACCATGTTCCTTCGAACCATTCTATTCTAGGCTTATAATCTTTTGCGCTCTTATATTGTTCAGCAAGTAAATTTTTAAATGATTTAACATTTTGATTGAGTATTTCCTGAGTTATCGAGTTTTCATTTACTAATTTATTTCCATAAATTTTATAAACACTTGGATGCGATCTAATTTTTTTATACATTAAAGGTTGAGTGAATGAAGGCTCATCACCTTCATTATGTCCAAATCTTCTGTAACAAATTAAATCTACAACTACATCTCTATTAAATTTTAATCTAAATTCTGTTGCTATTCTGGTCGCATAAACAACTGCTTCTGGATCATCTCCATTAACATGAAGAATTGGTGCCTCTACCATTTTTGCAACATCAGATGGATAAGGTGAAGATCTAGCAAATCTTGGGCTCGTAGTAAATCCTATCTGATTATTGACAATAATATGTATTGTTCCTCCAGTATTGTGCCCAGGCAGCCCAGACATTGCAAAACATTCGGCGACAACTCCTTGCCCTGCAAATGCTGCGTCTCCATGAATTAAAATTGGTATAACTTTATTTCTCTCTCGGTCTTTATGAAAAAATTGTTTAGCTCTTGTTTGTCCTAAAACAACTGGGTTAACAGCTTCTAAATGAGATGGATTATCTGTTAAACTAACATGAACTGAATTTCCATCAAATTCTCTATCAGACGACGCTCCAAGATGATATTTTACATCTCCAGCGCTATCTTCAGAATCGGTACTAAACTCACCGGCAAATTCATTAAAAATTTTCTTATAAGATTTTTGTAAAACGTTTGCTAAAACATTAAGCCTGCCTCTGTGAGACATTCCAATTTTAACTTCTTTTATATTATTTTGGCCACCGATTTTTATTATTTGTTCAAGGGCAGGAATTAAACTTTCACCACCATCTAAACCAAACCTTTTTGTTCCCACATACTTGGTTGCTAAAAATTTTTCAAATCCTTCTGCCTGTACTAACTTATTTAAAATTGCCTCTTTACCATTTTTTGTAAACTGAAGTGCATTTTTATCTTGTTCAATTCTATCTCTAAACCACTTTCTCTCAACTGGGTTTGAAATATGCATAAACTCATAACCTATTTTTCCACAATAAGTCTTTTTCATAAATTTAAGTATTTCTCTTATATTTGCATATTTAAGATTGATTACCCCATTTAGAAAAATTTTCTTATCGTAATTTTCTTTTTTAAAACCATAAAAATCTGGATGGAGCTCATCTAAATATTCTGACTCTCTCATTTCTAATGGATCAAGATCAGCTAATAAATGTCCTCTTAGTCTATATGCTCTAATTAATGCTACAGCACTGATAGAGTCTTTATTTGAGTCAGCAAGTAATTGAAAGTTAAATTTTTCTGAAGTGTCTAATTTTACATTATCAAAATCATTTTTATCTTGTTCTTCTATTTTTTTTTGTAATTCATCAATATCAATCTTTTTTTTAGTTGGTCCCCAAGAAGGACCATTAATTTCTTTTGCTATAACATTTAATTCCTCACCAATTCCCTCAAAATAATTTGCCCAACTTTCTGGAAGATCGGTATCTTTATTAATAAATTTTAAATACATTTCTTCTATAAATGCACTATTAGACTTATTTAAAAATGAAGTTTTTTCAAAATTTAGATTTTTTGATGAAGACATCTATTTTTTTAATATATCCCTCTAATATTATTTTTCAATTAGACAGTTTATTAAATAAAGTTTTTCCAATAATTGATGGTGATTTAGCAACTGTAATGCCACATTCTTCCATTTTTTTTATTTTATCTTCAGCTCCACCCTTGCCACCTGATATAATGGCACCAGCATGCCCCATTCTCCTTCCTGGAGGAGCAGTAATTCCAGCTATAAATCCAACTATTGGTTTTTTTATTTTATGATTATTTACAAAGTTAGCCGCTTCTTCTTCGGCTGTTCCTCCAATCTCACCTATCATTAAAATAGATTCTGTTTCAGAATCATTTAGAAATAAATCTAAACAATCTATAAAATTCGTTCCATTAATAGGATCACCACCAATACCAATACAAGTTGATTGACCAAGTCCATTTTCAGTTGTTTGTGCTACTGCTTCATATGTTAATGTTCCTGACCTCGATACAATTCCAACAGTTCCTCTTTTGTGAATACTACCTGGCATAATTCCAATTTTACATTCATCTGGAGTAATTATTCCTGGACAATTAGGTCCAATTAATCTGCTACTAGATCCACTTAATTTTTGTCTGACCTTAAGCATATCCTGAATTGGAATTCCCTCTGTTATACAAACAATAAGTTCAATTGATGCATCAATAGCTTCAATGATTGCTGCTGCTGCAAATTTAGCAGGTACATAAATCATAGTTGCATCTGCTCCTACTTCATCTTTTGCCTCTAAAACGCTATTAAAAACTGGTCTGTCTAAATGTTTTTGTCCACCTTTCTTTGGCGTAACTCCACCAACAAGATTGGTTCCGTATTTTATAGCTTGCTCTGAATGAAATGTTCCGTGTGAGCCAGTAAATCCCTGACAAATTACTTTAGTATTTTTGTTTACCAAAACCGACATTTTATTTTATCGCCTCAACAATTTTCTTAGCAGCATCATCTAAATTTTCTGCAGAAATTAATTTTAATCCAGAATTATCAAGAATTTTTTTTCCTTCTTTAAAATTTGTTCCTGCTAATCTTACAACTAAAGGTACACTGATATTAATTTCTTTAGCTGCATCAACTACTCCTTGGGCAAGGACATCACATCTCATTATTCCTCCAAAAATATTAATTAAAATACCTTTCACATTTTTATCTGAGAGAATTATCTTTAATGCAGCAGATACTTTTTCTTTGGATGCGCCACCGCCTACGTCTAAAAAATTTGCTGGCTCTTTACCATGCAATTTAATTATGTCCATTGTTGCCATCGCTAATCCTGCTCCATTCACCATACAGCCAATGCTTCCATCTAACTTGATATATGCAAGATCATGCTTACTAGCTTCTATCTCGGTAGGATCTTCCTCATTTAAATCTCTTAATTCAACAATTTCTGGATGCCTGAATAAAGCGTTAGAGTCGAAATTAACTTTTGCATCTAAACAAACAATTTTTTCCTCTTTTGTCAAAATTAATGGATTTACTTCAACCATGTTTGCATCAGTACCCACAAACATTTTATATATTGATTTAATTAATGTTATTGCTTGTTTTTTTGCATCTTCATTTAAATCAAAAATATTAATTATTTTTTCACAATCTGACTCGGAAATTTCATCACCCATATCAACTTTTGTAGTTATAATTTTTTCAGGTGAGCTGCTTGCAACTTCTTCAATGTCCATCCCTCCTTGATCACTTGATATAAATGCAATTTTAGAACTTGCCCTGTCTACCAGGCATGATAAGTAAAATTCTTTATCTATATTTGATGACTCTTCTACGTATAATCTTTTTACCTCTCTTCCTTCAGGGCCAGTTTGATGGGTAAATAGTGTTTTTCCTAGTAATTCTTTAGCTGCTACCGTTAGTTCCTCAATAGAGTTTAAAATTTTTACACCACCAGCTTTTCCTCTGCCGCCAGCATGGATTTGTGCCTTAAGTACATATTTCTCAGTTTTGAGTACTTTTGCTTTTTCAATAAGTTCATCAACGTTAAGCGCAAATACTCCTTCGGGAACTACAGCTCCATATTTTTTTAATATCTGTTTAGCTTGATGCTCGTGAATGTTCATTATTATTTAGATAAATCAGGATCTATTTTAGATGCAGCTTCCCATAAAGCTTTTACAGCATCTATTGAATGCATAAATTCTTTTTTTTCTATTTCATCTAAATCAATCTCTTCAATTTTTTCTACACCGTCTTTTCCAATGACAACAGGAACACCTGCATAAACATTTTTCACACCGTATTCTCCATTTAATTGCACAGCGCAGGGTAATAATTTTTTCTGATCATTCAAATATGCTTCTGCCATTTGAACACCTGAAGCTGCTGGTGCATAAAAGGCTGATCCTTTTTCTAAATATTTAACTATTTCTGCACCACCATCTCGTGTTCTTTGATTAATTTCCTCAACTCTTTCTGAAGAAATCTCTCCATCCTTTACAAGATCCATCAATGGTTTACCTGAAATTTTTGTAAATCTTGGCATAGGAACCATGGTATCACCATGACCACCCATAACCATTGCCTCAATTTCTCTTACTGGCACATTTAGTTCTAATGATAAAAATAATTTAAATCTCGAACTATCTAAAATACCTGCCATTCCAACAACTTTATTTGATGGCAAACCTGAAAATTTTTGAAATGCCATAACCATAACATCTAAAGGATTGGTGATACAGATCACAAAAGCATTAGGAGCATTTTTCTTTATCCCCTCAGCAACTTGTTTAATAATTTTTAAATTAATTCCAAGAAGATCGTCTCGGCTCATTCCAGGTTTTCTTGGAACACCTGCTGTAATTATAATTACATCTGAATCTTTTATATCCTCATAGTTATCAGTTCCTGAAAACCTAACATTGAAACCATCTACAGATGAAGATTGTGCAATATCTAACGCTTTTCCTTTTGCAATACCACTAGCTACATCAAATAAAACCACTTCATTTACCAATTCTTTTGTTCCTATTAAATGTGCAAGAGTTCCACCTATTTGGCCTGCACCAATTAAAGATATTTTTGTCATTTATTTCCTTTATTTCATTGTTGGCATAACAAATTCCGCATTTGATCGGACACCTGAAGGCCATCTGGATGTTACTGTTTTGAGTTTAGTATAAAATTTTATTCCCTCCATACCATGCATTCCACTATCTCCAAATATGGATCTTTTCCAACCGCCAAAGCTATGAAATGCCATCGGAACTGGAATAGGTACATTAATTCCAACCATACCTACTTGAATTTTACTTGCAAAAGTTCTACCTGCATCACCATCTCGTGTATAAATACTAACTCCATTTCCATACTCATGGTCATTGATTAATTTTGCAGCTTCTTCAAAAGTTTTTACCCTTACAACCGATAATACTGGACCAAATATTTCTTCTTTATAAATTCTCATGTCTTTATTTACATGATCAAATAAACATCCACCTATATAAAAACCATTTTCGTAACCCTGAAGTTTTAAACCTCTTCCATCAACTACTAATTTTGCTCCCTCCTTTACACCTAAGTCAACATAACTAGTAACTTTTTCCAAATGTTCTTTAGTAACCAAAGGCCCCATTTCTGATGTTTTATCCATTCCAGGACCTACTTTTAAAGCTTCTGCTTTTTTTGATAATTTTGATACAAGCGCATCTCCAATATCTCCTACAGCAACCGCAACTGATTGAGCCATACATCTCTCACCAGCTGAACCATATGCTGCGCCCATTAAACCATTAACTGCACCATCTAAATCGCAATCTGGCATTACAACTAAATGATTTTTAGCTCCACCTAAAGCTTGAACTCTTTTTTCATTTTTGGCTGAATTTTCATAAATATATTTTGCTATAGAAGTAGAACCTACAAAACTAACAGCTTTAATATCTTTGTTTTCTAAAATTGCATCAACAGCTTCTTTGTCCCCATTTATAACGTTAAACACTCCGTCTGGAAGACCAGCTTCAGAAAGTAATTCGGCTAATCTCAAAGGACAAGATGGATCTTTTTCTGAAGGTTTAAGAATAAAAGTATTTCCACAAGCTATAGCTAGAGGAAACATCCACATTGGTACCATTGCAGGAAAATTAAATGGAGTAATTCCTGCAACCACACCTAGTGGCTGTCTCATAGAGTAACTATCAACATCTGTACCTACATTTTCAGAGTACTCACCTTTTAACAAATGTGGAATTCCACAAGCAAATTCTACTACTTCTAGTCCTCTTGTTAAGGAGCCTTTTGCATCCTCATAAACTTTTCCATGTTCTGATACAATTAGTTTAGTAAGCTCTTCAGAATTTTTTTCGACTAACTCTTTAAACTTAAAAATTATTCTTGCTCTTTGAAGTGAAGGTTTTAGAGACCAGGTTTCAAATGCTTTTTTTGCTATTTCAACAGTACTATCCAAATCACTCTTGCTTGCAAGTCTTACTTCAGAAGCTTGTTCTCCAGTAGCTGGATTAAACACTTTTCCATTTCTTTTTGATGAACCTGGAATTATTTTTCCATTTACAAAGTGTTCAATTAATTTCATGAATAAGGTTTTTTAAAGCAAAATTCTTGTTGAGTCTATTTAAACATTAGCTGTTGCTAACATTTTTTTTATTTCTGCAATAGCTTTTGCAGGATTTAAGCCTTTAGGGCATGCACTTGTACAATTTAATATTGTATGACACCTGTAAAGTTTTAATTCATCTGCAACTTTTTTTAATCTCTTTTTTCTATCTTCATCTCTACTATCTATTATCCATCTATAAGCTTGTAAGAGAACTGCTGGACCTAAATATTTATCACCATTCCACCAATAACTTGGGCATGATGTAGAACAACATGCACACATAATACATTCATATGCACCATCTAATTTTGCTCTATCTTCTTTAGATTGATAAATTTCACTTGTTTGTCTCGTCGAATTGTTTTTTAACCAAGGTTCAATCGATTGATATTGCTTATATAAACCATCTAAATCTCCTATTAAATCTTTTTTTACTTTCAAATGTGGTAAAGGATAAATATCAATGTCACCATCAATGTCTGCATGAGATGTTGTACAAGCAAGCCCATTTTTTCCTCCCATATTCATCGCACATGAGCCACAAACTCCATGAGCGCAAGATCGTCTATAAGCTAAAGTCGGATCAATTTCGTTTTTAATTTTATTTAAAATATCTAGTACTTTAGATGGACAATTATCCATATCAACTTCATATGTATCTATTCTTGGATTTTCCTCTGTTGATGGGTCCCATCTATATACGTTAACTTTTCTTAAATTTTTAGAACCAGTTTTATCCTGAAAGTATTTGCCTTTTTTAACTTCTGAATTCTTAGGCAAACTAATTTGAACCATTAATACACTCTCTCTTGAGGTGGAAAATATTGAACTTCATTTGTTAATGTTGACTTATGTACCTCTCTGTAACTTATTTTAGTATTCTTTCCGTCACACCAAGCTAATGTATGTTGCATATATTTTACATCATCTCTTTTAGGATAATCGTCTCTTGCATGTGCGCCTCTGCTTTCTTTTCTGTGGTAGGCTGAATCTACAGTTGTTACTGCTTGTCTTATTAAATTATCAAATTCTAATGTTTCGACTAAATCTGTATTAAATACCAAAGATCTGTCTTTAACGGATATAGAATCCATGCCATCATAAGTTTTTCTAATTTCCTCAACACCTTCTTTTAAATTTTTTTCTGTTCTAAATACAGCACACTTTGATTGCATGGTTTTTTGCATTGAAAGTCTTAATTCTGCAGTGCTATTATTCCCATTAGCATTTCTTAGTTTATCGAACCTATCTAAACATTTTTGAGTTTCAGTTTCAGAAATTTTTTCATGTGGTGTTCCTGGTTTTATCAATTCAGCAGCTCTCTTCGCTGCTGCTCTTCCAAATACTACTAGATCAATTAATGAATTAGATCCAAGCCTATTTGCACCATGAACTGAAACACATGCTGCCTCACCAATAGCCATTAATCCAGGCACAGTTTTTTCTGAACCATTAACAGTTAACACCTCTGCTTTATAATTAGTAGGTATACCTCCCATGTTATAATGAACCGTTGGCACGACTGGAATTGGTTCTTTTGTGACATCAACATTTGCAAATAATCTTGCAGCCTCAGTTATTCCTGGCAACCTACTTTCAATAATTTCTTTATCTAGGTGATTTAAATTTAAATGGACATGATCATGTTCTTTTCCAACTCCTCTTCCTTCATTAATCTCAATTGACATTGACCTGCTTACAACATCTCGTGATGCTAAATCTTTTGCGTTTGGAGCATACCTTTCCATAAATCTTTCACCTTTTGAGTTTGTAAGATATCCTCCTTCCCCTCGTGCTCCCTCTGTTATTAAAGTACCATGGCCATATATCCCTGTAGGGTGAAATTGTACAAATTCCATATCTTGTAATGGCAGACCTGCTCTTAAGACCATTGCATTACCGTCACCCGTGCAGGTATGTGCTGATGTTGCTGAATAATAAACTTTTCCATATCCACCAGTTGCAATAATTACTGTGTGAGCTCTAAATCTGTGTATAGTCCCATCATTTAAATTCCAAGCGATCAATCCTTTACATTCGCCGTTTTTCATTAACAAATCTAAGGCAAAGTATTCTATAAAAAATTCTGTGTTATGTTTTAAGGCTTGACCATAAAGTGTATGCAAAATTGCATGACCAGTTCTATCTGCCGCTGCACAAGTTCTTTGGACGATGCCATTACCATAATTTTTTGTCATACCACCGAATGGTCTTTGATATATTTTTCCCTCTTCAGTTCTGCTAAATGGAACTCCGTATTGTTCTAATTCTAATACAGCTTTTGGTGCCTCTTTACATAAATACTCAATACTATCTTGGTCACCTAGCCAATCGGCACCTTTAACAGTATCATACATGTGCCACCTCCAATCATCTTCACCCATATTTCCAAGAGATGCTGAAATACCACCTTGTGCAGCTGACGTATGACTTCTAGTAGGAAATACTTTTGAAATACAAGCTGTTTTTAATCCAGCTTCACTAAGCCCTACAGCCGCTCTTAATCCAGAGCCTCCAGCTCCGAGTACAACAACATCGTACTCATGTTCTATGATATTATATTCTTTCATGTACCTAAGTTAGATATTACAATAATTGTAATTATAGGAATTACTATAGCAAAAAAATTAAGCGCTTTGTTTGCGGCATTTTTGATTTTTTCGTCTTTAATATAGTCCTCAAAAACCTCACTTATGCTCAAAGCTGAAAAAAAATAAGAAAATACCAAAAATAACCCTATTAAAGTTTTATTTGGTTGAGCCGTTAAAAATCTAACTATTTCAACATATGTTTTATCATAAAAGTTTACTAAATTTATTATAAACCAAAACATGAGGGGTAATAAAATTAGTGAACTTATTCTTAAAAAAATCCACTTTTTTGTTGCTGTTAACATTATACAAAACCTCTCCCTAATAAATAAATTAATATAGTTAAAATTATTGATCCAAAAATAACAATCAGTCCAGTAACTTTTGTTGTTTGTAATTCAAATCCATAGCCATAATCCATAATCAAATGTCTTATCTCACTTAACATTTGGAAACTAAATGACCAAGTTATACCAATCAAAATAAATTTTCCTAAAAATGTTTCTAAAAAATTCTTTATTACTTGATAGTTGGTTTCGCCAAGAAGCATAAAAGCAAGCCAAAAACAAATCAAACTAATCGCAAAGAAATTTATTATTCCTGTAATTCTATGTGAAATTGATACCAATGAAGAAATATGCCATTTATAAATTTGTATATGTGGTGATAAAGGTCTATTTTCCATTTCCTTAATTTGATTTAATTATTGTTTCTGCAATTTCAACAGAATTAAGTGCAGCACCTCTTAATAGGTTGTCAGAAACTATCCATAAATTTAAAGAGTTAGGATTTGTTTTATCCTCTCTAATTCTCGAAATATAAGTATTGTCACTTCCTGTTGCTTCAATTGGAGTGCTATAACCACCGTTTTCCCTTTTATCAATTACCACACATCCTTGTGCGTTATCTAGGGCATTTCTCACTTTTTCTAAGTTATATGGTTTTTCAAACTCAATGTTTACAGCTTCAGAATGTGACACTAGAACTGGAATTCTCACACAAGTTGCTGTTAGTTCAATTTTATTATCTAAAATTTTTTTTGTTTCATTCACCATTTTTAATTCTTCTTTTGTATAACCGTCTTCAGCAAATACATCTATATGTGGAATAATATTAAATGCAATTTGCTTGGTAAAATTTTTTGGTTCGATTTTTTTTCCTTCTAAGTACATTTTAGTTTGTTCAATTAATTCATCCATTGGAGCCTTCCCACCACCTGATACAGATTGATAAGTTGAAACTACAACTCTCTTTATTTTAAACAAATCATGAAGTGGTTTAAGTGCAATAACAAGCTGTGCTGTTGAACAATTTGGATTTGCAATTATATTTTTTTTCATTTTTTTTATGTCAGATCCATTTACTTGCGGCACAATAAGAGGAACTTCTGGATCCATTCTAAAAAAACTTGAATTATCAATTACTATAGTATTTTTAGCTGCTTTTTCTGCATACTTTTCTGCAATTTTTCCTCCAGCTGCAAAAAAAGTTATATTTGCTTTTGAAAAATCATAGTTCTCTAAATTTTCAATCACATATTCTTTGTCTTTAAATGAGATTTTTTTTCCTGCACTTTTTTCTGATGCTACTAGATACAGGTTATCAAACTTGAAGTTTTTTTTATGAAAAACATCAAGAGTTTTCCTTCCTACATTACCTGTTGCACCTACTATAGCTATGTTCATGTTTTAGAACTTTTATACTAAATAAAAGGTAAATCGCAAACTTTACCGGTACAATTTTCGCCATTTATCTTAGCTTTTACATTTTGATCAGTATTCCAGTAGTCTTTTTTCATCATAGCGATACCAATAACTTTTTTAAAATGTGGCGAATAACAGGCTGATCTCAATTCTCCAATTATTTTATTACTTTGATCGGTCAGATTTAACGAACCTGTAAGACTAATTTTATCTGTATCAAACTTTACTCCCATTAGTTTTTTTTTAATTCCATCTGATTTAATTTGTTTTAGTTTTTCTTTTCCTAAAAAATCAATATCACTATCTATATTAACGTATTTATCAAATCCACACTCATATGGATTATCTCCATTATCCATATCATTTCCATATGAAAGTAATCCACTTTCAATTCTTTCAATTAAATTAGGACATCCTGGTTTAATATTAAATTCTTTTCCAATTTCAAACAGATGATCATATAATTTTAATCCTGAATCGTTATGCTCAACGTAAATTTCATAACCACCTTGTTTAGACCATCCAGATCTTGCAATTAAATGTTTATCACCACCAAATTCAAAATAATCAAAACCAAAGAATTTTAAATTTACAATCTTATCTCCAAAAACTTTTTCCATCAGATTAAATGACTTTGGACCTTGTACTGCCATTATATCAACATCAGGTTCAATAATTTTAACATCAAATTTATTTCCTATTGCTAATCCTTTGGCAAACAATATCACATCTGAGTCAGCGAGAGAAACCCACCATTTGTTTTCGTTTAACCTCAACACTACTGGATCATTAATAAGCCCTCCATTATCGTCAATTATTGGACAATAATAACATCTTCCATCTTTTGATTTTGAAAGATCTCTACAGGTCATTAACTGCACTAATTTTGCAGAATCTTTTCCAGAAATTTCTACCTGTCTTTCAGCAGCAACATCCCATATTTGTACGTGTTCTTTCAAATGATGGTAAGAGTCTCCCAACGTACCAAATGCAGCAGGGAGCAGCATATGATTATATATGGTATAAGCTGTAACACCTTGTTTTTCTATTCTTGAAGTATAAGGAGTACCTCTAAGTCTTCTAGATTTTGCTATTGAAAAAGTTTTCATTATTTTAAAAATTCTAAGACCTTGTCTCTCATTTCAAATGCTTTTTCAATCATAATCATATGACCACATCCTTCAATTATATGTACTGTTGAGTTTTTGACTAAATTAGAAAATTTTTTACCTGCTTCTAAATTTACCATTTTATCTAAAGATCCAAAAATAAATAAAGATGGGCATTCTATTGATTTTGCTGCATCAGTACCGTTTTTATAATTATTGCATGCAACAAGATCGACTGCCAATATTTCTCTAATATCCCTTGGCGACTGAATAATTTTTTCTACAGGATTACCTCCTATAAATTTTTTAGAACCTTCAAATCCCCACTTCATCATTAATTTAACAGCATCAGAGTCTCCATTTTTTGCTAAATCAATCAAGTCAGGATGAACAGACATTATATTTGATCCACCCACAAAAACTAATTTTTTCAATCTATTTTTATATTTTGATGCATACTCAAGTATTTCTAAACATCCTTGCGAATGTCCTACTATAGTTAATTTTTCTAATTTTAATGAAATAAACACTTGTTCTAACCAATCAGCAATTTTCTCAATACTATCTAAACAAGGGCCATCTGAATTTCCATGACCTGGCAAATCAATTGATAAAACATTAAAATTTTTATTAGAGAAAAATTGTTCAGTTAAAGACCAAACTATATGAGAAAGGCCACTTCCATGAAGAAATACTATATTCTCTTTTTTTGAATCTATTCCCTGTCCAGCATCTGAAGCGTGAATATTTTTATTTTCTATTTGAAAAATCAAAATTACCTAAACTTGCTTTCTTAATTCAAATTTTTGTATTTTTCCTGTTGAAGTTTTTGGTAACTCACAAAAAACAACTTTTTTTGGAACTTTAAACCCTGCTAATGTTTCCTTACAAAAATCAATTAATTCTTTTTCGCTAACTGGTTTATCTTTGACTGCTTCAATAAATGCGCATGGTACTTCTCCCCATTTTTCATCAGGTTTTGCAACAACGGCAGCAATGGAAACAGATGGATGTTTAGAAAGAGTATTCTCAATTTCAATTGAAGAAATATTTTCTCCTCCAGAAATAATTATATCTTTTGATCTATCTTGTATTTTTATATATCCATCAGGGTGCATCACAGCTAAATCACCACTATGAAACCAACCATTTTTCATAGCTTTATCAGTTGCATCTTTATCTTTGTAATATCCTTTCATTACCACATTTCCTCTTATCATGATTTCACCAATTGTCTTTCCATCTTTAGGGACTTCTTCCATTGTTTCAGGATCTAAAACAGTTACTCCTTCAGTGTTTGGATATTTAACACCTTGTCTTGCTTTAATTTCATTTTGCTTCTCTTCATCAAAATCATTCCACTCATCATTCCAAGCACACTGGGTAACATGACCATAAGTTTCCGTTAAACCATATACATGCATCACCTCGAAACCTAGAGCTTTCATTTTCTTAAAAATTATACTTGGAGGAGGAGCTCCAGCGGTTAGAACATAAACTTTTTGTTTTAATTTTTTTTGATCGCTCTCAGGTGCTCCAGTGATCATATTTAACACTATTGGTGCACCACCAAAGTGTGTAATTTTATATTTATCAATTAATTCAAAAATTTTTTTAATATCTATATTTCTTAAACAAATTGTTCGACCATTTAGCATTGGAACTGTCCACGGATAACACCAACCATTACAATGAAACATTGGAACAACTGTCAAAAAATTTAATCTGTTTGGCATATTCCAGGCTACGGAGCTTCCTGTTGACATTAAATATGCTCCTCTATGATGATATACTACTCCCTTTGGATTTCCTGTAGTTCCTGATGTATAGCTCAACGATATTGCTTGCCACTCGTCTTCTGGCATTTCCCACTGAAAATTTTCATCACCTGTATTTAAAAAACTCTCGTATTCTAAGTCTCCAATTTTTTCTGATTTAGATTGATCAGCATATTTATCATTAATATCAATTATAGTAATTTTCTTGCTTAGGGATTTTAATGCTTTTTTTACTTCTACATGTAATTGTCTGTCTACTACAAGCACCTTTGCTTCACTATGATCTAAAATGTAAGAAATTGTTTTAGCATCTAATCTTATATTAATAGTATTAATTACTGCACCTGTCATTGGAACTGAATAATGTGCTTCAAAAATTTCTGGTGTATTAAATGCCAAGAATGAAACCGTATCACCTTTTTTAACACCTATTTTTGATAATGCGCTGGCAAATTTTACAACTCTTTTATAAACTTCATTCCAAGTGTATTTTCTATCCTCATAAATTAAAGCTTCATAATTTGGATAAATTTCTTTTGCCCTTTTTAAAAATGTTAACGGAGTGAGAGGTACATGATTAGCTTTATTTTTATCTAAATTTGTATCGTAATGGCTCATTTCTAGTTAAAATTAAAATTCATAATGTTTGAACTTCCAGAAATTGCAGATTTGTAATGATACTCAGCTCGAGGCAGAACTTTATCAAAATAAAATTTAGCAGTATTTATCTTATCAGTATAAAACTCCTCATTTGTATTAAAATCATTGAAACTTACATCCAAAATTTTAATCCATGCATAAGCAATTGAGATATATCCTAAACTTTTTAAATAATCATTTGCTGCAGCACTCACATCATCTTTTTCAATTTTATTTTTATCCTTTATCCAGTCTGTAAACTTAGACAATATATCTAAATAATAATTTAATTCTTTAGAAAATGTTTTTACTTTTCCATTTTTAGATTCACATTCTGACTTAACCATTTCTAAAAACTTATTAATAATATCACCATTTTTATTAAACAATTTTCTAAATACTAAATCTGCTGCTTGTACTGAATTTGTTCCTTCATAAATAGGAGTAATACGATTATCTCTATACAATTGTTCTATTCCTTGATCTTTCGTATAACCGTATCCACCATGTATTTGCATAGCATCACTTGTAATTTCCATTGCTAAATCAGTAAACAGTGATTTTACTACAGGTGTCATTAATGAAACATAATCTGAAGCATCATGCTTTACTTTTTCATCTGGATGATAAAGACTCACCTCTGTTTGTTGGGACAACCAAAAACATAGAGCTCTTTCACCTTCAATTATTGATTTCATATTCAGTAAGGATCTTCTAATATCTGCATGTTCAATAATGAAATCTGCTCCATTTGAAGATTTAGAATTATTCGTTTTTCCTTGCTTTCTTTCTTTTGCGTAAGCAAGTGAGTTTTGATAAGCGATTTCAGAAATTCCTAAACCTTGAATACCAACAACTATTCTTTCTAAATTCATCATAGTAAACATCGCACTAAGACCTTTATCTTTTGTGCCGATCATATAACCAGTTGCATCATCAAAATTTAACACACACGTAGCTGAACCTTTGATGCCCATTTTGCTTTCAATAGATCCAGTAGAAATACCATTTCTTGGACCAACACTACCATCTTCATTTACAATATATTTTGGAACTAGAAATAAACTAATACCCTTGGTACCGGAAGGAGAGTCAGTAGATCTTGCTAAAACTAAATGAATAATATTTTCAGTTAAGTCGTGGTCACCTGAAGTTATAAATATTTTTTGACCACTAATTTTATACGTTTCATCTTGCTGTTTTATCGCTTTAGTTTTTAATAAACCCAAATCTGTTCCACATACTGGCTCAGTTAAGCACATTGTACCACTCCATTTACCTTCAACAATTTTTGGTAAATATTTATCTTTTATTTCATTTGATGCATGATGATTAATACAATTGTAAGCACCAATACTTAATTCACTATATAATTTAAATGATAGACTTGCTGAAGATAACATTTCATCAAAGAACGCACTTACAGTTTTTGGCATTCCTTGACCACCATATTTGGGATCACAAGACAACGATGTCCAACCATCCTCAATATATTTCTGGTACGCTTCTTTATATCCTGGAGGAGTTCTAACAATACCATTTTCTAAAATAGCTGGATTTTCATCTCCTACTTTAGCAAGAGGTAAAATTAAATTTTGATTTATCTTAGCAGCTTCCTCTAAAATATCTTTTACTAAGTCTGGGGTTACTTCATTATACTTCTCAAGCTCGTTATAATTTTTATTATCTCTTAATTTTTCAAAGAGAAACATCATATCTTTTACTGGAGCTATGTAACTTGGCATTTTTGAACCTTAGAATAATTCCTTTTTTATTGCAATTTTGAAATTATCGCATCACCCATTGCTGAAGTTGATATTTCTTTCATACTATCTGACATTATATCTTTAGTTCTTAAACCATCGTTTAGAACGTCTTGGACTGCTTTTTCTAAAATATCTGCTTCTTTATCAAGATCTAGTGAATATCTTAATGCCATTGCAAAGCTTAAAATTGAAGCGATCGGATTTGCAATACCTTTTCCCGCAATGTCTGGAGCAGATCCATGAATAGGCTCATACATTGCTCTCATCTCACCATCTTTATTTTTTGCACCTAAAGATGCAGAAGGCAGAAGGCCTAGAGATCCAGTTAACATAGAAGCTTGGTCAGATAACATATCTCCAAATAAATTATCAGTTACAATTACATCAAATTGTTTTGGGTTTCTTAAAAGTTGCATAGCACAGTTGTCTGCCAGCATATGACTCAGTTCTACATCTTTATACTCTTTATCATGTAATTCCTGAACCTCTTCTTTCCATAACTGTCCAGCCTCCATTACATTTGATTTTTCGCTTGATGTAACTTTATTAGATCTTTTCCTTGCTAAATCAAAAGCTACTCTTGCCACTCTTTTAATTTCACTTGTGGTATATGTGTGGGTATTTATTCCTTTTCTTTCACCATTTTCTATTGGCTTAATTCCTCTTGGCTCACCAAAATATATACCACCAGTAAGCTCTCGTACTATCATAATGTCCAAACCAGAAACTATTTCTGGCTTTAAAGTTGAAGCATCAACCAATTGCTCAAAACAAATAGCAGGTCTTAAATTTGCAAATAATTTTAATTCTTTTCTAAGCTTTAAAAGTGCTCTTTCAGGTTTTTTTGAAAATTCTAAACTATCCCAAGTAGGACCACCAACTGCTCCTAACATAATAACTTCGCTCTCTAAAGCTTTATAAAAAACTTCATCTGTAATTGGAGTACCATGCTTATCATAAGAACATCCACCTATGAGTTCTTGATCAACCTCAAAATCTAGAGATTTTTTATCATTAAACCAGTTTATAATTTTTTTAACTTCACTGATTACTTCTGGACCAATACCATCACCAGGAAGTAAAAGTATTTTTCTTTTTTTAACTTTAATCATTCATAATCCATGGTTTATGGTCTTTTAATTTATTTTCAAATTGTTCTATTTTTTCAGATTTTTTTAATGACAAAGCAATATCATCTAAACCTTCTAAGAGACATTTTTTTTTAAAAGGATCAATCTTAAAATTAATTTCATTATTTCCGTATACAATTTTTTCTTCACTCAAGTTTATTGAAATTTCTTCTTTCCTTTTGGCATATTCAGACAATTCTTTTATTTTTTCATCTTCAAGAATTATTGGTAATATTCCATTTTTAAAACAATTATTATAGAAAATATCTGCATAACTTGAACTAATTACGCAAGTAATGCCAAAATCTAGCAAAGCCCATGGAGCATGCTCTCTAGATGAGCCACAGCCAAAGTTATTTCCAGCAATTAAAATTTTAGAATTATTATATGGATCTTTATTTAAAACAAAGTCATGAATTATATTTCCATTTTCATCATATCTCATTTCAAAAAATAAATTTTTTCCAAGACCAGTTCTTTTAATTGTTTTTAAAAATTGTTTTGGAATTATCATGTCCGTATCAATATTAACTATTGGTAAATACGCAGGGATACTTTTAAGGGTATTAAATTTTCTCATTTAATTTTGGTACTTTCTAACATCATCTAGATTTCCGGAAATAGCTGCTGCTGCTGCCATACCTGGACTTACTAAATGAGTTCTTCCACCTCTTCCTTGTCTTCCTTCGAAATTTCTATTAGATGTAGATGCACATCTTTCCTCTGGTTTTAGTTTGTCTGCATTCATAGCTAAGCACATTGAACATCCGGGTTCTCTCCATTCAAACCCTGAATTAACAAAAATTTTATCCAATCCCTCTTGCTCTGCCTGTTCCTTAACCAATCCTGAGCCAGGTACTACCATGGCATGAACATGTGAAGCTATTTTTTTATCTTTTAATATTTGAGCTGCCTCTCTTAAATCCTCAATTCTACCATTTGTACAACTACCTATAAAAACTTTATCAATTTTAATATCTGTAGCTGCCATATCTGGTTTTAAACCCATATAATCTAATGCTCTCTCTAAAGAATTTTTTTTGTCTTCATCTTTTTCATTTTTTGGATTTGGAATATTTCCATCAATAGTTATTACATCCTGTGGAGAAGTTCCCCAAGTAATCATTGGTACAATTTCATCAGCTTTTAAACTCATCTCTTTATCAAAATTTGCGCTAGAATCTGTTTTTAAACTACTCCAATATTCTATTGCTTTTTGCCAATTTTCACCCTTAGGAGACATAGGTCTATCTTTTAGATAATGAAATATTTTTTCATCAGGTGCAATCAATCCGGCTCTTGCACCACCTTCTATTGTCATATTGCAAATAGTCATACGTTGCTCTACACTTAAAGACTCTATTAGATCTCCAGCATATTCCAAAACACATCCTGTTCCACCTGCTGTTCCTATTTTGCCAATAATTTGAAGAATGACATCCTTTGAAGTTACACCCAAAGGTAATTTTCCATTTACATTAATTCTAAAATTTTTAGCTTTTTTCTGAACTAATGTTTGTGTAGCCAATACATGCTCAACTTCTGAAGTTCCTATTCCAAAAGCTAACGCTCCAAAGGCACCATGTGTAGCGGTATGACTATCTCCACAAACAATAACTGTACCTGGTTGCGTGAAACCTTGTTCTGGACCAGTTACATGAACAATACCTTGCCTTTTGTCATTCATACTAAAAAGTTGAACTCCAAACTCTTTACAATTCGCTTCTAAAGTTTCTACCTGTATTTTTGAGTCAGTATCAGCAATTCCTTTTGTTCTATCTGTAGTTGGAACATTGTGATCAGCAACAGCTAAAGTCAACTTAGGATGCCTAACTTTTCTATTTGAATTTCTTAAACCTTCAAAAGCTTGTGGACTTGTTACCTCATGTACTAAGTGTCTATCAACAAACAATAATGCTGTACCATCATCTTGTTGATCTACTAGGTGATCTTTCCAAATTTTATCGTAAAGTGTTGTGGCCATTGAAAAAATATTATTTTTTCTCTGAAGCACCCTCTGACTTTTCTACTTTAGGAGCTTCTTCTTTAGTAGCCTCTGCTGCTGGTGCTGCGTCTGCTTTAGGAGCTTCTCCAGCTGGAGCTAATTCTTCTTTTGGAGCTTCTGCTACTGGAGCTACATTTTCCTCAGTAACCGTTTCTGGTTTTACGTCAATATCAATACCAATTTTTTTTCTAATTTTTTCAGCAATCCTTGCTGATTTACCTGTTCTGTCCCTTAAATAATAAAGTTTGGCTCTTCTTACTTTACCAGATCTTATAACTTTGATTGAGTCAATTAATGTTCCAAATAAAGGAAAAGTTCTCTCAACACCTTCCCCAAAAGAGATTTTTCTAACAGTAAAAGATGAATTTAAATCTCTACTCTTTTTTGCAATACAAACCCCTTCAAAATATTGAATTCTCTCTTTTTTACCCTCAGTAATTCTCACACCAACTTTAACAACATCTCCAGGATAAAATTCAGGAATTTTTTTCTCTGAAAGTATTTTCTTAACGTTGTGCTGATTTATTTCTTCAATTGTTTTCATATTAATGTGTATCAAGTTAGTTTTTCTTATATTTTTCCCATAAATCTGGTCTTCGGTCGCGTGTTATAGCCTCAGATTGAGATAAACGCCAGTGTTTAATTTTATTATGATCCCCTGATAATAGTACGTCTGGTACGGCTTTTTCCTCCCAAATTTGTGGTTTTGTATATTGAGGGTACTCTAGAAGACCATTTTCAAAGGTTTCATCTAATTTAGAGTTTTCATTTCCTAATACACCTGGCAGTAATCTTAAAATGCTATCTATCACTACATACGCTGCCGACTCTCCACCTGACAAAATATAATCTCCAATACTAATCTCCTCAATCTTTCTTGTTGAAAGTATTCTCTCATCTACACCTTCAAAATGACCACAAATTATTGACAATGATTTTTCATTAGCTAGCTCTTTTGCCAAATTTTGATCAAACTTTTTTCCTTTTGGTGACAAGTATAAGATTCTCTCATTCTCATTTTTATTTTCGTCTAAGGACTTTGCAAGAACATCAGCTTTTAACAACATCCCAGAGCCACCTCCATAAGGTGTATCATCTACTGTTTTATGTTTGTCATAAGCTGCATCTCTTATGTTTACAACTTTTAGTTTCCATAAATTATTTGATATAGCTTTTCCATAAAGCCCTTTAGATAAAGGACCAGGAAAAACTTCTGGATAAAGTGTAAACACTTGAGCTTGCCACATAAATAAACTTTAAATTATTTTTTTTCCTCTACTGCAGCTTCTTCCTTAGGAGCTTCTGCCGCTGGTGCTGCTTCTGCTTTTGGAGCTTCTTCCTTAGGAGCTTCTGCTTTTGGAGCTTCTTCCTTAGGAGCTTCTGCTGCTGGAGCTGCTTCTGCTTTTGGAGCTTCTTCCTTAGGAGCTTCTTTATTATCCTCTTCTTTTTTGTTTCTCTCTTTTTTTGGCACTGCTTTATTTGGATTATTTCCATTTGCAGGCATAGGCATTAGTTCGTTCTCACCTAAAATTCTTGCTACTCTAGTTGTTGGTTGAGCTCCTTGACCAAGCCAATATTTAATTCTCTCGGCTTCTAGGCCTACTCTTTCTTTTTTCTCTTTAGGTAATAGAGGGTTAAAGAAACCAACCTTTTCTATAAATCTTCCATCTCTTGCAAAACGACTGTCGGCAACAACAACCTTATAAACAGGACGTTTTTTAGTTCCACCTCTTGATAATCTTAATTTTAACATTTCTTCTCCTTTTTTACTTTAATTGGTTAAATAGCTCTGGCGGTATACCTTTATCAGACATACCTTTCAGATTTCCTTTTGACATCTTTTTCATCATTTCAGACATCATTTTAAATTGCTTAAGCAATTTATTGATAGTGGCCGGATCTGTGCCAGAACCATTAGCAATTCTTTTTTTTCTAGAACCATCAATTATTTTTGGGTTCTCTCTCTCTTTTTTTGTCATTGATAAAATAATAGCTTCATTTTTAGTAATTATACTTTCATCAATTCCCGCTGAATCCATTTGAGATTTAATTTTAGAAACTCCTGGCATAAAAGACATAATCCCCTCAATGCCACCCATTTTTTTCATTTGTCTTAATTGAGATAAATAATCTTCCATTGAAAATTGACCCTTTTTTAAATTTTCTTCAGCTTTTTTAATATTCTCCTCACCTAAATCTTGAGCCGCCTTTTCAACAAGGGATACGATATCCCCCATACCAAGAATTCTGTTTGCAATTCTATCTGGATGGAATACTTCAAGATTATCTATTTTTTCTCCTATCCCTAAAAATTTAATTGGAACGTTTGAAACATATTTCATACTCACTGCGGCTCCACCTCTTGCATCACCATCAGCCCTAGTTAAAATAATACCAGATAAATTAACTGTATTTTTAAATTCTTTTGCCACCGAGGCTGCAACTTGACCTGTTAAAGAGTCTGCAACTAAGAAAGTTTCTGTTGGATTAATGACAGCTTCAATTTGCTTAATCTCACTCATCATTTGTAAATCGATTTGAGTTCTACCAGCAGTATCAAATAAAATTATTTCAGCTCCATTTAAATTAGCAGCACTTATTGCTCTTCTACAAATATCAGCAGGTTGCTGACCTTCTATAATAGGTAAAGTTAAAATATTATTTTGTTCTCCTAAAGATCTAAGTTGTTCTTGTGCAGCTGGTCTGTAAATATCTAGACTGACCATCATTACTTTTTTCTTTTTATTATTTTCTAAAAATTTGGCTAATTTTGCTGTTGTTGTTGTTTTTCCAGAACCTTGTAACCCAACTAACATCATTGGCACAGGCGGTACTGCGTTTAAGTTTATCTCATTATTTGTTGCACCTAATAAGTCTACAAGCTCATCATAAACAATTTTAACAACCATATCTCCAGGGGAGGTAGACCTTATTATCTCTTGGCCTAATGCTTTTGGCTTAACTTTTTCAATAAAATCTTTTGCAACATCCAAAGAGACATCTGCTTCAAGTAAGGCTTGCCTAATGCCTCTTAAACCTTCATCTACTTGAGCTTCATCAAGTGAAGGTGCTTTTTTCAGAGAAGAAAAAATTTCTTCAAATTTATTTGTTAAATTTTCAAACATATTTATTACGCATAGCAATAACGCACTAGTGGGCGAACCCTCGCTGACTAGTGTCGATCTCTTTGTTTCCAAAGACACCGCAAAGTTAATGTTTTTGCGGAAACGACAACAACCTATAATAGAGGTTCAAAAAGTCAATAAATAAGTTAAATATCTATATATGGATATTAAAGCTTTTAAAATGGACGGTTTAGGTAATGATTTTGTCATCATAGATAATAGGCAAACAATTACAAATTTGACAAAAGAGCAAATCGTAAAGATTTGTGACAGAAAATTTATTGGTTGTGACCAACTAATATTAATTAAAAATAATGATATTTCAGATGCTTCACTAGAATTTTACAATTCAGATGGAGGAATATCTGGTGCGTGTGGAAATGGTACACGATGTATTGCTGATTTATTAGGCAAAGAAAATAACAAAAAAGAAATTGTCCTAACAACTTTATCTGGCAAATTAAAATCAAATATTGTTGGAGAAAAAATGGTTTCTACAGAAATGGGTGTTGCAAAAACAAAATGGGATGAAATTCCATTGTCTAAAGAATTAAACACAAATAATTTAGGAATTAAAATTAACGACAAAAATAACAACGAATTTTCTGGTGGAACTGCTGTAAATGTTGGAAATCCACATGTAATTTTTTTTGTTGATAATAACGAAAATTTTGAAATTGAAAAAATTGGACCAACAATTGAAACTCACTCTCTATTTCCAGAAAAATGTAATGTTACTTTAGCAACTGTTGTTAACAAAGAATTGATAAAAGTTAGAGTGTGGGAAAGAGGAGCTGGACTTACCAAAGCTTGTGGAACTGCAGCTTGTGCAACAGCTTTTGCCGCAAAACAAAACGGACTGGTAAATGATAAAGTTGATATTGAATTCTCTGCAGGTAGATTGTCAATTTCAATTGATGAAAAAAATAGTATTCATATGAAAGGACCAGTTTCAGATATTGAGGAGATAAATTTTAAAATTTAATGGGAATTTTCGAAAAATTTAAATCAGGTTTTAAAAAAAGTGCCTCAGCTTTTACAACAGGTTTAAGAGATATAGTTGTAAAAAAAGAGATTGATGACAAAACATTAGACAAAATCGAAGATTACTTAATTCAATCAGATGTTGGTATTGTTTCGGCTTCAGAAATAAGAAAAATAATTTCTCAAACAAAAATTGATCCCAATAAAGATTTAACCGACGAAATAAATAATATTCTAAAAAATTATATTATTTCAATTATGAAACCTTTGGAAAATATTGAATTCTTCAAAAAAAAAGAAAAATTAAATGCAACATTAATTTCAGGTGTCAATGGTGTTGGAAAGACTACTACTATTGGAAAAATAAGCAAAATACTAAAAGGTAATGGAAACAAAGTAATGCTAGCTGCATCAGATACTTTTAGAGCAGCAGCTATAGAACAACTAGAAAATTGGGCAAACAAAGTTGATGTTAAAATTACAAAATCATCTCAAGGCTCTGATCCTGCATCTGTCGCTTACAAGGCTATTGAAGAAGCATTAAAAAATAATTTTAACCAAGTTTTAATTGATACAGCTGGAAGATTGCAAAATAAAAAAAATTTGATGGAAGAATATAAAAAAATTGCAAACGTTACTAAAAAAATTGATCCTGATGCTCCACATGATGTTATTTTAGTTTTGGATGCAACTTCTGGTCAAAATGTAATTAATCAAGTTGAAGAATTTAATAAAATTATTCCAATAACTGGTCTTATTATGACAAAATTAGATGGTACAGCAAAAGGAGGTATTCTTTTAGCTGTTGCTAAAAAATATAAACTACCGATTATTGCACTTGGATTAGGTGAAAAAGAAGATGATTTGCAAATTTTTGAGGCCGAAAAATTCGCAGAGGCATTTACTCAAATTAATTAATTAAGGTACTGGAAATTAAAGGTTTATAGAAACTACATTTGTAGTGTTCTTTAAATTCATAATGTCCACAATTTTTAGCTATTGAAGAAATAATAAAATCAAATTTTCCATTTATGGGATAAAGCTCTAACTTTTTTTCAATAATATCAAATTTAAAATTAGCTTTTAAACTTTTTACAGCACTAATCATCACAAGAGTTTTGTTATCTTTTAAAAGATAATATGCAAAATCATCTGGGAAAACTGGAAAATCATACTCTTGCAAAAAATATTTTGCAGTCTTGGGAAACCATTCATAAGAAATTAATGGCAAAGACTCTTTTGTTTTGTAGTTATAAATATAAAGATCTTTTGGAAAATCATTAATATAATTTGAATTTTCTCCTCGTGCCAGAACAGCTTTTTCACGGGTTTTAAAATATAATGCAAAATTTTCATCATGCGAATTCATTTGATCAATATGAAAAAGGCTGTCTACAGATGCTAAATTTTCTTTGGCATTTGATAAATTATTTAAAGAAAAAAGGACAATAAAAAATAAGAAAAAAATTTTCACAGATTAACTTAAAAAAAAAATTTGAATTATCTTTGTTAAGATTATGGCTTAATTTAAACTATCAACGAAAGATTTAAGAGCTAATACAAGTTTATCATCATATTCCATCATATGATCGTCATATTTTGTAAAATATGAATATTTAGGTTCACTTGCTAAATTGAAAATTTTTTTGCCCATCCAAAATGGAACTATTTGGTCAGCCTCACCATGCATTACTAATACTGGAATATTAATATTTTTAATTTTTTCATTATTTTCATACTTATCTTTTAAAATTAAACCTACTGGAATATATGGATAAAAATTTTTCGCGGCTTCTATCATTGATGTGAAAGGTGTTTCTAAAATTAATCCTGCAAAATTTTTATTCTGAGTAATTTCAGTAGCAATTCCAGTTCCTAATGACTCTCCATAAATAATTATATCCTCTTCTTTTAGACCTTTTTCTTTAAGCCAGTTTATTGCACTGGCACCATCTGTATAAAGACCCTCCTCACTTGGTTTTCCTTTATTACCACTAAAACCTCTCCATGCAATTATTAAAAAATTAACATCCATACTTTTAAAATGATTTAATTTGTGGATTCTGTTTTCAAGTGAACCTGCGTTTCCATGAAAATAAACTATTGTTTTATAGTTTTTTAAATCTTTATTATGAAACCAGCCTAATAGATTAATATTATCAGTCGTTTTGATAGTAACTTTTTCAATGTTAACTTTTAAATTATCTCCGGAGTAATTATTCTCATCAGGATGATACATTAAATTTCTTTGAAAAAAGAATAGGAAAATTAAAACAATCAAGTAAATAGCAACGATACCAATAAATAGTTCCAAAAAAAAATTCCTACGTTTTATTTTCATATTTTTTTCTATTTAATATTAAAAAAAATATATAAGAAATAATACTTAAGATTAAGAAAACTGAAAAAGCTGATTTAAAAGCAAATATTTCCGTGTAACCCATGCCTTTAACGATATCTATCACTAGGCCCATTAGCCATTGCATTATGAATGTTCCAGCAAATATTAATAAATTAAATGAAGTTAGTGCTTTACCAGCAGAATAACCTGAAAAAGAAAGGCCTACAGCTGGCTGTGTAACTGATAAAAAAATTGAACTTAAAATAAATAAAGTTATGTAGAATGCACCAGCTTTTGGGCCTAGTAATATAATCACAAACATTACAGAAAAACTAATTGGTAAACCTAATTTAAGTATTCTTTTTGCAGTAAAACCTATACCTGAAATTTTTGGTAAAAAATAACCCCACAAAAAAAAGGATACCAACATAGTTACATTGATCCAAAATAATCCTGTAGCACTCTGAAGCGGTGTATAACCAGCAACTCTAGTCATCCATGGGCCTGCCCATAAAGTTTGTATAGCCATTAAGCCCCCATAATTAAATAAACCCATTGGAATTACACTTACAAAAAATCTATTTTTCCAAACTTCTGATAAAGTTCCAGTATTACTTGGCTCTTTTAAATCTTTATTTTTAGTTAAATTCCATTTTGGAATGAAAACTAACATTAAAAAAATACTAATTAAAATTAAGATAGCGATACCACCAAATATCCACCTCCACCCGAAACTAGGCAATAAAAGTTGCACAGGCAATGTGGATGACAAAAAACCTAATGACGCAATCATTAGCATCCATGAGTTTGCTCTTTGTTGTTGATTTTCTGCATACCATATTCTGTAACCAGTTAATGGAGCCATTAAACAAGCACTGACACCTACGCCGATTAGAATTCGCGAAACTAACAATCCAGAAAAACTTTCAGCTAAAGCAAATGATCCTGTTCCAACTAATGCAATTAATAAAAAAGAAGAGACAATTTTTTTTGGTCCATATTTATCTAACAAATATCCAAGTGGTATTTGCATACAAGCAAAACCCAAAAAATAACCCCCAGCTAATAATCCTAAATCAGCTGCTAACAAATTAAATTCTGAAGTTAATACGGGGGAAAGTGTTGCAGTAATTGCACGCAACAAACATGATAAAAAATAACCAAATGCAAATACAAAAAAAACAACAATAGCCTGTTTTTTTGGTAGAATATAATTTTCCATTAATTAAAAGTTTAAAGATATATCTCTATGAACTGAGTTACACCTTGCAACAAATTTAGCTTGCTCTTTAGTTAATCTGTTTTGAAGTCTTAGACCAATATTATGTTTGATAACATCATTATATTTAGTTAATTCAGGCATCAAATTCTTATTAGCATCATCTCTCCATGAAACTTCTAAATTAAAAAGATTGAAAGTTTCTGAACCTACTTCAATTAATTTTTGCTCATCTATCTCGTCATTATCTATAACAGATATTAGATCATCTAATTTATTTGCAAATTCTTCAGTTCCAGAAATTTCTCCTAATTTTTCAAAAAGATTATCAATGATTGATATTGCGTTTTCATAATTTTTGTTATCTATGGTATATTTTAATTCTTTTATTTCTGATGAAAGTTCTTTCAATTTTTCACTATCCTTTATAAACATCACTATTTGATCCAGAGTTTCATAAGCTTCATCAACGTTTTTTCTATACCTTTTTGTTCTAGTGTTTTTTGCTTTGTGCAATATTTCAAATTCTCCATTTTTATCTTTCCAACTTTCAGGAATTCTATTTTGAAGCTCATTAATTTCTAGCTCATAATTCTCAATTTTTAATTCCAATTTATTTTTAGCTGATAAATTATCGTCGTCTAAATTTCTAATTTCCGCTTTATTTTTTTTAATTTTCTGATCTATTTTTCTAATTTTTTTCTCAATTTTTCTTACATTGAAATGCAAGTCCCTGTAATCTTTTGTAAATAATTCATATTCTTTTTCTGTTTTTTGAAGTTTTTTAACAATAGCAAAAGTTCCAAGCGCATTATCAAAATGCTCTTCAAAAATGTCTAATTTATCCATTGGAAGATTTGCAGGAGTTAATTTCTGCATGTCTTTTATTGCATTCGTAATTCTTTGTTCTTCAGTGTTGTAAATCGCAAATTTGTATTCTTGTAAACAATATTGTAGCTTTGGATTCATCGGTGGTGGAGCAACGTTAGATGTTAAATATGTTCTTGCTGGTAGATAATTTACTAATGATGGATAAAAACCAACAATTCCAAGACCTATTAATTGTAAAATAATAAATGGAACCACTCCCTTCCAAATATTTAAAGTAGTAACGAGTTTTGAAGCTACACCTTTTAAGTAAAATAATGCAAAACCAAAAGGTGGTGTTAAAAATGAGGTTTGTAAATTTACCCCAATCATGACACCAAGCCAAATTGCACTTACATTAGCTCCTGGTTCAGCTAATAATATTGGGGCAATTATAGGAACAACAACTACAGCTATTTCAATAAAATCAAGAAAGAAACCTAGTAAAAAAATTACTGCCATTACAACAATAAACTGTGTCCAAAATCCACCCGGTAAATCTTGAAGAAAATCTCTTACTAACTCTTCACCTCCAAACGCTCTAAATCCAGAGGTTAACATTGCAGCACCTAATAAAATTATAAAAACCATTGAAGTCGTTACGCATGTTTCTGTAACAACTTCTCTTAAAACATTCTCAATTTTATACGCTCTCCAAAAACTCCAAATAATTCCTATTAAAAAAGTAATTGTAAAAAATCCTGTAATAAAAATTGCGGTAAGATCTCTAGTTTCTACAGCCTTAATATTTAAATTATAATTCTTAGATAAAATATAAATTGGAATGACTGATAAAATTGCAATTATAATTGGATAATAAGCATCTTTTTTTCCTTTATGTAAACGATAACCTGCCATCATAGTTGCACCTATTGCTCCAATAGATCCAGCTTGATTAACGGTTGCAATACCTAAAAGTATAGATCCTAAAACCGCAAAAATTAAAGCAAGAGGAGGAATAATTACTATTAAAACCTTCATCCAAAATTTTGAGTCAAAATTTCCTTTAAATGGAACAGGAGGAGCTGCCTTGGGATTTAATCTTGCATAAACAAATACATAAATCATATACAAACCAACCAATACTAAACCAGGTAATAATGCCCCCAAAAACATATCTCCTGCAGAAGTAGATCCCACTCTAAATTCTCCAGGCATATTAAATTCACCAGTTAAAATTTTGTAATCAGTCTGACGCATAGTATTTGCAACGTCTGCTGCGCTAGCTAATTGATCGGCTATGATAATTAATACAATAGAAGGAGGTATAATTTGCCCAAGAGTTCCTGATGAACAAACAATTCCACTTGCTAAACTTTTATCGTATTTATTATTGAGCATTGTGGGTAATGATATTAATCCCATTGCTATTACTGTTGCGCCAACAATACCCGTGGTTGCTGCAAGTAATGCCCCAACAAAAATTACTGATATTCCTAAACCTCCAGGGATAGGTCCAAACAACTGCCCCATTGTAACTAAAAGATCTTCCGCGATTTTTGATTTTTGCAGCATGATCCCCATGAAAATAAATAAAGGAATTGCAATTAAAGTATCAGTTTCTACATCCCAGTAGTTACTCCTAAAGTTTGTAATACCGGCAGTTAACCATTCTTTAGGGCCATCAACAGCAAAATAAGCACTACTATCTCCTGCAAATAAATAACCAAAAAAAGCAGCTAGCCCGATTGAAATTATTGCTGATCCAGGTAATGCAAAAGCTACTGGAAAACCAGAGGCTAGTGCTCCAATCATTATAATTACAAGTAAAGCTAAAAATAAATGTTCCATTATTTAATTCTTTAAAAGTTTATGACTGCTACTCATGAAGTAGCTAGTAAATTGAGTTAACATACTTACTGCAAAAACAGCTAAATAAACTGCCATTAGATAAAGTAAATATAATCCGTTTGAACCTTGCTGCGTAATTTCAAATGAAATTACAGGACCATTGATGATACTAGCTTTGCCCCCCATGCCTAAAAATATTACAATCAAACATAAAGGAATTCCTAGAATTAATGACCCAATTGCATTAGTCCATGCTTTTTTACGTTCACTAAAACCAGTATAAAGAACATCAACTCTAACATGGCCCTCGTGAATTAAAGCATAAGCGCTTGCAAATAAATAAAGAGCTGCATACCAAAAACGAACAAGATCTCCCTGAAATGCCTGTTCATACTGAAATATGAATCTTGAAAGAACTATCAAAAATTCACTTCCAACTACTAAGACTGCTAGCCAAATAAACCCTACAGATCTTGTAAAAAAACCAATTACAAAAGAAGCCAATATTAAAGGAAAGTGTATATATGTAATTCTGAAAGCAGGTATTACTAAATTAATTTTAAGTTGTTCTCCAAAAATTGGCTCAACTAGTTTTTCCACAACCATAAATGAGATTAAAAAATCTGCTACTCCAACTATTAACACAGCCCAGAAAGAAGATCTTACTACGTAAGCAGTAATTTTTGTTAGGATCTCAGAGTCGGTTTGTAATGTTTGTTTTATAGATTTTAGAACAAAAAATATAACACCTATGAAAGACGCAAAATAAAATAGTAATTGAATATATGATAAGTTGATTGCTAACCCCTCTAAAGGTTTATTTAATTTTTTAAATCCAAATAATTCATAATGAGCAAAAAGTTTTTTCACTCCTGGCCAATCAAACCAAACTGTTAAAACATTATTAATTAGAAAAACTAATGTTAAGGCTAAAATAGAATAACTAAATATTCTTATTAAAATAGATAAGTTATTTTTTTCAACCATATTTAAAAACTTTTATTGATAAGTAAAAAGAGGGCCCATTTAAGGGCCCTCTAATAATAGTAAGAATTAAATTATACTCCTAATGCTCTATTTCTTTGAGCAACATATGGCCCGTCAGACAAATTAGTCCAAGCACCAATTTCCTTACGACCTTTAACAAAGGCAGCATGTACTTTCTTAGCAAGAGCACTATGTTGTTGAACTTCGTCGAAAACTTCAGCAGCACCTTTAGCGAAAGCATCATAAACTTTATCGTTAAACTTCTCTAGTTTAACTCCACTTTCGTTTACTAATCGTGCTAGTGCAGCTCCGTTTTTAGCATTGTATTCAGCCATTGTAGTTGTGTCAGCCCAATCACATGCAGTTTTAATAATTAACTGATCTGATTTTGACAAACTAGTAAACCAAGATTTATTAACACCGCATGCTAATGTAGATCCTGGTTCATGCATTCCTGGATAGTAATAATACTTAGCAGCTTCCTGGAATTTCATCGCTTCATCATTCCAAGGTCCTACCCATTCTGTTGCATCAATTGCCCCTGACACAAGGTTTTCATAAATTTGTCCACCAGGTAGTGAAATTGGAGAACCACCAAGTTTTCCAAGAACTTGTCCACCTAAACCAGGCATACGCATTTTTAAACCTTTAAAGTCATTAGCTGATCTAATTTTTTTATTAAACCAACCACCCATTTGCACTCCAGTATTACCAGCAGCAAAACTTTGTGTACCAAAATCATCAGTCAATTCGTCCCACAATTCTTGTCCACCAGCAAATTTTAACCACGCATTCATTTCAGCATATGTGAAACCAAATGGAACTGCAGTAAAATATCCAAATGCAGGGTGTTTTTTAACCCAATAGTAATCAGCACCATGATACATTTGAGAGTTACCTGATGCAACTTCATCAAACGAGTCGAATGCTTTAACTCTTTCATTAGCAGCGTAATAAGTGACTTGAATACGACCATCACTCATGTCGCTTAATCTTTGAGCAAGTCTTTGTGCGCCAGTTCCTAAGCCTGGAAAATCTCTAGGCCAAGTTGCTACCATAGAAGCTTCTACTCTTTCTTTGGCAACAGCTGGAGCAGATAAAGATGATGCTGCAACAGCAGCAACACCAGTTGCAGCTGCAGTTTTAAAGAACTTTCTTCTTGAAGGTGATCTAGAAACCTTCAATGATTTTTTTTCTTTAATCATTAGTTATCTCCTCTTCTTTGTTAATTAACTAATAAGATTTAATTACAAATGAGACTGTAAGTCTAGATTAAAATAACAAATGAATATCGTATTACAATCTGAGGTAGTAAATTGAATATTGATGAATTTTATTTTTTGTCGAAAAAGGCTTCGTAGAGCATCATAGATATTGCTAACGCCATCAAAATATAAACAGGTATAACATCAAGAAAACCAATCATCATTGATCTTGTAAGAGTTGTGGCTAATCCAATAAGAAAAAAAATTGCAAAAGAAAGTCCGATAAGAGTTACAAGTTTATTCATTAAATTTCTCACTTTCTTTTTCAAGCCAACTGCAGACACCTAAGAAACGATTGTCATCGTACTTCTCACCAATCACTTGAATGCCTAATGGTAAATTATTTTCTCCTTGAAGTAAAGGCAGAGAAACACATGGTGTACCCAAATAAGACCATACTTTATTAAAATCTGCTGAACCAGTACTTTTTAATCCCTTTAAAGCAATGCCTGGACTTGATGGAGATAAAACCCCATGATAATCCTCGAACACTTCTTTGTATGAATCGTAACTTCTTTTCATAAAATCTATTGCTTCAGCATAATCCTTTGCAGTATGTTTTTTTCCATTAGCAATTGCATTTTGCATAATTTTTGAAAGTTTTGTTTTATAATTTTTATAATAGTCACTAAAATTATTAGCTAAATCAGTTTCATAAATAATTTGATGATACTTATGAATATCTTTGAAATATGAAGGAGTATCATGAATTTCAATATTTTTTTTAAATGATTTAATAAAATACTCAAAAGCTTCTTTTGATTTTTTATCAATTGTTTTCCAAAACTCAGTTTTATAAAAAATAAACTTTGGTTCATACAAAGGACCCTTTTTTGCTATATCAATCATATTATTTGAAGAATAGTAGACAGTTGCAGGATCATGGGAGTCTTTTTTAATTAACTCTTTAACTAGATAAGCAATATCCTCAACCGTTCTTCCAAAAACACCAATATGATCGAGTTTCTCTGAAGTTTTTAATACTCCATTTCTAGAGATTAGACCGTAAGAAGGTTTGTATCCAACAACACCACAATATGATGCTGGTCTTATTATTGATCCTCCTGTCTGTGATCCAATTGATAGTGGGGCCATGAATGATGCGATTACTGCTGCAGAACCACTTGATGATCCTCCAGGTGTTCGCGAGTAATCATGTGGATTTTTTGTTTTAGATGGATTTAAATAAGCTAGCTCTGTAGTAACTGTTTTACCCATTACAATTGCACCAGAAGCATGAAGTAAATCAATAATTTCTGCATTTTGAGAATATGATTTCCCTTTTCTAATTGGTGTTCCACATTCAGTAGGCATATCTAAAGTGCCAACAATATCTTTTACTGCAACTGGTATTCCGTGTAGAGGACCGGTGGGCTTACCAGATTTTTTATAGTCATCTGACTCTTTTGCTTTTTCTAATAATAATTCTTTATCAAAGAAGGCCCATGCATTTATGTCTTTTTCAAATTTGTTAATTCTTTCTATATAAGCCTCACATATTTCAACGGACGTTATTTGAGAGTTTGAAATTTTAGTGATTAATTCTTCGACTGAAAAATTTATAATTTCATTCATGGATCTAGTTTGCAAATAACTGATCAGGTAGCCATAAAGCTATACCTGGAAATAAATACATTAAAACCATTCCAAGAATAACTATTGCTAGAAAAGGCATTATTCCTTTAAAAACCTCGATTAATTCAACATTTTTGGATTGTACCCCTTTTAAATAGTACGCCGACATTGCCATGGGGGGTGTTAAAAATGAGGTTTGCAAATTTAAAGCAATCAGCATTGCAAAAAAATAAGGGTTCACACCAAAAAATTCAACTAATGGTAAAAATATTGGAACAAATATAATTAATATTTCAGTCCATTCTAAAGGCCATCCCAATAAGAATATTATAATTTGTGTAATAACCAAAAATTGCCAAGGTTTAATATCCATTGACTTGAAAAAGTGCTCAAAAACTTCGTGTCCACCTAAATATGAAAATACTGATGCAAATGTCCAGGAACCAATAAATAACCACATGATCATTGCAGTAGTTTTTGCAGTTAAGAAAACCGACTCTTTAAAATTTTTCCATTTTAGCGACTTATAAAAAAAGGATAAAACCAAAGCTCCAAATGCACCTACGCCAGCTGCTTCAGCTGGAGTTGCTAAACCAGCAAGAATACTTCCTAAAACTAAAATAATAAGAGAAAATAAAGGTAAAAAAGAAACTAAAACTTCCTTTAGTATTACC
Organism: uncultured Pelagibacteraceae bacterium; assembly: GCA_902622955.1. GTDB lineage: Bacteria > Pseudomonadota > Alphaproteobacteria > Pelagibacterales > Pelagibacteraceae > Pelagibacter. The sequence goes on from CACNRP010000002.1 coordinate 59,900, forward strand.
GCTCTTGGGGGTATTTCTTCTTTAGGAGGTTTAGGTGCTATTGACGGATTAAAGTAAGCTAAAATAATAGCATATAAAATATATAATCCTGCCAACATTAATCCTGGAAATATTGCTGCTGCAAATAATCTAAGTGGTGATAACTGAGCTATCACAGCATAAACAATAAGCATAATACTTGGTGGAATTAAAATTCCTAAACAACCACCAGCACATATAACTCCTGAAGCAAATTTTTTATCATAACCAGCCTTGACCATCGCAGGCCAAGCAAGTAGACCCATTAAAGTTACAACTGCACCAATTATACCTGTCGCTGTTGAAAATAAAGTACATGTAATCAAAGCTGCCACTGCCATTGATGCCGGAAGAGAATGAGAAGCAAGCCTAATTGCATAAAATAATCTTGCAACTATTCCTGCTCTTTCAACTAAATATCCCATAAATAAAAATAAAGGTACGGCGGTGAGAACGTGATTATCCATGACAGAGTAGGTGTTTTGGACAAATAATTTAAATATCCTATTATCAAATAGATGATCCATTCTAGATGGATCAAAATAAGCATAGTAACCAAATCCTAGACCCATTGCCATTAAAGTGAAGGCAATCGGAAAACCTAAAAGGACAGCAAACAAAAATATTACCATCATTAAAATTGCAATTTCTGGATTTGTTAAACTAAACAACATCTATATCTTCTTCCTCTTTAGATTTTCTCATTAAAATTTTTTCAGTTTCTTCAGCACCAGCTTCTCTTTCAGGCCAGTGTCCTGTTTTAATACATATAATTGCTCTAAATACTTCACTCACTCCTTGAATAGTAAGAAGTATACCTGATAGCGGTATTAACGATTTAGCCATATAAATTTGAATTTGCGCAGGACTATTCCAGCTAGTTTCTTTTACCATCCAAGCTTTAGCAGCATATTCATATCCATAAAAAGCAAGGGCAATTACGCCAGGAAAGAAGAAAATAAAATACAATACTAAATCGATCCATCCTTGAACTTTTGTAGGGAATAATCTGTAAATTACATCTCCCCTGACATGAGCCTCAGTTGCTAAAGTGTATGCACCTGCCATCATGAAAATAGCGCCATACATCTGAAGACTAAAATCAAAATTCCATAAAGTTGGAGCGTTAAAAGCATAAGCCATTATTACCTCATAACATGTTCCACCCATTAATATTACAATGCACCATGAAAAAGCTTTTCCCATTGAGGAGCTTAGAGTATCGGCAAATTTTATATAAGAATGCATAAACAAATAACTTATCTTAATTTTCTTATTTTATTCAATTAAAAAAAAGGGGGCCATAAAGCCCCCTTAATTTTTGATATTTTTTAAGCTTAGATTTTAACTTTCGCTAACGGACCAAACTCATTTTCATAAGCAAGTCTGTAGTTAGGTTGATTCATTAGTAAGTATTTCATTACTCTTTTCGCATAAGCTTTTTGTGAATCAACAATCTTCTTAAAGAACGGATCTTTAGAAGAGAAGTCACCTACAACTTTATCCCAACCTTTTAACTGCTCTGCAAGAATTGCATCCGAAGTTTGGTAAACATTTACTTTATGCTCATTCATCAATTTTGATAAATCAGCAGAGTATCTTACCAAAGCTTTAAAGTAGTTAGCAGTATTTGCTGCATACGAAGCATTTTTTAGGATTGCTTGGTTTGCAGGAGATAAGCTATTAAATGTTTTTTTGTTAATTGGTATTTCAAACATCTCTTGTGATTGGTGGAAAGATCCTAAGTGATAATGCTTAGATACATCTTGCATACCAAACTGAGAGTCTGAAGTAGGATTGTTAAACTCAGCTGCTTCAATCAAACCAGTTTTCATAGCTGGCTGAATTTCACCACCTGGTAATTGTCTAACTACCATTCCCATTGCAGTAAGAACGTTTGTTGCTAAACCAACAGTTCTATACTTCATACCTTTAACATCAGATACTTTAGTTACGTTCTTTTTAAACCAACCAAACGGCTGAGCAGGCATTGGCATTGCGAATACACCGACATAATCATATCCAACTTTAGCAAGTGTTTCCTCATATAATGCTCTTCCACCACCTTCTTCCATCCAAGCCATTACTTCTTGAGATGATAGACCGTATGATGGACCTGTTCCGAAAAGAGACGCGGCAGGATTTTTTCCATACCAGTAAGCAGTAACCCAGTGACCCATATCTAGCACACCGTCACTAACAGCTTGTCCAATTTCTCCAGTTTTTACAACTGCTCCAACAGGTTGAAGATCAATTTTTAAACTTCCACCTGACATGTCTCCAACCATTTTGGCATAGTCTCCGGCCATTTCAAAAAAGATGTTAGCGCCTGAAGGCCAAGCTGCCTGCATCTTTAATGTTTGTGGAGCACCAAATGCAACGTTCGGCATTGCTACAGCTGTCGCTGCTGCTGCACCTGTCGCTGCTGCGGCTTTGAAGAACTTTCTTCTTGAAGGAGTTTTTGAACCCTTCAATGATTTTTTACTCTTAATCATAAGTTTCTCCCTTATTAGTTAATTAACTGGCGAGGAATTAAACATAGATTCAAATTGGAGTCTTTCTAAAAAGAGTCACAGATTGTCACAATTAAACTCAGAATAGAAATTTTCAATTTTTAGTTGATTCTAAATCAACTTATTGTCCTCATAGACACAACATTTCTCAGCAGGTATATGTAGTTTAACTTTCTGATTTGGAATTTCTGTTTCTCTATTAACTTTTGATTTAATTGTAAAATTTCCCATTTTGGCTGTGATTAATTTATAATTCCCAAGATCCTCAACCTTTTCAACATTAACATCAACCAAGTTTTCATTTTGGTTTTGTGCAATTTTAATGAATTCCGATCTAATTCCTAATTTAATATTTTTAGTTTTTAAGTTAGATAAATTTGTATGTGTTTTAATTAAAACATTATTAATTTTTACACTATTGCCTGATGAAGCCTCGCTTTCAAATAAGTTCATAGCTGGAGATCCAATAAAGTATCCAACAAAAGTTGTATTCGGTCTTTCAAAAAGTTCTTTTGGTGAACCAGTTTGTACTACTTCACCTTCGCTCATGACAATAATATTATCAGCAAACGTCATTGCCTCATTTTGATCATGAGTAACGTAAACTAATGTAGTTTTGTATTGCTCATTAATTTCTTTAAGATTTCTTCTTAATCTAAATTTTAAATCTGGATCAATAACTGTTAACGGTTCATCCATTAGAACAGCAGCTACATCTTCTCTTACAAGACCTCTTCCTAAAGATATTAATTGTTTTTGATCTGCAGTTAATTTTCTTGCAGGTGAATTTAAAAAAGATTGTAAATTTAAAGTTTCAGCAACTGAATTAACTCTTTCATCGATTTTGTTTTTAGAAAAATCTCTACATTTCAGTGGAAATGCTAAATTTTCATAAACAGTCATAGTATTATAAATAACTGGAAATTGAAAAACTTGAGCAATATTTCTATCCTCTGTTTTTAAATCTGTAACATCTTTATCATCAAACAATATTCTTCCGGCAGAGGGTCTCACTAAGCCAGATACAATATTTAGCATTGTGGTTTTTCCACATCCAGAAGGACCTAAAATTGCATATCGATTTCCATTTTCCCATGTCATTGAGAAAGGATTTAAAGCATATACTGGATTTAGATCATTTGGATTGTATGAATGAGATATGTTACTTAAATCAATTTTAGCCATTCAAACCTCCAAATGGTGAAGATGCTAATTTTCCATTAGCATTGAACGCATAAGCTCTGTCAACTTTAAAATTTATTTTTACTTTATCGTGTATCTTAAAGTTTAGAACTTCTTCAATTGAAACAATAATTTTTGTATCTCCTCTTTTTAAGTGAAGTAAAGTTTCTGAACCACTAATTTCTGCAAGCTCAACTTCAAATTCGTGTCCGTTTTCGTTTAATTCAATATCAGAAGATCTTAAACCGATTTTTAAACCATCTTCAGTTAATTTAGATAAATGTTGTGGGGCCTCTACATCAATGCCCTCAAATCTAATGTGATTACCTGTAATTTTAGCTTCTATAATATTCATGGGCGGGTCATTTGAAATTTCTGCAACTTTTAATGAATTTGGGTTTTCAAATATTTCTTTCGCTGGACCAACTTGTAAGACCTTACCTTCATCTAAGACAATAACTTCACCATTTAATTCCATGGTTTCCCGGGGATCAGTAGTTGAATAAATTAATATTGTTTCATCTGCTAAACCTTTAGAAAATAGGTTTTTAAATTCTTCTCTAAGTTGTTCTCTCAATTTGTAATCTAAGTTTACTAGGGGCTCATCTAGCAATAATATTTTAGCGTTTTTGACTAAAGATCTTGCAAGCGAAACTCTTTGTTGCTGCCCTCCAGAGAGCTCTTGTATCATTCTATTTTCATAACCTAATAATCCTACAGACTTTAGAGCATCCATTACTTTTTCATTAATAATACTTTGATCTATTTTTCTTTGTTTCAAAGGAAAGGCTATGTTTTCAAAAACATTTAAATGTGGGTAGTTTATAAATTGCTGATAAACCATTGCTACATTTCTTTCCCACACAGGAATTTTTAAAAAATTTTTACCATCAAATTCAATTTCACCACTGTCTGGTGTTAAAAGGCCAGCTATTGTTTTTAATAGCGTTGTCTTTCCAGATAACGTTCTTCCTAAAATTGTGTAGAGATTCCCTTCCTTAAAATTAAACGATACTTCGTTTAAATGATATTGATCATCTGGTTTGTATGATAAATTATTTGCAACTAAATCCATTACTTAATAGCTCCTGATAAATTTCCTTTTGACAAATATCGCTCAACTATGAACGCAACAATAATTAAAGGTGCTACTGAAACTAAAGCTGATGCCGATAGACTCCACCAAGGAGTTACTGATGAATTTAATGCAACAATCTTAACTGGTAACAATTGAACTTCTGTAAAAGTTAAAATAAAAGCAAAGAAGAAATCAATCCATCCAAAAATTATACAAAACATCCCAGCTACAATTAATCCTGGTATTGAATTAGGTAACACAACTTTTAAAAATGCTTGATAAGGGTTGCAACCATCAATTAGAGCTGTCTCGTCAATTTCTCTTGGAACTTTGTTAAAAAAATCAACCATAATCCAAACTGCTATTGGCATTAATAAGACAATATAGACAACAATTAGCCCTGTTAGACTGTCCAATAAGTTTATTGAACTTAAAAATAAAAAAAACGGTATTGATAAAACAATTGGTGGCATAATTCTTTGTGAGATAAAGAAAAAAGTGATATCATTATTTTTTACAAAACCCGCCTTAAATGTATATCTGGATAATGCGTAAGCGGACAATGTTCCAAGAATAATACTAATTAAACTTGCAGTACAAGTTACAAACATACTATTAAAATAAGGTTCAATTATATCTACTCCACCTTTAGCTGGTGACTTAATTAATACCTTCCACCCTTCTAAGTTTGGCTCAAAATCAACCCATGGAATATATGTTACTCCCCCATTAACAGACTGAAAATCTTTAAAAGAAGTTGTTAAAGCCCAAAGGAAAGGAGCAACTACAAATACTGTCCAAACGACAATAAAAAAATATTTCAAAAAAATATATAGTTTATCCATTACCTATTCTTTTAATAAAACTTTGGTTAATACTTTTGCTATAATAGTTAGACTTATGATCATGATTATTAAGTAAGTAAATGACATCGAGGCTGCATACCCCATCTGAAATTCTCTCAATCCCTTAATAAATATATAAAAACTTGAAGTTTCCGTAGAAGTACCTGGACCACCAGAAGTTAAAACATAAACTGTATCCATAATCTTCGATGCCTCAATTAACCTTATAATTATTGCTCCAATTGAAATGGGAGCCATCAATGGAAATGTTACATAAATAAATTTTCTGACTGGACTAGCACCATCAATCGCGGCAGCTAGAAAAGGTTCTTTTGGTAAAGATAATAAACCAGCTAGTAAAAGCAAAAACATAAATGGAGTCCATTGCCATACTTCAACTATAATGACTGTAAATTTTGCGATAACTGGATCTGTCAACCACTTTGGAGCTACTCCAAAAACTGATAAAATATCATTTACTGGTCCTAGAGACTCATGAAAAAAAGTTCTCCAAATAACTGTCATGATCACTGGTGTTGTCATCATTGGAACTAGAAAAAGAACTCTAAAAAATCTTTTAAATTTTATATCTTTCCAGACCATATGTGCCAATGCAAAACCAATCACATATTGCAATATAACTGTTGTAACTGATAAAAAACTTAATCTAAAAAATGATTCCCAAAATCTTGGGTCATCAGTGAATAATCTTATGTAATTTTCTAAACCTATATAATCTAAACCAGGATTATAACTATTCCATCCCGACAAACTTAGTCTTACTACGAAAATAATTGGAAAAATTAATATTCCTATCAATACAAATAAACCTGGAAACAGGAAAAAATATTTATGCTTAAAGTTCATTTATCAGTAAAGGATTATATTATTTTTATTATATGTGGCCATTAAAAATAATGGCCACATAAAGTATTTTTAAATTAAAGCTTGTTGTCTTCCATTTTGACACCAACAGCATAAGCATCTTGAACTGCTTTTTTACCTACTCTACTCACAATTGCTTCCCACTCTTTAGCAACTTCATCTAAAGCTTCTTGAGGAGATAATTGTCCTGCTAAAGCTTTTGAAGTTCCTGTAGCGACAGCACTTGTAAATTCAAATACACCTGGAACTCTTAGAGGGAAAACTCTGTTGTTACTTTTTTCCATATCTAAAAGTGTCTTGGTGTAACTGTTAGCGATCTCTGGATCCCAACCCATGCTATTTATGTAAATATTAGGGTCAAAGTCTGAGTTTTTAAATGGGTTAACACCAAATCTACCAATTGCTAAGTCAGCTTGATGGTTTGCACCGTTAGAAAAGAAACATAGGTAATCAAACGCCATATCTTTTACTTTACTTTTCTTAGCAACACCTACTGCCCAACCCCAAACAATGTAAGGAGCTTGGTTGTATTGATTTTCCCAGCTATTAGATACTCTGTTCCAAACTTTGTTTGCGCCTGGAAGTGGAGCTGCACCAACTTTATTTTTAATTGGGCTATCATCTTGCATCGCTGCAATAAATGCATCATCCCAAGAAAAACTAAATAAAGTCTGTCCGCCACCAAATGATCCGATTTCATCACCTAGACCAAAGTTTGTTCCTCCTGGAGGTACATACTTAGTGGCTTCAACCCAGTCAGTTAACGCTTCTACAAACCCAGGGTTATTGATGTTTGGCTTCATAGTTTCTAAATCAAAAAAGAAACCACCTGGAGTTCTTGGGTTTTTTGCATACGCTACTGATCTACTAAAAAAAGCTGCGAACATTAAGTCATCTTTTTTCATAACCTCAGCTGAACCGTATTCTTTTTCACCGTCTCCATCCCAGTCCCAACCATTGAAATATTTAGCCATTTCGCCATATTCTTTCCATGTTGTAGGAACTTTTAGTTCTTTACCTGTGTCTGCTTTATATTTTTTTTGCATTTCAGGGTTATCTATTACGTCTTTTCTGTATTTTAGATAATGTCTATCACCATCAACTGGGTATTGGTACATAGTTCCATCCCAAGATGATACACCCATATGAGATTTAGTTACGTCTTTCATCTCAGGTGAGTTCATATACTTCTTAGGAACTGGTGCTAAATATCTTTTCCAGTCATTGATAAAGTTAGAAAATCCAAACACAACATCGTAAGGAGCTTGTCCAGCTTGGAAAGGAACCATAGCTTTTGAGTACAAATCACCTGCTGGTGTATGTGTAACTTCAACTTTTGCACCAGTTAATTTCTCAAACTGTTCAGCGTGTAAAGCTGTTGGCTCACCCATTACAGGTATTGCGTGAGTATTTATTTTAAGAGTTTTTCCTTTGTAATTTTTCTTAGACATCTTCTCATAAGAACAATCACCTGGAATATCTCCTGTAGCTTTGATATGTGGAAATTGATCACTCCACTTATCAGCGTATGCCATAGGACTAAATATCATTAAACTTGATATAATAGCCGTCAAGCAAGTTTTCATTAGTTTCATTATTACCTCTCTCTTCCTTTACTTAATTACGGAACTAAAACAGCTCGTCCCTTAACTTTACCGTCGTTAAGATCATGAAGTGCTTTATTAGCATCGTCCAATTTATATTCTTCCATGGATAGCTTAACTTTTCCTCGATCAGCTAATTCCATCAATTCATATAATTCAGACCACGTTCCCACTAAATTACCTACAATCGTTTTCTCAGAAATAATTAAATCAACCGCAAGCGATTTAATTTCTTCTCCGTATCCAACGATATAGTAAAAACCACCATTAGAAGTCATTTGAATTCCCATGGCAGTAGATCCTTTTTCTCCAACGAAATCTATAACTGCTTCAGAACCTTTGCCTTTAGTAAGTTCTTGAACTTTTTCAATTTCGTTTCCGTCAATTAAAACTCCGTGATCACCACCAAGTTCCATTGCATGTTTTAAAGCTGCTTCAGATTTTTCAACTATTATAATGTCAGCAGCACACATTGCTTTAAGACATTGAATAGCAATATGTCCTAAACCACCAGCACCAATAACTGTACAGCTTTGTCCTGGCAATAAGTGTCTAGTTGCTTTTTTAACAACTCTGTAAGCTGTAAGACCTGCATCTGAAAAAGGAGCAACATCTTTAGGAGCTAATACTTTTGGGAGCTTAATTAAATTTCTAACACTTGTTTTTAATAGCTCTGAATATCCACCTTCTTTAATACTTAAACCAGGGAACGCTCCAGCAGCAGCATGCATATCATTACCTCTTCTACAATCTAAACAAGTACCCCCTGTTCCTGATATTAATGGGTGTAAAATAACTGGATCACCTTTTTTATATTCTGTAACATCTTTTCCAACATCTTCTACCCAACCTGCATTCTCATGTCCCATTACACATGGCAACAATTTTCCATCTGGATCTTGAATGTGTTTCCATACTCCTTCAATTATATGTAAATCTGTTCTGCAAACTCCTGCAGCACCAATTTTAACAATTACATCTGATGCCTTCTCAATCTTTGGATCTGGCATTTCTTCGCCTGTAACCCAAACTTTCTCTTTCATTTCTGGGTCATACTTATGCAAAACCTGTGCTTTCATCGTTTTCTCTCCCTTTTAATTTTCTAAAACTTTATTAAAAATTTGAATTGCTATGGAGTCAATGACGCTTTTAAGTGTTCAATTATTGGACAAATACAACCTACGGTTAGTTGTTGAATACACTATTTTTATTTATCTTTTAAAAATGGGAAATTTATCCTCAGTAAATAAAGAATTTAAAAATATTTTAAAAAAAAGAGGGATGATGTCCTATGCAATGGGGAAGGAAATTTCTGATAGCTGGTCGAGATGTATTGCGGAAGGACTTAACCCATTTAAGGATCCAAAACAAAGCGTAGTATCCTCTTTTGAATTAAATAAAATAAAAGAGAAAAATGAGGCTCTGAGAAAAATAGTTCTCCCAGAATTGGAACTTTTATACTCGCAAATAGCTGGAACAAATTTTATGGTCGCGTATTCAAATGAGAATGGGTTAGTGCTCGATACAATATATGACAAAACTTGTCTTAAAACAGATGTAGGCAAAACCGTGATACCTGGATCTATTTGGGCTGAAAAAATATGTGGAACAAATGGTTTGGGATTATCTGTAGAATTAAAAAAACCAACAATAGTTTCTGGCAAAGAACATTTTTTTACAGCACATGAAAATATATCATGCTTTGCAAGTCCAATAATTAATTATGACGGTAAAACTATTGGCATTATAGATGCTTCTACTGATTATATGTCTAGAGAACAGCATACTCTAGCTTTGGTAAAACTTGCAACTAGAAGTATCGAAACAAAATTATTTTTAAAAAAGTTTGAGCATGAATTAATTTTATCGTTTCATCCTCGAAAAGAATATTTATCAACAACAAGTGTAGGTTTATTAGCTATTAATGGAGATGGTCTAATTGTGGGCGCAAACAGTAATGCAAAAATTATGCTTAATGGGTTAGTAGATCTAAAAAATGAAAACTTCAATAAAATTTTTACTAATTCATTTTCATCTATTGCATCAGATTTGTTAAATAATAAAACATTAAAAATTACTGATCATTTAGGCTCATCTGTTTTTGTGGTAAGAAGTCAAATTTTTAAGGAAAATAAATTTATCGAAACAATAAAAGAAAAGAAAAAAAGTACTTGTAAAAAGTGCGAAGATACAAAAATTAAAAGAGAGAAATGTACTTTAATTAGGTCAACTTTTAATGAGACAAATAATATCTCTGCTACTTCTAGAAAATTAGGTGTTTCTAGAACTACAATTTATAAGCACTTGCAATAAATTTTTTTAATCAATTGGATAGTTCCAAGCACTACCACCTATTATTTTTGAAATTGCTGAAAAATCTTTAGTATCATTTCCTTCTTTACAAAATTGATCATAAATTTCTAGGGCCATTTTGCCTAATGGTGTTTGGGCATTTACACTTTTTGCACATTCATTTGCAAGTTTAAGATCTTTATTCATCATCCCTGCAGAAAAACCAGGGCGATAATTATTGTTAGAAGGAGTTCCATCAATCAAACCTGGTAAAGGAGGGTAAACTGAAATAGGCCAACTATTTCCTGATGCATTTTTCATTATTTCATGAACCTTTTTAATATCTATCTTCAATCTTTTAGCTAACATTAATGATTCAGAAGCTGCAATCATTGCTATTCCTAGGGCCATATTGTTACAGATCTTAGCTCCATTACCGCTTCCAATATCGCCGGCATGATAAATATTTTTTCCCATAACTTTTAAAATAGGCAATGCTTTTTCGAAAGCTTCTTTAGACCCACCAACCATTATATTAAGAGTTGCTTTTTGAGCACCCATTACTCCTCCGCTTACAGGAGCATCTATCATCATAATACCTTTATTATTAGCAGCTTTTCCGATCTCTTTTGATGTTTCTATGTCTATTGTTGAACAGTCTATCAACAAACAATCTTTTGAAACTTTATTAATTATCCCATTATCACCTAAGTATATTTCTTTTGAATGTTTACCTTCAGGTAACATTGTAATTACTATTGAGATTTCGTCGTTTATTAAATTTTCAATACTTTCTGATGTGTTTAATTTCTTTTTTTTAGCTTGCTCCATCATTTCTTTTGAAACATCAAATACAGTAATCTTTTTGCCAGATTTAAACAAGTTTTCTGCCATTGGATTTCCCATATTTCCAACTCCAATAAAAGCAATTTTATCACTCACACATATCTCCTGTAATTTATTTTATAAATTTTATACAAACATTATTTATATTTATCGTCAATATCGTATTATTCAAATTCGACTTTTAAATATAATAAAAATAAATTATTATTTATGAATTGGATATTAGTAACAGTTTGTGGAGCTTTTTTTCAAAATTTAAGATCATCCTTACAGAAAAAATTAAATAAAGATATTTCTACTATAGCTTCAACATATGTTAGATTTGCATTTGCATTGCCATTCGCAGCAATCTTATTTTTTATATTCTTTAGAGACTTACAGATATTAAAAGAAATATTAGTGCAACCAGACTTCTTACTTAACATTTTTCTAGCATCGATCTTTCAAATCATTTTTACATTTTTTTTATTATATTTGTTTAATTTTTCAAATTTTGTTGTAGGTACATCTCTTAGCAAAACAGAAGTTATACAAGTAGCATTATTTGAATATTTAATATTAAATGAAAAATTAAATAAGTTTGGAATTAGTGGAATTATTATCTCAACACTTGGAGTTATCTTATTGTCAGTAAAAGATTTAAGACTTTTTTTGAATAATTTATTTTCAAAAACTACTATAATTGGTTTGATTTCAGGTTTGTTTTTAGGTTTAAGTGTTGTTTATTTTAGGGCAGCTATTTTAACATTAGAAAATATTAGCTCAAATTTTGGAAAAGCTATTTCGGCACTATTCATTGGATTGTTTATTCAAACATTAATTTTAACAATTTATTTAATTTTTTTTGAAAAGTCAGAATTTAAGAAACTTTATCATGATAAGTACGAATGTTTTTTAACGGGTATTGCTGGATTATTAGCATCATTATCCTGGTTTTATGCTTTCACCTTAATACAATCTTCATTTGTAAGAGCTGTTGGTCAAATTGAATTATTATTTAGTTATTTTTCTTCAAGATATATGTTTAAAGAAAAAGTAAAAATTACAGAAATTATTGGAATTATAATTTTTGTTATTGGGGTTACAATTCTTTTAATATCTAGAACTTAAACTACGATTAATCTTGTTTTAATTTACTTTGTTTTTACAATTTCCTGTCTTGAAGTATTCATCCAAATTATCAATAGCTAAGTTGGCCATCGCGGTACGAGTGTCTTTTGTTGCACTTCCCAAATGTGGAAGAATAAATGCACTTTTATGTTTTAAATAACCTGGGTTTAAATTTGGCTCATTTTTGTAAACATCTAAACCAACTGCATAAACTTTTCTTCTATCAAGAGCATCAATCATAGCTTCATCTTCAATAATATCTCCTCTAGCAACATTAGTGACTACAGCACCTTTTGGTAAGTACTCTAATGTTTCTCTATTAATCATATCTACAGTCTCTTTTGATGCAGGGCAACAAACTGAAAGAACATCTGAAACTGACAACAAACTTTTTAAATTATCATGATAGGTTGCGCCTTGTTCTTTTTCCTCACTTAATTTTGAACGGTTGTGATAATGAATTTTCATACCTAAAGATTTTGCGATCTTTGCTATTTTTTGGCCAATTCTTCCCATTCCTAAAATGCCCAACCTAGATCCAGTAAGTTGTTTTCCAATTAAATAGTCAGCTGACCATTTCCAGCCTCCTTGTCTAGCACTATCAATACCCTCTGAAGCTCTTCTACAAGCCCCAAGAATTAACAAAACACCAATCTCAGCAGTCGCATCTGTTAAAACGTCTGGTGTATTTGTTACTGCAATTCCTTTATTTTTGGCTGCCTCTAAATCTATATTTCCGAATCCAACAGCAAAATTTGATATTATTTTAATACTATCAGGAAGTTTATTAATTGTTTCGGCATCTAATTTATCTGTTAGTGATGATAAAATTCCATCACAACCTTGACTAAGTTCTATAAGTTTATTTTGTGAATACAATTCATCGTTAAGATTAAAATTTGAATTAAAAATTTCTTTTGCCTTATCCTCACATGTTCTTAGAAGTTTTCGAGTAATTAGAATTTTTTTCATATGTTTTTATCAATTTAAATCAAAAACTTTTCCTGGATTCATAATATTATTACAATCTATACTTCTCTTAATTGCTTTCATAACAGGGATATTATCCATATGTTCTTTTAAAAGATAATGTTTTTTTTGTAATCCAATACCATGCTCACCAGTTATTGTTCCTTCTAGTTCTAGTGCTTTATTTATTAAATCATCGCTATACTGTCTTATTTTTTTTTGTTTTTCCTTATCATGCGGATCATATAAAATTATTGAATGAAAATTACCATCACCCACATGACCAACCATCGGTGCTGTTAAGCCAAGCCTATTAACTTCTTTTTCTGCCCAAGATATACATTCAACTAATTTTGAAATAGGAACACAAACATCTGTTGAATAAACTTTCATATTATTTCCTAATGCCTTAACCGAATAATAAACATCATGTCTTGCTTTCCATAGTTTTTTCTGCTCCTCAGTTGAAGAAGCCCATTGAAAATCACTTCCATTGTTGTTCTTGGATAATTCCTCGACAATAGATATTGCCTCATTATTTGTTGTCTCACTTCCATGAAATTCAAAAAACAATGTTGGGGACGCTTTTACATTGTCTAGCTTAGAATATTTAATACTGATCTCCATTTGATCTTTGTTTAACATTTCAATTCTTGCTATTGGCACACCATATTGAATTACTTCTTGAGCAGTTTTTACTGCAGAATCTAAATCTGGAAAATAACACACGGCACTCATTATACTTTCAGGAATAGGGGACAGTCTAACCTGAACCTCAGTAATTATTCCTAAAGTTCCCTCAGACCCAATAAATAAGTTAGTCAAATTATAGCCTGCAGAAGTTTTTTTAGTTCTACTGCCTGTTTTTATAATTTCACCGTTTGGCAAAACAACAGTTAAACCAGAGATAACTGTTCTCATTGTGCCATATTTCACCGCCATAGTGCCTGAAGCTGATGTAGATGCCATACCACCTAAAGCTGCATCTGCGCCTGGGTCAATCGGAAAAAATACGCCATCCTCTCTTAAGTGCTCGTTTAATTGTTTTCTCGTAACATTTGCTTGAACCCTACAATCAAAATCTTCTGCATTGACAGATAATATTTTATTCATTTTTTCTAATGAAATTGTAATACCATTGGAATTTCCGACAGCATTTCCCTCTAAAGAAGTTCCTGTACCAAATGGAACTACAGGAATTTTATTTTCATTACAAATTTTTAAAATTTGCGAAACTTCCTCATTTGTTTCTGGAAAAACTACAGCTTTAGATAAAACGGGATCATAGGTATCTTCACCTCTAGCATAATTTGCCCTTGTAGATTCAGAGGTCGAAAATCTACCATTAAAAATTTTTTTTAACTGTGAATGAACTTGATCTATCATTTCAAATATTAATAATAATGAAAAATTCTAATAAAATACAGTTTATTTAGTAAGCATTTTTTTAATATTTTCTAACGCATTAGAAATATTATCTTGGGAAGCAGCAAAACTAAATCTTACATAATCATTACAAGTTTTTCCAAATGCAGTACCTGGAACTATTGCTACTCCTGCTTCGTGCATCGCCTTTTTACAAAATTCACTTCCATTCATTCCAGTTTCAATTACTTTTGGAAATGCATAAAATGCACCTCCTGGTAAACTACATTCAACTCCTGGTAAACTATTTAATCCTTCGTGAATTAGTTTTCTTCTTTGAGTAAATTTATCCATCATGGCATGAATAGAGTCGTCTGGGCCATCCAAAGCAGCAATTCCTGCAAACTGAGCAGCTGCGTTGACACACGAAACGCTATTTATAAGTAATTTGTTTACATGCTCAACTAAATGCTCTGGCCAAAAACTCCAACCTAGTCTCCAACCTGTCATTGAGTAAGCTTTACTCCAACCCTCTAAAACAATTAGTCTATCTCTTAACTCTGGATAATTGAAAAAAGTTGGCATTTCTTTATCATCAAAAATCTGTCTACTATAAATTTCATCACTTAAGATTGTTACGTGTGGATGTTTCTTTAATCCCTCGGCTAACTTATCAATCTCTGGTTTTTCAACAAAACTACCAGTTGGATTATTTGGATTGATTAAAATTAATAATCTAGTTTTTTCAGTAATTAAGGATAAGATTTTATCAGCATTAAATTTCAAGTCCTTATCCTCAGTTAAATCATATGGAACTGCTGTTGATCCAGTGTAATTAATCATAGACTCATAAATTGGAAAAGCTGGTGTAGGGTGAATTATTTCAGCTCCAGGTTCACCAAAACATTGTATTGCATAATGCATAGTAGGTTTACCGCCTGGCATAATTAGAATTCTCTCAAAATCGACTTCTTGATTATACCTTTTTTTAATCCAACGTGTAACTGCCTGTCTACATTCTGGTATACCATTAGACATCACGTAACCATGGTGGCCATCATCTAAAGCTTTTTTTGCAGCTTCAACCACGTGTTTTGGTGTTTTAAAATCTGGCTGACCTAATCCCAAGTGTATCATAGGATGACCTTGAGCCTCAAGTTTTTTAGCCTCTGCTAATACTGTAAAAGCACTTTCGGTTCCAAGTCTATCAAGCGATTGAGCAAG
The DNA here is from genome assembly GCA_902622955.1 of uncultured Pelagibacteraceae bacterium. GTDB lineage: Bacteria > Pseudomonadota > Alphaproteobacteria > Pelagibacterales > Pelagibacteraceae > Pelagibacter. The sequence continues at coordinate 75,831 of CACNRP010000002.1, forward strand.
TTTCATAATTTGCAACCTAGCGGAAAAGATATTTATTGTCTATTATTGATTGAATAAAAGTATTTATAATTTTTATAACTAATTACGATAAATAATTTTAGATCTATCTAAATCTTTAACGGATTTGCATCCCATAAGTATCATATTTCTTCTTATTTCTTTATTCATATTTTCCAGTAACCTTTCTACACCTAGCTGACCACCTGCTCCTAAACTAAATAAAAAAGCCTTTCCAAAACTACAAGCTGTCGCACCTGCAGCTATCGCCTTCAAAACGTGGGTTCCACGTCTGATACCACCATCTAAAATTATCTCTAATTTATCGCCTACAGCGTCTGAAATTGCTTTTACTTGATCAAAAGGAGACCTTGATCCATCAAGCTGTCTTCCTCCATGATTTGAAATCATTATTGCAGTGCAACCAATATCAATTGCTTTTTTTGCGTCTTCAACTGACATTACTCCTTTTAATGCCATGGGTTTATTCCATTTTTTTATACAATATTCAGCATCTTTCCAGTTCATTGCTGGATCATATTGCTCATTAATGTAGTCCATAACCGATTTAGCAATATTTGTACCTTTTTCAGTTTTATTTTTTATATTTGCTAGCTCGAATTTTTTATTTGTAAAATATTTAAAAACCCATCCAGGCCTCATAGCAAAACTTAATAAACTATCTAGCGTAAATTTAGGTGGTGTTGTAAATCCAGTTCTATGATCACGTTCACGATTTCCAGCTACAAGTGTATCAACTGTAATACACATACCATCAAAATTTGCCCTAGAACATCTTTCAATTAAATCATCTGTAATAGATTTGTCTTTATGAATATAAAGTTGAAAAAGTTTGGGACCACTTGAAATGTTTGCTACCTCCTCAATTGAAAAAGATGCCATAGTAGACATACTATAAATAGTATCAAATTTTTCAGCAGCTCTTGCAGAAGCTTTGTCACCCTCTGGATCATACAAACTTTGCATAGCTGTCGGAGATAAAAATAATGGCATACTAATTTTTCTTCCAAACACCGTAGTTGATAAATCTGGCTCACCAACGCTATTAAGAATATTTGGGACTAAATCACAGTCATTAAATGCATCTGTATTTCTATTAAGTGTTACTTCATCATCAGCACCACCATCAATGTAATGAAAGATAGGAGCTGGTAATTTTTTTTTTGCTAATTTTCTAAAATCTTCAAAATTATAACAATCATTTATGTTCATGATTCCTATCTTCTGAATCTTAAATTATTTCTGTTTAAATCACTAATTTTAGTGCAGCCCATTAACTTCATGTCTCTTACTAATTCAGATTTATACTTCTCTAAAGCTCTCTCTACACCTGCTTGTCCAGCTGCTGCTAACGCATATAAATAAAGTCTTCCACCAGAACATGCTTTTGCACCTAATGATAATGCTTTAAGCATATGAGTTCCTCTATGAATTCCTCCCTCGCAGATTACATCCAGCTTATCACCAACAGCATCAACAATCTCAGCAAGTTGATCAAAAGGTGATCTTGATCCATCAAGTTGTCTTCCACCATGGTTTGAAACCATTATTCCTGTACATCCAATATCAACTGCTCTCTTAGCATCTTCAACACTCATGACTCCTTTTAAAGCAAAATGGCCTCCCCATTTAGAGCAAAGTTGTTCAGCATCTTTCCAGTTCATTGACTGATCCAGCATTGTAGAGAAGTAATTTCCAATTGAAGAATTTGTGCTCGTACCCTCTTTTACAAAATCTTGAAGATGAGGTAATTCAAATTTACCTTTTGTTAAATAATTTATTCCCCACATTGGCTTTGTGGCAAAACTAAATAAACTTGATAATGTTAGTTTTGGTGGTGAAGTAAATCCAGTTCTTAAATCTCTTTCTCTATTTCCTCCAGTAATTGTATCTACTGTTAGAGCCATGACATCAAACTTAGCTGCTTTTGCTCTCTCTAAACATGAATCATTAAGTCCTCTATCTTTATGAAAATAGAACTGAAACATTTTTGGCGTATCAACAAGTGAAGAAATTTCCTCCACACTTACAGTTGCTAGTGCCGACACACCAAACATAGTATTAAATTTTTTAGCTGCTTTACCTACAGCCCTTTCACCATCGTAATGAAATAATCTCTGCAAAGCGGTTGGTGATAAGTAAAAAGGTAAATCTAATTTCTTTCCAAATATAGTTGTCGATAAATCAACATTCTCTACACCTCTTAAAACATTAGGAACTAAATCAACATCATCAAATGCACTTGTATTTCTAGAGTATGTGATTTCATCATCTGCAGCACCATCAATGTAATGAAATATTGGTGATGGCAATTTTTTTTTAGCTAGTTTTCTAAAATCACTAAAGTTATGACAATCTTTTAAATTCATAAATACTTTTTTAAAAGTTTTTGAAAAAATTAAACATATAACTATTTGCCCCAGGATTTTTATTTCCTAAACTGGCATTAGATATATGATTATAAGAAAAACCTAATTCACTTGTTTTTGATAAATCGAGTGAAATTTGTAGTTCACTTTTGAATTCAATTAAATGACCTAAATCTTTACCATCTCCTTCGTGATAAATTCCAGGTGTAAAGCTGGGGGTAAGATTTAGTGCTCCTAGTTTATATTGTGCTTGAACACCGGTATAGAAGTATCCCGCATTGTCTGCAGTAATTAAGAATCCAGTTATAGGAGAAAGATTTCCTAAAAAAGTATCTCTATTTAAATTTTCATTTTGATGTTGAAAACCAATTAACGTTGATTTTTTTCCATCATCACTAAAATCAAACATTCCAGTGTATACACTGAATTCTGTGTTTTGATTCTTTAAAACTTTTTCTTCAGCAGTTGAACAAAAAGCAAATGTTATTATTAACAAATTTATTATAAATTTTTTTAAATTCATCACTAATTAATTTATTTTTTAACTATAAAATTTTTATAGATTATTGCACCTCCTGCTAAAAATATCAATAACGGCAATATCCAAAGAATATAAGTATTTTTATTTAATACAGGATCATAGAGTATCCATTCACCGTATTTATTTTTAAAATATTCATAGATTTGATCTTCAGAAAGACCTTCCTCAAGCTTTTTATCGACAACAATTTTTAAACTATTTGCAAACTCAGAGTCCGAATCGTAAACTGACTGACCTTGACATATAAGGCATCTTAAATTTTTAGTTATTTTATTCCTTTTATCATTTTCCTCAGCATTAAGTTTTAGAGGTAAAAATAATATAAGAATTAAAAAAAATCTAAAAACTTTCATTTTATCAATAAATTAATTTCATCAATTGATTGTTGGTTAAGAGGTCCAATATATTTTTTAATAATTTCATTATTATAAATTAAAAATGACTCTGGAACCCCATAGGCTCCCCAATCAATTGCAATTGTGCCTTCTGAATCTATAAATATTTCTTTATAGGGATTTCCTAATTCTTTCAAAAAGTTTTTTCCACTTTTTAAATTATCTTTATAATTCATTCCAATAATAATTACTTTATTATCCTTATTTAGATTCATTAAAAAAGAATGTTCTTGACGGCATGGAACACACCAAGATGACCAAATATTTAATAAATAAATCTTATCTAACTCAAAGATGCTTGATGATTCCATATTTTCACCAGAAAAAAATTCTTTAGTATTAAACTTTGGTATATCTTTTCTTTTATTAACATCTGGAGTGTATATTTTAGAGTCTTTTAGAGATTTATAAAAAATAAAAAATATTATTCCAAAAATAATAATTATTGAAAAAGGTAATACTTTATTTTTCATAATCTTTTTTGTAAAAAGCTAATAATTCCCCCAACAGATATTAGAATTACTGATAACCAAATCCACAACATAAAGGGTTTAACTTGATATCTTACATTAAAAAAATCTTGATTTTGAACTAAGTTGATTACAATAAACTTATCAGACATTAAGGTTGTTTTAATATCAGCTTCACTTGTGGCAATTACAGGTTGATTATAAATTCTCAACTCTGGCGAAAATCTATCTTCCTCGCCATTAGAATTACTTATGAAAAAATTCGCAATAATAGCGTTGTAATTTTGCTCTTTTTTTTGATCTACACTCTCAAAAATTATCTTTGTTTTTGAATTTTCGAAAGTTTCACCAACTTTAAGATTTGTTATTACTTCACTTGAAAATAAATTATTAAATAAAATACTTAAAATTAATAAACTAAATCCAAAATGTGCTATATTTTGCGAAATATTTTTATATTTTTTCACAAAAAAGTCTCTCAATGTAATAAAGAATAAATAAAGTGCGCTGGATATCAAAATTGTATTTATTAAAAAATTTTGATTAAAATTTTTTAACACTAAAAATGCTAATATTATTGAGATAATTAAAAAAGAAATTAAATATATTTTGTCTTCTAGTTTAGATTTAATCCATTTTAGCTTTGGACCAATCGCCATCATTAATAAAAATGGAATTAAAAATGGTATTATTAATTTATGATAAAAAGGGGGTCCAACTGATATTTTTTGAGAAGAAATTACATCTAGAAAAATTGGATATACAGTACCAATTAAAACAACTGATAAAAAATACATCATAAACCAGTTATTAATTAAAATTGAAGTTTCTTTACTCAACCAAAAAAAACTATAAGATTTTTTGTCATCATCATTGTGAAAAAAGAAAAAAATAAAAATAGATAAAAAAATCAAAATGAATAAAAAAATAAGAATAAATAACCCTCTTTCAGGATCATTAGCAAATGTATGAACTGAATTTAGAATTCCTGATCTTACTAAAAATGTTCCACACATACTTAAAGTAAATGTTGCTATAGAAAGAATTATTACCCATGAAGTTAAATAAGATTTTTTTTCTAATACTAAAATACAATGTAAGAGAGTAGTTAATGCTAGCCATGGCATTAATGAAACGTTTTCTACTGGATCCCAAAACCAAAAACCACCCCAGCCTAATTCATAATAAGCCCAAATTGATCCAAGCAAGATTCCTAAAGTCAAAAATATCCATGAAATTAAAATCCATTTTTTTATATGTGATGCCCAACTCATAGATATAATTTTTAAACTCGTTGCTGATAAAACAGATGAAAAAATAATTGAAGAACCTACATAGCCTAAATATAAAATTGGTGGGTGAATTGCTAAAGCTGGATCTTGTAAAATTGGATTTAACCCCTGTCCTTCAGTAGGTGTTGGAAAAATATAACTAAATGGATTTGATGTTTTAATTAAAAATAAAAAGAAACCTACTATAATTATTTGTTGAAAAAATAGAGTTAAAATTTTGTACTTAACTGGTTGATTTTTGGTTTTAATTAAAAATAAAAAAATAAATAAAGTCAAAACAAGTAACCATAATAATAAACTACCTTCGTGATTACCCCATGTTCCACTTATTTTATAAAATAATGGTTTTGTAGTGTGGGAATTATTAAATACTGTTTCATTGCTAAAATCTGAAACAACAAAAGAAAAAATTAAACACAAAAAACTAATTACAACAAAAAATAATTGTAAAAATGTAAAAGATATTATTTTAATATCTAATTTATTTGAATTATTAAAATTTTGATATGAAAAATAAAATAATGATAACCCAATTACTAATCCTAATATTAATGAATAATAACCAACAAAACTATAGATCAATTTATTTTTCTCCCAATGCCTCTTTTACTTCTGGCGGCATATAATTTTCATCATGCTTAGCTAAAATTTTTGTTGCAGAAAAAAAATTTCTGTCTTTTAAAAAACCTTCTGCCACAACCCCTTTTCCTTCAGCAAATAAATTTGGTACTGCCCCTGAGTAAGTCACATTTATTTCATTTTTAAAATCAGTAATTATAAAATTAACTTCATTTGAATTTATTATTATAGAATTTTTTTTAACCATTCCTCCAACTCTTATTTTATTTTTTTCAATTTCAGCAAGTGAATTTATTTCAGTGGGTGATTGAAAATACACTACATTTTTCTCTAAAGATTTTAAAATTGAAAACGTTGTTAAAATTAAAGTGATTAATATTACTATTACAAACAAAAATCTTAATTTAACTTTTCGACCATACATGGTTTAAAAGTTAATTATTCGTTGCGTTTGCTAAAATTTCTTTGTTTATTCTCTGTGATTTTGCAGAATTAGCTTGCCTAGTAGTAAGCGATCCGAATTTAGCAACAAATTTATTTTGCTCTCTAACAAACTGTATTTTAGTTATTAAATATAAACCTAAGAAACTTATTAAAGTAAAGCTAAAAGCAGATAATACATATACAGCATATCCATTCATAAAAAATAATTCGTTTATCATAGTCTATCTAAACCTTTATTTTTAATTTTTATCAGTTCTGTATTATATTTCATCAAGAAAATTAACAGTGAAAAAAGAGCAAATGCCGCAGTCATTATCAATAGTGGATAAAGCATCGAGGAGTGAATTGAGGTTTTAGACAAAATATTAATAGATGCAGGTTGATGGAGTGTATTCCACCAATCAACTGAATATTTTATTATTGGAACATTTATAATTCCTAAAATAGTTATAAATGTTGAAATCTTATAGACTCTTTCTTCCTCATTATAAACTCTCCACGCAATTAAATACATTGCATAAAATAGTGCCAGTATTAACATTGAAGTTATTCTTGCATCCCAAGCCCACCAAGTTCCCCAGGTTGGTTTTCCCCAAATTGATCCTGTTACTAAAGCGATAATATTGAAAACAAATCCCGATGGAGCTAAACTTTTAGAAATTAAAAAAAAGTTTTTATTTCTAAACACGAAACCACTTATAGATAAAAAAGTTATAGAAGAAAATATTCCGAGCGATATCCATGCAGCAGGAACATGGACATACATAATTCTAACTGCATCACTTTGTTTGTAGTCCTCAGGAGATAGAACTAATGCTTCAACTAATCCAATACTTAAAACAATAATAAACAAAAACAATACATACTTAGGTGCCTTTGACGTGATCTTGAAAATTTTGTTAGGTTCAAAAAGTTTAAACATATTTTAATTTAGAATTTTTTTTGGTGATTTCTATTATGAAATAGTTTTCTGATCAAGAATGCAGAGGGGGAGATAATATGATTGAAATTAACGTTTAACACTCTTGACCAGAAGATAAAGAAATATAGCTAATTTGTATGGCCTAGATTTGAGCTAAATGTGGTTGAATGATGATTGCCTTAATTAGAAAGCTTAAAATAACTAGAACCTTTTTTTCCTGAAAAAATCTCTTCAATTAAGGGGTGTTTTATCGGCTCATCAGAGTCATCTATTAATAAGTTTTGCTCAGAAACATAAGCTTCATAAGTTATCTCATCATTTTCTGCCAATAAATGATAAAATGGTTGATCTTTTCTCGGTCTCACATTTTTTGGAATAGATTGATACCATTCCTCTGAATTATTAAATTCAAAATCGACATCATAAATCACTCCTCTAAATTCGAAGTGTTTATGCTTTACTATATCTCCTATTGAAAATTTTGCTTTTTGGATTGCCATTGTACTTAGTATGGGTATTTAAAAATAAAAATCAATGCTAAAAATATTAATGTTTTGTGATGTGGCAAATATGTTAATATCTTTTTAGTGAATAAATCTTTTTTAAAATTTGTTACTGATTTTGGTCCTTTAGCAATATTTTTTTTCTATTATTACAATAATGATAAAAATTTATCTGTAGCGATACCTCCACTGATAGTTGCAACTTTAGTTGCATTAGCAATAGTTTGGTTTTTTGAAAAAAAAATTCCTCCAATGCCTTTGCTAAGTGGAATTTTAATTACTTTTTTTGGTGGATTAACTATCTACTTTAATGATCCTATATTTATCTATGTAAAACCAACTATCATTAATATTATGTTTGCTCTTGCATTATTTTTTGGGAAATATTTTACTAATGAACCTATTCTTAAAAAAATTATGGGTAAATCTGTTCCTCTAACTGATATTGGATGGGAAATTCTTAATAAACGATGGATGTATTTTTTCTTTGGTCTTGCTTTATTAAATGAAATTGTTTGGAGAACTCAAACAGAAGAATTTTGGGTTAATTTTAAAGTTTGGGGAATGCTTCCAATAACAATAATATTTACAGGATTTCAAATACCATTAATTAATAAACATAAAATTGATGGGTAGTAATTTAAAATTAGTTGTAAATAATCCTCATAATAAAATAGAAGAAAAACATTTTTTTGAAAAAAATGAGCTTAAGATTATATTAGACTTGTATGCGAAGATGGTTTCTGAGGGTTCTTGGAAAGATTACGGTTTAAATATTTCAAGTAAACAAGTGGGGTTTAGTGTTTTTAGAAATGCTACTGAAAATGCCCTTTATAAAATCTGTAAAAATTTTAAGCCTAAAAATAAAAATCTCAAATATTTGATTACTGATACAAGTGGTAAAATACTAAAAAATTCTTACGATCTTAGAATTTTATTGAAAAATACCAACTGGAAGAAACTTCAAAAATAAATTTATCTTCTTTGGCCAAATAATCTTAACAACATTATAAATAGATTAATAAAATCTAAATATAGAGTTAGAGCGCCCATTACAGCTTTCTTGCCCACTAACTCGCCAGAGTCTGAGGCTACATACATATTTTTGATTTTCTGAGTATCATAAGCTGTTAAACCAACAAATATTAAAACACCTAAAATTGAAATTACAAAATACATCATTGAAGATTTCATAAAGATATTTACAATTGAAGCTATAATTATTCCAATTAGACCCATCATTAAAAAAGATCCAAACTTTGTAAGATCTCTTTTAGTTGTATATCCGTAGATACTCATCGCTCCAAATGTTGCAGATGTAATAAAGAATACTCTTGTTACACTCATTCCAGTATAAACCAATAATATTGAAGATAATGATAGACCCATCAAAGCTGCAAAAACCCAAAACGTAGTTTGTGCCTTTGATGCACTCATCTTATTAATTCCAAAACTCATGTAAAAAACGATACCTAGAGGTGCTAACATTACAAGCCATTTAAGACCTGATAAATAAATTGCATTCCCAATCTGCGTTAGACCAACGATTGAACCTGCATCATTAGTAACAACAGACATTTTAAATGTTAATAGTGCTACTATTCCAGTAAGCAATATACCTGTTGCCATATAGTTATAAACTTTTAGCATGTAGGCTCTTAAGCCTTGATCCATTACGGCAGCTGTTTGTTGTGCTGCTTTTGCTCTATTTAGTATCCCGTTTTTATCAAATTCCATAATACGTAATATATATATTCTTTTACTAATTATTCAAGATACCTTAAAAAGATTAACAAAATTTTAACTTAATATTTCTAATGAATTACAAAAATTTAGGTAATACCGATATTAAAGTGAGTACAATTTGTCTCGGTACTATGACGTGGGGAGAACAAAATACTGAGCTTGAAGCATTTGAACAAATGGATTTTTCTTTAGATCAAGGAGTAAACTTTTGGGACACTGCTGAATTATATGCTGTACCACCAAGAAAGGAAACCTATGGTGATACAGAGAAAATTATTGGAAACTGGTTTGAAAAAACTAAAAAAAGAGACAAAGTCATTCTTGCAACAAAAGTTGCTGGTCCAGCAAGAGATTATTTAAGAAGTGGAGAAAATAGTTTTACAGGTCCAAACTTAGAATCTGCTTTAAATGACAGTCTTCAAAGACTTAAAACTGATTATATAGATTTATATCAACTTCATTGGCCAGAAAGAAATGTAAATAATTTTGGAAAACTAAGTTATGTTCATAAAGAAAATGAATGGAATAAATTTGAAGATGTTCTTGCAGAGTTAAATAAATATATTGATCAGGGAAAAATAAGATACGTTGGTTTATCAAATGAGACCCCTTGGGGAGTTTTAAATTATCTTCAGTTATACAAAGATAAAAAGTTACCAAGAATGATGTCAATTCAAAATCCTTATAGTTTATTAAATAGATCTTACGAAGTTGGACTAGCTGAAGTTTCTATAAGAGAAAATATTGGCTGCTTAGCTTACTCTCCACTTGCAAGTGGATATTTAAGTGGAAAGTATAGAAACAGGAATTTTCCCAAAGGATCAAGAATGGAGAGAGATTTCGATTTCTGGACAAGGTATAGAAAACCTAATACTGAGGATGCAGTTGAACATTATTATAAAATTAGTGAAAAATTTGATCTAGATATGAGTCAAATGTCTATAAAATTTTGTGAAATCCAAGACTTTATGACTAGTGTAATAATTGGGGCAACTACAATGGAGCAGTTGAAAACAAATATAGAAAGTGTAAATGTAAACTTATCTGATGATATCATTAAAGAAATTAACCAAGTACAAACAATTTATCCAAATCCATGTCCATAATTAAAAAAATTTCAATTTTTTTAGGAATATTTTTTATATTTGGTATTACCCAAATCTCAGCACAAGAAATTAAAAAAATTGGTAAATATAAAGATTGGGAGGCAATGGTAGTTTCAGATCCTGATGGCAAAGTATGCTTTGCGCAATCTTTACCTATTTTACAAGCCCCAAAAAAAAATAAAAGAGATGCAAAATTATTTGTTGCTTTTAGACCTAATGACAAAATTTCAAATGAAGTTAGTGTAACACCGGGTTATGAATTTAACAAAAATAATTCTGTAACAGCTGCTTCAGGAAAAAACAAATTTAAATTCGATATTAAAGAGCAGGGTTTTGCATGGATTGCAGATAATAAAATCGAATTGAAAATGATCAAACAAATGAGAAAAGGATCAAGAATTATGATTACTGGATATAATCAACAAGGATCTCAAACTATTGATCATTACTCACTACTAGGATTTACTAAAGCTTATAACGCCTCAAAAAAAGCTTGTAGTTAATTTAATGAAATCAAGAAGAAAAATTGTTCTAGCTTATTCTGGAGGGCTCGATACTTCTATAATTTTAAAATGGCTTCAAGAAAATTATGATGCAGATGTAATTTGTTATACAGCAGATATTGGACAAGAAATTAATAGAAAAAAAATTATTACTAATGCAAAAAAATTTGGTGTTAAAAATATAATTATTAAAGATTTAAAAGATATTTTTGTTAAGGATTATGTTTATCCCATGATCAGAGGACACGCGATCTATGAGGGTGTTTATTTATTAGGGACATCAATAGCAAGACCTCTTATTGCAAAAGATCAAATAAGAGTGGCTAAAAAATTTAAAGCTTATGCTGTTTCACATGGAGCAACCGGTAAAGGCAATGACCAAGTTAGATTTGAATTAGGCTATCATTATTTTGGTCCCAAAATTAAAATCATAGCCCCGTGGAGAATTTGGAAATTAAAATCAAGAACAGACTTAATTAATTATGCAAAAAAACATGGCATAGCTATTACTAAAGATAAAAAAGGTGCACCTCCTTTTTCAGTAGATGATAATTTATTTCATACATCAACTGAAGGTAAGGTGCTAGAAAATCCAAAAAATTCAGCACCAGAATTTATTTTTCAGCGAACAATTTCTCCAGAAAAGGCACCGAACAAATCATCGTTTATTACTATCAATTTTAAAAACGGTGATCCTTTTGGAATAAATGGAAAAAAAATGTCTCCGGCTAAATTATTAACAAAGCTCAATGACATCGCAGGTAAAAATGGAGTTGGAAGAGTTGACTTAGTGGAGAATAGATTTTTAGGTATCAAATCTAGAGGTGTATATGAAACACCCGGTGGAACTCTTTTAATCAATGCTCATCGAGCAATTGAGTCTGTTACTTTAGATAAAGAAACTATGCATAAAAAAGATCAGATAATGTCTAGATATGCAGAGTTAATTTATAATGGTTATTGGTACTCAAAAGAAAGATTTAAACTTCAAAAAATTGTAGATTTAAAAAGAAGTAAAGTTAATGGCTCAGTTAAACTTAAATTGTATAAAGGAAATATTACTATTCAATCAAGGGTTACTAATAGTAGTGCCTATTCAATGAGGAAAGTTTCATTTGAAGAAAATAAGTCATTTAATAAATCTAATGTTGAAAGATTTATCAATTTTCATAAAAAAAAGCTTCGTTAATAGTATAGTTTAGGACAAATTAACATTTGTTTTAATTGTTAAAAATTATATCTTTAAGTAATGGAATCAATAAAGAACTGGATGAGAGATGCTGCAAACATTTTGTTTGATGATAGTAAAAATGATCTTCGTGCACTTCCCAAAACAGTTAGATTACAAATACTTTTGGTTTTAAGTTTTATTTGGACTACAGTTTTTAGTTTATATGTTTTTTCTTATACAACATTTGCATTTGGATGGGCTGGACTTTTTTTAGCTCACATTGGTTTAATATTTGCTGTCTACATGACATTTAAACAATTTCATAGAGCAGAAGCGAAGTCCGCAAGTGTTTTTCAAACAAAAAATTTTGATCCTTTTAAAATAATGGTGATCGTTTTTGTAATTGTATTTATTTTTGTTTTTTCAAAAGGAATAGAGGTTTTAACAAGTCCAAACCCAAATTCTTATTCAATCCCATATGACGGTCCCTTAAAATCAGCAATTGAAAAATGGCTACCATTTAGTAAAGATTAACAATGGATAATATTACAAAAAACTTACAGTTAGCTTTGATGTGTATTATTCTGGTGAGTACAGTTATTGCTGTTGGAATTGAAATAAAAAATATGTTCACAAACCAATCAGTTACTCTAGCTGACTTGCTTTTAATGTTTCTTTATTTAGAAGTGCTAGCAATGGTTAGAGTTTTTTGGAACCAGCAATCAATTAGTATTACTCTTCCACTACTTATTGCAATTACGGCTCTTGCTCGATTTATAATCTTACAAGGTAAAGAGATGGACCCAACTGCACTTGTGTATGAAGCAGTTGCTATTTTGTTAATAGCTGCAGCGATTGTTGTTTTAAGGTTGAGACACAGTGATAAATTAGGTCTGAAGAAAAAAAAATCGAAATAATTAAAAATTATGTTTGAAGCTTCAAGGGCTAAGGCCTTAAATAAATTAGATAATTTTGTTGAAAATAACCTTGCAGAATATTCAAGATTAAGAAACTTTGATTATGGACCTGAAAAAAGATCAAATGTATCTTGTTTATCACCATATATCACTCATGGAATAACTAATGAAAAAGAAGTCATTCAGAAAGCGCTGAGTAAATTTTCTTTTTCAAAAAATGAAAAATTTATTCAAGAAGTTCTATGGCGAACTTATTGGAAAGGCTGGTTGGAACTAAGACCAAATGTTTGGACAGATTATCTTGCTGAATTAAATCAAATAAAAAATGAATTTCAAAATAATCAAAACTATCTTTCTGCAATTGATGGGAAAACAGACATTGAGTGCTTTAATGCTTGGGTTAATGAGCTTAAAGATTACAATTATTTGCATAATCACACAAGAATGTGGTTTGCTAGTATTTGGATTTTTACTCTAGAATTACCTTGGCAATTGGGTGCAGAATTTTTTATGCAACATCTCTATGATGGAGATGCTGCATCAAACACTCTTGGATGGCGATGGGTTGCAGGTGTTCAAACGCAAGGAAAGCATTACCTTGCTAGTGAATGGAATATTAAAAAATTCACTAACAATAGATTTCAAAATATAAAATTAAATGAAAATGCACCTCCAAAAATTTCAGAAAAATCTTATCAAATAATTAAACAGAATTTCAATAACCCACAAAATATTGAGAATAAGAATCTTTTAATTTTTGAAAATAATCTCTCATTTGAAATCACTGACTTTCAGGAAAAGAACTTTGAAAAAATTTACTTAGTTTCTAATAAAAATGAAAATAGATCCATAAAACTAAGTGAAAAATTGATGAAATTTAAATCTCAGTTAATAGAAGACCAAGGGCAAAGATTAAAAGATCAATCTATTGATTGCCAGGTTGTAGACATAAGTGAATTAACAAAAATTGAAAATTGTTATGGTTTATATCCAACAGTAGGTGAAAATTTAGATTTTTTAAATTCGAATAATTTAAAGATAGATTTTTTATATAGAAATCTTGATCAATTGGCTTGGCAATACTGCAATAAAGGATTTTTTAATTTTAAAAATTATATTCCCAAAATAGTTTCGACTTTTAATTAAAACCAACGAACCATCCCAATAATTCCAGCTGTTGCGTAAAAAAATTGTAAAAATAAAATTCCTTTATGGCCACCTCTATACGCCCAAATACCAATTAAGATTGCAGATAAAAGTAATAAACAAAAACCAAAAAACTCTATCCCAATATTTAAAGCCACAAACAAAGAATATAATATTGCAGTTATAACCCCTGCCCACTCAAAGATTTTGTTATTCATAAAAGTTTTTTAAAATTATCATAAAGGATTGTAGAGTAGTTATTCATATCTTTCATGTTATCTTTTGCAGATTTATCAAACTTTTCTAATGCACCATTACCAAGCTGATCTTCCAAAGCTTTTTTGTATTCCGGGACACAACCCCATTCATTGACCGTGGTATCTTTTATTTCTATATGAAATTGAATTCCATAAGCATGATTTTGATATTTAAAAATTTGATACTTAGTGATCGGGGAAGAGGCTAATAAAGTTATATTTTTATTATCCTCGATTCCTTGAACCTCATAAGAATGCCATTGTAAACTTTTAATTGTATCAGGAAATTTTGAAAACAATTTATCTACATTTTTTTCATTAGAGAAATTAATATCCATAATCCCTATTTCTGCTGGTTTAGATTTAACCACTTTTCCACCAACTACCTCTCCTAAAAGCTGACAACCTAAACAAAAACCTAAATAAGGTTTTTTTAGATTAATAACAAATTCTTTGATTGCTTTCTTTTCTTCTATTAACCAAGGATATTCTTGTTCCATATAGGTATCCATTGGTCCCCCCATGCAAAACATTCCATCAAATTTACTTAAATCGTGTGGTACTTTTTCACCTTCATCTAACTCAATAGTGGTGAGCTTAAATCCATCTGCCAGCATTAAATCTTTAATGTAACCTGGGTCTTCTATTTTGATATGTTGTAATACAATTATATTCACTAAGTTTAGCTTAGCTTAGAACACTTCTTGGAACAATATTTTACTCTCTCCCAGTTCAACTTCCATTTTTTGCGCCAAGTAAATGGTCTTTTACAAATTGGACAAGTTTTGGTTGGTAAATTTTCTTTTTTCATCAAATTGTATTTTGTTTAATAAATTTGTCAGCTTCTGATAAAATTAATTTTTTTCTCTCAGATTTCATTTTATCAAATATCCTTACCATCATAGATAGGCGAGGATTTTTTAAAAAAAATTTTCTGTTTCGGTCTATAAACCTCCAATAAAGGCCATCCATTGTGTTACACCACTCCCCTTTTTTAAAATCCATCATTTTCATAAAGTATGCAGATCCACAAATGTAAGGTTTAGTTGCAAAAATTCCTCCATCATTAAATAGTCCCATACTAATATTTGGAACCATCACCCAATCTGAAGAATCAGCAAACATTTCCATAAACCACTTATAAACAATTAATGGTTTGATCTCACAAAGGTTCATAATGTTTGATAAGATCATTAATCTTTCAATATGATGTGACCATGCATGATTTACCGCATTTTTAATTGCGTAATCTAATGGTGGAAGACCAGTTGATCCCTCATACCAAGAAATTTTCATTTTTCTATTATGTTTAAAAAAATTTCCATTTTCAATTTCTTGTGAATACGACTGATAAACTCCTCGCATAAATTCTCGCCATCCGATTACTTGGCGAATGTAACCTTCTAAAGAGTTCATTCTAATTTTATTTTTTTTATGAAATTCTAAAACTTTTTGAATTACAAATTCAGGGGTTATTAAACCTAAATTTATATAAGGACTCAATGCACTATGAAATAGGATATTATCTTTTTGATCAACTGCATCTTCATAATCACCAAATAAATTTGATTTTTCTTTTATAAAAAAAATTAAAAGTTTGACAACATCATCGTATTCTGTTGCAAACCAAAAGTTGTCTGTACTTCCAGGATGATTTTTAAATTCTTTTTCAATAAGAGGCTTTAATTTTTTTGTGTGATTTGTTTCATTAATTTTTGGAAATTTAGGAATTGAAATATCTTTTGGTAATTTATTTCTATTATCTTCATCAAAACTCCACTTACCTCCAATAGGATTACCATCTGAGCCCATCAATATTCCAGATTTTTTTCTAACTTCCTTGTAGAAAGTTGCCATGAATGGTTTTTTTGATTTTGATAAATAATTTTTAAATTCTTCTCTAGAATTTAAAAACATAGGAGTTTGAACAATATTCCAATTTATTTTTTCTTTTCTTAAAAATTTTGAAATCTTTTTTTCAAAAAATTTATCCTCTACTTCAAAACTTGAAATTTCTTTTATTTTTTTTTGTGTGATTATTTTTTTTAGTTTTTTTAAATAATCATCACTAAATTCTTTATCTTCAATTTTAAGATAATCTAATTTAAATTTATTTTTTCTTAACCCATCTGCATAAGATCGCATTGAAGATAAAAATAATAAAATTTTTTTCTTATGATGCTTTTCATAGGTGCATAAACCCTTATCTTCAGCCATAAAAAACAGGTGGTCTTTTTTGAAGCGGTCTAGGTATTTTGTTGGAAATAATTGATTACCAAGTATAAAAAATAACTTCATAATTAAATATAACTAATAAAAATTTTTATGTCAGAAAAATATGTAATTTTTGGTGCGACAGGTTCTATTGGATCAAGTTTGGCTGAACAATTAAAAAGCTCTGGAAATGATATTCATTTGGTTGCAAGAAATGAAAGTGAACTTAGTCATATATCTGAAAAACTTGGATGCTCGCATACTGTTGCAGATGTTTTGGAAGATGGATTCATTGAAAAAGTTAAATCAGATATTTCTGAAATTAAAGGCCTTGCTTATTGTGTGGGTTCAATTGATTTAAAGCCATTAAGAATGGTTAGTGAGCAAGACTTTCAAAAATGTATGAAGCTTAATCTTTATTCAGCTGTAGAGGTTATTAAAGGATTTCAAGAAAGTTTAAAAAAAAATAAAGGGTCTATAGTGTTATTTTCCACTGTTGCTGCTCAAAGGGGATTTACCAATCATGCAATAATAGCTTCAACAAAAGCTGCTGTTGAAGGTTTAACGGTTTCACTTGCAGCTGAATTTGCTCCAAACATAAGAGTAAACTGTGTAGCACCAAGTTTAACAAAATCTAAAATAGCAGAACCAATGTTAAAAAATACTGCTATTGCCGAAGGTATTGCAAAAGCACACCCCCTTAAAAGATTAGGTGAGGGTAAAGACTCTGCGGCTCTTGCTAAATTCTTACTTACAGAAGATAGTTCTTGGGTTACTGGACAAATAATTGCAGTTGATGGTGGAAGATCAAAACTTTCTTAAATGGATTGGGATTTAAATCATCTTAAAAAAATAAAATCATCTTGGTTAAAACATTTTTTATATGCAAGCTATTTTAACTTTTTAGCTCTTTTAATTTTTATTACAGGTTTGATACATAGCATTTTTCCATGGATTTTTACTTTTACACCTTACAAACTCGCAAAAAAAATTGTTAATGGAACAGAAAAGCAATTTAGAAGTAATTTTAAAAAAAGGAATTGAATTAAAATCCAGTGGCACTACAGGTCCACAAAAAAAGATTTATCAATCCCCTTATAAACTAAAACGAGCAAATAAAATTGCACGTGAATCCCAAAAAATCTCATCAAAAAGTAAAATTTACACTGTATGTAAACTAGAACATGCTGGTGGACTTTTAGCACAAACACTCCCAGGTTATGAAGTAGGAGCTGATATAGAAATTGAAAAATTTAATGCATATAATTTTTGTAAAAAAATTAAAAACTTTACTCACAGCCATATTACACCAAAACATGGTAAGGCTATAATGATGACTAAATCATTTCAAACTTTGAATTTAAAAGGTATTTGGATTACCTGTGGTAGTGAGCCAGTAGATTGGGAATTAATAATTAATTTTGTTAAAAAAGGATGCAAATTTATGGTGAATTGGGGGATGACAGAAATAGGTCCTTGTGCAATTAACACTTTGTTTAAAAATATAGATGAAGTTGAAGAATATAAAAAGAGAGCACTAAAAGGAACGTTAATGGGAAATAAAGTTTACTGTGATACAAAAATTGAAAAAGATACATTGCATGTTAAAGGAGATATTAGTGTTTTTGGAAATAATTGGTTTGATACAAAAGATATAGTGAAAAAAAACCAAAAAAATGAGTTTTATATTGAGGGTAGGTTAGAATAATCTATGAAAATAATCCTTTTAACTATAATTATATTATTTTTTAAAGTTTCCTTATCATACTCTGAAAATTTTACTTTCAAAAAATTAGCAGATTTAAATGACCCGTGGGGGTCATCATTTATAAATAATGAAGAACTTATTCTTACTGAAAAAACTGGAAAAATAAAAATAGTAAATATTATTTCTAAAGAAGTTTATGAAGTAGAGCATAACTTAAATTATTTTGTACATGGACAAGGAGGCTTGTTAGATATCATTTATCAAAAAAATACCTTGTGGATTTCTTATTCTGAAAATAGAGGTGATTGGAAAACGAGCACCTCTATTGCAAAAGCTAAATTAGACAAAAAAAAATTAGATTTTGAAAATATATTTCAAGCCGAACCGCCAATAGAATCTGGCTATCATTTTGGATCAAGACTAGCAATAAAAGATAATTATCTTTTTGCATCTGCTGGTGAAAGAGGACAAGGAATGATTGCTCAAGATCCAACAAAACATGCTGGAAGTATAATTAGAATTCATATTGATGGGAGTATCCCAAAAGATAATCCAAAGTTTGACGGTAAATCTAATTGGTTACCAGAAATCTACCAAATTGGTGTTCGTAACCCCCAAGGTCTGACTTTATCTCCTTTTGATGGAAAAATTTATATCAGTAATCACGGTGCAAAAGGTGGTGATTGGTTTGGCGAAGTAAAAAAAGGAGAGAATTATGGTTGGAAAATTTTAGGTTGGGGTGGCACAAATTATTCAGGATCAAAAATTGGACCCAAGTGGAAACCAGGATTTACAAAGGCAATTCATTACTGGGTACCATCTATAGCTACAAGTGCAATAACTATTTATAAAGGAGATGAGTTTAACGAATGGAATGGTCAAGCACTTATTACTTCATTAAAAGATAAATCAATGAGAAAGCTAAACTTTCAAAATTTATCAAATGTAGAAGAAACAATTATTTTTAGCGATATAATTGGAAGAATTAGAGATATACAAATACACCCCGCTAATGGGAAAATATATTTTCTTGCAGGAAACAGTTTGTGGTTAATGGAGAGAAAGAAATAAAGTTATAAAGTTAAGTATCTTATGGCTAAAAAAATAGTTCCTATAGATGCGATAGTAGATACAAAGATAGCCTTTATTATATTTTCAGGACTTACGTTGTATGCAGAACATAGAACTATAGCTGTAACTCCACAGGGTGCAACGCTCACAAAAAAAGCACCGGGTATTTCTGATGGCGATCCTGAATTAAAAAACAATAGTCCAATCAATAATAAAATTATTGGAGAAATAATTAATTTTAAAACTGATATTGAAACAGACAATTTGTTAATTATATCTACCGTATAAAAAGAGAGAATTATTCCAATTGCAAATAATCCAACTGGCGAAACACATGCAGCAAGTCTAGACAAAGTGTAGTCAATTGGTGTTTGATCAATATTAAAATTTAGTAATAAAATTAATAAACCGATAATTACTGAAAGAATAAATGGATTAAAAAATAAATTTTTAAAAAAAGCGAATAAATTTACATTTTTTTTTGTAGATAATTCTAAAAAAAAAGCAATCACAGATAACAAAATAACTCCATCCATTAATATAATACTTGCAACTTGTGTAATTATATTTTGTTGAAAATAGATTTCTGTTATTGGTAAAAGCAATGTCACATGGTTTGATAATGCAACTGTTAAAGACCAAATTATAGACTCTGGGACTGGTCTTTTAAAATATTTGGATGTAATTAGATAAGCAATAATTCCACATATCGACTGCATAATTAAATAAGAGAGAATTTGTTTAAAATCTACTTGTCCAATTTCATTTTGCGCAATTAACTTAATTATCAATGCTGGTACAGCAATGTAAAATAGGAAAAGATTTAAAATTTTAGCATGACTAAGATCTAAAACTTTTAATTTACCAAATATAAATCCCAAAAAAGTAATAAATATAAAAGGAGTAAGTCCCAAAAAAATTGTGAACATAAATTATTTGATTGTTATCCTATGCATTATTCTATTTCCTTTGAAAGGTGTTGCCTGATGTAGCATAGATCTGTTATCCCATACAGCCAATTGATTTTTCTCCCAAGGAAGTGAGAACTGAAATTTTTTTTTAATTTGATGATTGAATAAAAATTTTTTTAATTTTTTCTGACTTTTAATTTTTGAACTAAAGCCAACAAAATGTCCTGGACTACAATAAATCGAATATTTTGAGCTTATTTTTTTAATTATCTTGTGTGAAGATTTAAGTTCTTTAATATTTTTTCCTTTTTCTTTTACTCTTTCCTTGGTTGTGATTGAAATTGGGCCTTCAGAGGAATATTTACCTTTAATTGTTTTGAATTTCTTTCTAATTGAATTTGGCAACTCTTCATAAGCAAGATATTGAGAACAAAATTCTGTATTAGCTTTGCCTTTTTTTGGTACAAGTTTTGAGAACAACATGGTAAATCTTGGCGGTTTTTTTGTATAAATTGAGTCTGTATGAAATTGTTCACCGAAACTTGGACCTTTATCAGTTGATTTTCTTTGTACTACTGTAATTTGAGGAAATTTTTTATTTAACCCCTTTAATCTTGGATAATTGGCTAATTTTCCAAAGTGTTTAGCAAACTTTATATAAAGTTTAGAGGTCAATTTTTGATTTCTAAAAAATATCAATCCATATTTATTTAGTGCTTTCTTGATTTTAGAAATGTCTTTATTAGAAATATCTTTCAAATTTAAAATTATCTCTGCACCGATATTTTTTTTATTAGGTATTATCTCAAGCATTTTTTAAAAAAAAAGTTTTTAAATTTTTTATTGTTTGTTTGGGGCTTTCCTCCGGTATAAAATGATCTGAATTAACTTCTACGCCACAAACTTTTTTATTAGTATATTTTTGCCAAACTTTAATCGAATTAAATTGTTTTCCAACTACCCCATTCTTTCCCCACAAAACTTGAATAGGGATATTTAATTTTTTTTTTCTATCTTTTTTATCATGCTCCAAATCTATACTCGCCGCAGCCCTATAATCCTCACATGTTGCATGAATTCTTTTTTTTTGTTTAAAGGCCCTTAAATATTTGTTTTCAATCCTTCCAATCGCAAGTTTAGATGATCTGTTAAAACGACTTTTTAACCACCTTTTAGGATCTGCCATTATCATTTTCTCTGGCAAAGGTGCTGGTTGTATTAAATAAAACCAATGAAAATATCCTTTTGCAAATTTCATATTTGTTTGTTCATACATATCTAAAGTAGGACAAATATCTAATACACTAATTGCCAAAATTTTTTTTCTAAAATCCCTGGCCATACGATGGGCAACCCTTCCACCCCGATCATGACCTGCAACAAAAAATTTTTTAAAATTTAATTTACTCATCAATTGAACCATATCTTTAGCCATTTCTCTTTTAGAATAATTCTTATGGTTTGTACCACCGGGTAAAACTAAACTGTCTCCATATCCTCTAAGATCAGCGACTATTACTGTGAAATATTTACTAAGTTCAGGAGCAGTCTTATGCCACATCACATGTGTTTGCGGATATCCATGAAGTAATAATAAGGGAGGACCTTTACCTTTAAATCTACAAAAAATTTTGCCCTTATTTACTTTAATAAATTTTTTTTTAAAACCATTGAACATGATTAAACTATTTAATTATTTAATAGTTTGTTTTTCGCCTTTTCAAATTCCTCTTGGGAAATAATTCCTTTTTCCTTTAAATCATTCAATTTAGTAAGTTCATCACTTAAATTAGTGCTATGTTCAGAATCAGTATCTAATATCTCACTGGTCTTATTTTCATCTTCCTCTTTTTCAGCTCTGTTAGCTTCCTTAGACTTAAAACCATTCATAATTGCCATTCCACCTAAGTATAAAACATAAGCCATAATGGGAATTACCAATCCAAAAAATATTATTTTTTCCATAATTTAATCTTCGTCCTCTTCTCGCCAATTTTTTTCATACATCAAATATGCAGCATAAACTACTGATACTGTTCCTACAATCATACCATAATCAAAACCAGTTTGCTTGTCATGCAAATACCAACCAAGCTGTGTTGCTCCAATAGGTGGAACGGTAAGAAGCAAAAAAATTATACCGAATCTGTAAGGTCGTTTAGGTTTTTTCATCCTAATAAATTAACAGATTACAGCTAGTGATTTAATTATTAAATTTGCGATCTTTTGAAACAGTCTATAGTATTTTTAAGCAAACAAGCAATTGTCATTGGACCCACTCCACCTGGAACTGGCGTAAGTGCTTTTGCGTTTTTTGAAACTTCATCAAAATGGACATCACCAACTATACCTTTATCAGTTTTATTTATTCCAACATCAATAACAATAGCGTCTTTCTTTACCCAATCTCCTCGAACAAGCTCAGGTATACCTACAGCTGCTACAATTATATCTGCCTCTAAACACTCAGCTTTTAAATCTTTAGTTTTTGAATGTGTTATTGTGACAGTGCAATTTTCTTTTAAAAGAAGTTGTGTCATTGGTTTTCCATTTAAGTTTGATCTACCCACAACTACAGCTTTTTTTCCATTAAGATTAGGTTCAAATTTTTTAATTAACAAATAACAGCCAAGTGGCGTACAAGGAATAGAGCTTTCATATCCAGAAGAAAGATTACCTACATTCATTGGATGAAATCCATCTACATCCTTTGAAGGATGAATTGCCTCTATAACTTTTTGTTTATCTATATGTTTAGGTAAAGGAAGTTGAACTAAAATTCCTGAAACAGTTTTATCATTATTTAATTCTTTAATTTTTTCTAAAACAGTCTTTTCTTCAACTGAGTCTGGATATTTAATAACTTCAGAATTTAATCCTACTTCATTTGCTGATTTTTCTTTATTTCTTACATAAATCTGGCTAGGTGTTAAATCACCAATAAGTATAACAGTTAAACCTGGTACTTTATTATGTTTTGCTTTTAACTCTGTAACTTCTTGCTTTAACTCTGCTCTTAATTCTGCAGCTGCTTTTTTTCCATCAATTAAAATCATATTTATTCCTTAAAAAATCATTGGTGCAATGTACAGCTTCATACACATTTCGATAAACCAAATCAATAAAAGAAGGATGATTGGAGAAATATCTAATGAACCCAAATTTGGTAAAAAACGTCTTATTTTATTTAAGAAAGGCTCGGTTAATTTGTAACTCAACTCTAAAATTGCATAAACAAATCTATTTTGAGTATTAAGAACGTTAAAAGCTATTAACCAACTGACAATGACATTAGCAATGACAACATAAGAGTACAGTTTTAAAATTTGTAAAATTAAATAAAAAATAGCTATCATTTTTTTTCAACATAAATCGACTGACTTGGAAATGCAAATGAAGCACCATTTTTTTCAACAATTTCTTTAATCGCGATTGCTAATCTTTCTTTAACATCGAGCCAATTATTCCAACTACCTGATTTTGTGAAACATCGTACATACATATCTATTGAACTATCTGAAAATTTATCAACTCTTACAGCAACTCCAATTGAAGTATTGTAATCTTCACTTGAGTTAATGTGATTTTCTATTTCATCTCTAATCTTTTTAAGCTGATCTACTGTAGTGTCGTATTGGAGTGTAATAATCCAACTAATTAACCAGTTTGAAGTTTCACTTACATTTACAACTGCATTTTCTGCAAATTGAAAATTTGGAATAATAGCAAGAGACTTATCGAACTTTCTAATTGTTGTTGATCTAAATCCAATCTTTTCTACTATACCTTCAATAATACCCTCAACCGCAATCCAATCACCAATCTTAAATCTCTTTTCAACTAATACTAAAATTCCTGAAATTAGATTTTTAAATAAATCTTGTGCACCTAATGCAACAGCAACTCCAAATAATCCAAGACCTGCAATAATTGGACCTATTTTAATTCCCCACAATTCTAAAACTGCTGCTAAACCTAAAATAAAAATTAAAATTTTTAATGATTTAATTATCCAGCCAATAAGTTCTCTTGTTAATATTTTATCTAAACCACTAAGTATGTATGAGATAGGTTCTATGATTTGGTGAATTACCCAAAAAATTAAAATAGTGATCAAAGTTCTATTAATTGTATCCACTACCTCTCTTCCTTCTATTGAGAAAGTCATATAGTAGCTTGCAATAAAAAACCCTAATACAATTGGTAAAAATCTTGCTGGTCCTACAAGTGATTGAACAAAAGTATCATCTAATTTATTCGTTGTTCTTTTCGAGATGATTTCTAATTTTTTAATAACTAATTTGCTTATTAGACCTCTAAAAATTAAAAATACTAAAAATATTCCAATACCAATTAATATTTGAAAAATATCAACACCAAGAATTCCCTTATCCCATACTGATAGAAATATCTCAGAAAAATTATTAATTAATTCCATTTTTAAATTTTATATAACAAAAACTCTTCTTCTCCAGAATTAAAAAGAAAAATTTTTTTCCATTTGATTTCGTTCAATATAGACGAGGTTTTTTCGCCTATACACATTAAATTCGTATTCATCCATAAATTTTCGGTTTGGTAAATCTTTATGAAATTTAAAAAACTTGATGCGCTATTTTGCGAGTAAACATAGACCATATCAGGCATATTTAGTCTTAATTCATTAACAAATTTTTCATCAAATTTTTGATTATGATCTACTCTATAATTAATAATTCTTTTCACACTAAAACCTACACTTAATAACTGTTGATCTAAATCAACCGATATTGTTTCACCACTAACATAAAGCAATTCTTTATTTTTGGAATCGTAACTTTGAATTATTAACTCCTTCAAGTTTGCAACATTTCCTTCAGCCGCAATTGTATTTTGAAAACCAACACTTCTTGCTTTATTTTCTGTAGCGTTACCAACACAAAAGCATTTAATGTTTTTATCTAATCTTTCTGTGTTTAAGAATTTTACAGCATTTGCACTAGTGAAAACAATTCCACCATACTCAGAAAAGTTAATTTCCTCGTAATTAACTTTTTCAATTCTTATTAATGGAAGATGAGAAACTTGATGTCCTAAAGATTTAAATTTTAATATAATTTCAGAACAGTCTTCCAATGGTCTTGTGAATAAAATATGCATACTATCTTTTATATGTTTTGTTTGATTTTGTTTTTAAAAGTATCCCAACTTCTTTACCAAGTTCTTTGAATTCATTCAAATTACCAACCTTTTTTTCATAAAACCTTTGTTTGCCATCTAAAGAAAAAAGTTCGGCCTCCACTATAATCTTCTCTCCATCAACCACTGAATGAGCACCAATTGCTGTTTCACAATCTCCATCTAAAACTTTTAATATATTTCTCTCCAGGTTTGCTCTTTTATATGTTTCCTCATGATTAATTTTTTTTAAAATAGAAATTGTCTCGTCATCATTCTCCCTGCACTGAAGTGCTATTACACCTTGTCCCGCACTAGGAATTATTTCCTCAGCAGAAAAAATTTCGGAGATTTTATTTTCGAATTTTAAAAATTTGATACCTGCATAAGATAATATAATTGCATCATACATTCCTTCATTCAGTTTTCTAATTCTAGTATCCACATTTCCTCTAATTAATTTGCAATTTAAATCTTTTCTAATTTTTTTTATCTGAAATTCTCTTCTAAATGATGAAGTTCCAATAATTGACTTTTCATCTAAGTCTTTAAGTTTCTTTTTGCCCTTTGTAATTAAAATTTCCCTAGGGTCATTTCTTTCAAGAAAATTATCTGTTCTTAATCCTTCTGTCTCATTAGCTGGCATATCTTTCAGCGCATGAACTGCGATATCAATATTTTTTAATAGAAGTTCTTTTTCAATATTGCTGGAAAACAAACCTTTGCCACCAAGCTCTGATAATCTTACATCCTGCACCTCATCACCTTTAGTTTTAATTGATTTAATTAAAATATCGTCATTACTAAGGTTGGTATTCTTAATAATTTTATCTTTAGCTTGTTGTGCATAAAGTAAGGCAAGCTTGCTACCTCTAGATCCAATTATTATTTGTTTACTCATAAAAAATTTATTTCTTACTTGTATAAAGATTGTACAATTATTAAAAACTATTTTAATGAGCAAAAAACCCTTAATTCTTGGAATAGAGTCTAGTTGTGATGAAACTGCAGCTTCTTTAATTACTGAAAATGAAAGAGGATTCCCAGTAGTTTTATCCAACATTGTCTCAAATCAAGTGGAAATTCATAAGGAGTTTGGTGGAGTAGTTCCAGAACTTGCTGCCCGTTCACATATTGAAAAAATAGACTGGATCGTCAAAAAAGCTATTAAAGAAAGTGGTAGAAAAATTGATGAGATAGATGCAGTTGCCTCTACAGCTGGACCTGGATTAATTGTATGCTTGTCAGTTGGTCTAAGTTTTGGGAAAGCTTTAGCCTCAGCAATGAATAAACCTTTTATTGCCGTTAATCATTTAGAGGGACATGCCTTAAGTCCAAAACTAAATACAAATCTAAATTATCCATATTTACTTCTTTTAATTTCAGGTGGGCACTCACAATATTTAAGTGTGCAGAATCTTGGAAAATATAAAAGATTAGGAACAACTATTGATGATGCTTTAGGTGAAGCGTTTGATAAAACAGCAAAACTTTTAGGAATAGAATTCCCTGGAGGACCTAAAATAGAAATTCTAGCAGAAAAAGGAGATCCGAAAAGATATGAATTACCTAAACCAATATTTAACAAAGGAGGTTGTAATCTTTCTTTTGCGGGTCTTAAAACTGCTGTATTAAAAATAAGTAAAACAATTAAATCTGAACAAGATAAATATGATCTTGCATCATCTTTTCAAAAAACAATTGAAGAAATTTTATATAAAAAAACAAAGATTGCCTTTACTGAATTTGAAAAAATAAATAAATTAAATGAAAAAATCTTCGTAGTTGCAGGTGGAGTTGCGGCAAATAAAAAAATTAGATCTATGTTAATTAATCTATGTGAAGAAAATAATTATAAAAGTATTTTTCCACCTATAGAATTTTGTGGAGATAATGCGGCAATGATTGCAATGGTAGGTTTAGAAAAATATAAATTAAAAAAATTTAATAATCTTGATTATCCTGCGAAACCTAGATGGTCATTAGATGAAAATGCTCTTTTTTTAAAAGGTGCTGGATTGAGCTTTTAATGAATAATATTAATAAACTAACAAAATTTTTAAATTTAATAAAAGATACAGATAGTTTGCTTGAATTTCAAATAATAGAAATAGGTGCTCATCCTTATGAAGAAAAAGAAGAGCCATTTTACCAAATATTAGATTATTTCCCTAAGTCGAAAATATATGCATTTGAGATAGATGAAAATGAATGTGATAAATTAAATAAATCTAGTAAATCAGGCGTTAAATATTTCCCTTACGCTATTGGGCAAAAAGATGAAGAGATAAATTTCTATGAAACAAAACATCCTATGTGTAGTTCTACTTATGAACCAAATGAAGAACTGTTAAAAAAGTATAACAATCTTGAAGTTGCTTTGCTTAAGAATATCTCAAAAATTAAAACAACAAGCTTAGATAGATTTTTAAAAAAAGAGAAAATTAATTCTATAGACTTTATTAAAATAGATATTCAAGGAGGGGAAATGAACGTCTTTAAAGGTGCTAGAGAAGGTTTAAGAAACACCTTAATGGTTGTAAGTGAAGTAGAATTTATACCTATATACAAAAATCAACCTCTATTTGGGGATATCAACTCATTTTTAAATAAAGAAGATTTGATATTTCATAAATTTTTAGGCTTAGCAGGTAGATGCTTAAGTCCAATTATTCTCAATAAAAATAAAAATTTTGCGACACAACATATTTGGTCAGATGCAATTTTTATAAAAAATATTTTGAATTTAGAAAAACTTAATAAATCTCAATTGCTTAAATCGGCTGTTTTCTCCTTTTTGTACGGAAGTCCAGACTTTACTTTTCACTATTTACTAGCTTACGATAAATTAGATAAGACTAATTTAGTAGATGAATTTAAAAAAATATGACCAAAGTCAACTTTCATAAACAAATTAATTTTTTTCAATTGTCATGTTTTGTTAGAGAAAACCATTTAAATCATTCAGAAATTTTAAAACAAGCTTTTCAGGCTGGTGCACTAAAAGATGAAAATCAAAAATTTTTATATAATTTCATTAAATCAATTGGAAAAACAGATGATATTAAATCTCAATTATATCAAGACTTATTTGCAAAATTTATTGTTGGAGATAAATTTAACAAAAGCTTTCTTGAATTCGGAGCCACAGATGGTTTAAATTTATCGAATACATATTGGTTAGAAACTTTTCATAACTGGAATGGTCTTCTATCTGAACCAAGTACACAATGGCATGAAAAGTTAGAAAAAAATAGACCAAATACATCACTAATTAAGGAATGCATTTGGTCTGAAAGTAATAAAAAGCTAGATTTTTTTATTTCAGATAATGGTGAATTTTCTACTATTGAACAATTTAAAGAATATGACAGAAGTTCTATGCCGGCTAATACAGATGAAAGAGTCAAAAGTGGAAAAAAAATAATTGTAAATACTGTTTCATTAAATGATGTTTTAGAAAAAAAATTTCAATCTAAAGTGCCATCATATATTTCAATAGATACAGAAGGATCGGAGTATGAAATTCTAAAATACTTTGATTTTAAAAAATATAGACCATTAGTATTTACCGTGGAACATAATTTTACTATACATGAAAAAAAAATTGATAAACTTATGGAGGCAAATAATTACATGAGAATATTTAATAAAATTACCTTTTTTGATGGATGGTATATAACAAAAGAAATTTTTAATGAGCTTAATCGTTAAATGAATTATTGGTTATTGAAATCTGAACCAAATGTTTGGTCAATTGATCAGCAAAAAAAAACTGGCACTAAAGGTGCACCCTGGGATGGTGTTAGAAATTATCAAGCTGCAAAAAATTTAAAAAGTATGAAGAAGGGAGATCTTTGTTTTTTTTATCATTCAAATATTGGAAAAGAGATAGTTGGAATCGTAGAAGTTATTAAAGAGTCTTATATAGATAAAACTGACAAAACAGGTAAGTTCGTTGCTGTGACTGTTCAATTTAAGTCTAAATTTTCTAAGCCTGTAACACTTGAAAATATCAAAAAAAATAAGGATTTAAGCCACTTAGCTCTGATAAAACAAAGTCGGCTATCTGTAATGCCTGTTGATTATAAAAGCTGGAAAATTATAAATAACATGAGTAAGATTTAAAAAAAAAATTATCTCATGCCGAAGAAAAAAAAGAAAAAAAGCAAAGTAAGAAAAAAAAGATCTAAAGTTAGAAAAAAAACTTCAAAAAGGGCGAAGAAAAGATCTAAAGTTAGAAAAAAAACTTCAAAAAGGGCGAAGAAAAGATCTAAAGTTAGAAAAAAAACTTCAAAAAAGGTAAAAAAAAAAATTAAGGCAAAAAAAGAAAACGGAAATACGCCTCCCGAAGTTATTATTAAAACGAAACCAGAGTGGATTAAAAGTAGTCTAGCAAATAAAAGTAAGTACCAACAAAAATATTCTCAATCTATAAAAAGTAATGATGAATTTTGGAGAAAAGAAGGGAAAAGAATTACTTGGATCAAACCTTATAAAAAAATTAAAGATATAAAATATAGCACTAAAGAAGTAAAAATTAAATGGTTTCAAGATGGTACTTTGAATGCTTCCACAAATTGTATTGATAGACATTTAAAAGATAAGAAAGATAAAACTGCAATTATTTGGGTAGGAGATGATCCGAAAGATAGTCAAAAAATTTCTTATAAACAACTTCACCAAAAAGTTTCAAAAGCAGCCAATGGTTTAAAAAAATTAGGAATTAAAAAAGGTGATCGTGTAACAATTTATTTAACGATGATACCAGAGTTAGCAATTTTAATGCTAGCTTGTGTAAGAATTGGTGCAGTTCACTCTATTATTTTTGGAGGTTTTTCAGCAGAATCGATATCCGGAAGAGTTAATGATTGCGAGTCTGAATATGTTATTACTGCAGATGAAGGAGTGCGAGGTGGAAAAACTATACCACTCAAATATACAGTTGATGAAGCTTTAATGAGTTGTCCAAATGTCAAAAAATGCGTTGTTGTTAAACGTACTGGTAATTATATAAACTGGGATCAAAGTAGAGATGTTTGGTATCATGAATTGATAAAAGATGTTCCTAATCATTGCGAACCAGAAGAAATGAATGCAGAAGATCCTTTATTTATTTTATATACTTCGGGCTCAACAGGAAAACCCAAAGGGGTTCTTCATACTACTGGTGGTTATATGGTTTATGCATCAATGACACATCAATACATTTTTAATTATAAGCCTAAAGATATTTATTGGTGTACCGCGGATATTGGATGGGTGACTGGACATAGTTATATTATTTATGGACCGCTATCTAATGGTGCAACGACTATAATGTTTGAAGGAATTCCAAATTATCCCGATAGTTCAAGATGGTGGCAAATAGTTGATAAATACAAGGTTAATACTTTTTATACAGCCCCAACAGCAATTAGAGCATTAATGCGTGAGGGAGATAAACCAGTTAAAAAAACCTCAAGAAAATCCCTTAAACTTTTAGGAACAGTGGGAGAACCAATAAATCCAGAGGCTTGGATGTGGTACTATAAAACCGTAGGTAATTCTAAATGTCCAATTGTAGATACTTGGTGGCAAACTGAAACAGGGGGAATTATGATTGCTCCACAAACGGGAGCTATTCCTCTTAAACCTGGCTCAGCAACTAAACCTTTCTATGGAATTAAGCCAGTATTGGTTGATAAAAACGGTAAAGAAATTAAAGGAGCTGGAGAAGGAAGATTGTGTATAGCTCAATCATGGCCTGGACAAATGAGAACTGTTTATGGTGATCATCAAAGATTTATTGATACATATTTTTCTCAATTTAACGGAAAATATTTTACGGGTGATGGATGCCGAAGAGATAAAGATGGATATTACTGGATCACTGGTCGAGTAGATGATGTAATCATTGTTTCAGGACATAATCTTGGAACGGCTGAAATTGAAAGTGCATTTGTTGCTCATCCAAAAGTAGCTGAGGCTGCTGTAGTTGGTTACCCTCACGATATAAAAGGTAATGGTTTATATTGTTATGTAACCTTGAATGCAGGAGAAACCGAAACAGGTGAACTAGAAAGAGATCTTAAACTTTGGGTCAGAAAACAAATCGGACCTTTGGCAACTCCAGATTTGATTCATTTTACTCCAGGTCTTCCTAAAACAAGATCTGGAAAAATAATGAGAAGAATTCTAAGAAAGATTGCTGCTAATGAACATGGTCAATTAGGTGACACAACTACTCTGGCAGATCCAAGTGTAGTTGATAGCTTAGTTGACAATAGAAAAAATATTTAAAACTGGATTAAATCTTTAAACTCTTGTTTAACAACATCCCATTTTAAAATCATTGAATTTAGAACAATCTTTCGATCTAAAGTTTTTAATTCATCTGCAATTGGAGCCCATTTATATAAAGAAAGTGCACTAAGATTAAAAGGTAAGTCTTGATAATAACCATCCCAATTTATTTTCTCCAATCGTTCATCAAAACTTTTTCTAGCTTCATCGATTATATCTAATGGCATCTTATTAGAAATTTCATCATCTAAAATTTTATTAAAAATTTCGTTTGCTTTATGAATATCCTGATAATTGAAATTAACTTTCAAATATGAAAAAGTAAAAAAAGTTAAATCTTGTAATGCAACTGAATAAATATTCCATTTAGCAAGATTTACTGATGACATAAACTCATCATTATCAAAATGAAGAACATATCTTGTTCCCATTCTGGTTTTTAGATAATTATATAAAGTAACTTGGGTAGCCCAGGCAGATTTTGTTTGAATAAAATTTTCTAGTTCATCTATATTTTTTATTTTTTTTTTTGGAATAAATGCCTTAAACATAGCAAATAAATATGTTTTGAAATCCTCAAGTTTAATATCTCTCCAAGTTAATTTGTATTTACCCATGTTAATTTGTAAGTGCGCCAATTATATCTTAAAAAAGTAAGTAAATAAGTACCTAAAATGGTGAATTTTAGGTCTTTTCAAAACCCTCATAATGGTTATGGTTTCACCCAGTTATAACTAAATAGAGAGGTATAAATGTCAAATCAACAAAAACACTGGGAAAAAACCAGGGGATTGTTATTTATAACACTGGCAATCTGGTTTGTTTTCTCAATTGGCATCTTTCTCTTTGGAGCTGAAATGAACGAGGTCACAGGACCTTTCGGTTATCCATGGACATACTGGTTTACGTGTCAGGGATCTCTTGGTGCTTTCGTAATCTTAATTTTCTGGTTTGCGAATAGACAGGAAAAAATCGATGAAGAGTTCGGCTTTAGCGAAAGAGAGGACGAATAATGAAAGGTAATTTCATAGATAATTTGCCTAAAGTTTACGGGATCTATACAGGAGGATTTATAGGTTTCATAATCATTATGGCAATTGCTGAACAGATGGGTATGACAGCTAAAGCGATTGGTATCGCTTTTGTTGCATTTACGGTATTCATCTATGCATTAATCGGTTGGCTATCAAGAACAGCCCAAGCAGATGCATATTACGTAGCTGGTAGGCAAGTACCAACAGTCTTCAACGGAATGGCGACTGCAGCAGACTGGATGTCTGGTGCTTCATTCGTTGCAATGGCGGGTGGGATTTACTTTAAAGGTTACGGCTATATGGCTCTACTTGTAGGTTGGACTGGTGGTTACGTGCTTGTTGCATCTTTATTAGCACCATACTTAAGAAAATTTGGCTGTTATACAGTTCCAGATTTTATAGGTACTAGATACGGTGGTAATTTAGCTAGATTTAGCGCAGTTGTAGTTTTAACTGTTGCTTCATTTACTTATGTAACCGCACAAATAAACGCTACAGGTACTATTGCATCTGTTGCACTTGATATCCCATTCCAATACGCAGTTTATGTTGGACTAATAAGTATCTTATTATGTTCAATGTTAGGTGGTATGAGAGGGGTGACTTGGACACAGGTTGCACAATATATCGTACTAATTATAGCTTACCTGCTTCCAGTATTCTGGATCAGTAACAAAATGGGTGCGGGTTTCTTCCCTCACTTTATGTTAGCTGATGAGGTAGCTAGAATTGGAGAATTAGAACAACAGTTCGGTTTTGTTAAAAACGCGGCTGCTGATCTAAAATCAGTACCTAAAGGCTTAGCAGGAATAACTAAAGCACACTCTGCAGTTAACGCTACACCTTGGGCATTTATTTCGTTAGCATTAGCGATGATGATGGGAACAGCATCATTACCGCACGTGATGATGAGATACTTTACTACTCCAAGTGTAAAAGCAGCTAGAAAATCAGTAGGTTGGTCATTATTCTTTATCTTCCTACTTTATTCTTCTGCTCCAATGTTAGCTACATTATCTAAGTTATCATTGATCGACCCGAATTTACCAACAGGTATTATCGGTAAGACATTTGCAGAAGTGGAAGCGATAGATTGGTACCAAAACTGGAACCAGGCAAACCTAATGTTTATCAGCGACTTTAACGGAAATGGAACTCTTGAATTAAATGAGTTCTTCATGGGTGGTAAAGCCGTTGTATTAGCAACACCAGAGATAGCTGGATTACCTTATGTAATTTCAGGTCTAGTTGCTGCAGGAGGTATGGCAGCTGCCATGTCTACTGCTGATGGTTTGATTCTAGCGATTGCAAACGCTATATCACATGATGTTTACTATAAGATCATTGATCCAAAAGCGGAAACTGCAAAACGACTACTTGTTGCAAGGGTATTACTTGTAGTAATTGGTTTTGCTGGAGCAACTATTGCAGCAATGGAGATACAAGGAATCTTAGGTTCGGTCATCTGGGCTTTTGATTTTGCGATGTCTGGATTGTTCTTCCCACTTGTACTTGGTGTATGGTGGAAGAGAGCTAATAGACAGGGTGCGATTGCTGGTATGCTAGGTGGTCTAGCCGCTGGTGCTTGGTACTTAGTTTGGGTACGAACTGGTGGAAGTGGATTCCTAGGAATTACTCAGTTAACATTTGGTATCTTCGGATCAGCTGTTAGTTTAGTTTTAATGGTAGTAGTTAGTTTAATGACTGCAGAACCAGATAAAGCTACTCAAAAAATGGTTGATGATGTACGTGTACCGAGTGGTAAATCAATTCTTGGTAGATCACACTAAATAATCTTTTAAAGGGGCGATTAATTTCGCCCCTTTTATTTCAATACATTTTCCAATATAAATTTTGAATGTCAGCAAATTTTCATCCTTTAATATATTTTATCGATTATTTGCTCGGAATTGTAATGTGGACACTGATTGGAAGAGTGGCAATGAATATTTTTCAAAGAGAGGACTCTCAGTTTTTTTTCATGAGAGTATTTGTAAAATACACTAATCCTTTAATAAAATTATTTAAACCAATCACACCTTCATTTATTATCGGACCTTTGGTGCCCTTATATATTGCCTGGTTCTTTTACATGATCAGATTTTATTTAATGCCTTGGATATTAGGATATTCAGTAATGGGAATGTTATCATTCCCTTTGGAGAGCGAAATTTCTAGACAAATTTATCAATTTTTTAATTCATTTTAATTTTTAAAATTGATACTAGTTAATTTAGTAATCAATGAAAAATATACAAATTTCTCCATCTATTCTATCAGCTGATTTTAGTCAGTTAGGTACTGAAATAAAAAGGCTTGAAGAAGGTGGGGCAGACATGATTCATGTCGATGTAATGGATGGTCATTTTGTTCCAAATTTAACAATAGGACCACCTGTAATTAAAGCTCTTCGTAAACACTGCTCATTAAAATTTGATGTTCATTTAATGATTTCACCTGTACATAAATACATAGAAGCTTATGCTGATGCGGGAGCAGATATAATTACCATTCACCCTGAAGCAACTGATAATTTAGAAAATTCAATTAAAAAAATAAAAGAGAAAAATAAAAAAGTTGGAGTTTCGCTAAATCCTAAGTCTAAAATTGACTTAATTTCCAGTTTATTAGATCAAATAGATTTAGTTTTAATTATGAGTGTAAATCCTGGGTTTGGTGGTCAAAAATTTATGCCAGAGGTTTTAGATAAAATAAAGAATCTTAAAAAAATAAAAGAACAAAAAAAATTAAATTTTGACATAGAAATTGATGGAGGCATAAACTTTGACAACTGTAAAAGTGCAATTGATGCTGGTGCAAATATTCTAGTCTCTGGCACAACAATATTCAAAAGTAATGATGGAGATATTAAAAAGAATATTAATTTATTAAAATTAAAATAAGTTAATGATTAAAAAAAGTTCCTTAGGCATTTTAGGTCAATTTTACTTAAACATAAAAAGTAGTTTTAAATTAATTTATCAAAATTCAAATTTTTATGAAAAAAGAATATCAAAAACTTTTGATAATACATTTGATTATAAACCAAGTCCTCATTTATTATCATCTATAATTAGATATCAAAATAAAAAATATAAAATTGAAGATTTTACTATTGATTCAATTTGGCAAGATAATTTAAGTTCGAAAGATTATGAAAAATTAAATAATTTTTTTTGGTTTTTCAGCTTAGATTTAAAATCCTCAAAAAAAACTGCACAAAAAGTTATAACAAATTGGATATCAAATAATCGTAGATATCAAAAAAAAAGTTGGGAATTTGACTTAACTGCAAAAAGAATTATTTCATGGCTGTCAAATCATCAACTTACCTACGAAGATAGTGACCAAGAATACAGATCAACTTTTGATCATATGATCCAGAAGCAAACCAACCATTTACTAAATGAAATAAAAAACTCAAAAGAGATGAAAAACAAAATGATTGGATGTGCTGCAATAATTTTAACAGGATTAGCTTACAAGAATGAAAAACAATATCTTGATTTTGGGTTAAACTTATTAAAAAATATTATTAAATTTTCAATAGACAACCAAGGTTTTCCAAAATCAAGAAATATAAGAGAATTAATATTCTATTTAAAATATTTTATAATTATTAGAGAGTGGTTTAAAGAATCTCAGAGTCTTATTCCTGAATATATTGATGAAAACATTTACTTTTTAGGTTCAAATTATGCTTTCATATGGCAGAATATAAAACAAGATATTTTTTTTAATGGTAATTATTCTTCGGATAATAAAGATTTTGATCAATACTTAAAAAGGTTTGGTTATTCATTTAAAAACCAAATTAATGAGATAGGTGGGTATACAATACTTAAAAACAAAAAGATAACTCTTGCTGCGGATATTGGCTCAAGTCCTAACAAAACATTTTCTCATGACTATCAGGCTGGCGCTTTATCATTTGAAATATTTTCGAATGATAAAAAGTTAATTTCGAACTCAGGTTACTACTCTGATATCAATAATAAATTTAACAAATTGTCAAGAAGCACTTCTCTACATTGTGCTCTAACGATTGAAGATTACTCATCATGTAATTTTAAAAAAAATAATAAAAATTTATTTATTGATAAAGGTTTAAAAGTTTCAAAAAAAAATATTATTTTTGAAAATAATTATTGGAAAATATCAGGTGCACATGATGGATATTTAATTAAATTTGGAACAAGCTATGAAAGAGAAATCGAGTTTTATCCTAAACAAATGAAATTTATTGGCTATGATAAATTATTTAGAAAAGTAGCCAATAAAAAAATTAAATTTGATATTAGATTTCATCTTGAACCGAACTCAAAAGTAATGAAAACACAAGATAACAAATCTATCCTGATTGAAATAGAGGATGAAGGATGGAAATTTAGTTGTGATAGTTTCGATATAAACATTGATAATGGAATATACTTCGGTAATAAAAATTCGTATAAAGAAAACCAAAATATTTTTATCTCAGGTATGAATAACGAAACAGAACAAATTATAAAATGGGAGATTAGCAAATTATAATGAAAAAGATCAAAACAGCTCTTATTTCTGTGTCTGATAAAAAAAACTTAAAACCACTCCTAAATATTTTAAAAAAAATCAAAGTAAAAATAATTAGTTCTGGTGGCACCTATAAGGAAATTAAAAGATTAAAATTTAAATGTGAAGAAGTATCCAAATTTACAAATTCTCCAGAAATTTTGGATGGTAGAGTTAAAACTCTTCACCCAAAAATACATGCTGGTATTTTAAATCAAAGAGAGAAAAAATCTCATTTAAAGGATTTAAAAAATCATAATTTTGAAAATATTGATTTAGTAATTGTAAATTTTTATCCATTTGAAAACGCTTTAAAAAAAACAAATAACTACAAAAAAATAATAGAAAATATAGATGTGGGTGGTCCTACAATGGTAAGATCCGCAGCTAAAAACTTTAATGATGTAACTGTGATTACATCTACAGACCAGTACGATGAATTAATTAAAGAACTTAAAAAATATAAAGGATCTACTTCCTTAAATTTTAGAGAAAAACTATCAAGAACAGCATTTACTGAAACAGCTTATTATGATTCTGTAATTTCGAATTATTTTAATAAGCAGACAAATACCATTTTCCCTAAAAAGAAAACTTTTCAAGGAAATTTAATTGGGCAACTTAGGTATGGAGAAAATCCGCATCAAATAGGTGCAATTTATTCGACTAGTTCAGGTATTGACTTAAAACAAATTCATGGAAAGCATCTTAGTTACAACAATTATAACGACATTTTTAGTGCTCTTTCGGTTTCAAGATCTTTACCAAAAGGTAAGGGAACTGTCATAATAAAACATTCAAATCCTTGTGGTGTTTCCATAAAAAGTAATCATTTAGAGAGCTATAAATCTGCTCTTTCATGTGATCCTGTAAGTGCTTTTGGTGGAATAGTTTCTTTTAATTTTAAAGTTAAAAAAAATTTAGCTATGGAATTAGATAAGTTGTTTTTTGAAGTAATTATTGCAAATGGATTTGATAATAGTGCTGTCAAAATACTAAAAAGAAAAAAAAACTTAAGATTAATTGATGGAACAAATTATAAATCAGAAGAATTTCTCAAGTTTGTATCATTTAATCAAAATATAATAGTTCAATCAGAAGACACAAATTCATTTTCAAATAAAAATTTTAAAATTGTCTCAAAACGAAGGCCATCGTCAAAACAATTTAAAGACCTTGTTTTTGCTTTTAACGTATGTAGACATGTTAAATCAAATGCAATAGTATTGGCATCTAATGAGACAACTGTAGGAATAGGTTCGGGTCAACCGAGTAGGTTAGATAGTTGTCAAATAGCAATAAATAAATTAAAAAAATTTAATCTTAAAACAGATAAATTAGTTGCTGCTTCAGATGCCTTTTTTCCTTTTGTAGATGGTATTGAAAAATTGGTACAGCATGGTGTTAAAGCAATAGTTCAGCCATTTGGATCAATAAGAGATAAAGAAATAATTAAATATGCAAATGAAACTGACACGGTGCTACTTTTTTCAAGCACGAGACACTTTAAACATTAGCTATTTTATCTATTTTTGCTGCAAGGATAAAATCACTTTCAGCTAAACCTTTTATCGCGTGTGTAAATATTTTGATTCTCGCATAACCCCATCCAAACCACAAATCAGGATGATGACCTTCTGCTTCGGCAATTTCACCAACTTTATTTACAAAATTTTGGCTTTTTAAAAAATTATCAAATTTAAAATTTTTAATTAAGTGAAATCCATCAATCTTATCCTCTAAAACTTGCCAGCCATCAACTTTTTTTAAATATTTGTGAATTTCATCTGCGTTAAAAGGAGCAATATTTCCCTCACATGGTATACATTTTTTGTTTGCTAAATCAGACATAATTAATTTTTAAAAATATTAAAAAGTTTTTTAGTAATTATTTTCCAATTATAATTGTCATGAACATAATTCATAGCTTTTATTTCCTCATATTCTTTTTTTTTTAACAAAACATTTGTAATACAGGTAATTAATGAGTCTAGGTTTGGCTCTAAATAAGTCTTGTTTTTTTTATTTACTATTTTGCTTTCGATTTGCAATCCAAGACATTGATCAAAATAATCATCTGTAGATCCTCCTTTGGTAATTACTATGGGTACTCCAGTTGCAGCTGCCTCGAGAGGTGTCATGTTAAATCCCTCAGCTCTATATGGAGAAACATAACAATCAGATATATTGTAAATATCATTCAAATCAGATAACTTTAAATTTTTAGAGATTATAATTATATCTTTTATATAATTTTCTTTTAATAAATTTGAGTATTTAGAATTTTTCATTTTACTTAAATATTGAGATGCATAAATTTCAAATAAATTACTTTGATCTTTTAAAATCAGTTTCAAATTTTTAAACTTTTCTTTTAAAATAAAATAAGCAACTAATAAAAAGTCAATTCCTTTATTTTCTGTCATCGCACCAATGTTTGAAATAACCAGGTCATCTTCATTAAGACCCAAGTTATTTCTAATTTTTTTTCTTTTATCTTTATTAATTTTATAAAAACTTTTTGAATCAACACCATTTGGAACAACAGAAATTTGATTTGAAGAAAAACCTGAGTTTAAAAAACCTTTTTTAGACCATTCCGAAGGTGTAATTATATTTACAAATGAATAATCAATATTTTCATGTCTTTTTTCTAAGTAAAGACCATCTATATTTTGATATTCAGAAGTACCATAAACAAATAACTTTTTTGATTTACTTATTTCAAAATTATACGGAAATGAAATTCTAAATATAATATCAAAAAATTCGCCTTCAAGCGGAGATTCAATGCTATCTATAATTAAATTTTCTTCTTCTAAAAAACCATTAGAATTTTCTAACTCATTCCACTTAGAATTACCAAATTCTATATCTTTATGTTTCAATTCAACGGGAAGTTTTTTAAATTCTATTAATTGTTTTTGATTAACAATTGCATAAGAATGATTAATTTTTCTCCAACCTTCAACACAAAGTTTTGTCATCAATTTTGGAGCGGGCAAAGGGGGTCGAACCCTCGACCTTCTCGTTGGCAACGAGACGCTCTACCACTGAGCTATGCCCGCCTTTATATAATTCTTAAAATTAGTGCTTTTTTAAATATTAAGCAATAGACAAAATAATTTAAAGTTTGATCGATCATTTGAAGTTGTGACAAACTTAAATGTTATAAAAAATTAAATATGATATATTTTAAAAAAAATGAATATAGAAAATCTTCCAAATAAAATTCCAGTATTCCCTTTAAGTAACTTTATAATTTTTCCCAAAACAACAGTTCCGCTAAATATTTTTGAACCTCGTTACATTGATATGATAAATGATAGTATGAAATCCAATAAGATGATTGGAATAATACAACCTAAAAATTCTAAAAATAAACAATTACAACCTGAATTACACGAGGTTGGTTGTCTTGGAAAGATTGTTAGCTTTAAAGAAACTGAAGATGGCAGATTTTTCATTGAATTGAATGGGTTAATAAGATTTAAAAAAATCAAAGAAATAATCACTGATAATAAATACAGAATCTTAGAGGTAAATTTTAAAGATTTCTACAATGATCTAAGCAATGAAAAAGAAAATTTAAAATTTTCAGATCTTGAGTTAGTTTTTAAGGATATAAAATCTTTGTTTGAAAAAAGAGGCTTTATAATAAATTGGAAAGCATTAGAAAAACAAAGTCTTGACGAAACAATTAACGCACTTGCAATGGCTTCCCCTTTTTCTTTAGAGGAAAAACAAGTTTTATTAGAGGCAAAAAACTTAGATATAAGAAAAAATAAAATTTCCCAAATACTAAATACTTATACCTTTGATGATTATAACAATACAACAATTCAATAAATTATAGATTTATTCCTTTATCGGCAAATTGAGTAAAAATTTTATTCAAATAAGGGTTCTTTCCTAAAAGTTTTACTGACTTGGTAAAAACACTACTATCTAGTTTCCTCTCAAAATTAAAAAATTCATGAATAAAATCTATACCATTCGAAAAAATATAATTTTTATGTTTTAATTTTTTTTCAAATTGACTATTAACAGAACTATCAAGATCTAAACCTAAATCGATTTTTTCTTTAATTATGTTAATCAACACAACGAGATCCCTTATCGTCATATTAAAGCCTTGTCCAGCAAGAGGATGTATTCTATGAAGTAGGTCTCCAAAAGCTAAAATATTTTTGTGATAGTAATTTCTTAAAATAATAGATTTTAAGTTAAAATTTTCTAATTTTTCTATACTTTTTATTTTATATTTGAAATTATATAAATTAATCAATTGATCTAAATTTTCTTTATATTTATTTTTTGATTTATGAATTGAGAATACAATCGAAGTTTGATTTTTTGAA
>CACNRP010000003.1 GCA_902622955.1 uncultured Pelagibacteraceae bacterium
CAAAAAAATTTCTCTTAAATATTAAAAGATCTTTTAAAAATAAAAAAATTTATGTTTTATTTTTTAACGCTAGTGAAAAAAATAAAAACATTAAAAGTGTAAATCAAATTCTAGAAATTTTATTAAATAAAAACTTCTCAAGAGATGATGTTTTGATTTCTTTGGGAGGTGGTATTACAGGAGATATAAGCGGTTTTGCTGCAAGTATATATAAAAGAGGCTTAAAGTTTGTGAATATTCCAACAACTCTTTTGGCACAAGTCGACTCATCTATAGGTGGAAAAACTGGAATTAATTCTAAATATGGTAAAAACTTAATAGGAAGTTTCTATCAACCATCATTGGTTCTATCAGATGTTCAATTTCTTAACTCTTTACCAAAGAGAGAGCTAATTTGTGGATATGGAGAAATACTAAAGCATTCAATAATTGATAATAAAAAATTTTTTAATTTCTTAGATAATAATGTTAAAAAGATTTTGAGTCTTTCGTCTCCATTTATTGAAATAGCAATTCACGAAAGTTGTAGAATTAAAAAAAATATAGTTGAAAGAGATGAAAAAGAAACAGCTTTAAGGAAAATCTTAAATTTTGGACATACATTTGCACATGCATATGAGGCAGGCTTAGGATATAGCCGAAAATTAAATCATGGTGAAGCTGTTTTGCTTGGAATGAAAACAGCACTCAGTTTTAGTTTAAAAGAAAATATTTTTAACAAAAAAGAATATAATTTAATAATAAATCATATTGATAATTCTGGTCTACCTTCTTCGATAAAAAAATATTTTTCTATTAAAGATTTAAATACAATTTTGTCTTTTATGATTAAAGATAAAAAAAATAATTCTGAAAAGATTAATTTAGTTTTATTAAAAAAAATAGGTAAACCAATTTTTAACAAACATTACTCCAAAAAAAAACTAAGTGTATTTTTAAAGAAATTATTAATTAATTAAAATCTGAATAGAGTGTATAAATTCTTTTAATTCTTGTCCTAAAATTTTATAAATTTTTTTATTACTCTCAATTTTACTCATTTTTTTTAATTCTTTAGAAACAATAATTATTTTTAAATGATATTTTCCTTCTTGATTTCCTTTATGATTTTTATGAAGAAAAGACTTGTCTTCAATATTTATGCTCTCAATAATAATTTGATTTAATAATTTTTTTTTTACAATTTTAACTAACTCGTTTATATCCATATATGTTATTATATATCATGAAAAATATTTGTGACTGGAATAATTGTAATAAAATTGGTGAATATAAGGCGCCTATTGAAAAGGATAATAGCAGAAAATATAGAATGCTTTGCCTAGAACATGTAAAAGAATTTAATAAAAATTGGAATTATTTTTCAGGTATGAATGATGACCAGGTAATGAATTTTTTAAAATCAGATATGACTTGGCACAAACCTACACAAAGCTTTAGTTCCTCAGATAATTTTTTTAAAGTTTTGTGGAATACAACTTTAAGAGATGAGCTCGATAAAGAAAAAATAAATGGAGATTATAATCATATGCGTCAATTTAAATTTGATCATAAAGATATAAAAGCTTTTGGAATATTGGGGGTTTCTGTGGGTTTGAAGTGGAAAAAAATACAAGATAAATTCAAATTACTTGTGAAAAAATTTCACCCTGATATGAATTCTGGAAATAAAAAATATGAGGAAAAACTTAAACTTATAACATTAGCTTATACACAACTAAAAAATACCTATAGAGAAAAAATTGACTCCAAATCTTAATACAGAACCAGATATTAAAGTTTCATTAAAACAAACCTTTGGAATTGACTCGGAAATGGAAGTAGAAGCATTTTCTAA
The DNA here is from genome assembly GCA_902622955.1 of uncultured Pelagibacteraceae bacterium. GTDB lineage: Bacteria > Pseudomonadota > Alphaproteobacteria > Pelagibacterales > Pelagibacteraceae > Pelagibacter. The sequence continues at coordinate 1,838 of CACNRP010000003.1, forward strand.
GAAAAATGAGTATGTTCCAGAAATAGATAAAAACTATAAATTCGACAGAGATACTACATTAGCTATCATTTCTGGTTTTGCCTTTAATAAAAGAGTTTTAGTTCAAGGATATCATGGAACAGGTAAATCGACCCACATAGAGCAAATTGCTGCAAGATTAAATTGGCCTTGTATTCGAGTAAATTTAGATAGTCATGTAAGTAGAATAGACTTGATAGGAAAAGATGCGATTGTTCTTAAAGATGGAAAACAAGTAACACAGTTTAATGAAGGTATTTTACCTTGGTCAATTCAAAATCCAGTTGCGCTTGTTTTCGATGAATATGATGCTGGAAGACCTGATGTTATGTTTGTAATTCAAAGAGTGTTGGAAGCTGAAGGAAATTTTACGTTATTAGATAAAAATAAAGTCATTAAACAAAATAAATTTTTTAGATTATTTGCTACTTCAAACACTGTTGGTCTTGGTGATACCACGGGTCTTTATCATGGAACACAGCAAATCAATCAAGGTCAGATGGATAGATGGAACATCGTTACAACATTAAATTATCTTAGCCTAGATAAAGAAATGGACATTGTTTTGTCTAAAAATAAAAACTTCAATAATGCAAAAGGAAAAGAAAAAGTTGCCAATATGATAAAAGTTGCATCTCTTACTCGAAAGGGATTTATAGCTGGAGATATTTCGACGGTAATGAGCCCCCGAACTGTGCTGCATTGGGCTGAGAATTCAGAAATTTTTAAGGATACTGGTTACGCTTTCAGAGTAACTTTTTTAAATAAATGCGATGATATTGAAAAAAATACTATCGCAGAATATTATCAAAGATGTTTTGGAGATGAGTTGCCAGAGTCTTTGATTAATATTCAAATTTAAATGAGTTCAAAAATAAGTAATTTAAAAGAAAAATTCAGAATTGCTTTAAATTCTACAGCAAAAGTAATTTCTGATGATTTTGTTTCAAATATAAAAAACCCAGAAGATAAAAAAGCTAAAGATATAATTGAAATAGAAATAGATAATTTAACTAATCCAAGTGACTTTGTAAGATTACGTGCTGAGACTGATTCTAGTGCTCTTAAAAAAAAATTTTCTAATGATCTAATTTATAAAAAAAATTTACCAAGAAATACCTCATCAAGATCACTTTACAACATTGCTGAGAAAATTAGATACGAAACCTTAGGTGGCCAAATGCTTAAGGGTATAGAAAAAAACTTTCATGAAAATTATTCCCAAATAATTAACCGTAAAAGAAAAGATCAATTAAAAACAAAAGAGGATGTCCCTGTAGCAGAGGCCTTTGAATTATACATGCTTAAAAACTTTCATAAAATAAATTTAAATCCTTTAACTTCTAGAATGTTAAATTTTTGGGAAAAAGATTTTGAAAATTCTATTGAAAAACATAAAGAATTTTTGATGAATAATTTAGAAGATCAAAATACCTATGCATCAAGATTTTCTCAAATATTAGAAGAAATGGATATTTTTCAAAATGATGAAGATAACGAAAAAAAAGAGGAAAATCAGGAGCAAGGACAAGACAATCCATCTAATGATGATCAAAACAGTGATAATGAAGATAATAAAGATGAGAACAATGACCAGGAGACACAAGCTTCTCTAGATGCAGATTATAGCGTTGACGAATTTAACTTAGATGAACAACTTAATGAAGTTGAAGCCGATGAACAAAATTCAGAACAAATAGTAAAAAAAAATATAGATAATATTAATCTTGATTATAAAATGTTTACTACACAGTATGATGAAATTATAAAAGCTGAGAATTTAGAAAATGCCGATGAAGCAACTAAATTAAGAAAAAGTTTAGATCAACAGCTAATTGGTTTCCAAGACGTAATAACTAAATTGGCAAATAAGCTTCAAAGACAATTACTCGCAAAACAAAATAGAGCTTGGGAATTTGACTTAGAAGAAGGATTACTAGATAGCTCTAAACTTCCAAGAATTATAATGGATCCATATAATTCTTTATCTTTTAAAAAAGAAAAAGATTTAGATTTTAAAGACACAGTTGTAACCTTATTAATAGATAATTCTGGATCTATGAGAGGTAGACCAATTACTATTGCAGCCATATGTGCAGACATCCTGTCTAGAACTTTAGAGAGATGTTCTGTCAAAGTGGAAATTTTAGGTTTTACAACAAAAAATTGGAAGGGTGGTCAAAGTAGAGAGCTTTGGACAAAAAATTCAAAACCTAAATTACCAGGTAGATTAAATGATTTAAGACATATTATATATAAAGGGGCTGACACACACTGGAGACAAGCAAAAAATAATTTGGGACTTATGCTTAAAGAAGGTTTGCTAAAAGAAAATATTGATGGAGAGGCAATATCATGGGCATACAATAGAATTAAAAAAAGAAAAGAAGAAAGAAAAATTTTGATGGTAATTTCTGATGGTGCTCCAGTAGATGATTCGACTCTTTCAGTAAATTCTGGAGACTTTTTAGAGAAACATTTAAAAAAAATAGTAAAATTTATTGAAAACAGATCAGATATCGAAATTTTGGCTATAGGAATAGGTCACGATGTATCAAGGTATTATGATAAAGCAATTAAAATTACAGACGTAAATGAATTGGGAGATGTTATGATATCTCAATTAAGCTCATTGTTTGAGACAAAGAAAAAATATCATTAAATATTAAAAAGCTCTTTATTTTTCCACCTAATATTTACTTCGGCACCACCTCTTGTTTTAGAATTTCTAAAATTTACTGCCGCAAAATTCTTCTCTAATAATGTTTTTCCGATAAACAATCCAAGACCTAATCCTTCCTTTGACGTATCTTTAGAATAATTAGATTTTAAATAAGGTTCTCCAATTTTAGATAAAATATCTCTAGGATACCCATTCCCGTCGTCTTCTACATTAATCTCAGTCATTTCGCTGTCGCTTTTTAAATTTATAAATATATTATTTTTGGCAAATTTATTTGCATTTCCAATAAAATTTCTTAATCCATAAACAATTTCTATAGATTTTGTTATTTTTTTTGGGTTAGAATCTTGATCAAAATTAAAAATAAAATTTTTTTTACTTATTTCTTTAAATGATGAGATAATTTCATTCAAATAAGATCTAATACTAATATCTTTATCAATAAATTCATCCTCTTCCACAGGGTTAAGAGTTAGACGCTTTAAAATTTTATTACATCGATCAACTTGACTATTTAATAATTCAATATCTTTTTTTAATTCTTTTTGTCCTTTAAATTGCTTCATTAAATCATGAGCAATAATTGTTATTGTTGAAAGTGGAGTGCCTAAAGAATGTGCTGCAGCAGCTGCTTGGCCACCTAATGATAAAAGTTCATGTTCTTTGGCCATTGCTTCTTCCATTTTTGCCAACGCTTCTTTTCTTAGTCTAGATTGTGTTCCAAAAGTCATCGCAAAGTAATTTAGGAAAACTAAAGCGATGATTAAAGATGTTGGGATAGAATAATAAAAATAATGATTATTATGAAAATCAATATTTAAATTAATAGGTAAATCCTCGTAATTAAAAGTTAAAAATATAATTATAACTACCGTTAAAATTACTAACAAAGTATTAGTTTTAAAACTTAAATTAGATGAAGAAAAAACACTTGGAATTAATATAAAAATGACAAAAGGATTGGTTATTCCACCAGATAAGTAAAGAAGAAAACCTAATTGTAAAATATCAATGAGTAAGAATAAAAAAGCAGACCTATCTGAAAGTTGTGTTTTTTTATGAATAAATATTAAATATAAATTACTTATTACACCAAAAAATATGATTATATTTGATGTAACAAAATCAAAACTAGAATTTAAAAAGAGATATACAAAATTTACTGCAATTAGTTGTCCTATAATTCCAATCCATCTTAAGGTTATATATGTTGATTTTTTAAATGAATGATATTTTGAAGTTTCAAAAAACTTCATTTTAAATATCTAGGTTTTGAACATTTATAGCATTAGATACAATAAAATCTTTTCGTAAAGCCACATCATTTCCCATCAATGTATGAATTAGACCTTGATCCCTTTTAATATCTTTAGAGTATTGTACTTGTAGCAAATTTCTTGTTTCTGGATCTAAAGTTGTACTCCACAACTCATCTGGATTCATTTCCCCTAAACCTTTAAATCTTTGGATATTCATTTTTGATTTTTCTGAGTCAATTGCTTTTAAATAATCTTTTGAACCTTTTTTTATTTTTTTTATTTCTTTATTGTTATTTGAAATGTATTCTTCTAACTCTTTCTCATCTTTAATATAAATCCCTTTTGTTCCTTTGTTAATTTTAAATAATGGAGGTTGAGCTAAATAAATATGTCCATTCTCAATTAATTTATTAAAGGGTTTATTATTAAAAAAAGTTAAAAGTAGAGCTCGAATATGAGAACCGTCTACATCAGCATCTGTCATAATAATTATTTTTCCGTATCTTAAGTCTTTTAAATCAATCTCTTGTGCCTTTGGATCTAATCCGAGTGCATTAATCAATGTAACTATCTCATTTGAAGAGATCATTTTAGACAACGCTTTTGTTCTTTGATCAGAGCCGTTTCCATTTCCATTTTTATTAACATTTAAATCCTCCACGTAGGTATTTAGTATTTTGCCTCTAAGTGGTAAGACGGCTTGATTTGCCCTATTTCTTCCTTGTTTTGCAGAACCACCCGCTGAGTCACCCTCAACAATAAATAATTCTGTGCCTTCTTGTTTGCCGATTTGGCAATCAGCTAGCTTTCCAGGGAGACCACTTAATTCTAGAGCTCCTTTCCTTCTCACATTTTCTCTTGCTTTTCTAGCAACATCTCTAGCCATAGCTGCTTGAATAACCTTAGCTAAAATAATTTTTGCAACTGAAGGATTTTGATCAAACCAAATAGATAATTTTTCATTCACTAATGTTTCAACTATCATCCTTACTTCTGATGAAACAAGTTTATCTTTTGTTTGTGATGAAAACTTTGGATCAGGAATCTTGGCCGAGAGTACACAGGTAAGACCTTCTTTAATATCATCACCTGATATTGCTAGTTTATTTTTTTTAAGTAAATTATTTTCATTTGCATATTTATTTACTACTCTAGTCAACGCACTCCTGAATCCTAATAAGTGAGTTCCACCATCTTTTTGATAAATATTATTTGTATATGGAAAAATATCTTCAGTATATCCAGCATTCCATTTTAATGAACACTCTAATTCAATATTATTTTTTTTACCTTCTATATAAATCGGCTTTCTAAATAAATCATTTCCATTTTTATTTTGTAGTTTTTCTCTTTTTTCATCTAAAAAATCTACAAATTCGAGAACACCTCCATCAAACTTAAACTCTGAAATTTTTTCTTTCTTTTGACTGGCATCAGTAAATATTATTTTAATTCCTTTATTTAAGAATGCCAATTCTCGCATTCTTTTAATTAAAATATTTGCACTAAATTTTATTGAAGAAAAAATTTCTTTTGAAGGCATAAAAGTAATTTGCGTGCCAGTATGTTTTGCTTTTCCCACTACTTTTAATGGTGATTTAGCTTCTCCATTTTGAAATTCTATGTAATATTTTTTTCCATCTCTATATATTTCTAGCTGTAGTTTTTCTGATAGTGCATTAACGACTGAAACACCAACACCATGTAGTCCGCCTGAAACTTTATATGAGTCATGATCAAATTTACCACCAGCATGAAGTTGTGTCATAATTACTTCTGCTGCTGATTTTTTTTCTCCTTTATGGATATCAACGGGAATACCTCTTCCATCATCATTTACTGTAATCGTTCCATCAGGATTAATTTTGACATAAATATTTTTACAATGTCCTGCTAGAGCCTCATCGATTGAGTTATCAACAACTTCGTAAACCATATGATGTAAACCAGTTCCATCATCAGTATCTCCAATATACATACCTGGCCTTTTTCTAACTGCCTCAAGTCCCTTTAGAACTTTAATGGAGTCTGCCTGATATGTATTTTTATTTGTCATTTTTTAAGTTTTGGAAGAAGAAAATTATAACATTTTTTATAAAAATTGCTGATTTATCTTACTAAAAAAACTATAAAATGCTCAAATTACCATTAAAATATAAGGGTTATTTAATGGCGGAGAGAATGGGATTCGAACCCATGAAAGAATTGCTTCTTTACACGCTTTCCAAGCGTGCGCCTTCAACCACTCGGCCACCTCTCCGTCTATTTTTCTTTTGAAATCTTAAGTACACCAATAAATGCCTCTTGTGGAATTTCAACTCTTCCAAATTGTTTTGATCTAGCTTTTCCTTTTTTTTGTTTTTCTAAAAGTTTTCTTTTTCTATCTGTTGCTCCACCACCATGAATTTTAGTTAATACATCTTTTTTAAAACCTTTGATTGTCTCTCTTGCAATAATTTTGCCTCCTATAGCTGCTTGCACTGGTATCATAAAATTATGACGTGGAATCAAATCTTTTAATTTTTCACAAACCTCTCTTCCAGTTTTTTGAGCAAAGTCTTTATGTATCATCATAGCTAAAGCATCAACAGGTTCACCATTTACTAATATTCCAAGTTTAACCAGGTCTCCTTCTCTATGTTCAATTATCTCATAATCAAAACTAGCATATCCGCTAGTCATTGATTTTAATCTATCGTTAAAATCAAAAACAACTTCATTTAAAGGTAACTCATAATTTACAACTGCCCTGTTTCCAGAATAACTTAAATTAGTTTGAATGCCTCTTTTATCCTGACACATTTTTATTATCGAACCCAAGTACTGATCAGGCGTAATGATTGTTGCTTTTATCCATGGTTCCTCAATATATTTTATCAAAGTTTGATCAGGTAAACTTGAAGGGTTCTGAAGATCGATTATATTTCCATTGTTTAGATAAACTTTATAAACTACTCCAGGTGTCGTTGTTAATAAATTAACATCGAATTCTCTTTCTAATCTCTCTGTTACGATTTCTAAATGAAGTAAGCCTAAAAATCCACATCTAAAACCTAATCCTAAAGCAGATGATGACTCTGGTTCAAACGAGAAACTTGCATCATTTAATTGTAATTTAGCCAAACCGTCTTTAAGTTTTTGAAACTCAGAACTATCTACTGGAAATAACCCACAAAAAACTACAGGTTTACTTGGTTTAAATCCCGGCAAAGCATCTTTCAAAGGTTTTGAAGCATCACAAATTGTATCTCCTACTTTTGTTTCTGACAGAACTTTAATTCCTGTTGTAATAAACCCAATTTCACCTGTTTTTAATTCATTTATATCTACTGGCTTTGGTGTGAAAACCCCAACTTTTTCAACAATATATTCTTGATTAGTAGACATCATTTTAATTTTCATATGTTTTGAAAGCTTTCCATCTATCACTCTTACTAAGATTACTACACCTAAATAAGTGTCATACCAGCTATCAACCAATAAACATTTTAGATCTGCTGAGCTTTCTCCTTTTGGTGCAGGTAATGTTGTAATTATTTGTTCTAAAATATCATCAATTCCTTCACCAGTTTTACCTGAACATGGAATTGCGTTTTCAGTATCAATTCCTATCACTTCTTCTATTTGTTTTTTTGTTCTAACTAAATCGGATGCAGGTAAATCAACCTTATTTAAAACTGGTACTATCTCATGGTTGGTGTCTAAAGCTTGATAAACATTGGCTAAAGTTTGAGCTTCTACCCCTTGTGTACTATCTACAATTAAAATTGAACCCTCGCAAGCATATAAAGATCTACTTACTTCATAACTAAAATCTACATGACCTGGGGTATCAATAATATTTAAAATATAATTTTTTCCATTTTTAGCTTTATAATTTAATTTTACAGTTTGTGCTTTGATTGTAATTCCTCTTTCACGCTCTATATCCATAGAATCTAAAACTTGAGCTTTCATTTCTCTTTCAGTTAATCCACCACAACTATGAATAATTCTATCAGCTATTGTTGATTTTCCATGATCAATATGCGCAATAATTGCAAAATTTCTTATATTATCAATTGAACTCATTAATTATTTTAGGAACGAATTTTAGCACCAGTTATATTTTCAACTGTTTCTATTATCAAATTATTAGTTTTTTCTAAATCATTATCCGTTAAAGTTTTTTCTAGTGATTGAATAGTAACGCTTATAGCAACTGATTTTTGATTTTCAGGAATATTACCTCCTTCGTAAACATCAAATACTTTAATGTTTGAAATTAAATTTTTATCAATATTAGATATGACACTAACTAGATCTTGCACACTTATTTTTTTATCAACAATAAATGCAAAATCTCTTTCGGATTTTTGAAAGTCGGACACAGAATATTTTGTTTTTTGATCTTTTAAAGGTTTTTTTGGCAGTTTTAAATTATCTAAAAATATTTCAAATCCTACTAAAGACTCTGTTTTAATATCTAGCGTTTTGATTATATTTGGATGAATTTCACCAAAATAGGCTGCTACATTATCTTTTCCCTTATTCAAAAATACTCTGCCTGATTTTCCAGGATGATAATAACTAGGGCTTTCATCATCAATATAAAATTTTTCTGAGTCATAACCAGCTTCTACTAAAGTTTGTGTAACGTCTCTTTTGATATCAAAAACATCTATATTTCTCTCTTTTTCAATCCATGAAAGTCTAGATTTTTTCCCAGCCGACAAACCGCAAACAACTGTATTTTGAGCTCCAGGTTGTGAACCATAAAATATTGGTCCTATTTCAAATATTGATAAATCTTTAATTCCTCTATCTAAGTTTTTGCTCATGTACATCACTAAATTTGAAAAAATAGAATTTCTTAATACTCCCAATTCAGAGCTAATTGGATTTACAATTTTTATTTCTTTCTTGTCCCCTTTAAAGTGATCGTTATATTTTGAATCTGTAAAAGACCAAGTAATAGCCTCTAGATACCCTTTAGATGCCACTGCTCTTTGAAGAAAATGAAATAACTTTTGAGTTGGATTTAAAGTATTTTTTGACCTTTCTTTAATAGGATTTTCTATTTTTATTTTTTCATAACCACTAATTCTTACAAGTTCTTCAACTATATCAATTTCTTGAACGATATCTGGTCTCCAAGAAGGAACTGATAATTTAAAGAATTTTTTTTCTTTTTTTAATTTAAAACCAAGTTTTTCTAAAATGATTATCATTTCTTTGGTTGAAATTTTAAAACCAGTAATTTTTTCAAATGTTTTTGTTTCAAATTTTATTACTTTGTTTTTATAAGACTCAATTTTTTGAATATCTATTTTACTTACTTCACCACCGCAAATTTCCTTAATTAAAAAAGCTGCTTTATTTAATCCAGCATCAATAGATAACTGATCAATACCTCTTTCAAATCTGAATTTAGCATCTGTATCGATATTCAATTTTTTTGCAGTTTTTCTAATTGATCTTGGATCAAAATAAGCAGATTCTAATAGAACATTTTTTGTATCTAACTCTGTACCAGATCTTGTTCCTCCAATAATTCCTCCTAGGCCTAAGACACCTTTGTTATCACTTATTACACACATTCCATCATCTAGTTTATAATTTTTATTATCTAGAGCAGTGAATTCTTCTCCTGATTTTGAATTTCTAACAATTATTCCCCTATCGATTTTATCAGCATCATATGCGTGCAAAGGACGATTAATATCAATCATGACATAATTTGTAATATCTACAATTGCAGATATTGGTTTTTGGCCTATAGAAATTAATTTATCTTTCAGCCATTGAGGACTTTCTGTATTTTTGACGTTGGTTATCAAGCAGCTGCCAAAAGACAAACAGCCTTGATTTTTTTCTTTTGTTATTTTTACTTTTAAGGTCTGTTTTTTATTAGATTTAATTTTTTTATCTTTTTCTGGTTTTAAGTTTCCAAAACCTGCAGCTGATAGATCTCTCGCTATCCCCCGAACACCAAGACAGTCTGGTCTATTTGGTGTAATTGATAAATCTATAAGATTAGAACTTGGTTTAGAAAAATAACTTTTTCCAATATTTTTTGCATATTTCGAAGATGATAATTCAGTAATTCCATCACTTTCATCTGATAAATTCAATTCAGATTCAGAACAAAGCATTCCATAAGATGTAACATCTCTAATTTTAGCAACAACAAGTTTAGTTTTATTTTTTGGGATTATTGCACCTGGTGGAGCATACACAGTAATAAGACCCTCCCTTGCATTTGCAGCACCACAAACAACTTTTTTGATTACTTTATTGCCAACATCAACATCACAAACTTTAAGTCTATCTGCATTAGGATGTTTCTCTGTTTTTACAATTTTTGCTACCTTAAATGAATCTAATCCCTCAGATAAATTTTCTATACTCTCAACCTCCAGACCTATGTCTGTTAGTTTCTCAAGAAGCTTATCTTCTTTGGCACTTGTTTTTAAATGATCTTTTAACCAATCATATGTAATCTTCATCTGCTTAGACCTCTATAATTTGAAGGAACATCAAGCGGATCAAAACCAAAATGATTTAGCCATCTATAATCACAATCAAAAAACGCTCTTAAATCATTAATGCCATATTTAAGCATTGCTAATCGGTCTATACCTATACCAAAGGCATATCCTTGATATTTAGAAGGATCTACTTTTACATTTTTTAAGACATTAGGATGAACCATGCCACAGCCTAAAATTTCAAGCCACTTATCTCCCTCTCCAATAATTATTTTGCCATCTTTTATTTCATAACCAATATCTACTTCAGCAGATGGTTCTGTGAATGGAAAATGACTAGGTCTAAATCTCATTTTAATTTTTTCAACTTCAAAAAATTCTTTAATGAAATAATTCAAGCATCCTTTCAAATGCCCCATGTTAATATTTGTGTCAATATGCAAACCTTCTACTTGATGGAACATTGGTGAATGTGTTTGATCGCTATCAGATCTATAAGTTCTCCCAGGAGCAATAATCTTAAATGGAGGTTTATCTTTAAGCATAGTTCTAATTTGAACTGGTGAAGTATGAGTTCTTAATAAAACCTCTTTGTTTTCATCTAAGTAAAATGTGTCATGCATATCTCTTGCTGGATGATTGTCAGGTGTGTTTAAAGCTGTAAAGTTGTTATATTCATTTTCAACGTCAGGGCCTTCCTCAACACTAAATCCTATTTCAGAGAAAATAGATGAAATTTCATCAATAGTTTGTGATACTGGATGAACCTTTCCCCTAACGAATGGTCTTTCAGGTAAAGTTATATCAACTTTTTCCTTTTCTAATTTTTCATTTATTTTTTTTCCTTCTATCTCACTAATTTTAGAAGTTATCAAATTCTGAAGTTCATCTTTAGCTTGATTTAAATCTGATGCAAATTTTTTTCTATCAGTCTCTGGAATAGATCCTATTGTTTTAAATTTTGATGAAATTAAACCATTTTTACCAAATAACTCTGTCTTGATTTCGTTTATTTGATCAACACTCAAATCACCTTCAAGCTTTGACATAAACTGATCTCTAATATTTTTTATCTCTGACATATGAGTAGATTATTTCCTTAAGAAATAAAAACAATAGTGAAGATTAATTTAAAGCGGATTGAGCTTTTTGTACAATTGTTTTGAATGCTTCAGGGCTATCGTAAGCAATTTCAGCAAGAATTTTTCTATCTATTGTAACCCCACATTTACTTAATCCATTGATAAATTTTGAATAAGTTAAGCCTTCAGCTCTTACTCCAGCATTGATTCTCTGTATCCACAACGATTTGAAATCTCTTTTCCTATTTCTTCTGTCTCGATAAGCGTATTGCATGGATTTTTCCATTGCCTGCTTAGCAACTCTAATAGTATTTTTTCTTCTTCCCCACTGGCCTTTTACGGCTTTTAAAACTTTTTTATGTTTAGCTTTACTAGTTACACCTCTTTTAACTCTTGCCATTACTAACCTCTTAAACTGTAAGGCATATATGACTTAACAATTTTTCCATCTTGTTTAGACAATGTTGTGGTGCCTCTCAGTTTTCTTATTTGTGAATTCGTTCTTTTGATCATACCGTGTCTTTTACCTGCTTGAGCAGAAATAACTTTACCCTTAGCGGATATTTTAAATCGTTTTTTTGCTGAGCTTTTTGTTTTTAGTTTTGGCATAATTCTGCGGACTTATACAAAGAAAGATATAATTTTACAACCTCTATTAAAGCTTATAAAGGCTGAATTACCATGATCATTTGCTTGCCGTCAAACTTAGGATGTAATTCTACCTTACCGATATCCTTCATATCCTCTCTAATTTTGCCCATTAGTTCATTTCCAAGATGGGAATGCTGAAGCTCTCTTCCTTTAAATCTAATAGTAAATTTGACTTTATCTCCTTTGGCTATGAATTTTTTTGCATTTTTAACTTTAAATTCATAATCATGAGTTTCAGTTACAGGTCTCATTTTAATTTCTTTTAAAGAAACAATTTTTTGTTTTTTTTTAGCAAGATTTGCTTTTTTTTGAGCATCATATTTATATTTGCCCATATCCATTATTTTACATACAGGAGGGTTTGCATTAGGTGCTATTTCAATTAAATCTAAACCTTGATTTTTTGCCATGGAAATAGCCTCATTGGTATTAATCACTCCAAGATTTTCTCCATCACTTGCTATAACCTGGACATCTGGAGAGGAAATTCTATTATTGGATCTCGGGCCTCTGTCCTTAGTCCTTCTTTGAAAATAATTTTGTTTGAAATCTGCCACTTAGTTTGATGATGCTTTATTTAAAGCAGAGAATGTTTTTAAGAATTTATCTATACCCATATTTTCTTGTTTATTAGAATCTAATCTTCTAATCGTTACTGAATTGGAGTCAACTTCTTTTTTACCACAAATTAACAAAAGCGGTATTTTTTCTAAAGAATGATCTCTTATTTTATAATTTAAATTATTATTTTTTAAGTCTACTGCAGAACTAATACCTGCATTTTTAATTTTTTTAGATACTTCAACTGCATAATCATTAAATTCCTCTGAGATAGGTATCACCATTGATTGCAAAGGAGACAACCAAAAAGGAAATTTTCCTGCGTAATTTTCAATTAGAATTCCAACAAATCTTTCTAAAGAACCAAACAACGCTCTATGTAACATTACAGGAACTTTTTTTGTTCCATCTTTATCAACATATGATGCATCTAATCTTCCAGGTAGGTTTAAATCAACCTGTAAAGTTCCACATTGCCAATCTCTACCGATTGCATCTCTTAAAACAAATTCAATTTTTGGACCATAAAATGCTCCCTCCCCCTTGTTAATACTGTATTCTAACTTAGAAGCTTTAACTGCTTCAAGTAAAGAAGCCTCTGCTTTATCCCAAATTTCGTCATCACCAACTCTTACTTCAGGTCTATCTGCGTATTTAAGAATTACATTTTCGAAGCCTAAATCTTTATAAATATCTAGAATTAAATTAGTTACCTCTAAACATTCACTAGTAATTTGATCCTCAGAACAAAATATATGTGCATCATCTTGAGTAAAAGCTCTTACTCTAAGTAATCCATGTAGAGCTCCAGATGGTTCATACCGATGTACTTTTCCAAATTCTGCAATACGTAAGGGTAGGTCTCTATAACTTTTTAAACCCTGATTAAATACCTGAATATGCCCAGGACAATTCATTGGTTTAATTGCAAATACTTTTTCATCTGGCGTTTCTGAAGTATACATATTTTCTCCATATTTTTCCCAATGCCCAGATTTTTCCCATAGTTGTCTATCTAATATTTCTGGTGTGTTTACTTCTTTATAACCAGCAGCGTCTTGTCGACTTCTCATATAATTGATTAATTTTTGAAATAAGGCCCATCCTTTTTCATGCCAGAATACTGATCCAGGACTTTCTTCCCTAAAATGAAATAAGTCCATTTCTTTTCCAAGTTTTCTATGATCTCTTTTTTCAGCTTCTTCAATTCTTCTCAAATAATCGTCTAATTGTTTTTGATTTGCCCAACTTGTTCCATAAATTCTTTGAAGCATTTCATTATTAGAGTCTCCTCTCCAATATGCTCCTGAAACTTTCATTAATTTAAAAGCTTTACCAATTTTTCCAGATGATAATAAATGAGGTCCTCTGCATAAATCATGCCACGTTTCACCATGATGATAAACAGAAAGTTCCTCATTTACTGGAATGCTTTCAATTATTTCAGCTTTATATTTTTCACCGATTTTAATAAAATGTTTAATTGCTTCTTCTCTTTGCCAAACTTCTCTTCTTGTTTTTACATCTTTATCAATTATTTCTAACATTCTATTTTCAATCTTTTTTAAATCATCAGTTGTGAATGCTTCCTTTCTAGCAAAATCATAATAAAATCCATTCTCTATTACTGGTCCAATAGTTACTTGAGTACCAGGATATAGCTCTTGAACAGCCATAGCCATTATATGGGCTGTATCGTGCCTAATAACTTCTAATCCTTCATGATCTTTTGCAGTAAAAATTTTAACTGAGCAGTCAGTCTCAATTTCAAAATATAAATCTTTAAGTTTACCATCCACACTCATTATAAGTGCTTGTTTGGCTAATGATTTGCTAATTTTTTCAGCTACTTCCAGTCCTGTAACTTTATTAGGAAAATCAATATTGTTTCCGTCAGGTAATGTAATTATTGGCATTTAATTTAATAATCTTTTATACTCTGAATATGTAGAAAAACACATTTTTTCAACATTAAATTTTTTAACTATATTTTTTCTCCCTTCGATACCAATTGATTTTAATAGTGTTTCATCTAAATAAAGAAGTTTTAATATTTTCTTACTTAAGGATTTAGCATTTCCTGCTTCATATAAAAAACCTGTCTTTTCATCTATAATTGTTTCATTGGATCCACCAATATTACTTGCAATAATAGGTGTCTCCATTGATTGTGCTTCAACAGAAACTCTTCCGAAAGCCTCCGGTTCTGTTGAGGCAGAAACTACAATATCTGAAATTTTATAAGCTAAAGCCATATCCTTGCAATGATCTATGAATCTAATTTGCTTTGACAACCTAAATTGTTCTGAAAGTCTAATTAACTTTTTCTTATATAAATCTCTACCTTGATCACTACCCAGAATAACAGCATAAAACGCTTCATAACCCAATTCTATATTTACCAAATTTACTGCTTCAATGAAAACTTCTTGTCCCTTCCAAGATGTTAATCTACCTGGCAAGAGAATAATTTTTTTATCTTTTTCTATATCCCATTTTGTTAATAATTTTTTTTCATCAGATTCGAATTTTGTCGTTGGATCAAAATAATCGACATTAATACCTCTAAAAATAACTAACAGCTTTTTTTTATCATTTAGATATTTAGAATAATTTTGTTTAATATGTGAAAATATAAAATTTGAGCCTGCAATTATTAAATCAGATCTTGTCATAATTGAATTATAGAATTTTTTTAAATTATTTTTAAAATTGTAAGTCCCATGAAATGTTGTAACAAATTTTCTACCAGTTAGTTTTGTTGCTAATAAGCATGACCAAGCTGGGGCTCTACTCCTTGCATGGACTATAGAAATATTATTAATTAAAATTATACCAATTAAAATTAAAGCATTAATTAAAATCAAAAGTGGGTTTTTGCTGTTTACTGGCAACCTAAATACTTTTACTTTTTTTTTATCAACAAATTTTAGTAATTCACCACCACTAGTAACTATAAAAGACTTACAATTATTTTCGGGCAAGTAATGAGCGATGTCAAAACAGCCTGTTTCAGCTCCCCCATAACCTAATTTAGGTATTACTTGTAAAACTTTTAAATCAGATGACATTTGATATGATTATATATTAATAGACAAAACTTATAAACGATTATGGTAAATTTCAAATTTCATAAAATATCAAATACAAAGAAAATCAGACATATTACCAAAATTTTTAAAAATAGTTCTTTTATAGTTTTTTTACACGGTTTTATGTCAGACCTTGAAGGGGAAAAACCAAATGCATTTTTAAAGTTTGCCAAGAAAAATAAGTTGAGTTTTTTAGCGCTTGAATACTCCGGACATGGAAAATCTTCAGGTAAATTTATAAATGGGAACATTTCAAAATGGAGTAAAGAGACGTCTATTCTAATAAGAAAATATGTAAAAAGAAAAGACTTTATATTAATTGGTTCAAGTATGGGAGCGTGGATTTCTCTTAATCAATTTAAAATTTTCAAAAAACAAATTAAAGGATTTTTAGGTATAGGAGCTGCTCCTGAATTTTTAGAAAACTTAATGTGGAAAAAATTTACTAAAAAAATGAAAGACGAAACAATAAAAAAAGGTATTTATCATTTAAAACATGGAAATTATGAATATCCAATTTCACTTCAGCTAATAAAAGATGGGAGAAAAAACAAAGTTTTTAATAAGAAGATTAATTCAAATATTAAAGTAACAATGGTGCATGGTGAAAAGGATGAGGTAGTTCCTGTTTCTTATTCAAAAAAGATTTTAAAATTGTTTCCTAAAGCAAAAAAAAAACTAAATATTATTAAGAAAGGTGATCATAGTTTATCAAGTAAAAAAAGGTTAAAGGTAATTTTGAAAGAGCTTAATTTGTTAATTTAGCTAACTTTTTTAACTTGTTTTTTTAATGTTATAGGATTTTTTAATTTATCTAACATTTCTTTTGGACATACTTGAATAAAATTATTAATTTCATCATCAAAACTTTCTATTAATTTTTTAGACAAATCCGATCCTGTTTCTTTGAGATGCTCACTAATTAAATTTTTTAAAAATTCTTTCCAGTAATCTGTTTCTACATTTTGCCAAACGACTGATTCAGGATTTACTTTTTTTTCAAATTGTTGTTTTTTATCATAAATAAATGCCATGCCTCCTGTCATTCCTGCTGCAAAGTTATCGCCAACATTTCCTAATATTGCAACTGTTCCACCAGTCATGTACTCACAACCATTTGAATCACAGCCTTCTATAACTGTTGTTGCACCTGAGTTTCTTACCGCAAATCTATCTCCTGCTAAACCTGCTGCAAAAAGTTTACCTGATGTAGCTCCGTACAAAACAGTATTACCAATAATAGTATTTTCATTTGAAATTAAATTACTCTCATCTGAAAGTTTTATTGCTATAGTTGCACCTGAAAGGCCTTTTCCAACATAATCATTGGCATCTCCTTTAAGTACTAGCTTCAATCCTTTTGAAGAGAAAGCGCCAAAAGATTGTCCTGCTGATCCTTTAAAATTTAAAGTCAAAAAATTTTCATCTAACTTCTCATATCCATATTTTTTATATAGATGGTGTGAAATTCTAGTTCCTACTGCTCTATTTGTATTTTTAATTGAATATTCTTTTTCAATTTTTTGTGAATTATCCAATGCTTTTTCTATTTCTGGCCAAATTTCTTGGTCTAAAGTATCAGGAACTTTATTTATTTCTGCACTCTCGCAATATCTTTTATTGTTCCCTGGATCTGCTTGAACAAACAATGGGTTTAAATCTAAGTCATCTAAATTAGGAGAGGCTTTATTGACTTGCATTAACAAATCAGTTCTTCCAATTATTTCGTTAAGTGATTTAAAACCAAGTTCAGCTAATATTTCTCTAACTTCTGAGGCGATAAAAGTGAACAAGTTTACTACTTTATCAGGTGTCCCAGTAAATTTTTCTCTTAATTTTTCATCCTGAGTACACACTCCAACCGGACATGTGTTTGAATGACATTGTCTTACCATGATACAGCCCATAGCTACTAAAGCCGTTGTTGCAACACCATACTCTTCTGCTCCCATCATTGCAGCAATTACAACATCTCTTCCAGTTTTAATTCCACCATCAGTTCTCAAAGTTACTTTGTGTCTAAGATTATTTAATGTTAAAACTTGGTTTGCCTCAGTTAAACCCATCTCCCAAGGTATTCCGACATACTTAACACTTGTTTGTGGTGTGGCTCCAGTTCCACCATTGTGACCTGAAATTAATATTATATCAGCTTCAGCTTTAGCAACCCCTGCTGCAATTGTTCCTACACCCGATGATGCAACCAATTTTACCCCTATACGAGCTTTTGGATTTATCTGTTTTAAATCATAAATTAATTGGGCCAAATCCTCTATTGAATAAATATCGTGATGAGGAGGTGGAGATATTAAGGTAACTCCAGGAGTTGAATGTCTTAATTTTGCAATTTCATCTGTTACCTTAAAACCAGGTAACTGACCTCCTTCACCTGGTTTTGCTCCTTGAGCAATTTTTATTTCGATTTCATTGCAATTATTTAAATAATTAATGGTAACTCCAAATCTTGCTGAAGCAATTTGTTTTACTCTTGAGTTTGCACTATCACCACTTTGCATCACTTTAAATCTTTGCTCATCCTCACCACCTTCCCCACTACAAGATGCTCCTTTTATTCTATTCATTCCGATTGCTAAAGTTTCATGAGCCTCTTTAGATAATGCACCATGAGACATGCTACCACTTCCAAATCTTTTTAATATCTTTTGAATTGGTTCAACTTCGCTTAAATCTATCGATGGACCTAATTTCTTTTTTCTAAAGTCAATTAAATCTCTTAGATTTATAGGAGGCAGGTTATAAATACCTTCAGCATATTTTTTATATGCTTCGTAAGAGTTTGACCCAACTGCACTTTGTAGTAAATGAATTAATCTTCCTTGATATTGATGAGTCTCGCCATTTTTTCTGTATCTATAAATACCACCAATTGGAAGAACCGTTTCAGAACTTTCAAAAGCCTCTTTATGAATTTCTCTAATCTTTTTTTCTATCCCAGTTAAGCCAATTCCAGAGATTTTTGAAGTAACACCAGGAAAATAGTCATCAACTACCGTTCTGCTTAATCCAACAGTTTCAAAATTACAACCACCTCTATAAGAACTTAAAACTGATATACCCATTTTTGACATTATTTTTAATAGTCCTGCGTTAACAGACTTTATGTATCTCTCTACACAATCATCAAAACTAAATTGACCAAATAGTTTTTTTGAAAACCTTTGGTGCAAACTGTCAAAAGCCAAATAAGGATTAACTGTAGTAGCGCCTACTCCAATTAGTGTAGCAAATGAGTGCGTATCCATTGCCTCTCCTGATTGAACATTTATAGAAACGTAACCTCTTAATTTTTTATTAATTAAAAATGTGTTTATAGATCCAACGCATAAAAGCATTGGTATAGGTAGTTTATGATCAGATATTTCTTTGTCACTTAAAATTAATTGAGTTACACCTTGCCTTACAGCTATTTCAGCTTCCTTTTGAATTTTATCAATTGCATCAGACAAACTTTCATCTTTTAAAAAACTACAGTCAATCATTACAGAATTTTTTCCAAAAAAATTAATAAATTTTTCAAATTGAGAATTTGATAAAATTGGACTGTTGAGAACGTAAATATTTTCTTTTGTTAAAGTATCAAAATCTAAAATATTACCCAGATTTCCAAAACGAGTTTTAAGACTCATTACTTTATTTTCTCGAAGTGAATCGATTGGTGGGTTTGTTACCTGACTAAAGTTTTGTCTAAAAAAATGATAGAGTGGTCTGTATTTATCCGATAATACTGCAAGTGGAGTATCATCACCCATTGAACCAGTTGCCTCTTTCGCATCTTCAGCCATTGGGTGTAAAATTAGCTCTAAATCCTCTAAACTAATTCCAAAAGTATATTGTCTTCTTCTTAAAGCTTCACCCTCAAAAACATTTTTTTCATTAGATATTGTTAATTTTTCATCCAGATCTACAATTTGAGAATTAAAATGTTTAAATTCTCTAGCCAAATAATCTTTTATTTGAGTATTTGAAAATACTTTACCTTTTTCAATTCTAACTCCTAAGATTTCACCAGGTCCCAATCGTCCTTTTGATAAAATTTTCTTTTCATTTAATTCGATCATGCCTGTCTCTGACCCAGCAAATAACATTTTATCTTTTGTAATTGCATATCTTAATGGTCTCAAACCATTTCTATCATTTGCGGCAATAACCCATTCATTATCAGTTGCGGCTATAGCGGCAGGCCCATCCCATGGTTCCATTGTACTATTGAGGAAATTAAATAATTGTTGATGATTTTTAGGTAATGTCTTATTTTTTTTTGACCATGCATCAGGTACCAACATTAATTTAGCTAATGGAGCTGGTTGTCCAGATTTATTTAGTAGTTCAAAAACATTATCAAGTGCAGCTGAGTCTGAAACACCTTTTTGTATAACAGGTTTTAAATTTTCAATATTCTCGAATAAGGGACTGCTCATTTCTTGTTCATGAACTTTCATCCAGTTTTTATTTCCTTTATAAGTATTTATTTCACCATTGTGAGCAATTGCCCTAAATGGTTGAGCCAGACTCCAACTAGGAGCTGTATTAGTTGAAAATCTTTGATGAAAAATAGCATATCTAGAAATAAATCTTTTATCTTTCAAGTCTAAATAAAAATCTGAAATTGCTTCAGCAAGATATAAACCTTTGTATATGATTGACTTAGAACTAATAGAACAAATATAAAAATTATTTAAAGATAATTGAAAAGCTTTTTTCTCAATTTTCTTTCTAGTCTCATAAATTTTTCTCTCTAGATCTTTATCTAACAAATTTTGATCATTAGATTTAAATAATACTTGAATAATTTCAGGCATGGTTTGAAGAGCCTTTTGTCCTAAAATTTTTGAATTTACGGGAACCTGTCTCCACCCATAAATACTAAAATCATTTTTAGTTAGTTCACTCTCAACAATTGTTTTGCAGCTTTCTTGTGCTGAATAATCATTTCGTGGCAGAAATATCATACCAACACATATTTCAGCGTTATCATAATCATGTCCTGTAACCTCAATTTTCTCTATGAAGAAATCTTTAGGTATCTCAACATGGATTCCTGCTCCATCTCCAGTTTTACCATCTGCGTCTACAGCACCTCTATGCCAAACAGCTTTAAGCGCCTCAATTCCATGCTCTACAATTTCACGAGATTTTTTGCCTTCTGTAGAAACAATTACTCCTACACCACAAGCATCATGCTCCATTTCCTTTGAATAAACATGATTTCTCGTGAGTAATTTTAAGTTTTTATAATAATTTCTCATTAAGCTACTTTTGATTTTTTAATTTCCATCTCTTCTAAATAAATTTTCATTGCTGCTGCAGCATCTCTACCATCTTTGATCGCCCAAACAACTAATGATGCACCTCTTACAATATCACCAGCAGCAAATACTCCTTTCAAGTTTGTTTCCATTGTATCGAAGTCAGTTTTTATTGTACCCCACTTTGTTACTTGGAGTTCTTTAGCATCAAATAAGTTTGGTAAATCTTCAGGATCAAAACCAAGTGCTTTAATAACCATATCAGCTTTAATCTCGTATTCAGAACCTTCTTTTATTTTGGGTTTTCTTCTTCCTGACTCATCTGGTTCACCTAATTGAATTTGATCAACAACTAAATTTTCAATTTTGTTTTTACCTCTAAATTCTTTTGGACTTGACAACCAAACAAATTCTACACCCTCTTCTTCAGCATTGGCAACCTCTCTTGATGAACCTGGCATGTTTTCTTTATCTCTTCTATATAAACATTTTACTGATTTTGCTTTTTGTCTAACTGATGTTCTTACACAGTCCATTGCTGTATCACCTCCACCAATTACAACAACGTCTTTACCTTCAGCATTTAAAATTCCTCTGTCAAATAATTCGACTTTGTCACCTAAGCCTTTTTTATTTGAAGCTGTTAAAAATTCCATTGCAGGAAAAATATTTTCTAAATCATTTCCAGGTAACTCAACTTCTCTCGGTTTATAAACTCCAGTTGCTATAAGAATTGCATCGTGCTTTTTTCTTAGTTGCTCCAAAGTCGCATCTTTACCAACTTCAAAATTTTGAACAAATTCAATTCCACCTTCTTTTAAAAGTTTTGTTCTTCTTTCAACAACATGTTTCTCTAATTTGAAACTTGGTATTCCATAAATTAGTAAACCCCCAGCACGATCATATCTGTCATAAACAGTAATTTTATATCCATTTTTTCTTAATTGTTCTGCTGCTGCTAATCCAGCTGGACCAGCTCCAATAATGCCTACACTCTGATTTTTCTCAAATTTTACCGATATTGGTTTTACCCAACCTTGAGCCCATGCGTTATCAGTAATGTATTTTTCCATTGAACCAATAGTAACTGTGCCATGACCCGACTGTTCAATAACACAATTTCCTTCACACAATCTATCTTGGGGACATATTCTTCCACATACCTCTGGCATATTGTTGGTGCTTTGGGATAATTCATAAGCTTCCTTTAATCTTCCTTCTGCAGTTAATTTAAGCCAGTCAGGAATATTATTACTTAAAGGGCAATGAACCTGACAAAATGGGACACCACATTGAGAGCATCTACTAGACTGCTCTTGAGCTTTTCGGTTAATAAATTCGTCATAAATTTCCTTAAAGTCCTCTTTACGAGTTTCAACACCTCTTTTAGGTGGAGTCTGTTGACCTATTTCAACAAATTTTAGCATTTTATCAGTCATTTTTTTTTTAAAGCTATGGCAAAATATACATTGTTTTTATTAGTAAAAGTATTATTTAGGTCAATAATTATGACCTTTTTTTTGTCATAATTACCGTAAAATATAATCATTTTAATTTTTGCATACCTATTATGTTTTTATGGAAGTGTTTGAAATGCCATTTTTTTAGGCTACGAAGAGTCAATGCTTCAAAATATTATTGAAATTATCATTCTATCTGCAATTCAAGGTGTTACAGAATTTTTACCTGTTAGCTCATCTGCTCATTTAATTTTGGTATCAACACTATATGAATTTAAATCTAGTTCTCTTCTAATTGATATCAGCCTTCATTTAGGATCCCTTTTAGCTATAATTTACTTTTTTAGAGTTGAACTATTTGATGCTAAAAATAATAAAAAACTTTTAAGTTTAATTATATTTGGGTCTATTCCTCTAATAATTTTTGGCTACATATTTTACAGCACCGGTATTATTTACCAATTGAGAAACATAGAAATTATTGCTTGGACTACTTTAATTTTTGCTGTTGTTTTATATATTTCAGATAAAAGTCGATTTGATAAAAAAATTTCCTCAAATTTAAACTTAAAATCAATAATATTTATAGGCATTTTTCAAATTTTTTCATTAATACCAGGGGTTAGTAGAGCGGGTATCACTATAACAGCTGCAAGAATTTTAAAGTTCAATAGAGTTGATTCAAGTAAAATATCTTTTTTACTTTCTATACCAGCTCTGGCAGGAGCAAGTGTTTTAAGCTTTAAGGAAGTTTTAGGACAGCCAATTGTATTTAACTACCTAGTAATTATTGCAATTATATCTTCATTTATTTTTTCTTTTTTAACAGTAAAGTTCTTTTTAATTTATATAAATAGATTTTCAATGAACGCCTTTGTTATTTATAGAATTTTAATTGCCTTATTTTTATTTTATTTAATTTATTAATTATATTTCTCTTTTACCAATGGTAATAATTGAGATAAGAGAACTCCACATAAAATAAAAAAGCATCCAAGTAAATTATTTATATCTAGAATTTGATTCAAAATAAACCACGCAGCAATAGTAGCAAATACACCTTCAAGTGAAAAAATAATTGCTGCAGGCGCTGGTGTAATATTTCGTTGTGCATAAATTTGTAATACAAATGCAAATCCTCCAGATAATATACCTGCATATAAAATTGAATAAATTTCCATTAAAATGTTATTTAAAATAAATTCTTCGTAAATAACTCCAATTATAAAAGAAAGTATGGCTACTATAAAAGTTTGCACTGCTCCTAAAGTAAGAGGAAGATTGTATTTAGTTATTATAATTCCAGTAAAAATTATATGTGTGCTCCAAAATAAAGCCCCTAAAACGACTAAAGTATCACCAAGTCTTACTGTGGCATCATGGAAATTTGTTAATAAATATCCTCCAATCAAACATAAAACTACAGAAGGCCAAACACTCCAGTGCATTGATTTTTTTCCAAATAAAAAAATGATTATTGGCACCATAGGTACATAAAAAATTGTAAAGAAGGCAGCATTAGCAACATCGGTATATAGCAAAGCAACTTGCTGTAATGCAGAACCTAAAAATAAAGAAATGCCAATTAATAATGAGTAAATTACAAAGGTTTTTTTATCTAATTTAAATTCTGATTTAAAGTTCTTTAATTCATATAAAATCAAAAGTGGTGTTATGGCTAAAAAACCAACAAAAAATCTCACAGCATTAAATGTGAAAGGACCAATATTATCCATACCAGTATCTTGAGCAATAAAAGTTGTCCCCCAAATGAAAGTACATAATAAAGCACTAAATAAGGAGACAGATTTAGACATTTTTAGTTAGACCGCTAGTTTGTAGGCAAAATTTTTACCTAGGTTTTCTTTTAAATCGTTATTAAACCTAGCAGCTTCAGCACCATCAATAATTCTATGATCATAAGATAAGGAAATTGGCAACATAGTTCTAATTTGAAATTTTCCATTCATAAAAATTTGTTTTTTTTCTGATCTACCTACTCCTAATATAGCCACTTCAGGATAATTAATTATAGGAGTAAAAAATGAGCCACCTATACCACCTAAACTTGTAATCGTCATCGATCCACCAAATAATTCTTTTTTATCAATTTTTAAATTTCTACAAAGCTCACTTATTTCTTTCAATTCTTTGCTTATTAATGAAATTTTTTTATTATTTGCATTCCTTAATTTTGGAACCATTAATCCATTTGGTGTATCAACTGCGATTCCAATATGGTAATATTTTTTAATAGTCATTTTTCCACTATCAATTTCATCAATAGAGGAATTAAAATTTGGAAACTTTTTTAAGGATACAACTAAAGCCTTTATTATAAATGCTAGGGGTGTAATTTTTATTTTTTTTCCAGTATACATATCTGTTAATGAACTTCTGAAATTTTCCATTTCAGTTATATCGGCTTCATCATGATTTGTTACATGAGGAATTGTCATCCACGAATTTATAAGATATTTTGATGATAATTTTTTAACTCTTGGTATATCTTTAATTTCTACTTCACCAAAATCAGAGTGTTCAAATTCTTTTTTAATTTTGTCAATTTTTTTTTCATTAACTTCAAGAGTATTTTTTGAATTAGATGAAACAAATTTTTTAATATCGTCCTCAACAACTCTTCCATCTTTCTGACTTCCAGCAACTTTATTAATATCTACGCCAAGTTCTCTAGCAAATTTTCTTGCCTTTGGACTTGCAGAAGAAATACCTGAAACATTATTTGTATAAACATTTTTTTTTTGGATTTCAGGTTTTATTATATCTTTATTTTTAATCTCCTTTTCAACTTTTTGTTTTTCTTCAACTTTTTCCTCTTTAATTTGTGAGTTATTTTCTATAATTAAAATCAGATCACCCTCAGAAACTTTATCTCCTACTTTTATTTTTAAATTTTTTATTTTACCCTCTGAATGTGAGGGTATTTCAACACTAGATTTATCACTCTCAATTGTAATTAAAGGATCATCTTTTTTGATAGATTGGCCTTCATTTACCAGAACTTCTATAACCTCAACATCTTTAAAATCTCCAATATTTGGTACTTTAATTTCAGTCTCTGACATTTTATAATTTTGTTGGCATTGGTCTGTTAGTATCAATATTGTACTTCTTCATTGCATCTTTTGCATGTCTAGAGGCTATAAGCTGTTCTTTCGCCAATACACTTAAACCATAAGCTACCAGATGTTCTTTATCTACTTCAAAAAATTTTCTTAAATTTTTTCTAGTATCACTTCTTCCGAAACCGTCTGCTCCTAATGAATAAAAACTTTTGTTAGTATAAGCTCTTATTTGATCCGAATTCATTCTCATATAATCTGATGCAGCCATTATTGGACCCTCAGTGTTCCCTAAACATTGCTCAACATAAGATTTTTTAGGCTCTTTATCGGGGTTCAAAAGATTATACCTTTCAACCTCCATTCCATCTTTTCTCAACTCATTAAAACTTGTTACACTCCATACCTCACTATCAACTTGATAATCATTTTGTAAAATCTCTGCAGCTAACATCATTTCTCTTAAGATTGTACCTGATCCAAGAAGTTGAATTTTGGTTTTTTTAAATTTATTAAATTCTTTTATTCTGTACATGCCTTTTAATATTCCCTCTTCACAATTTTTATCCTTGGGCATTTTGGGGTGCGAATAATTTTCATTCATTGTTGTAATATAATAAAAAACATTCTCATTCTTCTCATGCATTCTTCTTAAACCTTCTCTAAAAATTACAGCAAGTTCATAATGAAAAGTTGGATCGTAAGTAACACAATTTGGAATAGTTGATGCAATCAAATGACTATGTCCATCCTGATGTTGTAAGCCTTCTCCAGCAAGAGTTGTTCTTCCAGCTGTTGCTCCAACCAAAAATCCTCTAGCCTGACTATCTCCTGCAGCCCAAGCCAAATCTCCAACTCTTTGAAATCCAAACATGGAATAAAAAATATAAATTGGGATCATTTCTATATCGTGATTAGTGTAAGCAGTGGCTGCAGCTATCCATGATGACATAGCACCAGCTTCGTTAATACCTTCCTCTAAAACTTGACCACTTTTATCTTCTCTATATGAGCTTAATTGAGCTGCATCTTCAGGTTCATATTTTTGTCCTTCATGTGCATAAATTCCAATTTTTTGAAAAAATCCTTCCATACCAAATGTTCTAGCTTCATCAGGAATAATAGGAACTAATCTTGGAGAAATATTTTTATCTCTTAATAGATTGGTCAGCATTCTTACTAAAGCCATAGTTGTAGACATTTCTTTTTCTCCAGTCGAAACTTTCATGAATTCAAAAATATCTTTTGACGGTGCTCTTATTGGTTTTGCAAAAGTCGAACGTTCAGGTAAATACCCTCCTAATTTAATTCTTTGTTCTTTGATGTATTTTATTTCTGGCGATTTTTCGTCTGGTTTAAAATATTCAATATTTCTTACCTGATCATCTGTTAAAGGAACATCAAATCGATCTCTGTAATACATTAAATCATCGACATCTAATTTTTTAGTCTGATGAGTGGTATTTACACTTTCCCCAGACTTTCCCATTCCATAACCTTTAATAGTCTTTGCAATTATTACCGTTGGGCTTCCCTTATTTTTGGTTGCTTTATCATATGCAGCAAAAACTTTATGAGGGTCATGTCCGCCTCTATTAAGTCTCCAAATATCTTTATCAGACATGCTTGAGACTAAATCTGATGTTTCTGGATACTTTCCAAAAAATTTTTCTCTTACATAAGCACCATCTCTTGCTTTCATTGCTTGATACTCACCGTCCACTGTTTCATTCATAATTTTTACTAAATGACCAGTTTTGTCGTTAGCAATTAAAGAGTCCCAATATGATCCCCAGATAACTTTTATTACATTCCACCCAGCTCCTCTAAAACTACCTTCAAGTTCTTGAATAATTTTTCCATTACCTCTAACAGGACCATCTAATCTTTGAAGATTACAGTTAATTACAAAAATTAAATTATCTAAATTCTCTCTTGCAGCTAGTCCGATTGCTCCCATTGACTCTGGTTCATCCATTTCTCCATCACCTAAAAAAGCCCACACTTTTCTTCCTTCATCTTTAATAAAACCTCTATTAATTAAATATTTCATATACCTTGCCTGATATATAGCAAGCATAGGACCCAACCCCATTGATACGGTAGGGAATTGCCAAAATTTTGGCATCAACCATGGGTGTGGATATGAAGATAGACCTCCAGGTTTTACCTCCTGCCTGAAACTATCTAATTGTTTTTCAGTCAATCTACCTTCTAAGTAGGCCCGAGCATACATTCCTGGAGCACTATGTCCTTGAAAATAAATTAAATCTCCGCCAAATTTATTATTTTTTGCTCTCCAAAAATGATTCATACCCACATCATATAATGTTGCAGCAGATGCAAATGTTCCAATGTGTCCACCAAGTTCAGGGAATTTCTTATTTGCTCGTACCACCATTGCCGCTGCATTCCATCTAATTAGTGATCTTATTCTTCTCTCAATATTTTGATCTCCAATAGATTTTACTTCAGCTTCAGGAGGTATTGTATTTATGTAAGGGGTATTTTGTGTGTAAGGAATATTTGCTCCTTCACGATAAGCTTTATTTATTAATTCTTTTATCAAAAAATGAGCTCTTTGATTTCCATCTTTAGATATTACTGCAGATAAAGATTCCAACCAGTCCCTAGTTTCAAGTGGGTCAATATCATTACTATCAACCACTTGAATTGTAGATTGTGTTTTATCTTTAACAGGTTTATAAATAATTTCTTCTTTAACTTCTTTATTAGCCATTGCTTCTTCAGCTTGTTTAATTATATTTTCTGTATCTTTTGGAAGAATGTTTTCAGATGATATTTTCGATAACGATATAAGTTTGATCAACAAATCACCTTTGGAAACTTTGTCGCCAACTTTAACTTCCACACTCTCTACTTTTCCAGCTATTGTTGACGGAATTTCAACACTAGATTTATCACTTTCAATTGTAACAATCGGATCATTTTCCTTAACTTGATCACCGGGTTTTACAAGTATCTCAATAACCTCAACATTTTCGAAGTCACCAATGTCAGGAACCAATAATTTTTCATTCATTATTTAAAACGGTTTATATATCTTATTAAAAGTATATTTAATGTTATTTTAGCACATAAATTAATCTTTTTGTGTAAACTGTATTTTAATTGAATAAAATTTGTTAATAACAGCAAAAAAACAGTAACTTTGATATATTTTGTAATAAAAAATTAAGGACCGCTGGCCAAATTGGATAAGGCGCTCGGCTACGAACCGGGAGATTCCAGATTCGAGTTCTGGGCGGTCCACCAAGAAGGGAATAAAATGTTTGATTGGTTTTTAAAAGTATCTCTACAAAAATCAGTAATTTATTTTTTTATAATTATTTTAATTATTTTATTAATTATAACTTTTATATTATAAAAAATTATGAGTAATAAATTTGAGCAAATAAGTATTAAACCTGGATTTATGAAACATAATGGAGGCGTTTTATTTAGATCTATTTCGGAGAATGAGTATGAATTTAAATCTGTAGTTAATGAAAACCATTTAAATGCCGCTGGAATAACTCATGGAGGCTACTTGTCTGCATTAATAGATGCTGGAGCGGGGACAGCTGCACATAGAACTGCAGATAATGCACCCTGTGTAACAATTTCCTTAGATATAAAATTTATAGGTGCTTCAAAAGTTGGGGATGAAATTATTGGACATACAAAAATTTTAAAAAAAACAAATACTCTTATTTTTTTATTTTGTGAGCTGAAATGTAACAATAAGATAATAACTTCTGCATCTGGGGTATGGAAAATTTTAAAAATTAAGCCTTCTAATCTTGGACCAGGTGGATAAAAATTTATTTTTTAAATTGTAAAAAAAGTACTGGAGATATTAAAAACAATCCCAAAATAGAACTCTCGAGTCCCGGAGCAATAAAAAATAAAGAATTAATACCCAAATACCAACGTTGGTAAATTGATACACTTTTAAACCAATAGCCTGAAAAACTTATACCTATTAACCCTATCCCAATCATTGCAGAAATTAAAGTTTGAAAAAAAATATATATATCAAAACCTTGTGCTACCAATAATAAAGACGGTGAATAAACAAAAACAAATGGAACTAATGCCTTTGCAATACCCAATCTGAATGCTGTATTTCCTGTTTTAAAAGGATTAGAGCCTGCTATTCCTGCTGCAGCATAAGCAGCAAGTGCTACTGGGGGTGTTATATCTGCTAAAACACCATAGTAAAAAACAAAAAAATGAGAAACTATTGGTTCAATATTTAGCTGAGTTAGTGCTGGTGCAGCGACAGCAACTAAAATTATGTATGTCGCAGTTGTTGGAACACCAGTACCCATAAAAATACATGAAAATGCAATTAATAATAACGAAAAAAAAAGTGTCAAATCCCCAATAGTCAATAAACCAAAAGGAATAAAATTAAGAAAAAAACCTCCTATGTCACCTGCTGTTTGAATTACAACATAACCTAATCGAAATCCAACACCAGTAAGTGTTACAACACCAACTATAATTCCAATTGCTGCAGCTGCAGCTCCAACAGCTAAAGTATTCTTTGCGCCCTGTGATAAACACTGGATAAGATCTTTTATAGTAAGTCTATTTGTTTTTTTTACAAAACCAATTAATACGCATGCTATAATTGAAATTACTGCAGAATAGTCAGGCGTTCGACCAATCAAAATTAAGTAAACTAAAAGTATTAGTGGCGCCAGGGACAACCAGTTATCTTTAATTACTGACAAAAATTTTGGCACTTCTTCATCTGTTAGTCCCCTAAGGCCTAATTTTTTAGCTTCTAGATGAACCATAATAAATATACCAAAATAATGAAGCAAAGCAGGTATTAGTGCTGCTGCTAAAATATCTCTTAATGGAACTTCTAAATATTCTACCATTATAAATGCTGCAGCTCCAAGTATTGGTGGTGTAATTTGACCCCCTGTAGAGGCTGTTGCCTCTACAGCTCCAGAAAAATGTGGTGGATAACCAACTTTTTTCATAGCTGGAATAGTTAAAGAACCAGTCGTAACAGTGTTTGCGATAGAGGAACCAGAAATAGTTCCTAAAAAAGCTGATGAAAAAATTGCAACTTTAGCAGGTCCTCCAGAATATTTTCCTGCTATAACCATTGCCAGATCTATAAAAAGCTGACCCAATCCTATTCTTGTTGCAAGAACACCAAATAAAATAAATAAGAAAACATATTGAGCCATAACTCCAACAGCAATTCCATAGATACCTTGATTGGTTATATAAATATGATTTACAAATCCAACCCAACTAGCACCCCCATGTTTTAGAGCACCAGGGAAATAAGGTCCGAAGATAGCAAATAAAATAAAAAGTAAACAAATAAAAGGAAGAGTAAAACCAATTGACCTTCTTGCAGCTTCCAAAGTTAAGACTATCAAAATAGATCCCATTATAATTTCTATATTTTCAGGATTACCGACTCTTGAAGCTAAAACTTCTGGAGGTAGTAAAGGTAAATAGAGTGCCGAAATAACTACAAAAATTGAAAGAATTATATCAATGTAAGGTGTTTTTAAATTTTTTTTACTATGATCTATTTTTTTCCAACTAAAAAAAATAAAAACTAAACCTACAACAAAAGATATATGTATTCCTCTATGTAATATTTCTCTGATTGTTCCAAAACCAGAAGCATAGAAATGATAAACCGACATTAATGCTAAAACAAAAAAAGCAAAAGACTTTAAGAGATTTTTTAATTCCCTCTCATTAGTTTTAACCTCATACTTTTTTTGTAAATCAGAAACTTTTTTTTGTGAAATATCAAACTTAGACATGAAAAAATGCCCTAGATCAAAATAGATCTAGGGCAATGTATATTTGTTAATTATTTTATAAGTCCTGCTTCTTTATAGAACTTTTCTGCACCAGGATGCAATGGCACTCCTACTCCTGAAAGAGCTGTATCAGGCGTAATTGTTTTTCCTTTTGCATGACCTACATCCATTAACTTTCTAGACTCTTTATTCCACAAAGCTTTTGTTATTTTATATATTAAATCAGTGTCTTCTTTTGCAGATGTAAACCATTGAGCACCAACAGCTACCGTATTAACAGCATCAACGCCCTCATAAGTTCCTGAAGGTATTGGACTTTCAGAAAAGAAACCATATTTTGAAGTAAGAGCTTTTGCTCCAGAGCCATCAATAGGTACTAATTTAATATCAACTGCAGATGCAAGCTCAACTATTGCACCCGTAGGGTAGCCGGCTACAACAAAAATAGCATCAACTTTACCATTTCTTAGAGCGTCAGTTGCTGCTTTTCCTTTTAAAGCTTCTGCTTTAACATCATTAGTACTTAATCCATTTGATTCTAAAATTAATTTAGCATCTACATATGTTCCAGAACCTGGCTCATCTAAAGATACTCTTTTTCCTTTTAAATCTTTTACTGAATTAATATTACTTTTCTTTAAAGCTACCAAATGGATATGTTCCTGAAATAAGGCCGCAATAGTTCTCAAATCTTTTGCAGGTTCCTTGCCTTCCATTGTTCCTGTCCCTGTGTAAGCCCAATAAGCAACATCAGATTGTGCAAATCCAGAATTTCTCAAACCTGAAATAATTGCATTTACATTGTCAACTGAACCTCTAGAGGAAACTGCAGATGCAATCAAACCATCAACTCCACAACTTCCTCCCTTTCCACATTCTCTTGATCCTGGTGGTTTTGAAATAGCATTAGCTATCATTCCTCCAACTGGATAGTAAGTATAAGCAGTTCCTCCAGTACCTATTGTAAAAAAAGTCAATTCATTAGAAATCGCTTTCCCTACAAAAGAACTTGAAAGAATCAAAAAAACTGCAAATGTTTTAAATAATTTTTTAAACATAAATCTCCTTCTATTTCTTATTTTATTAAAAATTTATTAATCATATCATCTAAAAATATTGAATTCTAATATTTTATATTCAGATACTTAATTCTTTTAAATTACTATATTGTTCAAGTGCCTCGGGATTTGCTAAAGCTTCAATGTTTTTAATTTCACTTCCTTCTATCTTACTTTTAACTGCAAGTTCGACTATTTTGCCACTTTTTGTTCGAGGAATATCTTTGACAATAATAATTTTACTTGGAACATGTCTAGGAGAAGCATTTTTTTTTATTTGTAATTTTATTTTATAAGTTAATTGTGGTGTTAGTGAATAATTTTTGCTCATTACAATAAATAAAACTATTCTAACGTCATTATCCCAAGATTGTCCTACAACAATAGACTCTTTAATTTCTTTAAACTTTTCGACCTCTGAGTATATCTCTGCAGTTCCAATTCGGACACCTCCTGGATTTAAAGTGGTATCTGATCTTCCATGAATTATATATCCACCGTTGTTCTTTATCTCTGCATAATCTCCATGATGCCATATATTTAAAAATTTTTTAAAATAAGCATTTTTATATTTAATATCATTTTTATCATTCCAAAATTTTAAAGGCATTGATGGAAAAGGATTTTTACAAACAAGCTCTCCCTTAATATTTTTTAATGACTTACCTTTATCACTTAGAACATCTACGTCTAATGCCAACCCTTTATTTTGTATTTCACCTACATGTACTGACTGATACAAATTTCCTAATACAAAACATGATACAATGTCAGTGCCACCAGAAATAGAGGACAAGTGTACGTTTTTTTTAATATGATTATAAACATATTTAAAACTTTCATCAGAAAGAGGTGAACCGGTAGAACAAATTGTTCTTAATTTATTTAATTTAAATTTATATTTTAATTTTGGTTTGAACTTTCTTAGAGCATCTAAATACTTTGCGCTAATACCAAATAAAGTTATTTTTTCTCTTTGTGCTATTTTCAAGAGCAAATCAGGTGATTTAAACATTGGAGATCCATCAAATAGAACAATAGATGCTTTAGATGCTAATGAGCTAACCAACCAATTCCACATCATCCAACCACATGTAGTAAAATAAAAAACATTATCATTTTCTTTAATATTACAATGTAATTGATGTTCCTTCATGTGCTGAATTAAAACACCACCAGATCTATGACAAATACACTTGGGTTTTCCGGTAGTTCCACTTGAATATAGTATTGCTAACTCTGTTTCAAAATCAAATCTTTTGAAATTAATTTTTTCAGGATTAATTTGCATTAATTTATTCCATTTAAATAAGTTAATCCTTTTCAATTTATTTCTATTTTTAATAAATTTTTTTCCAGGATAATTACTAATTACAACATTTTTAATTGATGGAATTGATTTTAAAATCTCTGGAAGTCTTTTTAAAACGTCTATTTTTTTTCCATTATAAAAATACTGATCAGTGATAAATAAAACTTTTGGATTAATTTGAGAAAATCTTTCTATGACACCTTTTGAACCGAAATCAGGACTGCAAGAAGACCAAATACACCCCAAGGAACTTGTAGCAATAAATGCTTCAACTGTTTCAATGGTATTGGGCATATAGGCCGCTATTCTATCTCCTTTTTTAATATTCAATTTTTTAAGAAATTTTAAAATTTTACTAGTATTAAAATTTAATTGTCTCCATGATCTTTCCTCTCTAAATCCATTTTCACTTATAAATGTGAGTGCTTTTTCTTGATTATTTTTTGATAATAAATTTTCACCAAAATTTAACTTTGTCCCTGGAAGAAATAAATTTCTATAAAAAATTTTGGATTTTCTATATTTTTTTTTACTTTTGTTTCCTTTAATTTTGCTATAATCCCAAAATATACTCCAAAACTCAGGTGAATTTTTAACACTCCAATTTAGTAAGTTTTTATAATTTCTATAAAATTTTACTTTTAATTTTTGAGAAATATAATTTTCAAAAGCAAATAAATTTGAATTTCTTTTCTCAATAATAGAAGGTTGCCAAAGTTTTTTACTCATTTTATTAAATTAAATTACTGTTATAGAATTAATCTTATTTATGATAATCTCATTAACATTTAAAAGAAAATGAGAACTTTTTACCCTCCGATTCGGTCATGTTTTAGTCTATTTTTGTTCTTTAGCACTAACAATATCTGGTAGGTAAAAAAATAAAAGCACAAATGATAGAAATGAGTAAAAATAAAATTACAGCTGTTCTTGGTCCTACTAATACTGGTAAAACCCACCTTGCTATTGAAACAATGCTTTCTTTTGAGAGTGGGATGATTGGATTTCCACTTAGATTGCTTGCAAGAGAAGTATATGACAAAGTTATCAAGAAAATAAGCTTAGATAAAGTTGCTCTAATAACTGGAGAAGAAAAAATAATTCCATCTAACGCTAAATATTTTTTATGTACAGTCGAATCTATGCCAATTGACAAACATTTAGAATTTGTTGGTGTGGACGAAATTCAAATGTGCTCTGATCATGAAAGAGGACATATTTTTACTGATAGACTTTTAAACATGAGAGGAGAAAAACTTACAATGCTAATGGGTTCAAATACCATTAGAAATATTATTTCAAAATTGGATGGAGATATTGAATTTATTAATAGAGAAAGATTATCAAAACTTAGTTATGCAGGTCATAAAAAAATATCAAGAATTGATAGAAAAACAGCAATAATAGCGTTTTCAGCAGAGGAAGTTTATGCGATAGCCGAGTTAATAAGAAGACAAAAGGGTGGTGCTGCCATTGTAATGGGATCATTAAGTCCAAAAACAAGAAATGCTCAAGTTGAACTTTATCAATCAGGAGATGTTGATTTTTTAGTTGCAACAGATGCAATTGGGATGGGTATAAACATGGATTTAGATTTCGTTTATTTTTCAAATATAAAAAAATTTGATGGAAAAAAATTAAGAAGATTAAATCTAGCTGAAATAGGACAAATAGCAGGAAGAGCTGGTAGATACCTTAATGATGGAAGTTTTGGTATTACTGGTGATTGTAAAGAAATTTCTCCAGAGGAAGTAGAATTAATAGAAAACCATAAATTTGAGGAAATTAGAACTTTATTTTGGAGAAATTCAAATCTAGATTTTAGTAATCCAATAAGTTTAATCAAAAGTTTGGAGGAGAAACCACAGGTAGTATGGCTAAGAAAAATTCATGAATGTGAAGATGAAAAAGCACTCAAATACTTTCTAAAAGATCAGAAAATTTTAAATACAGAATTTGATGAGAAAAATTTAATGCTTTTATGGGAATGTTGTCAAATACCTGATTTTGTAAAAAAAACTTACGGTAATCATTTTGAAGTAATTGGAAATGTATTCAAATTTTTAACAAGCAAAAAAAGATTAATTTCTGAGGATTATATAAGATTACAGCTTATGAAACTTGATAAATTAGAGGGAAATGTAGATTCTTTATCAAATAGAATTGCAAATGTCAGAACTTGGTCATATGTTTCAAATAAAAATAATTGGGTAGAAAATCAGAGTTATTGGATAGAAAAAACAAAACATTTAGAAGATAGACTATCAGATAGATTGCATGAGGAACTTACTAAAACTTTTATTGATAAAAGAGCAAGTATACTCGCTAGAGGTTTAAAACAAGATATGGAATTCAAGACTGAAATTTTAAAAAATAATGATGTTAAAATTGATGATCAATTTATTGGGAAAATAAACGGGCTTAAATTAGAACTAGATTTAAAGAAAGGAGCTTTAGAAACTGATATTAAATCTTTAAAAAAGGCAGCTAGACAAACTATAGGACCAGAATTAGAAAAACGTATTCAATCTATTATTGACACTGGATTAATAAATTTAAATGAAGATTTTAAAATTTATTGGAATAATTTTCCGATTGCCAAATTAACATCAGGCAATGATTATTTGAATCCTAATTTTGATTTAATTGTCGATGATATTGTTGAGCAAAATGCTAAACAAAAATTAAATGAATATATAAACAGGTGGTTACACACAAAAATAAATTCTGTTCTTAAAAGCTTATTTGATTTAAAAAATATAAGAGAAAATAACTCATCAATAAAAGCATTGGCTTACCAACTTTATGAAAATAATGGAGTATTAAAAAGAGATACAGTTTCAGAATATTTAAAAAATCTAGAACAAAATGAGAGAAAAATTCTTAGAGAGTTAGGAGTAAAATTTGGAAGATATCATGTTTTTCTTTATCAACTAATTAAGCCTGAAGCAGTGTCTTTAAGAACGTTATTGTGGAAAAATTTTCATCAAAAATTTCATAATTTAAAACCACCTACATTTGGATTAAATTTTTTAGATGATAAAGATATTAAAAATAAAAACTTTATGCTTTTGTGTGGATTTGAAAAATTTGATAACTTTTTTGTGAGAATTGATATCTTAGAAAGATTGTTTGTATTAATAATAAATTCAAGCACAAAAGATAATTCTGAGATAAAATTAGTTCCAGAAATGTTAAATCTTTTAGGATGTAGTAAAGATAATTTCAAAAAGTTAGTTCAAAAAATGAATTACAAAATATTTGAAAAAGAAGATGAAACATTTTTTAAATATAATCCTTCAAAAAAATTTAAAAGAATTACTTCAAAAAAAATCTCAAATGAAAATCCATTTAAAATATTAAAAAATCTAAATTTAAGTTAAAATGTTTTTTAAAAAAAAAGAAAAAAACAATAATAATTTTCAAACAAAAGTTTGTGCTTTATTAATTCATGCTGCTAAAATAGATGAAAGATATTCCGAAAAAGAGGAGGAAATTATTAAAAAATCACTTATTGAGCTTGGTTTAGAAAAAGAAAAAATTTCTGAAGTAATTGAGGAAGCAAAAATAATTGAAGAAAACTCAAATCAAATATTAGATTTTACGAAAGAAGTTAAAAATTTACCTGATAAAGATAAAATAATAATCGTTGAGACTCTATGGTCGATAATTTATTCAAATAATGAAGCGGATATTTATGAAACTAACTTGATGAGACGACTTGCAGGGTTACTTTATATTGACAACAAAACTATGGGGGATATTAAAGAAAAAATTAAACTGAACTCAAAATGACATATATCGTTAATGACAAGTGCATTAAGTGTAAACTAACAGACTGTGTTGATGTATGCCCGGTTGATTGCTTTTATGAAGGTAAAAATATGCTTGTAATTAAACCGGATGAGTGTATAGATTGTGGCGTTTGCGAGCCAGAATGTCCTGTTGATGCCATAAAAGCAGATACTGAACCTGGAAGTGAAAAATGGTTAGAGATCAATAAAAAATACTCTGAAATCTGGCCTAACATAAGTGAAAAAAAGGATCCCCCTGCGGATCATGAAAAATTTAAAAATGAGCAAGATAAGTACGAAAAATATTTTAAAGAAAATCTTTAAAAGTAAAAAAGTTACCAAAGTAAAAAAAAAGGTTTCAAAAAAAAAAGCGGTAAAAACAAAAAAAAATTTAAAAATAAAAAAAACAAAAAAAATAATTTTAAAAAAACCAAAAAAACTCGTAAAAAAAATTCTTCCTAAAACAATAAAGACAAAAAAAGTTGTTAAGATTTCTGAAACCTCGGCTGAACCGAAATTAGACAACCTAAGAATTTCAAAAACAAATGAAGTTAAACCAGAAATTAAAAAAGTTAAAAAACAAGAAACTGAGAAAAGAGAGTACAAAATAAAAGACTATGTTGTTTATCCAAAGCATGGGGTAGGTCAAATTACTGAATTTAAAAAAATTAATATTGGTGGAATTGATGTTGAAACATATGTAATTAAGTTTGAAAAAGATAAAGCTAATGGAATGGTGCCCGTTAATAAACAATCTCACTTAAGGCCTTTAGCAACTATTAATCAAGTAAATAAATGTATTTCAATATTAAAAAGTAAACCAAAAATTAAGAGATCAATGTGGAGTAGGAGAGCTCAAGAGTATGAGGCAAAAATTTCCTCAGGAAAAATATATGAGTTAGCTGAAGTTGTAAGAGATTTAAATAAAGGTGATGATCTTATGGTTGATCAATCTTATAGTGAAAGACAATTATTTGAAAAAGCTTATGAAAGAATCTTATCTGAGTTCCAGATTGTATTAAATGTGTCTATGGAAGATACCCAAAAAAAACTGGATAAGGCTTTAAAAAGAAACTTAGGTGGTCAACCTCAACCAGTGGCAGTTTCAAAGGCTTCGACAAATGAAATACCTGTTGATGAGCCAATTTCTGAAAACGACGAACCGATTGATGAATAAAAAAAAACGCCTCTCACACAAATTGTAATGAGAAGCGTTTTTTGTAAAGAATACTAAGTTACTATTTTCTTCTTCTTTTTTTTGCTTTTTTCTTAGCTTTTTTCTTAGCTTTTTTCTTAGTTTTCTTTGCCGCTTTTTTTCT
The DNA here is from genome assembly GCA_902622955.1 of uncultured Pelagibacteraceae bacterium. Taxonomy (GTDB): domain Bacteria; phylum Pseudomonadota; class Alphaproteobacteria; order Pelagibacterales; family Pelagibacteraceae; genus Pelagibacter. Next base: position 40,757 of record CACNRP010000003.1, read on the forward strand.
TTTCTTAGGCATCTTTAGCTCCCTTTTTTAGTTAAACGAATCAAATTGATTCGGTATTACTATATTTTTATTTTTTTATGTAAGTTATGTCAATTCTTTAATTAAAAGTTAAATTTTAAAAAAAAAATTTTAATTTTTTTATTTTTATAAAACTTTTTATTATTAATTTTGTTAATGTTTATGCGGTTAATAAACAATTTTTTTTAAACAATTTAGTAAAGATTTTCTAGCTGATTTTTATATTTTTCAGTAACTTTTTTTCTTTTTACTTTCATTGTTGGTGTCATTAAACCATTTTCAATAGAAAAATTTTCATCTATTAATTGAATTCTTTTTATCTTTTCTAATAAAGTTAATTTTGTATTTATTTTTTCAATTACTTGATTTATTTTTTCTTTTTCATTTAAAAAATCTTTATTAGGTACTATTAAAGCAACTAAATAATTTTTTTTATCACCATAAACCATGCATTGATCTATTTCTGGCTCATTTGTGATCATATTTTCAATTTTGGCTGGAGAAATATTATCTCCTCCTGCACTTACTATAATATCTTTTTTTCTATCAGTAATTTTTAAATATCCATCTTTTGGATCTATCTCTCCTATATCGCCTGTATGGAGCCATCCATTTATAATTACTTTTTCAGTTTCCTCTTTTTTATTCCAATATCCAAGCATTACATTTTCACCTTTAACTAAAATTTCTCCATCTTCAGCAATTTTAACTTTATTCCCTTTAAATGGTGGGCCTACAGTTTCTATTTTTATTCTATCTATCGGATTACAGCTTACAACTGGTGATGTTTCTGTTAATCCATAACCTTGTAGTGTCGGTAGCCCCACAGCATTTAAAAATTCACCTATTTCTTTATCAAGAGCGCCACCGCCTGAAACAAAAGCCTTTAAATTTCCACCAAACTGGTTTTTTATTTTTCTTCTAACTAATATATCAACTGTAAGATTGAGTAATTTTTCTAAAGAAGTCAATTTTTGATTTAATAACTTTTTTCTCCCTAATCGGAGAGTTGCCTCTATTAATTTTGCTTTAAGACCTGTTTGTTTTTTTAAATTCATATTTATTTTGTTATAAAGATTTTGGTAGAACCTGGGTACAGCAGTCATAACTATAGGTTTTGCCTCAGATATATTTTCTAAAAGTTTTTCAATTTTTTCAGCATAAAAAACTTTTGCTCCTACAGCTATTTGTAAAAATTGAACGCAATGCTCATAAGAATGAGATAGGGGAAGCCAAGTTAAAAATACTGGCCTTGAATTGAATAATGGTTTTGTAATCTCACAAGCTCCAACAAGATTATTTAAAATTCCACCATGACTTAAGATAACTCCTTTTGGATTTCCTCCAGTGCCAGATGTATAGATAATACATGCAGGAGAAGTTCTCTTCAATTTATTATTTTCAATTTTATCTTGTTCTAATAAGTCTTTCTTTACGATTGAGTTAAAATCTAAATATTTTTCTTTTTTAATTAATTTAAAATTATTTAATACTTTAACTAAATCCTCAAACACGATGACTTTTCTAATAAAATCTTTTTCATCAATTGTATTATTTAATTTATTTAACATTTCATTGTTTGAAACGATAATTAGACTAGGCTCACAATCTTGTATTAAATACTTATAATCATCTTCTGTATAGGTTGTGTACGCAGGTACTGTAATTCCTCCAGCTAACATGATAGCTAAATCAGAAACAAGCCATTCTGGCCTATTCTCCGAAACTAACAGACATCTGTCGCCTTCCTTTATAGTTTCTTTAATTACTTTTGATAATTTTAAAATATTTTTTTCTGTTTCTTCCCACGTATAAACTTTTTTATTGTTTGGGTTTAACCATTGCAAAAAAATATCTTTTTTATTTTGTTTATTTGCCTGATAGGCAAATAATTCGATCAAATTATTTAAATTATCTAAATTCATAATCTTTTGGTGGGCGAAGAGAGAATCGAACTCTCACTTCTTACGAAACACGATTTTGAGTCGTGCGCGTCTACCAGTTCCGCCATTCGCCCCTGGTATTTAATTAAATTAAATTTAAATAGTATAAGAACTAAATTTATAATAAAACCAAAAAATGTTTCAAACACTTTACAAAAAATGTCTAAAATTAGCTGAGCATAAAAGTTCTAATTTTTATTTGGGTCTAGTATCTTTTGTAGAAAGTTCATTTTTTCCAGTACCTCCAGATGCAATGATAATTCCAATGGTTATTGCTAAAAAAAAGGAATATATAAAAATATTCTTAATAGCTTCAATATTTTCTGTCTTGGGAGGAATTTTTGGATATTTGATTGGCTATCTGTTTTTTGATTTAGCAATGTATGTGATCGAATTTTATAGTTATCAAAGTAAGGTTGAAAATTTAAAAATAAGTATGTCCCAGGGAAGTGGTTTCCTTGCTTGGCTAAGCATACTATTTTTAGCAGGTTTTACACCATTACCCTATAAAGCTTTCACTATTTCAAGCGGTTTAATTGCTTTCAATTTACCTTTATTTATTATTGTAAGTATGATTTCGAGAAGTCTGAGATTTTTTATAGTCGCTTATCTCTCTTATAAGTTTGGTGAATATTTTACTGAATTCATGGAGAAACATGGATCAAAATGGTTCACTATAATTGGTATTGTAATAGTAATAATATGTATTTTTATATACTTATTTTTAAAATTTAATGGTTAAAATTAACAAATTAATAACAACTAAATTAATTTTTATAATTAGTATTGTTGCTTTAGCTTCAGCTTTTTTTATTGAACACGTTTTAGGCTATCAACCTTGTAATCTATGTATATTGGAAAGAATTCCATATTTACTAGCAATAACAATAATTATAATAAATTATAAATTTATTCATCTTGAAAAGTACTTCTTACTTGCGCTTACTTTAATTTTTTTAGTAGCTACTTTTCTGTCTCTTTATCATTTGGGCATTGAGCAAGGTTTTATTAAAGAGTCATTAGTTTGTGACTTAAATAATGGAACAAATTTATTGTCAAAGGAGGATATTCTCATACAATTACAACAAAAAAATGTAAACTGCCAAGATGTTACATTTAAAATCTTTGGATTATCACTTACAAGTTACAATGTTTTAATATCTTTAATAATTAGTATTATTACGGCAAAAATTTATTTTAATTATGACAAAAGTTGACAAAAAGAGAATTGAAGAATTTATAAGAGTAGACCATGCTGGTGAACGAGGTGCAGTCAAAATATATGAAGGACAGCTATTAGCACTAAATACATTAGTGAAAGATGAGGATTTAAAAAAAAAAATTGAAGATATGAAGGTTCATGAAAAAGAGCATTGTGAATTCTTTGAAAACGAAATTAAAAAAAGAAACATACAACCTACTAAATTTTTGCCGTTATGGGACTTATTGGGTGTGGGATTAGGATTTGGTACAACGTTACTTGGAAAAAAAGCTGCTATGTTATGCACTGCATCCGTTGAAGAAGTTATAGATGAACACTACTTAAATCAAATTAATCAACTAGATAATAGTGAAAAAGATTTAAAAAAAAAAATTACAAAATTTCGACAAGATGAAATAGACCACAAACACATAGCTTATGATGAGGGTGCAACAAAAAAAGGGCCATACTTACTATTAGATAAAATTATTAAGACAGGTTCAAGAATTGCGATTAATATTTCTGAAAAAATTTAAGCTTCAAGTTCTACATCCCAATATAAGTAATCCATCCAACTTTTGTGTAAATAATTAGGAGGAAAGTTTTTACCATTTTTATGTAGATCCTCTGTTGAAGGACGATAGGGATATTGATTGAGCTTCATATCTGAATATTTTAATAATTTACCACCTTTTTTTACATTACAAGCAGAACATGCTGTAACAACATTATCCCAATTTGTCTGTCCACCTTTTGATCTTGGTAATAAATGGTCGAATGTAAGCTCTTCATTACTTCCACAGTATTGGCATGAAAATTTATCTCTTAAAAATACATTAAATCTTGTAAAACTAGGTTTTGATTGTGGAACAATATAGTCTTTTAAAGCAATTACACTTGGTAATCTCATGTTAAATGATGGACTTCTTATAACTCTATCATAATTACTAACAATAATCACTCGATCAAGAAAAACTGATTTTACTGTATCCTGCCAAGACCATAAAGATAATGGATAATAACTTAATGGCCTATAGTCTGCATTGAGCACTAATGCTGGACATTTTTCTAATGAAACATTTTGCTCAATAAAATTATTCATAAAATAATTTTAACTTACTTAAACAATTTTATCAATAACAAGGAGTATTAAATTTTTTTTAAAATAAAATTTAGAGCTGTACTTGACGCTTCAATAGGAATATGATGATCACAATTTTTAATTAATAATGTATTAACATCTATATTATTTCTGATTAAAAAATCTTTTGCTTCTAATAAATGTGTTGATGAGACAATTTGATCAGCATCTCCATGAATTAGTAATGTCTCAGTATTATTTTTAATTCTACTTTTCAAATTCTCTTGATTTATAATCTTTCCAGAAAAGCCAACTATACAAGAAAATTTTTCCTCAGTCGTAAGGCCAACATTTAAAGACATCATACAACCTTGACTGAAACCTGAAAGGCAAATTTGATTATTAGATAATTTGAATTCTTTTTTTACTTCAATAATAAATTTTTTTAAAATATTCTCAGCTTTAATTGATTGATCTAAGATATATTCAGAGTCCTCTCTCGTTAAATCAAACCATTGATAACCTGTAGGATTTATAGAACAAGGTTCGTGACCGTTTGGACAAATAAAGACAGTATTAGGCATGTGTCTTTTCCAATTCAAAGAAAGCATACTTATATCCTTTCCATCTCCACCATAGCCATGGAGTAAAATAATTGCATTTTTAATTTCAATACCTTTTTCTGGTCTAATAATTATTGAATTTAGGCAAAATGTCATAGTTGATAAATTATGTTTTTTATTTAAAAAAACAATCTACAATAAATAATATGATTTCTGCAGTTATTATAAAAGTTTTATCAATAGCACTTTTGATTGCTGTCGGTATTGTATTGATTTTAGGTATTGGAACTCTTTTTAAGGGTGGGGAAACTAGTAAAAAATATTCAAATAAGTTAATGCAATTAAGAGTTCTTTTACAATTTATTGCAATTATTGCTTTGGTTGGTTTTGCTTATTTTTTTAAAAATTAGTTATACTTTTTAATCCAGTTGATAAATTTTTTATCCTCAAAATTAATTGAGCCTATTATTCTAGCAAATTCTTGACCCTTTTTATTTATCAAAATTGATGTAGGAACTCCTCTTAATGAAAAAGTTTTTGCCAGTGTTGTTGGAGTATCAAAATAAGGTTCAAAATTTTTAATATTAAGGTTTACAAAAAATTTATTAACTTTTTCTGAATTTTCTTTACCTATATTGATTGCAAAAATTTTTATTTTATTCAATTCTGGATTGGCTTGAAGGTTATCCAAAGATGGCATTTCTTCCTTACAAGGTTCACACCAAGTTGCCCAAAAATTTAATATTAACAAGTTTCCTACATATTCATTGATATTAATTTTTTGATCCTTTTTGTCTAAAAAAATAACATTATCATATGTTTTTGGTACTTTATGAATTACAATATTTTTAATCCCAGGTAGTTCTTCGGCTACAACATTTGTTATTAAAAAAATAAATAATATTAAAAATCTCATGTTAAATAGGTATAATTAAATATCATGGCAAAAAATAAATACAACCAAGCAATCTGGAGCACACGTATAAAAAAAAATGCATCGAGTTTGTTTCAAAAAGTCGGTAATTCAATAGATATTGATAAAAGACTTTATAAAGAAGACATCCAAGGATCAATTGCTCATGTTGAAATGCTTTTTAAACAAAAAATAATTTCATTTAAAATTAAAAATAAAATTGTTTATGGACTTACAAAAATTGATAAGGAAATTACAAACAATAAATTTGAGTTTAATAAAAAATATGAAGATATTCATATGAATATCGAAAAAAGACTTTTTCAAATTATAGGTGAAGAGGCAGGTTATGTTCACATCGCAAGATCAAGAAATGATCAAGTAATTACTGATTTTAAAATTTGGATTAAAAATTCAACTAATGAAATAAATAATAATATTAATAAAATTATTAAAAGCACTCTTAAACTAGCTGAAAAAAATATTGAAACTATTATGCCAGGATTTACTCATCTTAAAAATGCTCAAACTATCTCTTTTGCACATTATATAATGTCTTATGTAGAAATGTTTAATAGAGATAAAAAAAGATTTTCAAATAATTTAGACAGTTTAAATGAAAATCCATTAGGCGTTGCAGCCTTAGCAGGAACGTCATTCAATATAGATAGAAATCACACGACAAAAAAACTTGGTTTTAAAAAACCTACAAATAATTCTGTTGATACTGTTTCAGATAGAGATTTTGTGCTAGATTTTTTATACGCTTCATCTGTATGTGCGATGCATATTTCTAGAATTGCTGAAGAGCTAATTATTTGGAATTCTGATGGTTTTAACTTAATAAATTTATCTGACAAAGTTGTTACCGGATCATCTATTATGCCACAAAAGAAAAATCCTGATCTTCTAGAGTACTTACGTGGAAAATCAGGAAGTGCTTATGGAAATTTATTTTCGATGCTTACAATTTTAAAAGGTTTGCCATTATCTTATTTTAAAGATTTGCAAGACGATAAAGAAATTGTTTTCACATCTAAGGATAATCTAATTAATTGTTTAAAAATTTTTAATGAAATACTTAAAAATTGTAAACCAAATAAGAGTAAAATGTTAGAACTTGCTAATTCAGGATATACTACAGCAACTGATTTGGCTGACCATTTAGTGAAAAATCACTCAATGTCTTTTAGAAAAGCTTATCAAAAAACTGCAGTGATAGTTAATTTTGCTGAAAAAAGAAGAAAAAGATTAGATGAATTAACGTTAGATGAGCTAAGAAAAATTGAACCTAAACTTAAAGAAGATGTGTTGAAAGTATTTAATTTAAAAAATTCAGTGAATTCGAAAAAATCTTATGGCGGAACTTCTTTTGATAATATTAAAAAAATGATAATGAAATATAAAAAAGAAAAATGATCAAAAAAATTATTATAATTATGTTTTTATTTTTTACAGTCATTTCTTGTGGAAAGAAAGGTGATCCTAAATACATAGATCCAGATAAGAAAGTAGAAATAAAAGAGGTTTTGATTAGCTTAGCTTAATGAAGTACGTTAATAAAAAACTAACAATTGAAAAAATTAATCTCCAAAAAATTGCAAATAAATTTGGAACTCCTTTTTATTCTTATTCCTATTCTAAACTTAAAGAAAATATTAATAATTTTAAAAAAAACTTTAGGTCTTTTTCACCACTTATCTGCTTTGCAGTCAAATCCAATACAAATATAAATTTAATTCGAGAAATTAAAACATTTGGATTAGGTGCTGATGTTGTTTCAAAAGGAGAACTTATGATGGCGCTAAAAGCAGGAATTAATCCAAAAAAAATAGTGTTTTCTGGAGTTGGTAAGACAACAAGTGAAATCAGTTTTGCTATTGATAAAAAAATTTTACTTATTAACGCAGAATCTTTAAGTGAAATAAAAGAAATAAGTAGGATAGGAAAATCAAAAAATAAAATGATAAATATAGGAGTAAGACTAAATCCTAACACAGACGCAAAAACATTGAGTCAAATCTCTACTGGAAAAAAAGAGAATAAATTTGGTGTTAACAAAAATACATTCTATGAAATTATAAATTATTGTAAAAAATCAAAAAATATTAAATTAAAATGTTTAAGTGTTCATATAGGGAGTCAAATTTTAGACCATAGACCTTATGAAAAAATGCTAAGAATAGTCAGTCAAATTCTTGATAAAACTGATCATAAATTTGAATTTGTAGATTTAGGTGGAGGTATGGGCATTACTTATACTAAAAATAATAAAAAACTTAATTATAATAAATATAACACCGCTATTGTTAAATTTTTACGAAAACATAAAGTAAAAATAATATTCGAACCAGGTAGATCGATTATTGGAGATACTGGTGTTTTAGTATCAAAAATAACCTACATAAAAGACAGTGGAATTAAAAAATTCATCATTTTAGATGCAGCAATGAATGATTTAATGAGGCCCGCTTTATATGGTGCAGTCCATAAAACCTTGCCTGTTATAAAGTCTAATAAAACATCTAAAAAACCATATGAATTTGTAGGTCCTATTTGTGAAAGTACAGATAAATTTATTACATTAAAAAAATTTCAAAAATTAGAAGAAAAAGATTTAATAGCAATTTGTGACGTGGGAGCTTATGGAATGTCACTTAGCTCAAATTATAATTTAAGACCTAAGCCAGTAGAATTATTGATTAAGGGATCAAAAATTAAAGTAATAAGAAAAAGACAAAAACATAAAGATATAATTTAGTTTTTGATATAAATGATAAGAAACTTTTTATTTTCAATTTTATTTTTAGTTGGAATTATTTTTATTTCGATAATTTTTTTACCCTCATTTTTTTTGCCAAAAAAAATTGTCTTAATAGGAGGAAAATTAATGGGATATTGGGCTAGTTTTTGTTTAAGGTTTGTTCTCTCAGTAAAAATTTTGATAAAAGGAGAGGAAAATATTGTCAATGATGAAAAATTTTTTATAGCAGCGTCACATCAATCAATGTTTGAAACTTTTTATTTACAAACAATTTTTAACTCTCCTGTATTTATTCTAAAAAAAGAATTATTGTTGATTCCAATATTTGGATGGTACTTAAAAAAAATTGGATCAATTTCAATAAAAAGAAATAAAGTTACAAAAGAGAACCTGGGTTTTTTTGATGATATTTCAAAAATAATGAATACTTCAAACAGGCCTCTAATTATATTTCCTCAAGGAACTAGAGTTCTTCCAGATGAAAGACCACCTTTTAAAAAAGGTGCTTCGAGAATTTATGAGCAGCTTAATGTTAAGTGTCAACCGGTAGCGATAAATTCTGGGTATGTTTGGCCAAAAAAAGGTGAAAAAAAAGCTAACAAAACAATTACAATTTCTATTCTTAAGCCAATTCCATCTGGATTAACAAAAGAAAATTTTATAAAAATACTTGAAAAAAATATTTATTCAGAATTAGATTTAATAAATTAACCCTTCATAGGCATTACAACAAAAATACTATCAAAATCACCTGGATCTTTTATCAATGCTGGTGAACCAGTATCATTAAAGAAAATTTCAACTCTATCTCCATCTAGTTGCGAGGCAACATCTATTAAGTATCTAGAATTAAAACTTATCTCTAAATCATGATCAAACTTAACACTTAAAGTTTCTTTACCATCACCACTGTTAGTATTATTTACCGACATATCTAGAGTGTCTTTAGATAAATTGAATTTCACACCATCCTTTTTATCTAATGAAACTGACGCTACTCTATCAACAGAATTTAAAAATAATTTTAAATCTATTTCTAATTTTTTTTGATTATTTTTAGGAATAACTTGAATATAATTGGGAAATTTTCCATCAATAAGTTTTGAAATTAAAATACTATTATTTAATTCAAATTTAATTTTAGATTTTACATTTGAAACTTTTACATCTCCATCATAGCTGTCTAGTAAAGAGCAAAGTTGAAAAATTGTTTTTTTTGGTAAGATTATTGGATCAAAATCAATTTTTTCTTCTAATCTAATTTTTGAAATAGACATTCTATGACTATCTGTTGCAACCGCAGTTAAATAATTTTTATCTTCAACTTCAGTTTGATGGAAATAAATACCGCTTAAATAATGTCTTGTTTCATCATTAGAAACTGAAAATTTACACTTATTTAATAATTTCAGCAGTTGTTTTGACTTAATTACAAATTCATTTTGATTAAAATTTTCATCTGTTAATGGAAACTCTGTAGCACTTATGCAATTTAAATTAAAAATTGATTTTTCAGACTCTACTTGTAGTTTACTTATATCTGTAAGTGAAAGATTTATTTTTTTTCCTGAATTAAACTTTCTTACAATATCATACATTATTGAGGAAGTTGTAGTTGTTTTACCCTCCTCTAAAATTTCTACATTATTTAATTTATGTATAAATATTAAATCTAAATCAGTCGCTGTGATAGTAAGCTTTGAATTACTTGCATCTAATAAAATATTAGAAAGTATTGGTAGCGTACTTCTTTTCTCGATAACCCCTTGACAATAATTTAATGCTTGCTGAAGGTCCTGCTGATTAACGTTAAATTTCATTTTCTTTAGTATTATATAAAATCTGATTCTTTAATTTATTTATATTATCAACCATTTCAGGATCTTTTTCTTTAATTTTTTCAATAGTTTTTACTGAATGAATTATTGTAGTATGATCTCTATTAGAAAATTCTCTTCCAATTTCAGGTAACGATTTAGATGTCAAAATTTTGGTTAAATAAATTGCTGTTTGCCTAGGTCTTACTAAGTATCTGGATCTTCTAGATGATAACATTTCATTTTTACTGATTTTAAAGAATTTACAAACAATTGTCTGAATTAAATCTATCGTAACTTTATTTTCTGCTAAATTTAATAAATCTTTTAAAACTACTTTTGTTTCAGAAAGATTCGGGGCTTTATTATAAATTCTTGAAAATGAGACAACTCTATTTATTGCACCAACTAACTCTCTTATACTTCCAGTTATTTCATTGCTTATAAAATCTTGAATTTCTTTAGAAACTTGTAATTTTTCCGAATACAAAGCATTGAGTTCATCTGTTTTTTTTTCAACAATTTTTTTTCTCAACTCAAAATCTGGTTTTTGGATATCAACAACTAGTCCGCCAGAAAATCTTGATTTAATTCTTTCTTGAATTCTTGATAATTTATTTGGTGCTCTATCAGCTGATACAATTATTTGAGATCCTTTATCAAGTAATGCATTAAATGTGTGAAAAAATTCTTCCTGCATAGCTTCTTTTCCACTAATAAACTGAATATCATCGATTAATAAAATATCTGTATTTCTAAAATATTCTTTAAATTTAACCATATCATTTGATTTGATTGATTTTACAAACTGATACATGAAACGCTCAGCAGAAATAAACATTACTTTATTATTTCTTTTAACCTCTAAACCTATTGAATTTAGTAAATGAGTTTTTCCCATCCCAACCCCACCATAAATGTAAAGTGGATTATAATGAGATATATTCTCTGAAACTTTTAAAGAAGCTTCGTATGCCAATTTATTTGAGGAACCTGTTATAAAGTTATCAAACCTTTTATTTGGATCAATTCGATTATATTGGAGGTAAGAATCTTTAATGAATGAAATATTTTCAACTGTATTGCTCTCCTCAGTATTGCCCTCTTTAATTGTATTACCTTGGGCTTTTTCAACTATTTTGAACTCAATCCTAATAATATCTTTTTTATATATTTTAATAATTTGTAATATTTGGTCTAAATATCTCGACGTAATCCAATCTCTTATAAATCTAGTTGGAACCGATAATAATAAATAATTACTAAATTCCTCTACGAACGAAATCTTTTTTAACCAACTCTCATAAACTTCTAAGCCTAGTTTTTTTTTCATTTCATTCTGAACTTGTTTCCATTCAAAACTTTCTGAAGAAAAATTATTAATATTTTTTGTATTTGTTAATTTGTTCATAACGTAAGGGGAAATCTCAGTTAGAACTATTTAAAAAAATTTGCAACAAGTTAATAAGAAAAAGAAAAAAAAAATAAAATCTATGATTGTGGTTTAGATTTTTAACTAATAAGTATTTTAGATTTTAAATTTAAAATTTAAAATTGAATCGAACATAGATTGAATTAACAATAAGTTTAACTTTAGATTGAATCAAACATAGATTGAATGAACCTAATTCAAATATTTACTAAGTCTAAATGTAGTAATTTAAAGTAGAGTTTAAATATATAATGTAGATATCAGGAGTTGTTGAAAAATCTAAGCTAACGTTTAGATTGCAGCAATTTTTTTTGTTATTCTAGAAACATTTCTAGAGGCATTTTGTTTTTTAATAATCCCAGTTTTTGCAATTTTCATCAACTCAGAGTTTAACTTTGGTAAGAATTTTAAAGCTTCATCTTTCTTTTTTCCATCGATTAAAAGATTCATCTTTTTAAGAGCATTTCTAAACCTACTTTTTCTAGCTTTATTAACTGCTGTTTGTTTAGAAATTCTTCTAATTCTCTTAATTGCTGATTTTGTGTTTGCCATATGCGCAGGGGTATAGCTTGAGAATTTATAGTGGTCAACTAAATATTTAACTATTTTTGACAGGAAACACAAAAAAAAGTTGACCTATTTGATGTTATTTTTTTTTTTATAATACCTTTACAATTCGAGCGCTTACAATTAGCTCCGTCTTGCTGATAAACTCTAAACTCTTTTTGAAAAGTACCTTTGTCACCAGTTATATTTTTAAAATCTCTAATACTCGAGCCTCCCTTATTAATTGCATGTTTAAGTATTTTCTTTGAATTTAAAATAATATTTAGACATTCATTTTTATTTAGTCTCTTTGCCTTTTTAAAAGGATTTACTCTGCTTGCAAAAAGAATTTCACTTGCATAAATATTACCAATTCCAGAAACAAATCTCTGATCAAGTAAAAAATTTTTTATATCCTTATTTTTGTTCTTAAAATAATTAACAACATAATTTAAGTTAAATTTATCACTGAAAGGTTCGGGTCCCATTAATTTAAATCTATTCTCTAAATCTCTATTATTTTTGATTATTTCAAAAAATCCAAAACGTCTTGGATCATTATAAATTACTTTAAAATTATTAAATATAAACTCTGCATGATTATGTTTTTTTGGTAGAAAAGGTGAATGATAAAAACTAGTATTTGTAAACTTTAGGGGGTTTTTTTTATCAAGAATATGGATTGTTCCCGACATTCCTAAATGAATTAAACAATAGTCCTCATTTTGAAAATGAATGATTAAATATTTAGAAAATCTACTAACTTTAATTATCTTTTTATCTTTTAGAAAACTTTCAAAATCACCTGGTATTTTAAACCTTAAATTCCTGTTTCTAATTATTACTTTTTGTATACTTTTTTTTTCGATCTTTTTATGAAGGGATTGTCTAACAATTTCTACTTCTGGTAATTCTGGCATTTGATACTATATTCAATATATATTTTTTTATGCAACAAAATCTTCAAAATAAAAAAGGCCTCGTAGAAAATGTATTTAATCAGGTATTCAATAAATATGACTTGATGAATGACTTTATGTCTATGGGTGTTCATAGATATTGGAAAAAAAGTTTAATTAACATGATGAATCCAAGAGATAAAAGAAAACTAATTGATGTTGCATGTGGGACGGGAGATGTTGGAAAGTTATTTTTAGATACTATAAATAAAGAGAGTGAAATTACTTGTGTAGATCCCAATAAAGGTATGATTGGTAAGGGAAAACAAAAATTATCTAATTATAAAAATATAAAATGGGTTATTTCGCCAGCAGAAAAATTACCTTTAGCGGATAATTCATTTGATTATTACACTATTAGTTTTGGGCTCAGGAATACCAAAAATTTAAATAAAGCACTTTCAGAAGCCTATAGAGTTTTAAAACCTGGTGGACGTTATCTATGTCTGGAGTTTTCTAAGATTCAAAATTCAAATCTTGATTTTATATACAAAAATTACTCAAAACTTATTCCTATAATTGGTCAGTTTGTCGTTGGAGAAAAAGAACCTTACGAATATTTAGTCAAAAGTATTGAAGAATTTATTAATCAAGACGAATTAATAGATATGATGGAGAAAAATAATTTTCAAAAATGTTCTTATAGAAATCTTTCTGGTGGTATTGTTTCAATTCATAGTGGTTGGAAAATTTAATGATTAAAAAACTTATTACTTTATTTAAATTAGGAAGAAAAATTGCAAAATCTGATATTTTAAAAATTGCATCAAAATTTAAAAAACCTCCTTTAGCTGTAATAGTATTATTCCAAATTTTATCTATTTCATTTGAAAAAAAGGATCAAAAAAATTTAATCGAAGATGATGGTGAAAGACTATCTAGATCATTAGAGTCTATGGGTACCACTTTTATTAAACTTGGGCAATTTCTTGCTACTAGACCTGACATAATTGGAGAAGAATTATCTATAAAGCTAGAAAAACTTCAAGATCGATTGCCACCTTTTTCAATTAATGAAGCAAAAAAAATTATTAAAGAAGATCTTGGAATTGACGCATTTAATTCAATAATAGATTTAAGTGAGCCTGTTGCTGCTGCATCAATTGCACAAGTCCACAAAGCAAAAATAAATGACAATGGAACAATCAAAGATGTGGCTATTAAAATTTTAAGACCAAACATAAAAAAAATATTTAATGAAGAAATAGATGCGATGATGTTATTTGCATTTATTATTGAATCATTTGTAAAAAAAACAAAAAGATTGAAACTTGTTGAAGTTGTTTTTTTACTTAAGGAAATAACTAATCTTGAGATGGATTTAAGATTCGAAGCTGCTGCAGCAAATGAATATGCAGAAAATACTAAAAACGATGCAGGGTTTAAAGTTCCTGAGATTTACTGGAATTTTACTAGTGAAAATGTAATGACTTTAGATTGGATAGATGGAATTTCAATAAGAGAAGCTGAGGAGTTAAAGAAAAGAAATTTAGATACTAGTAAAATAGCAGAAGATATTATTCAACATTTTTTGAGACATGCTGTAAGAGACGGTTTTTTTCATGCAGACATGCATCAAGGAAATATTTTTGTTGATAATAGTGGCCAGATTGTACCTATAGATTTTGGAATTATGGGTAGATTAGATAAAATTAGTAAAAGGTTTTTAGCAGAAATTTTATTTGGATTTATTCAAAGAGATTATCGCAAAGTAGCTGAGGTTCACCTGGTGGCTGGATTAGTTCCTAAAGAAGTACCAATTGATGATTTGGCTCAAGCTTTGAGATCAATTGGTGAGCCTATATTTGGTCAAGAGGTAAAAGATATTTCAGGAGGTAAATTACTCAAACAATTGTTTGATGTAACAGAAAAGTTTAATATGCAAACTCAACCTCAATTATTAATGTTGCAAAAAACTATGGTTGTTGTTGAAGGTGTGGCAAGAAAATTAAATCCAAAAACAAATATTTGGACAACTTCAAAGCCCGTACTAGAAAATTGGCTTAAAGAAACAAAAGATCCAATTAATAATTTAAATGAAACTTTAAAAAGTACATCTGAAGTTATTAAACGTTTACCAGAATTTCCTGAGATTATGGATAAAGCAAATCAAGCATTAACGTTTTTAGCTAGCGGTCAAATTCCACAAAATTCAAATTCTTATACCGCTCTAAATGATAAGAAATCAGAAATGATAACATTTAGAAATCAATCTATTATTAGTTTATTACTTCTTGTAATTTTTGGCCTTATAGTATTTTAATTCTGCAAATGAAAAATCTGTTAAATAAAAAAATACTATTTATTATCTGTGGGGGCATATCTGCCTACAAAAGTCTGGAAACAATTAGACTTTTTAAAAAAAATGGAGCAGAAATAAAGACTATCCTTACTACAAGTGCAAAAGAATTTGTAACTCCACTTTCAGTTACATCGCTTTCTCAAGGTAAAGTATATAGTGATTTATTCAGTGCAGAAAATGAAGCTGAAATGGATCATATTTCTCTTTCAAGATGGGCAGATATAATTGTGATTGCACCAGCTACAGCAAATACAATTTCAAAACTAGCTCAAGGAACTACTGATGATTTAGCATCTACTGTTGTTTTAGCTTCAGATAAAGACATTATTTTAGCACCAGCAATGAATGTAAGAATGTGGGAACATCCAACTACAAAAATAAATTTAAAAAAATTAAAAGAGTTTGGATATACATTAATTGGACCAGAAATTGGTGATATGGCATGTGGTGAATATGGAGAGGGGAAAATGTCAGACCCATCAGTAATTGCTGAAGAAATTGATAAATATTTTTTAAATAAAAAAAATAACAAAAAATTTAAGGCATTAGTTACAGCAGGGCCAACTAATGAGTATATAGATCCAGTTCGTTTTATTACAAATAAATCAAGTGGCAAACAAGGATATGAATTAGCAAAATCATTATCCAAAAAGGGTTTTGATACAACATTAATATCGGGTCCAACTAATCTTGAAATAACTACAGATATTAATCTTATAAAAGTTGAAACAGCAGATGAAATGTTAATTGCCACTCAAGAAAATTTACCTGTTGACGTAGCAATTTTTTCTGCTGCGGTAGCTGATTTTAAAATTAATAAAAAGTATGAAAATAAAATTAAAAAACAAGAAAACTTAAACTTAAATTTAGAAATGAATATAGATATACTTAATTATGTTTCTAACCATAACTCCATGAGGCCTGGACTTGTCATTGGATTTGCAGCAGAAACCAATGAGATCGATAAAAATGCAGAGGAAAAATTGTACAAGAAGAATTGTGACTGGATAATTTCCAATGATGTATCAAATAAAAATATAGGATTTAATTCTGATTATAATGAGGTAACAATTCATTACAAAAACAAAGATGTTAAAAAAGAAAAACTTTTGTACAAAAAAAAATCTGGAATTTCTGATGAAATAGTTGATAGAATAATTGATCAATTAAATTAATGGCAAAAGTTCTTTTCAAAAAGTTAGACCCTACAGTTGAATTACCTGCGTACAAAACAGAAGGTGCATCAGGCATGGATTTAATGGCATTATTAAAAGAACCTATTAATCTTAAACCAAACTCTTCATGTTTAGTTCCAACAGGTCTTGCAGTAGCCTTTTCAAGTGATTTTGAGATTCAAATAAGACCAAGATCTGGTTTAGCTGCAAAAAACAGTATAAGTGTTTTAAATACACCTGGAACTATTGATAGTGATTACAGGGGAGAGATAAAAGTAATTCTTTTTAATCATGGAAAAAATGATTTCTTAATAAATAATAAAGATAGAATAGCACAAATGATTTTAACTCCTGTAATTAAAATGGATCTTGAGGAAACTGATGATCTACCGAAAACAATTAGAGGAGAGGGTGGGTTTGGCTCAACAGGAAAATGAGCAAAAATTTAAGCAAAAAAGAAATAGATAAATTTTCGAGGCAAATAATTTTAAAAAACATAGGTCCATTAGGACAAAAAAAAATTCTAGTCTCAAAGGTTTTAATTATCGGAATGGGTGGTCTAGGATGTCCAGCAGCTGATTTTTTAACCAGGTCTGGTATTGGCACACTAGGAATTGTTGATCATGACATCGTTAGCCTATCAAATATTCACAGACAAAGTTTATACGATGAAAAAGATTTAAATCAGTCAAAAGTTATAATTGCTAAAAAAAAACTAAATAAAATAAACCCAAAAACAAAAATTAATATTTATAACTTTAAAATGGATAGAACAAAATTTAAAAAAATAATAAAAAATTACGACTACATAATTGATGGTACTGACAATTTTGAGAGTAAATTTTTAATAAATGATTTAAGTTTAAAATATAAAAAATATCTTGTAACTGGAGCTATTAGTAAATTTGATGGTCATATTTTTACTTTTGATTTTGTAGATAAAAATGCTCCTTCTTTAAGAGACTTCTATCAAGAGGAAGTTATTACCGATGAAGTATTAAACTGTGAATACGAAGGGATATTAGGGCCAGTAGCAGGAACAATTGGTACCATGCTAGCTAATGAAGTTTTAAAAAGAATATTAAAAGTTGGTCAAAATTTAAATGGATTTATTCTTATTATAGATTTATTAAATTTAAGCTTTAGAAAAGTTAAATTAAATAAGACTAAAAAAAAGTGAAAATAAGAAATTTAATAATTAATAATTTTATACTCTTGCTATTAATATCTTTCATTACCTCAGGTAATGCGGAAGAAATATTTATCTCCCTAAAAAAAAATGAGGTTAATGTACGTTATGGACCAAGTTTTGAATCAGACATTAAGTATGTTTATAAAAAAATAAATTTACCATTGAAACAAATTGATAAAAAAGAAAATTTTAGACGAATTATTGATTTTAAAAATAACAGTGGATGGATTCATATTTCACAATTAAAAAAAAGAAATTCAGTAATAGCTACTAAAGATAAAGTTTTATTTAAAAACCCATCATCTTTTGCTAAACCAGTTGCTCAAATTAAAGAGGGAAGGTTATTAATTTTAGAAAAATGTGAACAAAATTGGTGCAAAATAACATCAGATGAATTTAAAGGCTGGATCAAAACAGATAATATTTGGGGTCTTAATTAAGATTGACCAATCTGTAATGTAGTTTAATAAAAACTAAATATTTTTTTGTTCACAAACATCCTTAATTACTGGCGTATTAGCACAATCTAAACACTTTGTTTTTTGAACTATGCACCCATCATCAAGAATTTGCACATCAACAATTTTATCACACTTTGAACAAGTAGATGAAATTGTTAATCCACATTTTTTGCAACTATAATTTTCTGTCTGCATAAAAAAAAATTAAGTTATAATAAAAATAAATTCAATCTTTATCAGTGCGAATGATTATTATTCGCTCATTTTTTTTGCGAATGATTATTATTCGCTTACTTTTATTGGAAATTAAATTTTTGAAGTAATAAATTATTTTAGTTTAATTTTTTGATTTACTTGCCCACCACTTATCTAAAATAAAGTACCAAATAGAATTTGCTATTGGTTCAACTATTGCATCTGTTAATGCAATCATAAAAGATACATCCGCAACTAACATTAAAACTGATATAGCAATTATAAAATGACCAATTGTATAAATAATTGTTCTTAAAATAGACCCTTTATTATTTTGATAAATATTTCCTGCTGCTTTAAATATGCCGTTGGTAATTTCCATTATTTTTTAAAAGGACTTTCTAGAACACATGCTACAAGATGAATTCTTGCTTGTTCTCCGCCATTAAAAAAATTATGGTATTTAGTGTTGTTTGTTATCCATACATTACCATCTGCAGGTAAATGTTTAGCTACATTTTCTATCACCATAGAACAACCTTTGTTAGTTATAATAGGCACATGCAATCTACACTCAGGATCTTTGTGCCAACTTAACGTTGATCGGGGTTCCTTTAACAACAGCCTTACTCTTCCAAGTTTAAACCTGGAATTTAATGCTTCAAAAACATCTTGAAAATAAGTTTTTTCAAATTCAGGAACTAATTGAGTGTATTTACTTTCATCAATATCAATGTCTCTTGCAACTTCCTTTCCAGTATCATCTGCAATTGTCCAGTATTTTCCTCTTACATTATTTCCTTCAATAGATTTTTCATCATTTGGAATTTGATTAACAGGTATTGCACCAAAATGCGTTACCCCAGGTGATTTAAATCTTTTTTGTTTTAATATTTTTTCTAAATCTAATCTCAATCTAGAAATATTAAATTTTAAATTCGGAACCTTATAAAAATCCTCAAAACTTACAATCGTCATTATTGATAACTTTCTCTTTTCAAAGTGCTAATTTAACTTTAAATCAAATCTATCTGAATTCATAACTTTGACCCATGCAGAAATAAAATCATTAACAAATTTTATTTTCGAATCCTCACAAGCATAAACTTCTGCCAAAGCTCTAAGTTGAGAATTTGAACCAAAAATAAGATCAACTCTTGTTGCTTTCCATTTATTTTTTTGAGTTTTTCTGTTTTTACCTACAAAAGTTTTTTCAGATTTATCTTCTTCTTTCCAAGAAGTATTCATATCTAATAAGTTCACAAAATAATCGTTGGTGAGAACACCCGGTTTATTTGTAAAAACGCCGTGCTTTGAATTATCATAATTTGTATCCAACACACGCATACCACCTACAAGGACAGTCATTTCTGGAGATGTAAGTCCCATTAATTGTGCTTTATCTACTAATTTTTCTTCTGCAGATACTATCGACTCGTTCCCATTTAAATAATTTCTAAATCCATCGGCTTGTGGCTCTAATAAATTAAATGAATGAATATCAGTCTGATCTTGTCTTGCATCTCCTCTTCCTGGAGAAAATGGAACATTTACTTTATAGCCAGCTTTTTTTGCTGCTATCTCAATACCGACGTTACCAGCCAATACAATTAAATCAGCCATTGATACACTCTTCTTCTTAGTATCAAATTTATTTTTAATACTGCTTAACTTTTTTAATATTTTTTCTAATTTTTTTGGATTATTCACTTTCCAATTTTTTTGTGGCTCTAACATTATTCTTGCACCATTAGCACCACCTCTTTTATCTGAACCTCTAAAAGTTGATGCTGAAGCCCATGCAGTAGAAACTAAATCTGATACAGAAATTTTAGATTTCGAAATTTTATTTTTTAAATCGTTAATATCTTTTAATTTTAATTTATATTTTGGTTTATCAATTGGATCTTGCCAAATTAATTCTTCTTTAGGTACTTCGCTTCCTAAATAACATGCTCTTGGACCCATATCTCTATGAGTCAGTTTAAACCATGCTCTTGCAAAAGCATCGTGAAATTCTTTTGGATTTTCATGAAAATGCTTCGTTATAGGTCCATAACTAGGATCTACTTTCATTGAAATGTCTGTCGTTTGCATCATTGGAGGATGAAACAGGTTTTTGTTATGTGCATCAGGCACCATTTTAATTTTTTGTCCATTTTTCTTTGGTGTCCATTGATGAGCACCAGCTGGACTTTTTGTAAGCTCCCAATCATGACCATACAAACAATCTAAGTACCCCATATCCCATTTAGTTGGGTTTTGGGTCCAAGCTCCTTCAATACCACTGCTAATAGTATCAACACCTTTTCCTGATTTGTAGCCACTATTCCATCCAGTTGATTGATCTTGAAGTCTTGATGCCTCTGGATCAGGACCTTTAAAATCTTCGGAAGCCGCACCATGTGATTTACCGAAAGTATGTCCACCTGCTACTAAGGCTGCAGTTTCATAGTCATTCATAGCCATTCTTCCAAAAGTTTCTCTTATGTCATGTGCAGCAAGTTTTGGATCTGGATTAGCATCAGGCCCTTGTGGGTTTACATATATTAATCCCATATGTGAAGCTCCCAAAGGCTGCTCTAAATCTCTTTTCCCACTATATCTTTCTACAGCAAGCATCTCTTTTTCAGAACCCCAATAAATATCATCTTCAGGTTCCCAAATATCTGTTCTTCCAGCTCCAAATCCAAATGTTTTAAAACCCATTGAGTCTAAAGCTACATTTCCAACCAAAATAAATAAATCTGCCCAAGATATTTTTTTTCCATATTTTTTTTTGATTGGCCATAAAAGAAGTCTAGCTTTATCTAAATTAACATTGTCTGGCCAAGAATTTAATGGTGCAAATCTTTGATTGCCTGTTCCGGCACCACCTCTCCCATCTCCGGTTCGATATGTTCCAGCTGCATGCCAGGCTAATCTTATAAATAATGGTCCATAATGACCATAATCAGCAGGCCACCATTCTTGGGAGTCAGTCATTAATTTTTTTAAATCTTTTTTTAGCGCTTTGAAATTAAGCTTTTTAAATTCTTTCGAGTATTTAAAACTACTATCCATAGGGTTTGTTAAATTTGAATGCTGACTAAGAATTTTTAAATTTAAACTATTTGGCCAAAAATCTCTTACGGTCTGACCTCTGCCTGCCGAAAATTTTGCTGGAGTACCCGCTCCAGTAAATGGACACTTACTTAGTTCATTAGACTTAAAAGATTTAGATTTATAGTTTTCAGTACTCATTTTTCTCCTTTTAAATAATTATTCTAGACAATTAGTTTATAATAATTCTAAAAAAGAATGTCAAATAGATTAGAATGATTTTAATGTAAATATGTTAATCTTCTAATTTAACAAGAACTTCAACAGATTTTATTTTTTTTCCAGGAATTGATTTTTGTATGTTGATTGGACCAATGTCTTTATTATCAAGATCAATTAACTTCTCAGCTTTAATATCATAAAAATGATGATGATCAGTTGTATTTGTATCAAAATATGTTTGGCTAGAATTAATTGGTATTTGTTTTAAATAACCTTTTTTTTCAAAAGCATGAACAGTGTTATAAACTGTAGCAACTGATATTTTTTTATCAGTTCGTAAATGTATTTTTTTTGTAAGATCGTTAACTGTAAAGTGAAAAGTTTTGTCTGTTTCAAACAAAACTTCACATATTTTTATTCTCTGTTTTGTGGGTCTTAGACCTGAATTTCTCAATTTTTTAATATATTTGTCTAAAATTGACATGTTAATTATAATTATTCTAAACTATTTCTATATTATAATTGCCTTAAATCAAGTATTAAGGGAACTCAAATTATGAAAAAAAACTCATACTCTTACGATGATCTTATAACTTGTGGAAATGGGGATCTTTTTGGACCTGGAAATGCAAAATTACCTCTTCCACCAATGCTTATGTTTGACAGAATAACTGAAATCAATGAAAATAACGGAAAATTTAATAAAGGCTTTTTAAAAGCTGAATTAGATATTAAAGATAATCTCTGGTTTTTTGATTGTCATTTTAAAAAAGATCCAGTTATGCCTGGATGTCTAGGTTTAGATGCTATGTGGCAACTGGTAGGTTTTTTTCTAGGTTGGTTAGGAAATCCTGGAAAAGGAAGAGCGTTAGGTGTGGGTACTGTAAAATTTACAGGTGAAGTTTTACAGAGTGTAAAAAATGTAAGATATGAAATAGATATGAAGAAAATTATGTCTCCTGGAGGAACAACTGTTGGGCTTGCAAATGGAATTGTTCTTGCAGATAATAAAAAAATTTATTCAGCAGAAAGTTTAAAGGTAGGTTTGTTTAAATAATGAGAAGAGTAGTTATCACCGGTTTAGGGGTAGTTTCTTGCTTAGGGAATAATCAAGAAGAGGTTCATAAATCTTTGTTAAATTCAAAATCAGGAATTTCTTTTGCGGAAGAATATAAAGAGCATAATTTAAAAAGCCATGTTCATGGTAAACCAAATATCAAACTAGAGGATCATATTGATAGAAAAACAATTAGATTTATGGGTTCAGGATCAGCTTATAATTATATTGCTATGAAAGAAGCTATTGAAGATTCTGGATTAGAAGAAAGTGAAGTAAGTAATTTTAAAACCGGGATTGTAATGGGTTCAGGTGGCCCATCAATTGAAAACGTAATACTTGCGGCTGACAAAACAAGAGCTAAAACTCCAAAACTAATGGGGCCCTTTATTGTTCCAAGAACAATGGCCAGTACTGCCTCAGCAACACTTGCTGTCCCATTTAAAATTAAAGGGACTAACTACACAATGAGCTCTGCTTGTGCAACAAGTGGACACTGTATTGGAAATTCAATGGAATTGATTCAAATGGGTAAACAAGATGTTGTTTTTGCTGGAGGAAGTGAAGAAGTTCACTGGGCAATGACAGCCATGTTTGATGCGATGACAGCTTTATCATCAAAATATAATGATGCTCCAGAAACAGCATCTAGAGCATATGATAAAACGAGAGATGGTTTTGTAATTGCTGGTGGCGCAGGCGTTTTGGTACTTGAAGAATATGAACATGCTAAAGCAAGAGGAGCAAAAATATATGCAGAATTAACTGGTTATGGAGCAACCTCAGATGGATACGATATGGTAGCTCCATCTGGCGAGGGAGCTGTGAGATGTATGCAGATGGCAATGTCTACAACTAAAAATAAAATTGACTATATCAATACTCATGGAACATCCACTCCAGTGGGAGATATCACTGAGTTAAACGCTATTAAAAATACCTTTGGAGACAATATTCCAAAAATTAGTTCAACTAAATCTTTATCAGGACATCCTTTAGGTGCTGCTTCAGTGCATGAAGCAATTTATTGTTTAATAATGATGAAAAACAATTTTGTTGCTGGCTCTGCAAATATAACAGACATGGATGATGACGCTAAAAAATTTCCAATAGTTTCCAAAACTGAAACGGGGGCAACTTTAAATACAGTTATGTCAAATAGCTTTGGTTTTGGTGGAACAAATGCTGCTTTAATTTTTGAAAAGGTTTGATTAATGAGTTTGATGAAAGGTAAAAAAGGATTAATCATGGGTGTTGCCAATGAAAGATCTATTGCCTGGGGCATTTCTCAAAAACTTGCAGAAGCTGGAGCTGAGTTAGCATTTACATATTTAGGTGATGCTCTTAAAAAAAGAGTAATTCCTTTAGCAGAAAAATTAAATTCGAAAGTTACATTTAGTTGTGATGTTGAAAAAAAAGAAGAAGTAGTAAAATTATTTGAGGATATCAAATCTCAATGGGGTGAAATTGATTTTGTAGTTCATGCAGTTGCTTTTTCAGATAAATCAGAGTTATCAGGTGAATATTTAAATACCACAAGAGAAAACTTTTTAAGAAGTATGTTAATTTCTTGTTTTTCATTCACTGAAGTAGCAAAAGAAGCTTCTAAAGTAATGAAAGAAGGCGGAAGTTTATTAACTTTAACTTATGAATCTACTAAAGCAATTCCGAATTATAACGTAATGGGTGTTTGTAAATCTGCTCTTGAAGCTAGTGTTAAGTATCTTGCAAGAGATTTAGGAGCTAAAGGTATGAGAGTAAATGCAATCAGTGCTGGGCCTATTAAAACACTGGCAGCTTCTGCAATTGGAGATGCGAAATTCCTTTATAAGTGGAATGAAGACCATTCTTTTCTTAAGAGAAATGTAGATATTAATGATGTTGGAAATTCAGCATTATATTTATTAAGTAACCTCGCAAATGGAGTTACTGGCGAAATTCACTATGTAGATGCTGGATATAACAAAGTTGGGATGCCCGACCCAAAGAATATTAGCTAAATTAAATTAAAAAAACCCCCAGAACTCTCATTCCAGGGGTTTAAAATTTAAATTTAAACTATTAATTATTCAGTGGCTTGTTTCATAGAAAGCTTAACTTTACCTCTATCGAAACCAATTACTTTGACTTTTACTTCGTCGCCTTCTTTGACAACGTCAGTTACTTTAGCAACTCTCTTATCTGCAAGTTCTGAGATATGAACCAGTCCATCTTGTTTTCCTAGGAAATTAACAAATGCACCAAACTCCATGATCTTCATCACTTTACCTGAATAAATTTTATTCAATTCAGCTTTTGCTGTGATGTCTTTAATCATCTGCATTGCAATGTTTCTAGACTCTTCATCGGGAGCGGCAACTGTTACTACACCTTCATCATTTACATCCACTTTTGCACCCGATTTTTCAACAATTTCTCTGATCGTTGCACCACCTTTTCCAATGACAGCAGCGATGTCTTTTTTATCTACATTAACTTGTTCCATTTTTGGAGTGTGCTTTCCAACATCAGATCTTGAAGCTGATAATGCTTTATTCATTTCTCCTAAAATATGAACTCTTCCATCTTTAGCTTGGCTTAATGCTTGCTCCATAATTTCAAATGTAATACCTGTAATTTTAATATCCATCTGAAGAGAAGTAATTCCATCTTTAGTTCCAGCAACTTTAAAGTCCATATCACCTAGGTGATCTTCATCACCTAAAATATCTGACAGAACACTAAAATCATCGCCTTCTTTAATTAATCCCATAGCAATACCTGCAACCGGCTCCTTAATCGGTACTCCTGCGTCCATTAATGCTAATGATGTTCCACAAACAGTAGCCATTGAAGAAGAACCATTAGACTCAGTAATCTCTGAAACTACTCTGAAAGTATATGGAAATGCTTCTTTTGTAGGTAATGAAGAATTGATTGCTCTCCATGCTAATTTACCATGACCAATTTCTCTTCTACCAGTTCCAATTCTACCAGTTTCTCCAACTGAAAATGGAGGAAAGTTATAGTGAAGCATAAATCGCTCTCTTTGTAATCCATCTAAACTTTCAATTCTTTGCTCATCATCAGATGTCCCTAAAGTTGCAACAACAATTGCTTGAGTTTCCCCCCTAGTAAATAATGCAGAACCATGTGCTCTTGGTAGAACACTAACTTCACATTCGATAGGTCTTACATCTGATAAGCCTCTACCATCAATTCTATTTTTGTTTTTTAGAATATCAGTTCTAACAATTGATTTTTCAAGAATTTTTAACTGACTGTTAACATCTAGATCGGTGTAATTTTCATCTTCCTCATAAAGCTTTTTGGCTTTATCAGTAATCTCTGAAATTTGATTTGATCTATCTTGTTTATCTCTAGTTGCAAAAGCTTTCTTAAGATCTTCTGTAAAAGTTTCTTCAAGTTTTTTCTTAACTTCTGATAGATCTTTCTTTTCAACAGTCCACTCAGATTTTCTGCATTCTTTTGCAAGTTCCTCGATCATTTCAATCACTGGAACAAATCCCTCATGACCAAATTTCACTGCATTTAACATTTCTTCTTCTGTTAAACCATTAGCTTCAGACTCAACCATAAGCACGGCGTCTTTTGTACCTGCTACAACTAAATCTAATTTTGATTTTTCTAAGTCTACTTTAGATGGGTTTAAAACATATTTTCCATTTATAAAACCAACTCTTGAAGCACCTACAGGACCCATAAATGGCATTCCTGAAATAGCTAAAGCTGCTGAAGATGCAGTGATTGATAAAATGTCTGGTTCATTTTCTTTATCGTATGAAATTACTGTTGGTAATAACTGAACTTCATTTTTAAATTCATCTGGAAACAAAGGTCTGATTGGTCTGTCAATTAATCTAGAGATTAATGTTTCGCTCTCAGTTGGTCTTGCTTCTCTTTTAAAATATCCACCTGGAATTTTTCCAGCTGCATAATATTTTTCTTGGTAATTTACAGATAATGGAAAGTAATCAATTTCAGGATTTACTTTTTTTGCTCCTACTACTGTTGCTAGTACAACTGTCTCTCCACATGTTGCGATTATTGCACCGTCTGCCTGCCTTGCTACTTTACCTGTTTCTAAACTTATCTTCTTTCCTGCTACTTCAATTTCCTTCTTGTATACTTTAAACATTTCATTTCCATTTCGTTTCGTTTCGTTCGTTTCGTTCCATTCCGTTCTATCTATCTTGACTTCTATTTTCTTAAATTCAATTTCGACAGTACATTTTTGTAAGAATCCATTTTATTTTTCTTTAGGTATTCTAACAATTTCTTTCTTCTATTGACTGCTCTCAACAATCCGACGGATGAATGTTTGTCCTTTTTGAATTGCTTAATATGTTTAGAGAGAGTTTCAATTTTCTCTGTTAGCAAAGCGATCTGTATCTCTGAAGATCCAGTGTCTTTATCATGCATTGCTAATTCTTGCGCCTTTTTGTTCATGCCTCTTTCTTCCTATTTATTTGTTTGTTTTATTAAGTTTTCTATTTTTTCCGCATACTCGAAAGACTCGTCTTTTCTAAAAAGTAATTTTGGTAAAAATTTCATAACCACTTTTTGTGATAAAATTTTTCTAATTAAAAATGAGTATTCTTTTAAAACATTAATTGTTTCCTCCGCATCTTTTCCACCCAATGGAAGAACGTAAGCTTTCGCAATTTTTAAATCTGGACTCATTTTAACTTCAGTAACTGTTATAGTATTCGTTTCTAAATTTGGAACCTTAGCCTCATTTCTTATAAAAATCATACTTAAAGACTGCTTGATCATTTCCCCTACTCTAAGCTGTCTTTGAGATACTGGTTTTCCTATTCTATCTGCCATTAAATTGACCTTTCTGTAGATGTAACACTAAATGCTTCTATTGTGTCGTTTTTTTGAAAATCCATATAATCTTTTAATGTAATTCCACATTCTTGGCCGTCACTTACTTGTTTTACTTGGTTTTTTTCTCTAAATATTGTGGAAACTTTTCCAGTATAGATAATAGTACCATCTCTAATAATTCTGACATCTGAAGTGCTATTAATCTCTCCTTCAGTTACTTTAGAACCAGCAACCTTTCCAGCACCTGAAACTTTAAATATTTCCAAAATTTGTGCTGTACCAGTAATTTTTTCTTGAACATCGGGTGCTAATAATCCTGACATTTTTTGTTTAATATAATCCAAAACTTCATAAATAATATTGTAAGAAGAAATTTTAATTTTTTCGTTTTCAGCAAGTTTTTTTGCTTCTTTACTTGGCTTAACATTAAAAGCTATTAAAACTGCATTTGATGCTTTAGCTAATGTAACATCAGTTTCAGTTACCATTCCAATATCTGCTAAAATTATTTTTGGTTTTACTTCATCATGCTTAATTTGATTAATTGCATTTTTAATTGCTTCCGATGATCCATGTACATCTGATTTAATAATTAAATTAAGCTCTTCTGTAGATTTATCAGAAAAAGCAGAATCTTGAGTTGCAAATGTAAGAGGATTTTTTCCATCTTTGCTTTCTTGTGCTCTATTTTCGCTCAATGACTTAGCTTCTTTTTCTGTATCAAGAACAATAAAATCATCTCCAGCTTTTGCAGCACCATTTATTCCCAAAATTTCAACAGGAGTAGATGGTAAAGCCTCATTAATATTTTTTCCTTTGTCATTAATAATAGCTCTAATTTTTCCCCATTTTAAACCACTCACAAAAAAATCACCTCTTCTTAGTGTTCCAGTTGTTACGATTATATTTGCAACAGGACCTCTACCTACATCAATTTTTGATTCTAAAACTATACCAGTAGCTTTAGATTCATAATCTGTTTTAAGATCTAAGATTTCTGCTTGAAGGATTATAGACTCTACTAATTTATCTAAGTTTTGTTTTGTTTTAGTTGAGATTTCAACCATTAGAGTATCACCAGATAAATCCTCTGCTATTAACTCATGTTCTAATAATTGGTTTTTAATTTTCTGAGGATCTGCCTCTGGTAAATCACATTTATTTATTGCTACAACAATTGGAACATTCGCTGCTTTTGCATGTTTAATAGACTCGATAGTTTGAGGTTTAACTCCATCATCAGCAGCAACTACTAAAACAACTACATCTGTTAATTTTGAACCTCTTGCTCTCATCTCTGTAAAAGCAGCATGGCCCGGTGTATCAATAAATGTTAATTTATTATCTTGGCTTTTAATTTGATAAGCTCCAATATGTTGAGTTATTCCACCAAATTCTCCTGAAACTACGTTTGCACTTCTGAGTACATCTAGTACTGATGTCTTACCATGATCAACATGACCCATAACAGTAACTATGGGTGGTCGATTTTTTAAATTTTCAGTTCTTGATGCTTTAATTTTTTGAATTATTTCTTCTGCTTTTTCCTCTCTTATCGGATTATGACCAAATTCTTTTACTAAATACTCAGCCGTATCTGCAGCTAATGTTTGATTGATAGTTACTGTAACTCCCATTCCAAATAAGTGCTTTATCACACTGCTTGATTGCTCAGCCATTCTATTCGCAAGTTCTCGAACAGTAATTGCCTCTGGTATATTTACTTCTCGCTTTATAGGTTTCAAATTTTCTTGAGAATCATCTTTCGTTGCATTTTTAATTTCTTTCTGTCTAGCTCTTTTTACTGACGCCAAACTTCTTTGCTTTGCATCAATCTCGTCACTTAATGCTCTTGATACAGTTAACTTTAATTCCCTTTTCTTAGCTCCTGCTTTTAAGGTTTTTCGATCTTTACTTTCACTGTCTCCCTTTAGTCTTTTTGTTGCTCTTTGTTCTGCTAGTTTTCTCTTCTCAAAATCATTTGTTATAGGTGGTGATTTAGAATTAAATGAGGGTTTTAGAGGTGCACCTCTATTAAATGTAGAGTTAGGTCTTGGCTTACTTGTAGTAGGTCTATAAGAACCGCCTCTAGATGTAAATCTGCCAGTTTGTTTTCCAATTACTACGGAGTTTTTTCCTTGGGTTTTTGCAATCTCAATGTTCTTGATTGATTTTTTGGCTGAGCCTGAAATTGTTAATTTTGTTTTTTTTTCCATACCTCATCACTCAATCTTTATAAACAATATTTCGAGCAGACATTACTAATTCATCCGCTTCTTCTTTTGATAATGCAAAATCCTCAAGATAACCATGAATTTTAACCCTCTCACCTTTAACCACGTCAAATCCTCCAGTTAATTCATCAGATGCTAAATCTGCAAAATCCTCTAGTGTTAAAATTTTTTGCTCTCCAAGTGTTACTAGCATTCCTGGAGTTAATCCTTTTAGATTAATCAAAGAATCCTCGAGACCCAATTCTTTTATCCTCTGAGAAATATCTTCTTGATCTTTTACGTGAAACTCTTTAGCCCTTTCTATTAACGCTTTAGCAGTATCTCCCTCGATGCCTTCAATCTTCATTAAGCTTTCCACTGAACTATCTTTGATGTCGTCGATAGTTGAAAACCCTTCCGCAACAAGTAATTGACCTAATGTTTCATCTAATTCCAAATTTTTAACAAAATTTTCAGTTTTTTCTTTAAATTCTAACTGTCTTCTCTCAGAATCCTCCGCGTCAGTCATTATGTTTATTTCATAATTTAAAAGTTTAGTTGCAAGTCTTACATTTTGACCTCTTCTTCCAATTGCTTTGCTCAAATTATCCTCGGTTAAAATTACATCAAGTTTTTTTCTTTCGTCATCAACATTCACTCTTTGAACTTCTGCGGGTGATAAAGCATTTGAAACTAAGATTGCTGGATCTTCTGACCAATTTACTATATCGATTTTCTCTCCTTGAAGTTCATTCACTACAGCTTGAACTCTTGATCCTCTCATTCCCACACATGCACCAACAGGGTCTAAAGATGTATCAACTGCTTTTACACATATTTTTGCTCTACTTCCAGGATCTCTAGAAGAAGATTTAATTTCTATTAATCCATCATAAATTTCTGGAACTTCTTGAACAAAAAGTTTTTCCATAAATTTAGGGTGTGCTCTAGATAAAAAAATTTGTTGTCCTCTTGGCTCTCTTCTTACATCATAACAATAAGCTTTAATTCGATCACCAGCTTTAATATTTTCACGAGGAATTAGCTCATTTTTTTGTATTATAGCTTCAGTTCTACCTAAATCCACAATCACGTTTCCAAATTCTAATCTCTTAACAATCCCACTTAAAATTGTATCTTTCTTATCAATAAAATCATTAAATTGTCTTTCTCTTTCTGCCTCTCTTACGTTAAAACTTATTACTTGTTTTGCGGTTTGAGCAGCTATACGCCCAAAATCAAAAGAGGGAAGTGGTTGTAATACTTCGTCACCAATAGATTTATCTTTATTAATTTCATTTAAACTTATTGCATCCTCTAATTTTATTTCAGTATTAGCATTTTCTGGATTTTCACAGATAACTAATCTTCTGAAAAGCTCAATGTCTCCATTATCTCTATTTATAGAAACCTTAATTTCATTTTCCTGACCAAATTTTGATTTAGCTGCTTTTGCAATTCCTGTTTCCATGGAACTTATAATTAATTCTTTATCAATTGATTTTTCCAAAGCTACAGCTTCAGCAATTCTTAATAATTCAAGTTTGTCAGCTCTTTTATTTAACATATTTTAATTACTCCAAAAAAAAATGGGCTAAAGCCCATTTTGTAAAGGTCAACAATGTACAGGCAATATAGTAAAATTTTTTTTTAATTCAACAGAAACTATTTAGAAAAAATATTAATTTTATCAGTTTTTTCCCAGGAAAATGAGCCATTTTCCTCAGGTGTTCTTCCAAAATGACCATAAGCAGATGTTTTTTCATATATAGGTTTATTCAGGTCTAACATTTCTCTAATACCCCTTGGGCTTAAATCAAAATTTTCTTTAATCTTTTCTACTACAAATTTATTTTTATCTAAATCATTATCAAATAAATCAACATAAATAGATAAAGGTTTTGAGACCCCGATTGCATAAGCTAATTGAATTAAACATTTTTCTGCAATTTTTGAACCAACAATATTTTTAGCAATATATCTTGCTGCGTAAGCAGCTGATCTATCAACTTTGGTTGGATCTTTTCCAGAAAAAGCACCACCGCCATGAGGTGCCGCTCCTCCATATGTGTCAACAATAATTTTTCTACCAGTAAGACCACAATCTCCATCGGGACCACCAATTACAAAATTACCAGTTGGATTCACATAGAATTCATCTTCATTAAAATCATCCAAAAAATTTTCAGGAATAGATTTTAACATATAAGGTTTTAGCAAATCTCTAACCTGAGCCTGATTAACATCTGCTGAATGTTGAGATGATATAACCACTGATTTAACTTTTGAAGGTTTTCCATCAATATACTCAAAAGTTACTTGGCTTTTTGAGTCTGGCTCGATATTTTTTAACTTTCCAGATTTTCTGTCCTCAGCCATTAATCTTAAAATTTTATGAGAGTAGTGAATTGGTGCTGGCATTAATACATCTGTTTCGTTACATGCGTAACCAAACATTATACCTTGATCTCCAGCTCCTTCATCTTTATTTCCTGATGAGTCCACTCCCATAGCAATATCGGCTGATTGGGAATGTAAATGACTTTCAATTTTTGTGGCTTCTTTCCAACTAAATCCTTCTTGGTCATAACCAATATCTTTTATACAATTCCTTACTTTTTGAATTAACTCATCTTTTTTAATTTCTGGTCCCCTTACTTCACCAGCTAAAACAACTTTATTTGTAGTTGTTA
This sequence comes from uncultured Pelagibacteraceae bacterium, assembly GCA_902622955.1. Lineage (GTDB taxonomy): Bacteria > Pseudomonadota > Alphaproteobacteria > Pelagibacterales > Pelagibacteraceae > Pelagibacter. Next base: position 73,379 of record CACNRP010000003.1, read on the forward strand.
GTGTTTCGCAGGCAACTCTAGAATATGGATCTCCAGAAATAAAACTATCAACAACCATATCTGAGATTCTATCAGAGACTTTATCCGGATGGCCTTCAGAGACAGACTCACTTGTGAAAAGATAATTTTTTAAATTACTCATTTCTAAGTTTCTTAAATGAAAATATCAAAAAAATATACAATAAAATTATAAAACCAAAAATTTTGTTTCCAAATTTTGCAAATAGAGTTGTCTCAATTTTTCTTGACTCAATTAAATCAATGTAACCTGATTTATTTATATCAACTTTTTGCTCAATAACTCCTATTGGATTAATAATTGCTGTTGTCCCATTATTTGCAGACCTTAAAACATATTTCCCACTCTCTATCGCTCTAAAAATACTATGAGTTAAATGTTGCTCTGGTCCAATTGATTTACCAAACCAGCCATCTTCTGAAATATTTACAATGTAATCAAAGTTACTATTTGTGAAAATTTTACCTGAATAAATTATCTCATAACAAATAAGGGGTAATATTTTAACTGATAAATTATTATATTTCAGATTAATTATGTTTCTTTGTGCACCTTTTGAATATGATTGATAGTCATTAGTAATTGTTTTTAAACCAATACTTTTTAATAAGCTTTCAAAAGGTAAAAATTCACCAAAAGGAACGAGATTAATTTTGTTATATGAATTAATTACATTAAGGTCATAGTCAAAAATAGATAATGAATTAAAATATTTAATAGTTTTATTTTCATCTTCTTTGCTATTAATCCCAATTGCTAATAAATGATTTTTGTTGAATTTATTTTCAAATAACCATTTGTATTCTTTTAGTTGGTCTTGTGAAATACCTGGAATAATACCTTCTGGCCAAATAAAAATTATTTTTTGATTTTTTTTAGGAGAGCTGATTTCAATTAGCTCTTCTATTGCAGTTATGGGATCAATATTACTATAAAATCTATCTATACTTATATTTGAACTCAAAATTCTTATTTTATAGTCAAGATTTTTTACTTGTTGATTGTTAAATTTTTCTAAATTTTGTGAACCAAGTATATAAAATGACATTGTTGTAATAAGAAATGCAACACAAATACTAATATCTTTTTTGTTCTCTCTTAAAATGAATATTGATGGGCTTGTAAATAATGAAATACAGAAAAGATTAAAGCTATATGTGCCTATGACTGATGTAATGTTTAAAATTTCGATTTGATTAGAAAAACTATAAGCAATTAAATTCCAAGGGAAACCAGTGAGTATTGATCCTCTCACAAATTCTACTATTCCAAATATTAAAGGGAAAAGAAAAAATGAGCTTAAATTATTATTTGGTTTTAAAACCACAAATAGATAAGCAACTAAAGCATAAAACAAGGCTAAGAAACCAGGTATCAATATTATTGTAAAAGGTATTAAAAACTTAAAATTTTGATCAAACGTTAATGATATTGAGATCCAATATAAATTACTTACAAAATAACCAAACCCAAATAACCAACCATAAAGAAAAAATATTCTTTTATTTTTATTAAACTCAATTTTTTTTATTAAAAATATATAGAATAAACTAAAAGTTAAAAAATTTATTACGACATAATTAAATGGAGGCAAACTTAAGGAAGTAAGCACTCCTAACAAAATTAAATAAATTAATTCAATATAAAATTTATTTTTCAATTTAATTTATTTTTGATTTTACGGATTTAAATAATAGGTCTTCCTCTTTTAACATTTTGGAATAATCATTACTTTTTTTATGATCAAAACCTAAAAGATGAAGAAAACCATGTATATAAATTTTAGCAACTTTTTCTTTAAAAGATTTTAAGTCTTGTGATCTTGGTTTATCTAGATAATTATAGCTAATGATAATATCTCCCAAATAAGTATTTTTTTTAATTTTTATTTTTTTATCTGATGGAAAAGATAAAATATCGGTAGATTTATTTTTTTTTCTAAAAACCTTATTTAATTTTTTAATATTCTTATTATTCGAGAGTAATAGTGTGAGGGTTACTTTTTTATTCAAAAATTTATATTTTTTTGGAAAAGCTTTACATATTTTATTAAAAAAAATATCTTTATTTTTAAGTCTTTTTGACCAAGCCTTCTCCTCAGAGAAGACATTAACACTAATCATTATTTGAGTATGCTTTTACTATTTTAGAAACAAGAGGATGTCTGACAACATCTGAATGATCAAAATTAACTGTAGATATTTCCTTTAAATGTCCAAGTAACTTTTTTGATCGAACCAATCCTGACATACTTTTATTCGGTAAATCAATTTGAGATGGGTCACCATTAACAACTATTTTTGAATTTTCACCAATACGAGTTAAGAACATTTTAATTTGAGTATCTGTTGCATTTTGTGCCTCATCTAAAATTGCAAAAGAATTTTTAAGAGTTCTTCCTCTCATAAATGCTAATGGTGCAATTTCAATATCTCCAATCTCAATCATTCTCTGTATTTTTTCAAAATCAAAAAGATCGTATAAGGAGTCATATAAAGGTCTTAGATAAGGATCTACTTTTTCCTTCATATCACCTGGTAAAAATCCCAAACGTTCTCCTGCCTCTACTGCTGGTCTTGAAAGAATAATTCTCTCAATTTTTTTTTCTAATAACATAGTTAAACCTACAGCTACTGCTAAGAAAGTTTTTCCTGTACCTGCTGGTCCAGCTGAAATTATAATATCACTTTCCCTTAAAGCTCTAACATAACTTTTTTGTTTTTCTGATCTAGGAATGATAGATTTTTTTGGAGTTTTAATTATATCTGTAACATTATTGTTCTTTACTTTTTCATTAATCATAAATTTATCAACTGATGAAAGTATATCTTTATTCTCTATATTTCCATTATTAATAAATTGATTAGCTAAAAATTGAATGGCATTTTTAATTTTTTCATTAATCTCAGGTGTTGATTTAATCAAAATTGAGTTCCCTCTTGAATACAAACTACAATTTGTAATTTTTTCTAATTCTTGTAAATTTTTATTAAATTCACCAACCACACCCATTAATAAGTTATTATCATGAAAAATTACGCTTAAAGAATTGTTATCCGAATAAACAAATTTTAAGGACTGATCGATATTTTTTTTCGTTAATCCGCTCAAATTCTACGCAACTTTCTTATCTGAATGGGTTACAATTTCACCAAATAAAGTATTTCTATTACTTTCTTTAATTTTTACTTTCACAATTTTTCCAATATCGCTCATTTTACCATTAAAAATTACAGATGTCATATACTCAGATCTTCCAAAAGCTTTACTTTTGTCATCAGTTAAATTTTCTACTAATACCTCAACTACTTTATCTTCCAAAGATTTGTTCATTTTAATTTGATTTTCAAACAAAATATTTTGAATTTTTTCTAATCTCTGTGTAGAAATTTTTTTTTCGATTAAGTCTAAATTTTCAGCAACTGTTCCAGGTCTAGGACTAAAAATAAAAGAATAAGAATTAATAAATTTAACTCTCTTAATTAATTTAAAAGTATCAGTAAAATCTTGATCTTCTTCTCCAGGATAAGCAATTATAAAATCACTTGAAAACTCTATTTTTGGATTAATTTCTTTTAATTTATCAAAAGTACTTAGATATTCTTCAATAGTATGTTTTCTATTCATTGATTTTAGAATTTTATTAGATCCACTCTGAACAGGTAAATGCACAAGTGGCATTAACTTTTTTGATGTTTTATAAATTTCGATTAAATCCTCCGTCATATCTTTTGGATGAGATGTGGTATATCGAACTCTTTTTATTTCAGGTAATTTTTCAATATTTAATATTAAATCTGACAATCTAAATCCTTCACTATCATAAGCATTCACATTTTGGCCTAACAAAATTATTTCTCTTGCCCCATTATCAACTAAATATTTTGCTTCATCTAAAATTTGTTTAAATGGTCGTGAGTATTCTGGGCCTCTGGTGTATGGTACTACACAAAAATGACAAAATTTATCACAACCCTCTTGAATAGTTAAGAAAGATGAAACTTTTCCAGCTTCATTTTTAATATTGCTCAAATATTCAAATTTTGAAATAGCATCAAATTCTGTTTCTTCTATTTTTTTCTTTTTTTCGATATGACTCAAAATTGTATCATTAATTTTATGATAAGATTGAGGACCAATTACCAAATCAATGTAAGGTTCTCTTTTCAGCATCTCCTCATTTTCAGCTTGAGCTACGCATCCTGCGATAATTACTAATGGTTTTTTTTTAAATCTAAATTTTTTTTTTACTCTACCAATTTCATGATAAACTTTTTCTTTTGCTTTATCTCTAATATGACATGTATTTAATAAATAACAGTTAGCATCTTCGTAATGCTCTGTTTTATCAAAACCAATTTTTTTAACTGAGTCAAATATTCTATTAGAATCATACTCATTCATTTGACATCCAAAAGTTTTAATGAATATTTTTTGACTCATAATTATTAGGATTTTTTTTTTATCCCATATAACTCAAGCTTATGATCAACTAATGTGTAACCATATTTTTCTGCAATTTTCTGTTGAAGATGATTAATTTCATCATCAACAAATTCTATTATTTCTCCAGTTTTAATATCTATTAAATGATTATGGTCATCATTTAATTCATATCTTGCTTTACCAGTTTTAAAATCATGCTTTGTTAATATTCCAGCTTCTTCAAATAGTTTCACTGTTCTATAAACTGTAGCAATACTAATTTTAGGATCAATTTTTGAAACTCTGTTATATAATTCATCAACATCTGGATGATCAGACTCTCCATACTCCTCTTTCGACTCCAACAAAACTCTTGCTATCGTCCTTCTTTGGTCAGTTAATTTAAGACCTTTTTTCTGAAATTTTTGCTCTAATTTATCTGGCATAATTAATTTTAACCTTAATAAATAGGATTAATCAAATTCTTTTCAATTTTAAATTTTTCACATAATTCAGGTATATTTTCGTATTTTATGTCTTTTTCACCTTTAAAATCTTTAATACTAAAACAATAATAATCAATATTATTAGTTAAATTAAATGCTTTTACTATGGACAGAGAATTTCTTATTCCAGCAAAGCTTCCTGGACCTCTATTTAGATAAATTTTATCAATGTCTTTTAGACTCAATTTGTGGGAATTTAAAAAATCATTAATTATTAAAGTTAATTTTTCATAATTAATTTTAGTATTCTCTTTAGTAATATTATAAATATCATTACTAGTAATGATCATTAAAAAAATTTTTTCTCCAGCCACATCAATTATAAGTTTATTCATAATTATTTTATTTTCTAATATCAGTTCTAAATCAGATGAAAATAATATCAAATATTATTCTAATGATGAGGGAATTCTCTCAATAATGTATCATCGTTTTAATGAAAATAAGTATCCTTCAACCAATATAAAAATGGATATATTTAAGGAACATATTGATATTATTAGAAACTCAAGTTTTAATTTTCATAATCCAAATGACTTTGAAAATAAATTTAATGAACCAAAATCAAAAAAAGAAATTCTAATTACTATTGATGATGCTTTTGAGTCTTTTTATGCTGAGGCATGGCCTTTTTTTAAAAAGAATAAAATCCCTTTTATCTTATTTGTTTCTACTGAACCTGTGGGAAAAAAAGGTTATATGACATGGGAGCAAATTAAAGAAGTTGAAAGTAATGATTTTGCATACATTGGACATCATTCGCATACTCATGAATATCTTATAGATGTAAGTAATGAAGAGTTTATTCTAGACATTGAAACAGCAAATCAAATTTTCTTAAAAGAACTTGGTTATATCCCTAATCTATTTTCATATCCATTTGGTGAATATTCAAAATTTATGAAAGATTATATATCTAATAATTTCAAATTTGCTTTTGGTCAGCATTCTGGAGTTATTGATTTAAATAAAGATAAATTCGAACTACCCAGATTTCCAATTAATGAAAAATATGGTGAGATAAAAAGGTTTAAATCAATAATAAATTATTTTCCACTTGAATATAAAAAAATATATCCAGAGGAAAAACAACTTTTTAAAAATACAAATCCTCCAAATTTCAGAGTTGAATTTTTTAAAGAGCAAAAAAATTATTCTAATATTAATTGTTATTCTAATGAGGGAGGTATTTGGGAAAAATCAAAGACAATCTTTGCTAATAACTCTCTAACAATTGAATTTAGAGGACCATTCAAACCAAGAAGAGGAAGAATTAATTGTTCTCTAAATGATAATGGAAAGTGGAGATGGTTCGGAATTCAATTTCCCATCAAAAAAGATTAAATCAAACTTTCTAGATCTTTGCTTGAAGGTAACAACCTTGCCTCATCAAAATCTTTCAATTTATTCTGCTGAATAATTTTTTGTAAAACCTCTATATATTGACTTCCTGTTTCTGCATATTTATCTAAATGTCTAGATAATATTAAGCTATCTAAAGGTTTGTTTTTATTTCTAAGCTCTGTTCTAGCTTTTCTCAAATTTTTATATGATGAATGAGTATTCAAATTTCTTAAATATGCTCTAACTGATAACTGTAAGCTGTGAAATCTCATGACTTTATGATCCTTACCTTCTTCAGCATTTTTTGGCTTAAGACCTTCTCCAGACCAAGTCCATTGACCAAACAATGCATTTCCTTTTAGTGCAAATCTCGAGGTTCCCCAACCTGTTTCCTTAGCTGCTTGAGCTATAGCCAGCGAAACTGGTATTTCATCCATTCTTATTTTTAATGAAGATAAATCATTCTGCCTCACACCATATTGCTTATATTTTTTTTCTAACCATTTCTTTTCAATATCGGTATTGCCATTTTTATTAAGAATAATGAATAATCTTTTTCTATCTATTCTTATTTTATTGTTTTCCTTAACAATTAAAGGAAGAACAATTTTTATAAACATATCTTTTCTTTTTTTAGAATTACTAATATTTTTAATTTCATTTGGTAAAAGACCAATATCTACTGGTTTTACTAATTTTGTATCTCTAACATCTTTTAGATTATAATTTACTTCCTTAAATAAAGAGTCTATTTCGGAAGTTGTATATCTAACTAGGTTAATTTCAGAATTATTTTCATCTAAAATATCATACAATAAATCTCTTTCATCGCCATCTACAACAGATTCATCCTCTAATAATTTATCTTTGTTTAAAATTTTTTCTAAAATATTTTTAGAATTATTAGTAAACTCTTTATTGTTAAAATTTTTGTTTGTAAACTTAATAATTATTGGTGCTACATAAAAAAATGAAATTACAAAGAACGAACTTAAAAAAAATCGTGAAACTATATTTAAACTTTTTTTTTTTAAAAAACCTGATTTTTTAAATTTAGCCATAAATTATTACTGTATTGCAACGACCTCTTTTACCTCTGGCAAATAATGACATAAAAGATTTTGAACACCTTGTTTTAAAGTCATGGTTGAACTTGGACAGCCAGAACAGCTTCCTTGCAATTGTACCTTTACAATTCCATCTTTAAATTCTTTAAATTTTATATCTCCACCATCCCTAGCAACTGCTGGTCTTATTTTTTGCTCTAAAATTTTCACTATTTTTTCTTCAATTTCACTTAAATCTGTAAGCTCCTCTTTTATATTTTTATCAATTACAAATTCTTTACCGCCTGCATAAAAATCATTTATTAATGAGATTATTATATGCTTTATTTCATCCCACTTAATATTGTCTTTCTTGTTTACTGAAATAAAATCTTTACCTAAAAAAATACCTTCTACACCATTTACCGATAATATATTTCTTACTAATTCATTTTGAACATCATCTTTATTAGTAATCTCATAGGGACCGCTGTTTGAAACTTTCTTTCCGGGAAGAAATTTCAAAGAATTAGGGTTTGGTGTTTCTTCTGTTTGGATAAACATAGTTTATATATAGTTAATATTTTAAAAATTAAAACTTGATAATAAATTTTTCTTAAAAACCCACTATTTCTTTAATTCTTTCAATCTTTTTAGATGCTATCAAATCAGCTTTTTCAACTCCATCTAGAAGGATTCGATCTAAATAACTTTTATCTCTTAGGAGTTTTTTTATTTCATTTGAAATTGGTTCAATTTTGTTAACGAGCTCCTCTATTAATTTTTCTTTAAATTCTGAAAAATTTTTACCTGCAAAAGTTTTAATTGAGTTATGCAATGATGAATTAGTTAAGCTTGAATAAATTCCTAAAAGATTCTTTGCTTCTAACCTTTCATCAAGATCCTTAATATCTTGTGGCATAGGTAAAGGATCGGTTTTTGCTTTTTTAATTTTATTAATTATCTGGTTTTTATCATCTGTTAAATTAATTCTACTTAAATCTGATAATTCTGATTTACTCATTTTTTTTGAACCATCTTTCAAACTCATAATTCTTGAAAACTCATTTTGGATTAAAGGTTCAGGAACTTGGAGAAAATTTTTTACCCCAAAATCATTATTAAATTTTTGAGCTATATCTCTACATAACTCCAAATGTTGCTTTTGGTCATCACCTACAGGAACATGAGTGGCATCATATAAAAGAATATCAGCCGCCATTAAAACTGGATAAGAGTATAACCCAATACTAGCTTTCTCTTTGTCTTTTCCAGCTTTCTCCTTGAATTGAGTCATTCTATTTAACCAACCCATTCTAGCAACACAGCTTAATATCCATGCTCCTTCAGCATGAGCTGTTACACTGGATTGATTAAAAATAATACTTTTTTTTGGATCTATTCCACTTGCTATGAAAGTTGCAACAGTTTCTCTAATATTATTTTTTAATTCTTTTGGATCTTGCTTGACGGTTATGGCATGTAAATCAACTACACAAAAAATACATTTGTTATTATTATCATTATTCAATTCTACAAAATTTTTAATAGCTCCTAAGTAATTTCCAAGATGAAGATTACCTGTAGGTTGAACTCCCGAAAATATTTTTTTACTCATAAAATCAGTACTTTAATTTAATATCATTCATTTGAAAAGCTTTGATGAAATAACATACAATTAAATAGAATAATAATCCCAATATTACACATAAAACTAAATATAAAGATTTTGTTGTCTCATCAAATGATAATTTGTTTTGAAAAAAATTTAATAAAAAGTAAAAAAATAAACCCATCAAAATTGATGCAAAAATTATTTTAATGAATTTTATAAAAAACTTTTGATTAAAATAAAATAGTTGATGATTTTTTAAAAATAAAAATAGAAGAATTGAATTAAACCAAGATGAAATCGAAGTTGCTATTGGAATTATTATAAAACCAATTTTGTTAAAAAAGTAAACACTAATTGAAATATTTAGTATTACAGATATTAATGAAATATAAAACGGTGTTTTAGTGTCATGATTTGCAAAAAAAAAGCTTGAAAAAACTTTTATTAAAGCAAAAGCAGGTAAGCCTAATGCAAAATAATACAAAGCTAAACTTGAGTTACTCACTGAATTTTCGTTAAATGATCCATAACCAAATAAAGCTGAAATAATTTGTTCTGATCCAATAATTAAAGCGATAGTAGCTGGAAGACTCAAAAATAAACTTAATTCAAGAGCTTTATTTTGTATTAGTAAAATCTTACTTCTATTTTTAGATTGAACGTGTTTTGAAAGCTGAGGAAGTATAACAACTCCAATTGCAATGCCAGCTATAGCAAGGTTTATTTGATAAATTCTATCTGCATAATATAAGTAAGACACTGCACTTGCTTGAAATGATGCAATTATAGTACCAATTAAAATATTTATTTGAGTAACTCCAGAGGAAAAAATACTTGGTAAAAGCTTTTTAAAAAAAAACTTTACTTTATTGCTTACTTTTAATTTAAAACTTAATTTAAGGTAGTAATATTTTGATACATATTTAAATAAAAATATTAGTTGTAAAAAACCAGCCAAAGAAACACCGTAAGATAAATAATAAACCAACTGATCGCCCAAAAATTTAGAAAAAATTAATACTAAAGTTAAAACAATATTTAAGATTATTGGGGCTGCTGCTGCAACTGCAAACTTATTATGTGAATTTAAAATTGCAGAAAAAAATGAAGCTAAAGAAATAAAAAGTAAAAAAGGAAAAGTAATTCTTGTTAAATCAATTGCTACCTCCATTTTTTCTACATCACCAACAAAACCTGGTGCAATAATTGAAACAAATATTGGCATGAAAATTTCAACAATTATTGTTAAAAATAATAATCCTAAAAAAAGAAGATTGAAGATATCGTTAGCAAATTTATTTGATTGTTTTTTCCCTTTTCTAATTTCTGATGAATAACTTGGTACAAACGCTGCATTAAAAGTTCCCTCTGCAAACAATCTTCTGAAAGTATTTGGAATTCTGAATGCAACAAAAAAAGCATCGGCTAACATTCCTGTTCCTAGAAAAATTGCTATTAAAATATCTCTTAAATAACCTAGCAATCTACTAATGATAGTATAAAAACCAAATGTCCCTGTTGACTTAAGTAAATTCATAAATCATATTAGTCTTAATTTTAACCCAATTGTACACTTATTGTTATCAGAAATGAAAAAAACAAAAATTGATCATTACACAGATAAAGAGGCTTTAGAATTTCATAAAGACAAAAAACCTGGGAAGATCGAGATTATTTCTTCTAAAAATATGACAACAAAGCGAGATCTCGCTTTAGCATACTCTCCAGGAGTTGCTGCTCCAGTAAAAAAGATAAGTGAAAATCCAGAAGCAGCTTATGATTATACAAGTAAAGGGAACTTAGTTGCTGTAATAAGTAATGGTTCAGCCATATTAGGGATGGGAAATTTAGGTGCTCTCGCATCAAAGCCTGTGATGGAAGGAAAGGCTGTATTGTTTAAAAGATTTGCAGATATAGATTCCATTGATTTAGAAATTGATTGTAAAGACTCTTATGAGATCATAAATTCGATAAAAAATTTTGCCCCAAGTTTTGGAGGAATAAATTTAGAGGACATAGCAGCCCCAGATTGTTTTATAATTGAACAAAAACTAAAAGAGATTTTAGATATTCCTGTATTCCATGATGATCAACATGGAACAGCAATTATAACAACAGCAGCATTAATTAATGCATTAGATATTAGCGGCAAATCAGTTAAAAAAATTAAAGTAGTAGTTAATGGTGCTGGAGCATCAGCGCAAGCTTGTACTGAATTATTTATAAACTCAGGTGTAAAATCTGAAAATATAATAATGTTAGATAGAAAAGGAGTTATTTATCAAGGAAGAATTGAAGGAATAGATCAATGGAAATCTAGATATGCAGTTAAAACAAAACATAGAAATTTAGCAGATGCTGTTAAAGGTGCAGATGTTTTTTTAGGATTATCTGCAAAAGGTGTTTTAAAAAAAGAAATGGTTAAATCAATGGCAAAAAATCCAATAATATTTGCTTGCGCTAATCCAGATCCTGAAATTACTCCAGAGGAAATTAACGATATTAGAGATGATGCAATTATTGCAACTGGAAGATCGGATTATCCTAATCAAGTAAATAATTTAATTGGATTTCCTTATATCTTCAGGGGAGCTTTAGATGTTAGGTCTAAAACTATTAATGAAGAGATGAAAGTTGCTGCAGCTAATGCAATAGCTAAACTTGCAAGAGAGGATGTACCTGATGAAGTTGTTGCGGCTATGGGTGGTGAAAGACCACATTATGGAAAAGATTATATTATTCCATCAACCTTTGATCCAAGATTAATTAGTGTAATTCCAGCTGCTGTAGCGAAAGCAGCTATTGAAAGTGGTGTTGCTCGAAAAAATATTGATGATTTTGAAGTTTATAAAGATCAACTCAAACAACGACTAGACCCAACAGTTACTATAATGCAAGGTATAAATTCTTTTATCAAAAAAAACCAAAAAAGAATTGTATTTGCAGATGGTGAAGATGAAAATACTTTAAAAGCTGCTATAGCATTTAAAAATTCTAAATTAGGTATTCCGATTTTAGTTGGTAAAGAGAGTAAAATTAAAGAACAGATAAAAAATATTGGATACAGTGATAGTTTTGATATTGAGATTGTTAACTCAACTGATGAAAAAAAAAGAAAAAGATATGTAAAACATTTATTTAAAAAATTACAAAGAGAACAAGGATTATTAGAGCGCGATTGTGATAGAATGATAAGAAATGATCGAGTTGTCTGGGCTACCAGCATGGTTGCTTGTGGTGATGCAGACGGTGCTGTAACTGGTAATACAAGACGTTTTGGTGTTTCATTTGAAAAAATTAAACAAGTTGTAGATGTCAGAAAAGGAGAAATAATGTTTGGATTAAATATGATAGTTCATAAAGGAAGGACTATTTTTATCGGTGACACAAGCGTTCATGAGTACCCTTCCTCTGAACAGATGGCTGAAATAGCTATATCAACAGCTAGAGTAGTTAGACTTTTTGGGTTTGATCCTAAAGTTGCTTTTGTATCTCATTCTACATTTGGACAACCTCTAACAAGTAGAACAAAACACATTCGAAATGCAGTTGAAATATTAAAAGAAAAAAAAGTTGATTTTGAGTTTGATGGGGATATGCAGCCAGATGTTGCTTTAAACTCAGAATATGAGGAACTATACCCTTTTGCAAAAATTGTTGGTAAGGCAAATATTTTAATAATGCCTGGTCAACATAGTGCTGCAATTTCATATAAGTTAATGAAAACTATTGGAGACACAAAAGTTATAGGCCCTTTATTAATTGGATTAGGCTTGCCAATAGAGATTGCCCCACTTAGATCATCAACCTCGGAAATTCTTAACCTTGCATCTATAGCAGCATATTCTGCGGATGTAATTGATTATAAAAAATAATTAGTCTCTTTGAATTCTTAAATCTTCAACAAGTATTATACTTGCAATTACGTCCTCAACATCAAGTATCTCTTTAGCTTCGCTTATAACAAGATCTTTTTCCTCTGAGGTTAAAGCAATTCCATAAATATAAATTTTTTTTTTATAGGTATCTATTTGATAATTGGTTGCTTTAATATTTTTATTCACAATTATAGCTGTTCTAAGTTGAGATGTTATCAATAAATCTTTTGCAGATTGTTTAAAATTAAATTCTTCTTTTATTTTAATATCATTTCTAACAGATCTAGCTCCTTTCGTTTCCCACGCCAGTTTAGTAATTACTAATTTCTCTTCAGGCGTATCTACTTTTCCTGTTATAAAAATTCTACCATCTAATACTTTTGACTTAACCGAAATAAGATATTTTTTATCTTTAGCTAAAATTTTTGCACTTATAGTTTTTTGCATTATTGAGTCATCTATCTGCGTACCAACTGTTCTAGGATCTAAAGCTACCGACACACCAGTTCCAAAAAGACCTTTAGAACCAACACCAACACATCCTGTTGAAATAAGACTTATTAAGATAAAAATTAGTAATTTATTTTTCATTTTTTAATTTTAAACAATAATTGTATATTTCTTTTTTAGGTACGTTTGTAATTTGACTTAAAATATCTGTAATTTCTTTAGTAGATAATTTGTTAATCATTTTTTTGACTATATTCATATCTGATTCAGTTAATTTTTGAGACAAATTTTTATTTATTTTTTTTTCAGAAATTACAACCGTAAGCTCACCTTTTGGTTCTTTTTCAAATAATTCTAATTCATCTACGTTTTTTCGTATAAATTCCTCATACATTTTTGTTAATTCTCTACAAAAAACTATCTTTCTCCCAGTAAAATTCTTTTTTATAACAGGTATAATCTTATTAATTTTTTTTGGGGAAACAAAAAAAACTAATGAGTTTTCAAATCCACAAATTTTTTTCAATTCATTTGATAATTGTTGTTTTTTATCTGGAAAAAAACCACAAAATAAAAATTTATCAGAAAATCCGCTGATAGAAACAGCCGCTGCTACTGCTGAAGGTCCTGGAATAGGGAATATTTTAATCTTATTATTAATACATTCATTAACTAATATGGAGCCTGGATCAGAAATACCAGGTGTACCTGCGTCTGATATCAAAGAAATTATTTTTCCAGATTTAAGATATTCAATAATTTTTACTAAATTTTTCTTTTCATTAAATTTATGATTTGAAATTAATTTTGATTTTATTTGATATCTTTCTAAAAGATTTTTTGAAATTCGAGTATCTTCACATAATATATAATCGGATTTCTCTAATACCTCAATTGCTCTTATGGTTATGTCTTTTAGATTGCCTAAAGGGGTTGATACTAAATAAAGACCATTTTCGTATTCTTTTAATTTAAATTGTGGTTTTATGATCATAATTTAGCTTAAAAAATATTATACTAACATCAAAATGACTAAATTAATTAAAATTATTTATCTGATTTTTTTAAGCTTCTACTTTCTTTTTTTTCAAGCTGTGAATGCCCAAGAAAAAATAAAAATAGGATTATTGGTTCCCATGACTGGAGACAATAAAGAGATTGGAGAGTCAATCATTAAAGCAGTTGGATTAGCTGTCAAAGATATTGACAATGATTTAATAGAAATCTTTCCTAAAGATACTGCCACTAAAGCTAACCAAACTTTAAAATCAGCATTTGAATTAAGTGAAATGGGGATAAAAATTGTTATTGGCCCAGTCTTCTATGAAAGTTTGACTTATTTAGACGAAATGAAAGATTTAACATTTTTATCGTTAACTAATAAAACATTAGAACTTCCAAAGAATGTGATTTCTGCTGGAATTAATTCTACATCTCAATTTAATACAATAAAGAAATTTTTAGAAACTAATCAAATAAAAAAAACTATTTTTTTAACACCAATTCAAGATTATGAGTTTGAAGTTAAGAAAGGAATGAAAAATTCAAAAATAAAAATTTTTAAAGATTATGAATATAATACAGAACCTACTACACTTACAAAACAAATAGAAGATATTACAAACTATAGAATTAGAAAGCAAAATTTAGAGGATGAGATTAAAAGAATAAAAAATTCGAATGAACTAAATAAAGAAAAAAAAATAAAGAGGTTAGAAAAAAGATATACATTAGGTGGTTTAAACTTCGATGCCATTGTAATTGCAGATTTCGATGAAAGTTTAAAAAGTGTATCTACATCTCTTTTATACACAGATGTACTTCCAAAAAAAAAATATTTTATAACATTAAACCAATGGTTTGATGAAAGTTTATTAAATGAAACCGATATTCAACCATTATACTATCCATCAATAAATAAAGAAAATTTTGAAAAATATAAAATAAAATATTTTAATGCGTTTAACGAAGATCCCACGCATTTGTCTTTGTTAAGTTATGATCTTGTCGGATTAGTTTATTATTTATCACTAAACTCAAAAACAGAAAACTTAAATGAAATTTTTAAAAGAAAAAATTCTTTCAAAGGTAAAATAGGAATTTTTGATATTAAAAATAATAAAATTTACCACAGACTTAATTTTTATAAAATTGAAGATCAAAAACTTATAGAAATTTTTTAATTTTTTTAAAGGCCAAATATCTATGATCCATCTTATATTTTTGAGATGGTTTCATTTCTCCAAAAGTTTTTGTTTTTTTTAAAGGAATAAAAATTGGATCATAGCCAAATCCATTGTTTCCTTTTGGTTTATCTGAAATTTGACCCTCTACTTTTCCAAAGACACAAGCGATTTTTTTATTTAAATATGAAATAGAAAGAGCACAAATAAATCTTGCTTTAATCTTTTTATTTTTCCAATTTTTATCTTTTTTATTCAGTTCCCTATAAACTCTCCTTATGGCTTTGCTAAAATCTCCACCTCTTCCACCCCACCTTGCAGAGTAAATCCCAGGATTTTTATCCAACAAATCTATCTCTAAACCTGAGTCATCAGCCAAACAAATTAATCCTGTTTTTTTTGAAAAATATTTAGATTTAATCAATGAGTTTTCTTTAAATGTTTTGCCATTTTCGATTGGGCTCCTAAGATTAAACCCTGATGTAGAATAAATTTTTATATTTTTTGGTAACAAATTCTTGATTTCACGTAATTTACCCTTGTTATTGGTCCCAATTAGTAATTTATTAATTTTTTGTTTAGACATCTAGAAATTATCAAAATCCTTACCATATAAGATGACATGGAAAAAGAAGAAAACCAAAGTACAACTTTAGCAGATGAAAATCAGGATACTGCAAAACAACCTGAAAAATCTGAAGAAACTTTGGCTGAGGAAAATAAACAAAAAACAGACCCAGAACTTAAAGAAGAAATTAAAGAACTAACACCAGAGGAAAAAATTGCTGAACTTGAGGACAAGGTAGCTAGAACCTTTGCTGAAATGGAAAATCAAAGAAGAAGATTTGAAAAAGAAAAAGAGGATGCTTTTGAATATGGTGGTTATAGTTTTGCTAAAGAAGCATTAAATTTAATTGATAACTTGGATCGATCAAAACATGTTCTTGAAAGTGACGATAAGTTAAAAGAAACTGAAGCATTAAAGAAAATACTAGAACATTTAGAAATTATTAAAAAAGATTTAATTTCAATATTTGAAAAAAATAACATTAAACCAATTGACAGCTTAAACAAAAAACTAGATCCAAACTTTCACCAAGCCATGATGGAAATAGAAGATGATACGAAAGAACCAGGAACAATAATCCAAGAAATTCAAAAAGGCTTTACTATAAAAGACAGATTACTTAGGCCTTCATTAGTAGGAGTGTCAAAAAAAACTACAGTAAAAAAGGAAAAAACTGAGGAAAATCAGGAAAATAATGGAAATAAATAATTATGAGATCAACTTGTAGTTTCACATTTAAACCCTATATGACGAAAGAGAGACATTAATATTATGAGTAAAATTATTGGAATAGACCTGGGAACAACAAATTCATGTGTTGCTATAATGGAAGGAACACAAGCTAAGGTTTTAGAAAATGCGGAGGGAGCAAGAACCACTCCATCAGTTGTAGCGTTTACAGATGAAAATGAAAAATTAATTGGACAACCAGCAAAAAGGCAAGCTGTTACAAATCCAGAAAATACTATATTTGCAGTAAAAAGATTAATTGGAAGAAATTTTGATGACCCAACAGTAAAAAAAGATGTAGAAGCAGCTCCTTTTAAAATAGTCAATTCTGAAAAAGGTGATGCTTGGATAGAAGCAAAAGGTGAAAAATATTCACCTTCTCAAATATCTGCTTTCATTTTACAAAAGATGAAAGAGACAGCAGAAAAATATTTAGGTCAAGCTGTTACTAAGGCTGTTATTACAGTACCAGCTTACTTTAATGATGCACAAAGACAAGCGACAAAAGATGCAGGAAAAATTGCTGGATTAGAAGTTTTAAGAATTATCAATGAACCAACAGCTGCATCTCTAGCTTATGGGTTAGATAAAAAACAAAATAAAAAAATTGCTGTATATGATTTAGGTGGAGGAACGTTTGATGTTTCTATTCTAGAGCTTGGTGATGGTGTATTTGAGGTTAAATCAACTAATGGTGATACTTTTTTAGGTGGTGAAGATTTTGATAATGCTGTTGTTGACTATTTAATTTCTGAATTTAAAAAGGATAACGGCATCGATCTTAAGTCGGATAAACTTGCTTTACAGAGGCTAAAAGAGGCTGCGGAAAAAGCAAAAATAGAATTATCTTCTGCTGAACAAACAGATATAAATTTACCTTTCATTACTGCAGACAAAACAGGTCCAAAACATATTAATTTAAAAATGACTAGAGCAAAACTTGAAGCTTTAGTTGAGGACTTAATTGCAAAAACAATGCCTCCATGCAAAACAGCCTTAAAAGATGCTGGGATTACAGCAAGTGAGATTGACGAAGTAGTTATGGTTGGTGGTATGACAAGAATGCCGAAAGTTTTAGAAGAAGTTAAAAACTTTTTTGGAAAAGACCCAAACAAAAGTGTTAACCCAGATGAAGTAGTTGCTATGGGAGCAGCTATTCAGGCTGGTGTATTACAAGGCGATGTTAAAGATGTACTTCTATTAGATGTAACTCCACTATCACTTGGTATTGAAACACTTGGTGGGGTCTCAACTAAACTAATTGATAAAAATACAACAATACCAACTAAAAAAAGTCAGGTATTTTCAACTGCAGAAGATAATCAACCAGCTGTATCTATTAGAGTGCTTCAGGGTGAAAGAGAGATGGCAGCTGATAATAAAGCCCTAGGTAATTTTGAATTAGTGGGTATCGCACCTGCTCCAAGAGGTGTTCCTCAAATTGAAGTTACTTTTGATATTGATGCAAATGGCATCGTAAATGTTTCAGCAAAAGATAAGGGAACTGGTAAAGAACAAAAAATTCAAATCCAAGCTTCAG
Source organism: uncultured Pelagibacteraceae bacterium (assembly GCA_902622955.1). Taxonomy (GTDB): domain Bacteria; phylum Pseudomonadota; class Alphaproteobacteria; order Pelagibacterales; family Pelagibacteraceae; genus Pelagibacter. The sequence goes on from CACNRP010000003.1 coordinate 91,682, forward strand.
GTGGACTAAGTGATGAAGAAATTGAAAAAATGGTTAAAGATGCAGAAGCTAATAAAGAAGCTGATAAAAAGAAAAGAGAGTCTGTTGATGTTAGAAACCAAGCAGATACTCTAATTCACTCTACAGAAAAGAATTTAAAAGAGCATGGTTCAAAAATTTCTGATGCAGAGAAAAAAGCAATAGAGGATGCATCATCTGCTGTGAAAGAAGCTTTAAAAGGCGAAGATATTGAAGATATCAAGAAAAAAACTGAAACTTTAGTTCAAGCTTCAATGAAACTTGGAGAAGCAATCTATAAATCACAACAAAGCGCAAAACCTGAGTCTGGAAAAGATGATGATGGAGATGATGCTGGTAAAAAAGACGAGAATGTTGTTGATGCTGATTTCGAAGAAGTGAAAGACGAGAATAAAGAAAAAAGCGCATAAACTGACATTTAATTGTCTGGGGTAATTTGATGGCTAAAAGAGACTATTACGATGTCCTAGGCGTTAACAAAAGCGCAAGCCCTGAAGAACTAAAGTCTGCATACAGAAAACTAGCTGTTAAATATCATCCTGATAAAAATCCTGGGGATACCAAAGCTGAAGAAAAATTTAAAGAAGCGAGTGAGGCTTACGGAATACTCTCTGATAAAGATAAGAAACAAAACTACGACAACTTTGGTCATGCTGCATTTGAAAATGGTGGTGGAAGATCCGGTGGTGGCTTTGGTGGTTTTAGTGGAGCAGATTTTTCAGATATTTTTGAGGATTTTTTTGGAGATTTTGGGGGTGGTGGAAGATCAAGAAACAGAAGGTCAAATAACAGAGGTTCAGACTTAAGATATGATTTATCAATCTCCCTTGAGGAAGCATATAGTGGAAAGAAACAAGACATAAAATTTTCAACAACCGAACAATGTGGAACGTGTAAAGGAAATGGTTCTAAACCAGGCTATTCTCCAGATAGATGCTCGTATTGTGGAGGTAGTGGGAAAATAAGATCAAACCAAGGTTTCTTTACTGTTCAACAAACATGCCCTCAATGTAACGGGAATGGTGAGGAAATTACCAACCCTTGTCACGATTGTAATGGTCAAGGTAAAAAACAGGCTTCTAAAAAAATATCCGTAACTATACCGAAAGGTGTAGATGATGGAACAAGAATAAGGCTTGCAGGAAAAGGTGAGGCTGGAAGCAGAGGTGGAGCATCAGGTGACTTATACCTTTTTATCAACGTTCACTCTCATGATTTATTTAAAAGATCAGATGAAAATTTATTTTTTGAGTTTCCTCTATCATTAGCTGATGCTGCTTTAGGGACAACTATCGAAATTCCAACAATTGATGGTGGAAAAGCCAAAATAAAAATTCCTGATGGAACTCAGAATGGTAAACAATTTAGATTAAAAGGTAAAGGAATGCCATTCATGAGAAGAGGTGATTTTGGTGACCTATATGTTCAGGTAAAAACAGAAGTACCTGTATACTTAAATAAAAAACAAAAAGAATTACTGGAACAATTTAGAGAAATTGAAAACGATAAATCAAACCCAAGTATTAAAAAATTTTTTCAAAAAGCTAAAGACTTTTGGAAAAATTAAAATATGGGATTAAAAGAAATTATTCCAGCAATAGCTCTGATATTGGTATTAATTCTTGTTCTACCTAGCTTTGTAAAATCAAACTTGAAGAAAAAAGTGTTTTTTAAAAACTTTGGTATTTGGGGTATTATTGTT
>CACNRP010000004.1 GCA_902622955.1 uncultured Pelagibacteraceae bacterium
TTCTTTAGAGAGGTTTATATTTGCTTTAGGGATCAGACATATAGGACTAGAGAATGCAAAATTGTTGTCAAAAAATTTTGTTTCTTATTTAAATTTCAAAAATTTATCAAAAAAAAATAATTATGATGATTTATTAAATATTGATGGAATTGGCGAAACACAAATAAATTCGATTAAAAATTTTTTTACGAGTGAAATAAATATTAGAATTTTAAATGAATTAGGAAAGGTTCTTACAGTGCAAAATGCTATCCCAAAAAAAAATGATGGATTATTAAAAGATAAATCATTTCTAGTAACAGGAAAATTAAATGGAATTAGTAGAGCCGAGGTAAAAGTGTTAATTGAGGAAAATGCAGGAATTACTGTAAGCAGTATTTCCAATAAACTTAATTACTTAATAACTGGAGATAAACCAACTAAAAGAAAAGTGGAGAATGCTAAACAACTTAAAATTAAAATTATTAACCAGCAGGAATTTCTTAAAATGCTAAATATGACTAGCTAACCATTTTTTCTCAAGTGGTTTCAAGTATTTCGAAATCTTTGAATAAACCTTAAGATGATATTTAAAAAGATAATTTTTTTCAAAATTAGTTAATAATTTAAAATTTATTAAATCATTTTCAAAAGGTACCATTGTTAAATTTTCAAAAAATAATTTATTATTTCTTTTATTAACATAGATTAAATTTTCTAATCTAATTCCATAACTGTTTTTTTTATAATAACCAGGCTCATTACTTAATATCATACCTTTTTTAATTTTTATTTTGTTAATTTTTGAAATTGATTGTGGACCTTCATGAACATTGAGAAAAAACCCAACCCCATGACCAGTGCCATGCTCATAATCTAGATTACTTTTTTTGAGGAATTTTCTTGCTCTTTTATCAATATTTTTTCCGATATCATCTTTATTTATATCTGTTGTAGCTACAGCAATGTGGCCTTTTAAAACTTTAGTAAAAATATTTTTTTTTACCAAACTTTGTCTAGTGAAACTAATTGTTCTAGTAACATCTGTTGTACCATATTTATATTGCCCCCCGGAATCACATAGAAAAATATCCTTTTTATCTATTACTCTACAACTACTTTTCTTAGCTCGATAATGAATAATTGCTCCATTTTTACCTGAACCAGCAATAGTATCAAAACTAGGATAAAGAAAATTTTTTTGCATTTTTCTAAATTTTTCTAATTTTTTGATAGCGTCTATCTCAGTAATTTTATTTTTATTAATTTTTTTGATCCAATAAATAAATTTTGTTACTGCTACACCATCAATAACGTGTGCATTAATCATGTTATTAATCTCAGTTTTATTCTTAATTGCTTTTAAGTGATAAGTGGGATCTTCTTTCTTAATAATATTAAATTTTGATTTAATTAAATTTTCATAAAATATCGAGCATGACTTATCATCTATAATAAAATTTTTCCCATAAAGTTTTAATATTTTTTTTGGAAATTCATTAATTTCTAGAAACTGATTTTTTTTAATAATTTTATTTTTTATTAATTTTTTACATTTACTAAGTTTACTTATTAAAAGTATTTTTTTTGTTTTACTAATTATTAATCTTGAATTAGGAACTGGACTGTTTGGACTATCACTACCTCTTATGTTCAATATCCAAGCGACATTTTCTGGTGCACTAATAAAAATGTAATCTGATTTATTTTTTTTTAAATATTTGCTTATTTTAGTAATTTTAGAATTTATACTTTCTCCAACTATACTTTTTTTTAGTGAATAAAAGGGGAGAGAAAAATTAACTCTTTCTTTTTGAATTTCATCAATAAGATTTGTATTTACATATTTAATTTTATTATTTTTTAAAAAAAATTTTTTAACTTGATTACTAGTAAATAATTTTGGATCAATACCTAGGGTTAGATTTTTGAATAAATCACAATTAATTAATTTTTCAAACCCATAAATCTTAAAATCTTTTCCGCTTTCAAGCTGACTTTGTATTGTGTATCTTCCATCAGTAAATAAATAGTTTTTATTTTTTAATATTATTGCTAATCCAGATGAACCACTAAAATTTGAAATAATTTTTAATCTATTTATTTTTGAGTATTCAGTGAAATAATCATCATTTTTTGGAATTACATATCCATCAATATTATATTTTTTAAACTTTTTTCTTAATTTTTTAATATTTTTTTTCACTTGATCCTTTTTTGATATCTTATCCAGCCTGGACTTCTATTATTATCTTCTATCTCAAAATCTTGATTAAATTCAAATTCATCATCATTATTTATCTCTTCATCAAAAAATGAATTCTTCTCTATATGTTTCTCAGGTAATTCATCTATAAATCTTGAGGCCATACTATCCATCCAATCTCCTTGATAAAATCTATTCATAGAGAAAGATATTATGGCTTTTTTTTTAGCTCTAGTTATACCTACATAAGCCAAACGTCTTTCTTCTTCTAAGCCGTTTTGGCCTTTTTCCTCAATAGATTTTTGATGAGGAAACAATCCTTCTTCCCATCCTGGTAAAAAAACTACATCAAATTCTAATCCTTTTGCTGCATGCATTGTCATCATATTAATTTTTTCACCATCCCACTCTTGATCTATTGACGTTGCTAGTGAGACATGTTCTAAAAAACTTTCTAAATTATCAAATTCTTTCATAGCACTTAATAATTCTTTAATATTTTCTAATCTATTTTCATTATCTACATCTTTCTTATTTTTTAACATTGCTGAATAACCAGACTCGTCTAATATAATTTGTAATAATTTAATGTGATTTATTTTTTTAATAATTAAATCACTTCTCCACTTTTTTAGAGAATTCAAAAATAAATTTAAACCAAGCTTAGCTTTGGGCTTAATTAAATTTTGTTCTAACATGTTAATTGATGCTCTCTCTAAACTTAGTTTTTTTTCTTTAGCAAATTTATGAATACTTTTTAAAGTGGTATCTCCAATTGATCTTTTAGGATTATTTACAATTCTTTCAAAAGCAAGATCATCTTTTTCCTGATAAATTAATCTTAAATAAGCAACACAATCTTTTATTTCAGCCCTTTCATAAAATTTAGTACCACCCAATATTCTATATGGTATGCCTATTTTAAGAAAGCGCTCTTCAAATTCTCGAGTTTGAAATATTGCTCTTACCAATATTGCAATGTTGTTATAAGAAAATTTTTTTTTTATTTTTTTTTCTATTTCATCAGAAATTCCAATTGCCTCATCTTTACCGTTTTTAAAACAATTTAAGTGTACTAAATCACCTTCCTCCATAGTAGAAATCAATGTTTTACCAACTCTATTTTGATTATTTGAGATTAGATTTGATGCTACCGATAAAATATTTTGTGAAGATCTGTAATTTTTTTCTAATCTTATAACTTTAGTATTTTTATAAACTTGATCAAATTCTAGAAAATTTTTTATTTCTGCACCTCTCCAGCTATAAATCGATTGATCATCATCTCCAACACAACAAATATTATTATTTTTTCTAGAGAGTAAATTAAGCCATTTACTTTGAATAAAGTTAGTATCTTGATATTCATCTACAAGAATATATTTAAAATTTTTCGCATATATCTCTCTTATATCAGGATTAAATTCTAAAATTTTAACAGCATGCAAAATCAAGTCACCAAAGTCACAAGAGTTAAGGTCAGTTAGTTTTTGTTGATAAATTTTGTAAAGTGGAATAATTGTTTTCTCGTATATATCTTTTTTGTTTATTTCCACTTCATTTGGATAAAATCCTTTATTTTTCCATCTATCAATTATTGCTAATATAAATTTTGGTGATAATTGTTTTATATCGACATTCTCTGCTTTACATATATTCTTTATTAATCTGATTTGATCATCTGTATCTACAATAGTAAAGTTAGAATTAAGGTTTGCTGCAGATGCATGTTTTCTTAAAAATTTTGCACAAATCGAATGAAAAGTGCCAAGCCAAGAAAGTCCTAAAGCAGAAGAACCAAGCATTTGACTGACTCTGTTTTGCATTTCCTTAGCCGCTTTGTTGGTAAAAGTAACCGCTAAAATTTGATTAGGAAAAGCTTTTTTTTCTTTAATTATATGTACAATTCTGGATGTTAAAACTTTTGTTTTTCCTGATCCTGCGCCTGCTACAATCAATAGAGGGCCATCTAAATGTAATACAGCTTGTTTTTGCGTTTCGTTTAAACTTAATAAATAATCTTTGTTTATCATTTAAAATAATACTTTATAAGTTTGTTGAAAAATATGAAAAAATCAAATTTTTTTTTCAAAAATTTAAACAACATTAATAGGTCAATTAATATTCTTTTAGAGAAAAATTTAAACAAATTAAATTTTGAAAATTTAAGAAATTTATTAGTAAATAATAAAATTATTCTAACTTTTGTCGCACTTTTTGTAATCTTAATATCCTATTTATTGCTACCAACATTTTATAATCAATCAGATTTATCAAAAGGATTAAAGAGAGAATTAATGAATAAATTAAATTTAAATTTCAGTTTTTCAAATAATTTAAATTATAATTTTTTTCCAAGGCCTCATTTTGTTACTACTCAGGCTTCTATTTTTGTAAAGGATAAAGAAATTTCAAAAATAAAAAAAATAAAGATATTTATTTCTATTAAAAATTTGATTTCTTTGAAAAAGATTGAGCTTAAAGATGTAATATTGGAAAATGCTAATTTTAATATTAATAAACAAAATTATAATTTTTTTTCTAAACTTTTAGATAATAATTTTATATTTGGAGATTTAAAAATTAAAAATAGTAACATTTTTTTCAGAGATAAAAATCAAGAAGTATTGTTCATAGACAAAATAATAGATATGAAATATTTTTTTGATAATAATGAATTAAAAAATATTATTATTGCTAATAATGAGATTTTTAATATTCCACATGAAATAGAAATATTTAAGGATAAAAAACAAAAAAAATTATATTCAAAATTAAAGTTAAATTATTTCAAGTTACAAATTGAAAGTGAATTAAACTATAATGATAATTTATTAAAAGGAAAATCTGATTTCATTCATAATAAGATAAAAAGTACTGCCTTATATGAATTCAATAAAATTTTTTTTAAATATAAAATTTTTGATAAATTAGATAATCGAGAATTTTTTTATAGAGGAAAATTAAATTTTAAACCTTTTTACTCAACAATAGAGGGTGAAGTTGAAAAAATAAATTTAAAACACTTGTTTGGACAAAATGCATTAATATCTCAATTATTAAAAACAGAGTTACTTAATAATAGGAATATAGATTTTAAATTAAATATTTTAGCTAACTATGTTTTAAATAATTCAGTTTTTAAAAATATTAATATAACGTCTAAAATTCAAGAGGGCTTAATTGATATGGATGAAACAAAGTTTCAATGGAAAGATTTTGCAGAGTTTAAATTATCAGATAGCCTTATTTATGTTAAAGATGGAGAACTTGTTCTAGATGGAAAAATTAAAATAGATATTAAAAAATTTAAAGAAATATATAAATTTTTGTTAACTCCAAAAAATTATAGGAACAAAATTAAACAAATTGACTTTAATTTTACTTATAATTTTGATCAAAAAATAGCAAAATTAAATGATGTTAAAATTGATGGTAACATAAATCAAAACTTAGATAAAATTTTAAATAGTGTAATTTTAAAAGAGAGTGTTATTCAAAATAAAATTTACATTAAAAATTTATTAAATGATGCAATTAAAAGCTACGCAGGATAGATCATTTTTTTAGGATCAACTATTTTGTTGTAGTCTTTTTCCCTTATTAATCCTGTTTTTAAAGCTTCATACTTTAGTGTAGTATTGTTCTTTAAAGCAGTTTTTGCAATTTTTGCTGCATTATCATATCCAATATGAGGTGCTAATGCGGTAACGAGCATCAATGAATTATCTAAATGATCCTGTATTTTTTTTTTATTAGCCTTTATTCCTTTAACACAATAATTAGCAAAATTTTTTGTACTATCTGCAATTAAATCAATTGATTGTAAAATATTATGAGCAATTAAAGGTTTAAAAACATTAAGTTCAAAATGGCCATGAGATCCTGCCATTGTTATGCCGTTGTGATTTCCAATAACTTTAACACAAACCATAGTGACCGCTTCACATTGTGTTGGATTTACTTTTCCAGGCATAATTGATGAGCCTGGTTCGTTTTCAGGTAAGATTAATTCACCATATCCAGCCCTTGGTCCAGAACCCAAAAAACGAATATCATTCGATATTTTCATTAACGCAACTGCACATGTATTTAAAGCACCAGAAAAATTTACAATTGCATCATGAGCTGCAAGCTCAGCAAATTTATTAGGAGCTGGTTTAAATTTTATTTTTGTGAATTTAGCAATTTCTTTTACAATTTTTTTATCAAAATTTTTCTTTGAATTTATTCCAGTGCCAACTGCTGTACCTCCTTGGGCAAGAAATAGTATTTCTTTTAATGCATATTCTATTCTTTCAATACTTTTTTTAACTTGGAAATGGTATCCTGAAAATTCTTGTCCAAGAGATAATGGGGTTGCATCTTGAAGATGAGTTCTTCCAATTTTTACTATATTTTTAAATTCATTGGATTTTCTTTTTAACTCTTTTTCTAAAATTTTTAAGCTTGGCAGCATTTTAGAAATAGTCTCTTTAGCAACAGAGATATGCATTGCACTAGGAAAAACATCATTTGTAGATTGAGATTTATTTACATGATCATTTGGATGAACTGGCTTTTTACTTCCTTTCTTACCCCCTAACATCTCTATTGCTCTATTAGCAATAACCTCATTTACATTCATATTTGTTTGTGTTCCAGAACCTGTCTGCCAAACTTTTAAGGGAAAATTTTCATCTAATTTACCTTTAATTACTTCATCAGATGCTTTGATTATGGCTTTGGAAATTTTATTATCAATTAATTTATCTTTAGAATGAACAATTGCAGCAGATCGCTTAATGATTGCAATTGATTTAATAATTGAAATATTTACTAAAATTTTACCTATATTAAAAAACTTATTTGATCTTTGAGTAGATGCTCCCCAATACTTATCATTTGGGACATTTATATTTCCAATACTGTCAAATTCTTTTCTTAATTTCATTGATTAATTTTTAAGTAACAAATAATTATTAATATACAATATATTTATAAAAACATACAGGAGCATTATGTCGAATTTCAGCAAAGTAGGAACTTTCATGAAAACTTTTGGTCAGGAAGTTAAAACAAAGCCATCATTTAGTACCGATAAAATAAATAAATTAAGAATAGATCTTATTAAAGAGGAATTAGAGGAGCTCACAGAAGCTATGAATAATAAGGATTTATTGGAAGTAGCTGATGCGCTTACAGATATATTATATGTAACATATGGGGCAGGTCATGCATTTGGGATAGATTTAGACAAATGTTTTAAAGAGGTTCAGAATTCGAACATGAGCAAGTTAGACGAAAATGGGAAGCCTATTTACAATGAATCTGGAAAGGTAATGAAAGGTCCGAAGTATTTTAAACCAGACCTTTCTAAATTTGTAAATTAGATTTCTAACTTAAAATCAACTGCAGGAGCACTATGAGTAATACTACCAACAGATATTCTATTAACCCCAGTTGAAGCAATATTTTTTACATTTTTTAAAGTAACATTACCTGATGCTTCAGTTTCATAATACTTTTTAGCAATTTTGATACACTCTTTTAAATTTTTGATATTCATATTATCAAGTAAGACTGTATTAAATTTTAGGCCTAATATTGATTTAAGTTGATTAATTGTATCAACTTCCACAGTTATTTTTTTTCCTTTTTTATTCTTAATTGCATTTAAAACTAAACTTTTTAAATCTGAACTCGCTATATGGTTGTCTTTAATTAAAAACTCATCACTTAAATTAAATCTATGATTAGTTCCTCCACCTAATTTAACAGCATATTTTTGGATAACTCTTAAGTTTGGAATTGTTTTTCTTGTACAACAAATCTTGGTTTTTTTTCCAGCAAGTTTAACAAATTCATTAGTCTTGGTTGCTATACCAGATAGATGGGATAAAAAATTTAAAGCAACTCTTTCAGCTATAAATATTGAGTTTGCTCTTCCTTTTATTATTGCAATCACAGCACCTTTGTTTACTTGGGAACCATCTTTTTTCTTCATTAAAATTTTAATTTGATTATCAACTTTAGTGAAAGCTTGTTTTGCAAAACTTAAACCGGCAATAATTGCTTTTTGATTAGATATTATTTTAGCTGTAACAATTTTATTATTTTGTAATAGATCAGAGGTTACATCTCCATCAGGATATAAATCTTCAGCTAGTGCTAGTTTAACCCTATCATCTATAAAATTTTTACTTAATTTAATTTTTGACACCTAGTTATCTGCCGATGGCAGCCATTCTTTCAACTGGAATTCTAGCTTTTTCGATTGTTTCTTTATCCATTATTATTTCACCAGTCTCATTTTCTAGACAATCTAATATTTTTGGAAGAGTGATTTTTTTCATATGAGGGCAAAGATTACACGGTCTTATAAATTCTACATTAGGATTTTCAACCTGAATATTATCACTCATCGAACATTCAGTAACCATCATAACTTTTTTAGGCTGATTGTTTTTAACATAGTCAATCATGCCACCAGTTGATCCAGCAAAGTCACTTGCCTTGATTACTTCTGGCGGACACTCTGGATGTGCTATAATTTTAATACCTGGATTATTTTTTCTTATATCATGTATCTCTTTTTCATTAAATTGGTCGTGAACCATACATATCCCTTTCCAAGCAATAATTTCTACACTTGTTTGAGAGGCGACATATTTTGCTAAGTAATCATCTGGTAAAAATATAACTTTTTTAACACCTAAAGACTCTACAATTTTAACTGCATTTGCGGACGTACAACAAATGTCTGTTTCTGCCTTAACATCTGCCGAGGTATTTACGTATGAAACTACTGGTACCCCTGGATATTTTTCTTTAAGCAGTCTTACATCTTTCCCAGTTACTGATGAAGATAAAGAACAACCTGCCCCCATATCTGGAAGCAGAACTTTTTTTTCTGGACTCATTAATTTTGAAGTTTCTGCCATAAAGTGAACTCCAGCCATAACAATTATATCTGCGCTCGTTTTTGATGCTTCTATCGCAAGAGCTAAAGAGTCAGCTGCAACATCGGATATACCATGATAAATTTCAGGAGTTTGATAATTATGTGCAAGAATGATTGCATTCTTCTCTTTTTTTAGTTGATTAATCCGATGAATATATGGTGCATGAACAGACCATTCTATCTCTGGCATTATTTTCGAAATTTTTTGATAAATAGGATCTGTTGCTTTTCTTACTTCTTGTGTAAATTCCATAAAATATTTTAGCAATTTGAAAGATAATTGTCATTCATTTATTATGGGGCATATTGCGGTCGTGCTGAAATTGGTAGACAGGCACGGTTGAGGGCCGTGTGGACTTTGTCCATGAGAGTTCGAGTCTCTCCGACCGCACCAAATTAATTCATTTTAATTGATCCAGTCAGGTTTTCTAATGCTAATGGAAGCTTCCTTAGTTTTAAAATCTACTTTTTCATTAAAATTTTTATCCAAAAATTTGATTAAAGCGAAAGGGTAATCATTATCAATTAAGACCTTTCCTATCTCTATTTCGTTATTATAAATACTTTCTCCCTCATGAAGTTTTCCATTAATTACATTTATTGGAAATAGTCTTTTTGAAAGTTTATTTTTTAATTTTATCCTTGCTGTGTTTTCTTGTCCTACATAGCAGCCTTTCTTAAAATCTATTCCATTTAATTCCTCAAAATTACACTCAATTCCAAATAATTTATTCTGTAATTTATTTAAATCTTTTGGGACTATTCCAAGTTTATGGCTAAATGAATAATACTCTTTCAAGTTTGCGTCATGAAGATCTAGTTTTTTCAATGATAAATAAAGTTTTTCTAGATTAATAATTAATCTAGCACCCAGTTGTTTATTTCTTGGATCTAAAAATATGGGATCCTCTCTATATTTAATTGTGCATCCAGGTTGGTCTTTTGCTTTATCAAAAGTTAAGAATTTTTCATGAGAAAATGCCGCTACAACAAATTCGTTACTTAAATTAAGAATTTCAACTTTTGATCTTAGCTTATATAAAGACAATTGTTTGAATAACTCCTCTACCTGAGGCTTTTCACAATCTAAAATATATCCAGACTTATGTTTTACGATTATAAATTCATATAAAAATTTACCTTGTGGTGTAAGTAAAGAACTAAAACAACTATTTATATCGCTTACTTTGTTTATATCGTTACTGATTAGATTTTGAAGAAACTCTTTCGCATCTTCTCCGTTAATATAAAGAATTGCTCTGTCATCTAAAATGTAAACATTTTTTATATTCATAATTGATTAATTATAGAATGTAATATAATAACAATTTCTCAAAATGTTAGATCTTATAATTAAAAACGGACAATGTTACATTAATAGTGAATTAAAAGATGTTGATGTTGCTATAAAAGACGGAAAAATTCGACAGATTGGACAAATTTCAGAAGAAGCAAAAGAGGTAATTAATGCAGAAGGCCATACGGTATTACCTGGTTGCATAGATACCCAAACACATTTTAGAGAACCCGGATCAACTGATACGGAGGATCTTCACTCAGGAAGTAGAGCAGCTATTGCAGGAGGAATAACCAGTGTATTTGAAATGCCAAATACAAATCCACCAACAGCTAATATGAAAGAGTTTCAAAGAAAGTTAGATCTTGCTAAAAATAGAATGTATTGCAACTATGCTTTTTATTTTGGAGCAACAGCAGATAATGCAGATGATCTTGCAAGTCTTGAAGGTTTAGAAGGGTGCTGTGGAATTAAGCTTTTTGCAGGATCTTCAACTGGAAATCTGTTAGTTGCTGAAGAAGATGACATAAATAAAGTTTTTCAAAATGCATCAAAAGTCGTAGCTGTTCATTCTGAAGATGAGGCAATTTTGAAAGTTAATAAAAAATTAATTAAAGATGGTGACGTACATACTCATCCTATATGGAGAAGTGCAGAATGTGCTATAGCATCTACTAGAAGAATTGTTCGAATTGCAGAAAAGCATAATAAAAAAGCTCATGTGCTTCATATTACTACAAAAGAGGAGATAGATTTCTTATCTCAACATAAAGGAAATATTACCTTTGAGATTACCCCACAACATCTAACTCTATATGCTCCAGATTGTTATGACAAACTTGGAACTTATGCTCAGATGAACCCACCATTAAGAGATAAATCTCATTATGACAGATTGTGGTATGGAGTGAGAAATAACTTAAATGATACCATTGGATCTGATCATGCTCCTCATTTAAAAGAAAATAAAGATAAGTTATATCCAAATACTCCTTCTGGTATGCCAGGAGTTCAAACTTTAATGCCAGTGATGTTAAATCATATTAATGATGGAAAATTATCTCTTAACCAATTGATGAACTTTGTTTGCGAAAATCCAGTAAAGATTTTTGGAATAAAAAATAAAGGATTTATTAAAGAAGGTTATGATGCAGACTTTACAATTGTTGATATGAATAAAACAATTGAAATTAAAAATGAAAATATAGAAAGTAAATGCAAATGGTCACCATTCAATGGTTTAAAATTTAAAGGAACACCAACACATACAATAATTGCTGGAAAAATAAAAATGCAAGAAGGAAAAATTTTAGGTGATCCTGATGGAACACCATTACAGTTTAGTTGAGTTTTGCAGTAAAACTATTTACAAGTATCACACCAATTACAATTAAGAATAATCCCAAAATTACTTGCCAAGTTAAGGTTTGTTTAAAAAATATATATCCAAGAATTGCAATTGTAAAAATTCCAAGACCGCTCCATGTTGCATACATAATGGCGATGGGAATCTTATTTGCCACAAAAGTTAACAAATAGAAAGCACAAAGATAAAAGAATGCAAGAGCAGCTGTTGGGATTAGTTTTGTAAAATTTTGAGTTACAGGCAATAACATTGTACCAGCAACTTCAAAAAATACTGCACCTGCAAGAAATAAATATGTTTTAACCATTATTTAAAATTTTGTGATTAACTAAATCCTCGGTGATTTCTGTTAGAATTGCAGGATCGTCTATTGTAGGTGGTACTTTATAATCAACACCATCTGCAATTTTTCTTATTGTGCCTCTCAAAATTTTTCCTGATCTTGTTTTTGGCAATCTTTTAATAACAATAACTACTTTAAATGCTGCCACAGGGCCAATTTTATCTCTAACCATTTGCACACACTCTTTAGAAATAGTGTCATTATCTTTATCTACGCCAGATTTTAAAACTACCAATCCAATAGGTAACTGACCTTTTAATTTATCTGCAATTCCAAGCACAGCGCACTCAGCAACTGATTGATGTTCTGATAAAACTTCTTCAATAGCGCCTGTAGATAACCTATGACCAGCTACATTTATAATGTCATCAGTTCTAGACATAATCCAAATATATCCATCATCATCAATGTGACCTGCATCATATGTTTGATAGTAACCTTCATAATTAGACATATAATTTTCTTTATATCTTTGATCTGCATTCCATAATGTTGGAAACGTGCCTGGAGGCAAAGGAAGCTTTACAACAATGTCTCCCATCTCATTTGGTTTAGCTAAAGATTGATCTGGTTTAATGATTTTTACATCATATCCAGGGACAGCCTTACATGCTGAACCATATTTTGTTTTCATCATTTCAATACCAGTACAATTTGAGCTAATTGCCCAACTAGTTTCTGTTTGCCACCAATGATCAATGACTGGAACTTTAAGTAAATTCTCAGCCCACTTTATAGTATCTGGATCAGCTCTTTCTCCAGCAAGGAATAAGCTTTCAAAATTGCTTAGATCATATTTTGAGAAAAATTTACCTTCAGGATCTTCTTTCTTAATTGCTCTAAAAGCTGTTGGAGCTGTAAAAAGAGATTTTACTTTATAATCTGAAATGATTTTCCAGAAAGCCCCTGCATCTGGTGTTCCAACTGGCTTGCCTTCAAACAAAACAGTAGTACATCCTTTGAACAACGGAGCGTAGACAATATAAGAGTGACCAACAATCCAACCTATATCACTTGCTGACCACCAAATATCATCAGTGTCTATGTTATAGATATTTTTCATTGTCCATTTGAGAGCAACAATGTGGCCTCCAATGTCTCTAACAATCCCTTTTGGGGTTCCAGTTGTGCCTGATGTATATAAAATATAAGCAAACTCGTTTGAGTTTATCTCAACACAATCAGCATCTTTAGCATTAGAGACTACTTCTTCCCAGTTAACCTCATTAGGAGCATTTAATTTAACTTCGTGATCAGGTCTTTGAAACAAAATCATCTTTTCAATTTTGTGATTGGCTATTTTTATAGCTTCATCGACAAGGGGTTTATATTCGACAGTTCTTCCTGGCTCAAAACCACAAGATGCAGTCACTAATATTTTTGCTTTACTGTCATCAATCCTGCTTGCAAGTTCATTTGAGGCAAATCCACCAAAGACAACAGAGTGAATTGCTCCAATTCTTGCACAAGCAAGCATGGCAACTACTGCTTCAGGTATCATTGGCATGTAAATAATCACACGATCACCTTTATTTGCCCCTTGAGCTTTCAATGCCCCAGCAAATTTGGAAACTTTTGATCTTAATTCTTCATAAGTGAACTGACTTTTGTTACCTGTAATAGGACTATCATAGATTAAAGCTGTTTTTTGACCTCTTCCTTGATCAATGTGAATGTCTAAAGCATTATAGCAAGTGTTTGTTACGCCATCTTCGAACCATTTATAGAAAGGTGGGTTAGATTTATTTAAAATTTTTGTTGGTTTTTTAAACCAAAAAATATCTTCAGAGGCTTCTTGCCAAAATTTTTCTGGATTTTTTATTGAATGGTCGTAAATTTCTTGAAGTTTCTTTGACATAAAGATTTGATTCGAATTCCTTATTTTTTTTGATTTTTAACTTATAAATTGTATTTAATTTTAAAAATTAAGTAAAATCAATGAGAATTAGTCGCAATTAAGTCTTCATTTATCTAATTTAATTTGCTATTAACCGCGACATTGGCTTAAGGAAACTTAAGTCTAGTTTATATAAACTAATAAAAACTAACGAAGAGGGAGTTTTTTATGAAAAAACTTAAACTGTTTGCTTTAGCAGCTATGGCTCTGATTGGATTTTCAGGTATAGCTATTGCAGCAGACGCAACGATGTTGATGCAAGATGACTTCGTCGGAATTTCATTCTGGGTTATCTCTATGGGAATGTTAGCAGCTACTGCTTTCTTTTTCATGGAAGCGGGCAACGTCGCATCAGGCTGGAGAACATCAGTTATTGTTGCTGGTCTAGTAACTGGTATTGCATTCATACACTACATGTACATGAGAGAAGTATGGGTTGCTACTGGAGACTCGCCAACTGTTTACAGATACATTGACTGGTTAATCACTGTGCCATTACAGATGGTAGAATTCTATTTAATTCTAGCAGCTATTGGTAAAGCAAACTCTGGAATGTTCTGGAGATTGTTAATTGGTTCATTAGTAATGCTAATCGGTGGATACTTAGGTGAAGCAGGATACATTAATGCTACACTAGGTTTCATCATCGGAATGGCAGGTTGGGTATACATTCTTTATGAAGTATTCTCAGGTGAAGCTGGTAAAGCTGCACAGAAGAGTGGTAACAAAGCTCTTGTAACTGCATTCGGAGCAATGAGAATGATCGTTACAGTAGGTTGGGCAATTTACCCATTAGGTTATGTATTTGGTTACTTAACTGGTGGTGTAGACGCTGACTCACTTAACGTCGTTTACAACTTAGCTGACTTCATTAACAAAATTGCATTTGGTCTAGTAATCTGGGCTGCTGCAACTAGTTCAAGTGGAAGAAGAGCTAAGTAATTAGCTAAAATTTAAATTAAGGGCAGGTACAGTTTTGTACTTGCCCTTTTTTTTTGTCTAAAAAGACTTTAGTAGGTTTTTTTAGATGCTTGTTCTCTAGCATTAAGTGTTTATATATATTTAATGCCTAAGATAATTTTTAATACCCACGACAATAAAACTCATACTATTGATGTTCAGAATGGTTTAACAGTTATGGAAGGTGCGGTTCAAAACGATATTCCAGGTATCGATGCGGATTGTGGTGGAGGTATGGCATGTGCGACTTGTCATGTATATGTTGATGAAAATTGGATGCAGAAGCTTCCTCAAAAAGATGATGGAGAAGAGGATATGTTGGATATGGCTTTTGAACCAAAGAAGAATAGTAGGTTAAGTTGCCAAATAATTGTTTCGGATGAATTAGATGGTTTAGTTGTTAATATTCCGTCAAAGCAAAGTTAAATTATGAATAAAACAGATGCATTAATAATTGGGGCAGGGCCAACAGGTTTGTTCACTGCTCATCAACTTAAGTTAATAGGTTTAGATTGTGAAATAGTAGACAACCTAGATAAAATTGGTGGACAGTGTATAGAGCTTTACCCTGATAAACCTATTTACGATATACCAGCAGTTCCTGAATGCACAGGAGAAGAGCTTACCAATAATTTAATTAATCAAATCAAACCCTTTAATATTAAAACCCATTTAGGTGAAAGGGTTGATGAAGTTAAAAAAGACGGGGATAATTGGTTTGTTAAAACAAACTTAGGTAAAACTTTTTTAACTCCCAATGTTATAATTGCTGGGGGTGTAGGTTCTTTTGAACCTCGAAAATTTTCCCCAAAAGAATGTGAAAAATTTGAAAATAAATCAATATTTTATTCAGTAAAAGATAAAACAATATTTGAAGGAAAAACAGTTTCGATATTTGGTGGTGGCGATAGTGCTTTAGATTGGGCAGTGGAGCTATCAAAATCATGTAAAGTTAATTTAATACATAGGCGTGATGATTTTAGAGGTGCACAAGCAACTGTAGATAAAGTTCATGAGCTTGCTAAATCAGGAAAAATTAATCTATTTACCAAATACCAACTTACGAATGTAAGTGGAAAGGATAACTTAGAGAGCATTGAGATAAAACACGACAATAAAGATATAAAAACAATTAAAACAGATTTTGCTTTAGGTTTTTTTGGTTTAATTATGCAACTTGGTCCAATCGCGGACTGGGGACTTAATATTGATAAAAAAACTGTCGCTGTTGATACAGAAAAATTTGAGACAAATCAAAAAGGAATTTATGCTGTTGGAGATATATGTTCTTACCCAGGAAAATTAAAACTTATTTTATCTGGCTTTCATGAGGGTGCTTTGGCTGCTAGAGCTTGTTTTAAATTAGCAAGACCAAATGAAAAATATAGATTTGAGTTTACGACATCTTCTAAAACTATAAAAGATAGACTCGGTGTAAAAAGTGATTGAGCTATTTTCGGCTAATACACCCAATGGATGGAAAATTAGCATTATGCTTGAAGAAATTGGTTATGAGTACAAAGTAACCAAAATTGATTTAGGCAAAGATGAGCAATTTAAGACGGATTTTAAAAAAATAAGTCCTTTTGGAAAGATACCAGTGATCATTGATCACGATAATAAAAAAAGTATTTTTGAGTCAGGCGCTATATTAATTTATTTAGCAGATAAAAGTAATAAGCTTTACAATCATAAAGAAAGACTGGTTATCAACCAATGGCTTATGGCACAAATGGGTACCGTTGGTCCTATGATTGGTCAACATCATCAGTTTCATCACTACAACCCTGGAAAAAGTGATTTTGGTGAGAAAAGATATTTTAAAATTACAAAGAGAATTTATGAGGAATTAGATACGAGACTTAAAGAAAGTAAATTTCTTGCAGGTCCTGATTATACGATTGCTGATATAGCAACATGGCCATGGATATCTAGACATGAATGGCACGACATTGGTTTAAAAAATTATAAAAACTTATCAAGATGGTATTTAAATATAGCAGATAGAGAAGCTGTTATTAAAGGTTATAGTTTTATGGATCAAGATGCCAAAATTCCTAAACTATAAAAATTTACCCAAATAATCTATATAGTGTACTTAAAATTCCGTAACCTGAAAATTCAATAGCAACAATTACAACAATTATTAAAATTAATTTTTTGTTCATTTCAGAAATAAATATAACAACAGTATAATCCAGAAGAAAGGGTAGTAAAAATAAATATATTTCTTAGCAAAAAGAAATGAGATTGAATTTTTTTTATATAATTTTTTTTTCATTTTTAATCATCCGCATGAACTTTTTCGTCTTTTTCATGTTTTTCTTGAGCTGCAATTGTATACTTAGCTACTGGTCTTGCCATTAGTCTTTTTAATCCAATGGGCTCTGCTGTATCCAAGCAGTATCCGTATGTATCTTCTCTAATTCTTCTTAACGCCTTATCAATTTCTGAAATTAATTTAATTTGTCTATTTATAGCTTTCATTTCCACATTGTTATCAATATAAGAATTTGCTTGATCGACAATATCAGCAGAAATATTATTGTCATCCATGCCACCATTATAAAGAGCCTCATTATTAGCTTTGATCAATTCCTTCTTCCATTCAGTCAGTCTCATTCTAAAATATACCTTATGTTTTTCACACATATATTTTTCAGTATCTTTTGGAACATAGGTTTTTGAAATTTTTACAGGGCCCTTAGGAGTTATTTTAGCTGCAATTGGTTTTGTTTTACTTACAACTTTAGTTTTAGGTTTTAATACTTTTTTCTTCGCTTTAGCAGTTTTTGGCATTGAGTAATTTTAATCGCTGGAAGTATATTCAGCAAATTAAGGGTGTCAAGCAAGCTTAATTGATATAAATATTTATAAATGACCATTAATAACAAAAATATTAATAATGTTTTTTATATTTTTGTAATAGCCCATCTTATTTTTTGGACCTTGATTCCTTCGCTGACAAATAACAATTTACCTTTAGATACAATTGAGGCTTTAGCATGGGGAAGTAATTTAGATTGGGGTTTTAACAAACATCCACCAATGAGTGCATTTATTACAGAAATTATTTTCTTAATTTTTGGATCTCAAGATTGGGTTTATTATTTATTAAGTCAAATTTTTGTAATTATTTCATTTTATTATGTATTTAAACTTTCATATGAAATTATTAATAATAATTTTTTAGCTTTAATTTCAGTTTTATTAATTGAGTCAATTTACTTCTATAATTTTACAACACCTGAATTTAATGTGAATGTTTGCCAATTACCTTTTTGGACTTTAACAGTTTATTATTCTTGGAAAATATATAATGAGAAGAATATTAAATTTTGGGATTGTTTCTTAGTTGGTTTGTTTGCCGCATTCGGTTTTTTGTCAAAATACTTATTTATTTATTTATTAGTTTCTATTGAACTATTATTTATTTATTTAATTTTTTTTAGGAAAGAGAAAAAATTTGATTTTAAATATCTTATAACTCTTGAAGTATTTTTAGTCGCATTAGTCCCTCATATTATTTGGTTAAATAATAATGAATTTATTACTATTACTTATGGATTAGCCAGAACTGGTTTAGAACAATCGAGTTTTTTAGATCATTTTAAGTATCCATTGATATTTGTATTAAAACAAATAGGAATATTGATACCATTTTTATTTTTAAACTGGTTATTAGTGAAAAAAGTTAAGATAAGATTAAATTTCAAAGATAAAAAGTTACTTTTTTTACTTACTATTAATATTTTACCAATTTTTTTTATGTTTTTAACATCTTTATTTATTGGCTCAAAAATCAGAACTATGTGGATGACGCCTTTCTATTTATTTTTTGGAACATTATTTGTCTATTTATTACAAACTCAAATTAATTTTAAACGTTTAAAAAGATTTATGATTGGATTTGTTTGCTTTTTCTTCTTATCTCCAATGCTTTATGCATACATTTCGATTTCAAAAGATAACAAGAGAACCGATTATCCAGGTAAAGAAATTGCATTAAAAACACAATACGCATGGGATCAACAGTTTAGTACTACTATCGAGGTTGTTTTGGGTAATGAGTGGAATGCAGGAAATTTGTCTTATCATTTGAAGTCACGACCAGTATGGGAGGGTGTAGTTAAAAGGGAAAAACTTGATCAATTGAAAGATTATATGTGTCTTGATAATGTTTGTGTAGGATCTAGGTAGATGAAATACATAATATTAATACCAATTTATAATGACAGAGAGTCTTTAAAATTACTTATTGAAAATATTAATAAAGAAATAAAAGATTTAAATTCTGATATATCAATTGTAGTAGTTAATGATGGTTCTTCTCAACAAGTAATAGACTCTTATCCATATACAGAAAACATCAATTCTTTTGAGATTGTAAATATGAGGGAAAATATCGGTCATACAAGATGCATTGCCACAGGTTTAAAATATATTTTTGAAAAAAAAGAATTTGATTTTGTAATACCTATGGATGGAGATGGGGAAGATAGACCTGATGAAATTAAAAATTTTATAAAATTAAGTGAACAAATGAGCAATAGATCTATCATAGGTGAAAGAGTTAAAAGATCTGAAGGTTTTTTTTTTCAATTATGTTATCAATTTCATAAATTTTTAACTTATGCATTTACTGGGCAATCTATAAAATTTGGTAATTTTACTTGCCTATCTAGATCAACAGTAAAAAAACTATTAGAAGAAAAATCTACATGGAATAGTTTTTCTGGGTCTTTAAAAAAAGTAGAAAATGATTTGGAGCCTATTCCCTCAATTAGAGGAAAAAGATATTTTGGCCCATCTAAAATGAGTTTTTTTAGTTTAATAAGACACTCTCTTTCAATAATTAGTGTTTTCAGAAAAACTGTTCTAGTTAGATCAGCTTTATTTATAGTTTTTTATATTTTGTTAATTAAAAGCTATGCTTCAGTAATAACTTCAATACCTTTAGTTTTATTATTAATAATGATTTATTCTATTTCTAGTTTAGCTTTAAGAGAAAACGTTGAGGAATTTAATAATGCCTTAACAAATATTCACGATATTGATAAGGTTAAATAGTAATAAAATTATAAGGGTATGAAAAACTTTTTTAGAAAAGTTGCTTTTGGAATAGGTCCTAATGAAGATGTTCCATCAGATCCTTTAAAATGGGCGCTTAATCAATTGGATGAAGTTCCAGATCTGAGTTGGCAAGGAAAAATATATTCAGAAAAGGAATTAAGAAAACACTATAGAGATTGGGTTTATGGAGATAGAAAGGTTTTAAGAAAAAAGTATAAAGATAACAAAATACTGTATAAAACTCATAAAGATATTCTTAGACATAAAACAGGACAAAAGTTTTGGGAGTCTTTAGAAATTGCAATAAGACATAATGAAGGAATTAATAGCAGTCATCCAGTTTTAGCAAAATTATGGATGTTCTGGGGAAATTTTTTTGCAATTAGTGAAAAAGATTTTTTAGCAAATTACTCAACAGGTGCATATCAAAGAGAAATTATTAGACCAAGCCTAAATCATTCATTTGAAAAAGTGGTTTATGATGTGACTACTTCCTGGGCTATGATACATCATTTGGATAACAGTGAGAGTGCAGGACCCAAAAGTATTACTGCAAGAGAAGACTGGAGAAAAAAAAAGAAAAAGCCAGCAACGATTAATGAAAATCATGCTAGAGAACTTTTAGAGCTTCATACAGTTTCACCTAAAGCTGGCTATACACAAGAAGACGTAATTCAACTTGCATATGTTATGACTGGATGGCAACATAGATGGAGTAAAACAAGATTAGAAACAGGAAATGTTTGGTTTAATTCTGAATATCATCAGCCAGGTAAAAAAAAAGTTTTAGGAAAACAATACAAAAGTGGAAAAAAAACTCTAGCAGTAGTTATTAAAGATTTAGTAAACCACCCTAATTGTAGAGATTTTGTTGCAGAAAGACTCTGTAAATTCTTAATCACAGATGAGCCTACAAAAGAGATGAAGCAGCCGATTATTGATGCTTTTGAAAAATCTGATGGACAAATGACAGAGATACACAAGGCTGCAATAAAAGTAGCATTCGATTACAACGATAAATATAAAAAATTTCAAACACCTGAAAATTGGTTAATTCAGATTGCAAAAATTGCAGATTTAAATTGGCCACCTTCACCGGATCTAATGGATAAGTATGAGCTTGGTCAAAAGCCATTTGCATCACATCGAGAACCAGAGCGGCTTTTGAGAAATATTGGTCATCATCCTTACAGAGCAAAACAACCAAATGGTTGGTCAGATCACTCTGATGATTGGATTTCACCAGAATTATTAATCAGAAGACTTGTATATGCAAAAGCAAGTCATAATTTTGCTAAAATGGAAAATAATAAAAATGCTTCATATTATGAAAGCATTGTCGAAAAAAATTTCGATAATCCAAGTAAAATAATGAAATACATAAATCAAAAAAATAGGTCTGTTGAAAAACATACTTTACTTTTTAACCACCCGGAGTTTTTAAAAGCATGAAGATATCAAGAAGAGATTTTTTAAAAACTACAGCGCTTACGTCATTATATTTTGCTGGTTTTGGAGCACCCGCTTATGCCTCTGGGCCAAAAAAAAATTTAGTAATAATTATGCTACGTGGCGGAATGGATGGCTTATGTGCAATTCCAATTAAAGGTGATAAAAATTTTGAAAAATTAAGAAGTAAAATTAATCTTGAAACAACTTTAAAATTAACGTCTGATTTTGATTTACACCCAGCATTAAAAACATTTAAAAATCTTTGGGATCAAAACTTAAGTGCAGCAGTGCATGCAACAAATATTCCTTATACAGGTAGATCACATTTTGATGGTCAAAATTTAATGGAGTCGGGTGGAAAAATTCCTTACCAAGAAAAATCAGGTTGGCTTGGAAGAGGTATGAAATCAGCTGGGTTAACAGGACAAGGATTAGCTTTGGCTTTACCAATGCCTCTATTAATTAGAGGTGTTCCAATGAATAATAATTATTTTCCTGTAGGTCGTAGTCTGCCATATCCTGCTACTCTAGAATTAATTAAACAAGCATACAAAGAGCATGATGAGAAATTGTTAAGTGAAAATTTAGAAATCATTTTAAATAGAGATTTTAACAATAGGTCGAGAGATGATGCTTGGATTTTAGCCTCAAGTGCTGGTACAGAGTTATCAAAACCTGATGGACCTAAAGTTGCGGTATTTGAAGTAGACGGTTTCGATACTCATGCTGCACAAGGAGCAACAGATGGGGCCCATGCAGATTGCCTATCAGATTATGACAATATCGTTAGGTCATTAAAATCTTCAATGTCCGAAGAGGCATTTAATAATACTTTAGTGCTTACTCTTACAGAGTTTGGAAGAACAATTAAACAGAACAGTAGTAATGGAACAGAGCACGGTTACGGATCAGCTATCTTGATGGCAGGTGGACTAGTTAAAAAAGCACAAGTTCATACAGATTGGCCAGGACTAAAGAAAAAAGAATTATTTGAAGGAAGAGATTTAAATTCAACAATTGATGCAAGAGCAATTTATGCCTCAGCAATGTCCACAGTTTTTGATATAGATTTTAAAAAAATTCAAAAAGAAGTATTCTGGGGAGAAAATTTACAAAATTTTTCGGATAAACTTTTTAAAACTTGATGAAAAAAATCCTAACGATTATTATATTAATTTTATCTTTCAGTATTCCAGCACAATCAAATGAATGGAAAAATAAAAATAAATGGAAAATATCTTGTGGTGTAGTCGACAAAGAGTCTTTAATTGTAAATGGAAAAAGTAAAAGGTATTCAAAAAATGAATTTAAATTAGTGGATGTAGTTTTCAAACTTGATAAGGGTGAAGTTGGAAGTTGTCCTACAGATAAAAAACCAGCAGGAGGATACCCTTATTCTGGAAGACAAGAAATAACTCATAAACTTCCAATCGGACATACTATTTTTGAGACGGATATTACTATTGACGGTGCTCCATCAGCTAGATCAACTATATTTCAAATCCACGATGGTAGAAATAGTGGTGCTCCACCGTCATGGGTTGGAATTGATGTTGGTTGGAAAATTATTCAAAAATTTCCTAAAGGAGAATGTTCAAAAGAAAATTGTAAAATGCTGGAATTAATAACTTTAGAAACTGGTAAGACATATAGGTTTAAAGCTGAAATAGACTATCAAAAAAAAGCAAAATTTTTATCTGTTAAATATTATCTTGATGATAAATTTATACTTCATCATTACGATGTTCCACTTTTAACAAAAACAACGGACGGACCTTATGGACCAACCAAACCTTATATTAAAATTGGTATTTACAGAATTGGTGAAACAGGAACCACAACTTATACTTATAAAAATTTAATAGTAAAAACTAAAAAAAAGTCATCATTTGAAAAGGTTGATACTTCTGCTGAGTTCATTGTGGTTGTAAAAAATAAAATTGACAAAAATATTTTAATTAAAATTAAAGGTTTTGGTAAAGAAAAAGTTGTTGAAAAAGCTATGAATGAATGTATGAAAACAAATGCAGATGGTTGTTATGTTCATTACTCTAGCAAGGTTGCAAAGTTTTAAGTAAAAAAATTTAGCAGCAACTACAACTTTTTTTATTTTTTGTAGTTTCTTTTTCAGCTTTAGTGGCTTCTAGTTCTTTTTGCTCATCTTCAAGGGCTTTTTGTTTCTTTGAAATTTTATCTTCAAAATAATCATAAAGAGAAGCAAAGCCTAATTTAGAGGCTTTTTTTTCCTCGTAATTTCTTCTCCCTTTAAGGTTTTCAATTAATTTGACTATTTCTTGGTCCTGCATGCTTTCTTTTTTATTAAAAAGATTTGATAAATCAAGCTCTAATAGTTGGCAAACAATAAAAGTCGGCTGTATCAATTTTAGAGGAATATTGCCTTCGCATATTCCATTTTTTGTGAACCCCAGCACTAGCAACACTTAAAGTAGATCTTCCATATCGATGATTGGTATTATCAATTGATCTCATTAAGCTATTTATTTTTTCATCCTTTTCAGAAGTAAATAAATTTGTTTTGTCACTAGCATTAGATAATCCTGTAAGCATGACACCTGCTTTTTGATAACGATATCCATTTTTAAAAATACTCTCAAGTATTGAAACTGCTGTCTTAACTGTTTCAATACTATTGTTCGTTGCAATAGGAAAATCAACTGTCTTTGCATTTGAATAATATCCAAAGTTTCTTTGGAAAGGACTAGTTCTAACAAATACTGTAATTGCTTTTGCAACTAAAGACTCTGATCTAATCTTTTCAGAAGCATTCAAACAATAATTTGCAACTGCTTCTTTTAATTCTTGGAAAGTTTCTATTCTTTTACCGAATGATCTTGAAACTACACAGCTCTTTCTTTTAGTGGTAGTTGTCTCTAAACCTATACAAGAAACTCCTCTAAGTTCCATCGCAGTTCTTGAGCTTAAAACATTTGATGATTTTTTAATCCAGGTATTAGATTTATTTTTTAACTGTTTGGCATTGTAAATCCCATGTTTTTTATAAAACTTAGTCAATTGTCTTCCAACACCCCAGACATCATTGATTTCTACTTTTTCTAAAATAGGATCTAAGTTTTCTATTCCAATTAAACTTGTAACACCTGATTGTTTTTTCTTTGCAATATGATTTGCAACTTTACTTAAAGTTTTTGTTTTTGCTATTCCAATACTTGTTGGAATACCAGTCCATTGTAAAACTGTTTCTCTAATTTCTTTTCCAACCTTTTCTACATCTTGATCTGGAAAATTTGATAAATCTAAAAATGCTTCATCAATTGAATACACTTCTATTTCTGAATTAAATCTTTTAAGTGTTCGCATCACTCTTCTAGATAAATCCCCATATAAAGAATAGTTTGAAGAAAATACTTCAACTTTATTTTTAAGAATAATATCTTTTGCTTTAAAGTAAGGTTCACCCATTTTAATCCCTAAAGCTTTTGCTTCATTTGATCTTGAAATGATACAGCCATCATTATTAGATAAAACAACAACTGGTTTTCTTCTTATTTTAGGATTAAATAATCGCTCACAAGAAACATAAAAAGAATTACAGTCAATTAATGCTATTTTTTTAGTATGTAGAATGGATGACATAAGTAACAACTCCCCAAATAAAAATATCTTGCTCTTCGTTAATTAAAATTCTGTCAGAAAATTCTTTAGATCCAGAGGTTAAAAATTTTTTATCCCTTTCTTGAACTAAAGTTTTAACTACAAGTTCATCATGAACATTTGCAATCACAGTTGAAAAGTTTTTTGGTTTTAAACTTTTATCGACGACTAATAAGTCTCCATCATTTATTCCAACATCGACCATTGATTTTCCTTGGACTCTGATGATGAAAGTTGCTGGAACATTTTTGATTAAATGCATGTTCAAATCAATATCTTCTTCGATATAATCAGTGGCAGGGGAAGGAAAACCAGCGCCTGCTTTATGCAAATAATAAGGGATTGTTAGTTTCATGTTCTTGTTTTGTTCTAATTTATAGCTTATTTATTTCATACACTCAAGAGGTTGTATTTTGAGTCTGTAACTGAATCAAAAGTGAATCAAAACGTGAACATCCAAACTACATTTTGTATGCTTGTGGATAACTTCAACCACTAGTAGTTTAAGTTGGTTATTAAGTTATATAAATTTTAATTTGATTATGAGTATTTTAGATTTTGTAATGGTTGGCTCAAATGATTATAAAAAATCAAGCGAGCTTTATGATGCTGCTTTTGAACCTTTAAAATTAAAAAAAATTTTAACAACAGAAAAATATATTGGTTATGCTCATTCAAGCGACCCAGAGAAAGTAATATTTTATATAACCAATCCAGTTAATGGCAAACCAGCAACCAAAGGTAATGGATCACAAGTAACTTTGTTGGCAGACTCGAAAGAGGCTGTAGAAAAGTTTTATGAGATTGCAATTTCGAAAGGAGCAACAGATGAGGGAGCACCAGGGGTTAGAAAAGATGGAAATTACTATGGGTATATCCGTGACTTAGATGGAAATAAGATTGCAGCAAAAAGTGTTTTAAAATAAAAAAGGAGTTATATGAAACTAAATTGTCATTGTGGAGCTGTTGAAGCAGAAATTAATGCTACAGTTAATGAATTAGCAAAAATCGTAAGATGTAACTGTTCTATTTGTAAGAGAAAAAATGCAACAATGGGTATGGTTAAAAATGAAGACTTTAAAGTTACTAAAGGCACAGACAAATTAAAACTTTATCAATATCATACAATGGTTGCTAATCATTACTTTTGTACTGAATGTGGAATTTACACTCATCACAATCCAAGAAGTGCACCAGCTATGACTGGATTTAATTTAGGTTGTGTGGATGAAGTTAAAGTAGAGGATTTAAAAGAGGTAGCTAACTTTGATGGTCTCAACCATCCAATGGATCAAGAAAAATAAAAGTTCAATGAAATTAGTGGAACAGTGTTTTAAGAAAGTTAAAAAAGATTGTTTTAAGTTTATAAAATCACAAGAAACTTCTACCGAAAAGTTTGGCAATAAAGAGGGAATGATTAAGAACTTTTTAATCCCAATAAGTATTTGGATAGCAAAAAAATCAGTTAATAAAAAACCTTATTTTGTTGGATTAGCAGGGGGACAAGGTACAGGCAAGACAACTACAAGCTCAATAATAAAAATTATATTAGAAAAGTACTTTAAGTTAAAAGTATTTAAAATTTCAATTGATGATTTTTATAAAACTAGAAAAGAAAGAATAGCCTTATCAAAAAAAGTACATCCTATGTTGCTTATCAGAGGTGTTCCTGGAACTCATGATATTAATATGATGTTGGATTTCTTTAAAAAATCTAAAGCGAAAAAATTCAAAAAATTGAAACTACCAAATTTTAATAAGGCAATTGATGACAGATTTGCTAAAAATAAATGGAACAAAATCAATAGAAGACCAGATATTGTTATTTTTGAGGGATGGTGTGTTGGAGCAAGAGCAGAAACTAACAATACATTAAAAAAATCAATTAATTCTATGGAAAAAGCTAATGATCAAAAACTGATCTGGAGAAAGTATGTAAATCAACAATTAAAAACTAAATATAAAAAGCTATATTCTCAATTAAATTGTATGATTTACTTAAAAGCAAAAAACTTTAGTTTATTGCAGAAGTGGAGATTAAAGCAGGAACGTAAACTGCGGTTAAAAACAAAGAAAAAAAGTGTTCATAAAATAATGAGTAAAAGAGACGTGATAAATTTTATGCAAACTTACCAAAGAATTACTCAAAACATGTTTAAAAATATGCCTAAATATGCATCTATAATTGTAAATTTAAACAGTAACCATCAAATTAAAACTGCTGTATATAAATCGAAATGAAAAAAATATTTATCATAGTCATCGCATCAATATTATATTTTAGCAATGCTTTCGCAATTACACTTCTTGATGCATTAAATCAAACTTATAAAAATAATATCCAGTTAAATGCTGAAAGAGAAAATATCAAAGCTTCAGAGGAGAATGTTAATATCGCCAAAGCTGATTATAAACCTTCTTTAACTTTAAGTGGATCAAAAAGTATTGAGAATACCAATAAACTTACCAACCAAAGCGGAGGTGATGCAACAATTAATGATGTAGATCCATTAACAACCTCAATTAAATTAGAACAAACTCTTTTAGATTATGGAAGAAATCTAACACTTCAAAAAAATATTACAGCTTTAGATTTAGCAAAAGCACAATTGGTTAAAAAAGAACAAGATATTCTTCATAATGCTATCTATGCTTATACAAACTTAATTTTTGCAAGAGAAACACTTGAAATTAATTCTAAAAATTTAAATTTATTAATAAGACAAGTTGAAAATGATAAAATCAGAAGAGACAGAGGTCAAATTACAAACACTGACCTAGCGCAATCAGAATCTTCACTTGCAGGAGCTCAGGCTCAATTTGCAAAAGCTAAAAGTGACTTATTAATTAGTAAACTTAATTATGAAAATATAATTGGAAAAATAAATGATCCAAGTCAGTTACAAAAGAACACAAATGCAATCGTTTCTTTACCGTCAACTTTAAATGAAGCACTAAATCTTTCAAAACAAAATAATCCAGATATTTTAATTGCAAAATTGGACTTAGAAAAATCTGAAAAAGATTTAGCAATTTCAGAATCTGATTTAAAACCTACTGCATCATTATCATTAGAAAGAACTTATACAGATGATTTAAGTGCTACTGTAGATGAAAAAGAACAAGATGTTTTAAAAGCTACTCTTAGCTGGCCTTTTTATTCAGGTGGAAAAAAACGATCAACAATTAACAAAAATTCAAATCTTACAACTCGAAAGAGATTATTATTAGATGACGCAGTCAGAACAAATGAAACTAATGTTGCGAGTGCATGGTCAAGTTTAGAATCTTCAGAAAGTTTTCTGAACTCAGTGAAAGTTCAAGTAAGTGCTTCCCAAATAGCTTATGAAGGAATTGCTGCTGAGTACGAAAGAGGATCAAGAACAACTCTTGATGTTATTCAATCAAATTCATTATTACTTTCTGCTCAAATTTCTTTAGCAAGTTCTGAGAAAAACTACCTAATGGCTCAATACAGCTTGTTGAAGGCAGTAGGGCTTCTTAATAGTCAGTATCTAAAACTTAAGTAAATATTCGATTTTTTTAGGTAAAAAATAAATATATTGCTAACGAGAACAAAATGTGTACATTTATTTGATGATTCGAGTGTTAAAAAATTTAAAAAAAGAGGCAAAAAATGACGAAAAATAACCTAAAAGTAGTTAAATCTACTAAAGATCAAGAAATGGATGTTAAAGAAAAGAACAAAGCACTAGATGCTGCGATAGCTCAAATTACAGATAATTTTGGAAAAGGCTCTGTAATGAAGCTTGGTGAAAAAAGAGCAATGGATATTGAGTCTGTTTCAACAGGTTCTTTAAGTCTTGATTTAGCTTTAGGAATAGGTGGATTACCAAAAGGAAGAATTATTGAAGTTTACGGACCAGAGTCATCAGGTAAAACAACATTAGCATTACAAGTTGTTGCTGAAGCTCAAAAAGCCGGAGGCATTTGTGCGTTTGTTGATGCAGAGCATGCATTAGATCCAGTTTATGCAAAAAAATTAGGCGTAAATACAGAAGAACTTTTAATTTCACAACCTGACACTGGTGAACAAGCATTAGAAATCGCTGATACACTAGTAAAATCAGGCTCTATTTCAGTAATCGTTATCGACTCTGTTGCAGCTTTAACTCCTAAAGCTGAAATTGAAGGCGAGATGGGAGATCATCATGTTGGTCTTCAATCAAGATTAATGAGTCAGGCTTTAAGAAAATTAACTGGTTCAATATCAAACACAAATACAATGATGATTTTCATTAACCAAATTAGAATGAAAATTGGAGTTATGTTTGGAAGTCCAGAAACAACATCAGGTGGTAATGCACTTAAGTTTTACTCATCTGTAAGAATGGATATTAGAAGAATTGGTGCCATTAAAGATAAAGATGAAATTATTGGCAACTCTACAAGAGTGAAAGTAGTTAAAAATAAAGTAGCACCACCATTTAAAGTTGTTGAATTTGACTTGATGTATGGAAGAGGAATTAGCAAGATGGGCGAACTAGTCGATCTTGGTTCCAAAGCAGATATTATTGAAAAATCAGGTGCCTGGTATGCTTACAAAGGTGAGAAGATTGGTCAAGGTAGAGAAAATGCCAAGACTTATTTAGCTCAAAATCCTAAAGTTGCTGCAGAAATTGAAATGGCAATTAGAGAAAAAGCAGGTGTGATTTCTAAAAAAATAGAAGGAAATCCGATCGATCCTGAAAAATTGGAAAAAGAGAAGAAAGTAGCTGAAAAAGAAGAGGCTGATAAAGCAGAAGCTACTCCACCATCTAAAAAGAATTAATAGGTCATCTTTATTAATAAAAGGCGCTTAATTAAAGCGCCTTTTTTCCCTTCGATATCTAGACATAGAATAAAAAAGCTGTATTTTAAAAATATGGCAGACAAAACACTCAATGAAATAAGAAATACTTTCTTAAAGTATTTTGAAAAGAACGATCATAGGATTGTGGAATCTAGTAATTTGGTTCCAAACAATGATCCTACTTTAATGTTTGCCAACTCTGGAATGGTCCAGTTTAAAAATGTTTTTACAGGATTAGAAAAAAGAGATTACGTTAGAGCCACAACTTCACAAAAATGTGTAAGGGCAGGTGGTAAACATAATGATTTAGAAAATGTTGGTTACACTCCAAGACACCATACATTCTTTGAAATGTTAGGAAATTTTTCCTTTGGTGATTATTTTAAAGAGCAAGCTATTCACTATGCCTGGGATTTGATAACCAAAGATTTTGGAATAGATAAAAACAGGCTTTATGTAACAGTATTTCATGAGGATGATGAGGCCTTCAATTTTTGGAAGAAAATAGCGGGTTTTAGCGATGATAGAATTATTAGGATAGCAACTTCTGATAACTTTTGGTCGATGGGTGAGACTGGTCCATGTGGACCTTGTTCTGAAATCTTTTTTGATCATGGGGATCATTTGCCAGGAGGATTACCTGGTACTAAAGATGAAGATGGAGATAGGTTTATAGAAATTTGGAACTTAGTCTTTATGCAATTTGAACAAGTTACAAAAGACAAAAGAATTGATCTTCCAAAACCATCAGTTGATACTGGAATGGGATTAGAGAGAATTGCAGCGTTGTTACAAGGGACACATGATAATTATGAAACAGATCATTTTAAAAAGTTAATTGGTTCAATATCAGAATTTACAAAAGTTAAATTGAATGAAAATAATATTTCAAGCTTTAGAGTTATTGCAGATCATTTAAGAGCAAGCTCTTTTCTTTTAGCAGAAGGTGTTCTCCCATCCAATGAAGGAAGAGGGTATGTCCTTAGAAGAATCATGAGAAGAGGAATGCGACACTCGCATTTACTTGGTTCTAAAGAACCAGTTTTTAATAAAATTTTTGATTCTCTTAAAGAAGAAATGAAAGGTAACTATCCTGAGTTAGAAAGATCAGAAACTTTAATTAAAGAAACTTTAAAAATGGAAGAAGAAAAATTTTTAGTTTTACTTGATAGAGGAATTAAAATTTTAAATGAAGAAATAGATAAGATTGACAAAGTTTTACCAGGGGAAGTAGCATTTAAATTATACGATACATATGGTTTCCCATTAGATTTAACAGAGGATATTTTAAAAAATAAATCTTTAACAGTTGATCAAAATAAATTTGATGAACTTATGAAAAAAAGTAAAGAACTTGCTAAAAAGAATTGGAAAGGTTCTGGTGATAGTTCACAAGAACAAATTTGGTTTGGTGTAAAAGATAAAGTTGGTCCAACAGAATTTTTAGGTTACGAGTTTAATAGGTCAGAAGGAGTTATTTTATCAATTGTGAAAGATAACAAAGAAATAGAAAAATTATCAGCAAAAGAGGAGGGAGCAATTGTAACCAATCAAACACCTTTTTATGGAGAATCAGGAGGTCAACTAGGTGATACTGGAAAAATATTAGTAGGAGATTTTATATTTGAAGTAACTGATACTCAAAAACAACTTGGTGATTTATTTGTTCATTATGGAACTTTGAAAAATGGAGAAATCAAGATAAACGACGTTGTTGAAATGAAGATTGATGAAGAAAGAAGAGGCAACCTAAAGGCATATCATTCAGCTACACATTTATTACATGAGTCTTTAAGAAGAACACTAGGAAAACATGTTATGCAAAAGGGCTCACTTGTTGCTCCAGATCGTTTAAGGTTTGATTTTAGTCATATGAAACCAATAACAAATGAGGAATTAGTTAAAATTGACAAAATAGTTAATGAATACGTTGCGAATAGTACCGAAGTAACAACTAGAATTATGACTCCAAAAGCAGCTATAGAAAAGGGAGCGTTAGCTTTCTTTGGTGAGAAGTATGGTGATGAAGTGCGAGTAGTTTCAATGGGTAAAGAGGAAAATACATATTTTTCAACAGAACTTTGTGGTGGAACCCACGTTAAAAACACTGGTGATATTGGTAAATTTAAAACAATTAGCCAATCATCAATTGCTGCAGGCGTTAGAAGAGTTGAGGCTTTGAGAGATAAACAGCTTGAAGATTACATGCAAAATAAAGAAAAACTATCATCATTATCTGTTCAAAAGGATGAGGAAATGATTAAAGAGCTTTCTTCTAAAATCATTAAATTAGGTGGAAAACCAAATCTTGAAAATAAAGATTTAAAAGGATGTATAAAAGATCTTTCTAGACAATTAGAGCAATTAAATGTCAAAAATGTTTTAGAAGATAAAACAAAAAACATTATTAACGACAAAGTTATTAATAATACAAAAGTTAGACTTCAAAAAGTTGAAGATTTACCTCCAAAAGATTTAAGAAAATTAGTAGATAATGGAAAAAAAGAACTTACAGAAGGAATAGTAATTGTTTTTGCAAGCAAAGATGACAAAGTTGGATTAGCAGTTGGAGTAACCGATAATTTAACAAGTAAATTTGATGCAGTTCAGTTCGTTAAAGTTGGATCTGAAGTAATTGGAGGTAAAGGTGGTGGTGGAAGAAAAGACTTTGCCCAAGCTGGTGGTCAAGATCAATCAAAAATTGGGGAAGCTTTTGAAAAACTTGAAAGTTTAATTTAATTTTCTTTTTAAATTACCATCAATTTCATCTAGAAATTGATTAGTAGTTAAAAATTTACTATTTGGTCCAACAAGGATTGCTAAATCTTTTGTCATTGATCCACTTTCTACACATTCAATACAAACTTTTTCGAGTGTCTGCGCAAATTTAATAAGTTCTTCGTTACCATCCAATTTACCTCTGTGAGCTAATCCTCTAGTCCAAGCAAAAATGGATGCAATTGGATTTGTTGAAGTTTCTTTTCCTTGTTGATGCATTCTATAATGTCTAGTAACTGTCCCATGTGCAGCTTCTGCCTCCATTACTTTTCCATCTGGAGTTAATAATGTACTAGTCATCAAACCTAAAGATCCATAACCTTGAGCCATAGTATCTGATTGCACGTCTCCATCGTAATTTTTACAAGCCCAAATATATTTGCCACTCCATTTCATAGCACATGCTACCATGTCATCAATTAATCTGTGCTCATAAGTTAAATTATTTTTATTAAATTCTTGCTTGTATTCTTTATCAAAAATTTCTTGGAAAATATCTTTAAACCTTCCATCATACTGTTTTAAAATTGTGTTTTTAGTAGACATATAAACTGGCCATTTTTTAATTAACCCATAGCTAAAACAAGATCTTGCAAAATCCTCAATTGACTTATCTAAATTATACATTGAGAGTGCAACACCAGGACCAGTAAAATTAAAAACCTCATATTTGATTTCATCTTTTCCATCTTCAGATGTCCATTTAACTTCCATTTTTCCTTTTCCAGGAACTTTAAAATCTGTTGCTCTATACTGATCTCCAAATGCATGTCTTCCAATGATCACAGGGTCTGTCCAAGTAGGCACAAGCTTAGGAATATTTTTACATATAATTGGCTCTCTAAATACTGTTCCTCCAATTATGTTTCTTATTGTTCCATTAGGGGATCTCCACATTTTTTTTAAATCAAATTCTTCAACTCTTGCTTCATCAGGAGTGATAGTTGCACACTTTATTCCAACACCAATTTTTTTAATTGCATTTGCAGAGTCTATTGTGATCTGGTCACCAGTATTATCTCTGCTTTTCATGCCTAGATCATAGTATTCAATCCTTAGATCAATATATGGTAGAATTAGTTTATTTTTAATAAACTCCCATATAATTCGTGTCATTTCATCTCCATCGAGCTCTACTACTGGGTTATTTACCTTGATTTTGCTCATTAAATAAAAATTATCTTATTAATTGAATTTGACTATTTTATATACATATTAATCGAAATTTATCAAATAGAAGAATATGTTCAGTAAAATATTTCCAAAAATTCATACAGAAGGATACAAGTTTATTGTAATAGCTGTATTCATAACTGTCATTTTTTTAGTCATAAACAATTTTCTAGGTTTAATTGGTTTGTTATTAACTATTTGGGTCTATTATTTTTTTAGAGATCCTGAGAGAATAATTATAGGCGATGATAGCTATCTCGTTAGTCCAGCTGATGGAGAAGTAATCAAAGTTGAGGAAGTAGATGGTCCAAAAGAGCTTGGATTAGAAAATCAAAAATTTAAAAAAATAAGTATATTTATGAATGTCTTTGACTGTCACGTTAACAGAACACCATGCTCAGGAATTGTTGAAGAAATTTTGTATAAACCTGGAAAATTTTTGAATGCATCCTTAGATAAAGCAAGTGAAGATAATGAGAGGAACTATTACAAAATTAAAGATAAACATGGAAATAATATCATAGTTGTTCAAATCGCAGGCTTAGTAGCAAGAAGAATTGTTTGTGAAACAAATAAAAATCAAGAATTGAATCAAGGAGACAGAATTGGAATGATTAGATTTGGCAGTAGAGCTGATGTTTATTATGAGAATTATGAACCTCTAGTTAAAGTCGGTCAAACAGCTATTTCAGGGGAGACACTGCTAGCTAAAAATTAATTTATGGAACAGCCAAAAAACAATTTAAAAATTGTTACAGATAAAAAAGCTAACGCAAGAGTAATTCTACCTAATATGCTAACTCTTATTGGAGTTTGTATTGGTTTGTCATCAATTAGGTTTGCATTGGACGGAAAATTTGAATTTGCAATTATAGCAATAATGTTTGCCGCTCTTATAGATGGATTAGACGGAAGAATAGCAAGATTAATCAAAGGGACATCTAAAGTAGGTAAAGAGCTAGATTCTCTTACAGACATGATCAGTTTTGGAGTAGCTCCAGCTTTTATAATGTATTTTTGGAAACTAAATACATTAGGAAGATTTGGATGGTTATTATGTTTAATATATGTAATTTGTGTTGCATTAAGATTGGCTCGCTTCAATGTAAATACAGGCCAAGCACCTTCTTGGAGAGACAATTTCTTTGAGGGAGTTCCATCACCAGCAGGAGGTATTCTAGTTTTAACTCCATTAATATTTAGTCTTACAAGTTTTAATTTTATAAATATTAATTATGATATAGTTGTTCCACTTTTTTTTATTTCAACATCTTTGTTACTGATCAGTAAATTTCCAAGTTACTCATTTAAAAAAATTGTTATTCAAAGAAAAGCAACAATTTTTCTATTATTTGGTATAGTATTATTCTTTGGATTACTTCTTATTTATCCTTTTAATGTAATATCTATAAGTGCGATTATATATTTAGGGATGCTTCCAATTAGTTTTTTTCATTATCAAAAATTAAAAAAACAAAACGAAGATCAGAATTATAAAGATGAAGACGATGATCTCGAAGATATTCTATAATGAAAAAAAATGTTATTGTCTCGTTAGCTGACTCAAATTATTTTCCCTTATTAAATGAGCTTATAGACTCTATAAAAAAATTTAAAGAAAGTGGTGAGGTGGCTATTTGTATTTTGGATGCTGGTTTATCAGATGATCAAAAAATACAACTAACGCCAAAAATAGATGAAATTAAATCTGCAGAATGGGATATAGAAGTTCCAGATAGTAAAATTAAAGGACGTGAATGGTTAAAAAGCCAAGTATCTAGGGCTTTTTTACCTAAATATTTTCCAAACTATGAAAAATATTTATGGATTGATTGTGATGCTTGGGTCAATGATTGGCAATCTGTTGAGCTTTATTTTAAAGCTTGTGAAAATGGTAAATTAGGAATTACACAAACTATTGGACCAGGCTACAAGATTACTTCGAGAGTAAATTGGGTTTTTGGAAAACTAGCGATTATTAAATCTCAAAATTTTAAACACGCAATAAAATCTAATATTAGTTTAGATAAAGCAAGAAAGTTAGCATTTGCTCCTCACATTAATATTGGTGTTTTCTCATTAAAAAAAAATTCAACTTGCTGGAATTCATGGCAAGAAAATTTAAAGCAAACACTTAAAAGTGGAGAAATATTTGGCTCTGAACAGTTAGCGATGAACATGTCTGTATATGTTGACAACGTTGAAACTGAATTTCTTCCTTTAAACTGCAACTGGATTACTAGCAATCTTTTACCAAAATTTGATGAGAATAATGATACATGGGTAGAGCCTTATTTACCTAACTATAAAATTGGAATTATGCATTTAGCTGCCGGTATCTGGAAAGATAATGAAGATATGAGATTAAACAAGAATATTAAAGTAGATATTCAAACTCTTACAGGTAAAATTTTAAATAAAAGTTTAAGATTTAGTAATTAATTGAAAAAAAATAAAATCTCTAAAAACTGGGTTAATAAACAGCGTAGAGATATCTATGTAAGACAATCCAAAGTCGATGGGTATCGTGCTAGATCAGCTTACAAATTAATTGAAATTGATGAAAAATTTAAAATTTTTAAAGGAGGATTATCAGTAATTGACATCGGTGCGGCCCCAGGAAGCTGGTCACAATATGTTTTTAAAACAGCTAAAAGTGGAAAATTGATATCTATAGATTTAAAAAAAATGGAGCCCATCGGTAATAGTGTTCAAATCCAAGGAGATTTTACTGAAGAAAAAATTCAAGAAAAAATTAAAAAATATATTACCAGTAAAGTTGACGTTGTAATGTCTGATATGGCTGTAGATACAACGGGTATTAAAAATATAGACTCAATACAAACTGGAGAACTGTGCAAAGAGGCGATGTTTTTTGCAAAAGATTTAATGAAAGAAAATGGATATTTTATTTCAAAAATTTTTATGGGAGGAACATTTAACGAAATCGTCGCAGAGGGAAAAAAATATTTTAAAGAAGTTAAGGTTTTTAAACCAAAATCTAGCAGAAAAGACTCAAAAGAAAGCTTTATAATTTGTAGAAAAATTCGATAGAGACTTTTAATTTAAAAGGAATCGTATATAAAAGATTATGGGTCCCATAAAAGAAGCACTTACCTTTGATGATGTTACATTAGCTCCAAAGTATTCAGAAATATTACCTTCTGATGCAGACACTAGCGTGTCTTTAACAAAGCATTTGAAGCTTAAAATTCCACTTTTATCATCTGCAATGGATACTGTCACAGAGAGCAGAATGGCAATAGCCATAGCTAAAGCTGGTGGTATTGGAGTGATTCACAGAAACCTTGTTATAAAAAAACAATTATCAGAGATAAAAAAAGTTAAAAAACAAAATCTAATTGTTGGAGCAGCTGTGGGTGCAGCACCAAATGAATTTATCAGAGCTAAAGAAATAATTAAAGAGGGTGTAGATTTAATCGTAGTAGACACAGCACACGGTCATACAAAGAAAGTTGCCGAAATAATCAAATATATTAAAAAAATAAAAACTAAAAACATTGCTTTATGTGCAGGAAATATTGCAACACCAGAAGCAGCAAAATTTCTAATTAAGTTAGGAGTAGATATAATTAAAATTGGTATAGGGCCAGGTTCTATTTGTACAACAAGATTGGTTGCTGGAATAGGAGTTCCTCAATTAAGTGCAATTTTAGCTGTAAGAAGTGGTTTAAAGAATAAAAATGTTAAAATAATTTCAGATGGGGGAATAAAATATTCTGGTGATTTAGCGAAAGCTTTTGCAGCAGGAGCAGATGCTGTAATGATCGGTTCGTTATTTGCAGGTACAAACGAAACTCCAGGGAAATTAATTAAAAAAAAAGGACAGCTTTTCAAAAGTTTTAGAGGAATGGGTTCCGTAGGAGCTATGAATAAAGGGTCAGCTGATAGATACTTTCAAAAAAAACAAAAAGATTCTTCAAAATATGTACCTGAGGGTGTTGAAGGTTTTGTAAAATATAAAGGAGATGTGCTGAGTATTATTTATAAATTAATTGGTGGATTAAAATCTTCCATGGGCTATCTTGGATCAAAAACAATCATTAAATTAAGAAATAAACCACAATTTGTGAAAATTACAAAAGCTGGATTTTATGAGAGTATGGTTCATAATGTAGATGTGGTAAAAGAAAATAGTAAATATTAATGAGCAAATTTTTAAAATTAATAGGATTAATACTTTTAACTGCTTCTTTTAATAGTAAGTCTTTTAGTAAAGAAAATTTTTTTAATGAGGCTTTAGAATTTTTTAAAAAAGAAAAATATGAAGATGCACGTTTTTTGTTTGAGAGAAATATAGTTTTTAATCCAAAAGACGCAAACTCATATTTATATTTAGCAAAAATTTATAACCGAGAAGAAAATCAAAGAAAAGAAGAATACAATTTAGAAACAACACTTTTAATTGATCCTGATAACGAGGAAGCTTTATTGATGTTAATGAAAATTGCTTTAGAAAAATCTAATTATGAAAAAGTCAAAGATCTTTCTAATAAGTTTGTAAAAGTTTGTAGAAATTTATGTGATGAAAACAAAGATATTCAAGAGTCATTAAAAAATATAGAACCTGAAAATAATGAGTCTTGATCAAAATCTTAACAAAATCTTAATAATAGATTTTGGTTCTCAATTTACTCAATTAATTGCAAGAAGAGTAAGAGAATTAGGTGTGTTTTCAGAAATAGTTAGTCACAAAAAAATAAAACTAAAAGACATAAATAACAGCATTAAAGGAATAGTATTATCTGGTGGGCCACTAAATGTTTATCAAATAAACAAGTACTCATTTGATAAAAAAATTTTACAACTTGATGTACCAGTTCTTGGAATTTGTTTTGGTCATCAAATTTTATCAAAACTTAATGGTGGAAAGGTAAAACAATCAAAACATAGAGAATTTGGTCTAGCTAATGTCTATAAAAAAAATAATAGTCTTTTAATAACTAATTTTTTTGGAAATAAAAAATCCAAACAAGTTTGGATGAGTCACGCTGATCAGGTTTCAAAACTTCCAAAGAATTTTAAAGTTATTGCATCAAGCACTAATTCAAAGTTTGCAATCGTTGAAAATAAAATAAAAAAATATTATGGGGTACAATTTCATCCTGAAGTAACTCATACAGAGAATGGGAAAAAATTAATAAGTAATTTTATTTTTTTAATTTGTAAAATTAAAAGAAATTGGTCCTCTAAGGATCAAAAAAATCGGCTTATTAGAGATGTTAGAAAACAAGTTGGAAATAACAAAGTTATTTGTGCTTTATCAGGAGGTGTGGATAGTAGTGTAGTCGCTCAATTATTGAACAAAGCTATTGGAAAAAAACTTTATTGTATTTTTGTAAACACTGGCCTTCTAAGAAAAAATGAGGAAGTACAAGTAGTTCAAACTTTTAAGAAGCGTTTAAAAATGAATTTAATTTATGTAAATGCTGAAAAGGAATTCTTAAAAAAATTAAAAATTGTTTCCGATCCAGAAAAAAAAAGAAAAATAATTGGTAATTTATTTATCAAAATTTTCGAGCAATACGCTAAGAAAATTAAAAATGTTAAATTTTTAGCCCAGGGCACTCTTTATCCAGATTTAATTGAGAGCAAATCTGTTACTGGAAGCCAAACTTCTAAAATTAAATCGCACCATAATGTAGGCGGCTTACCCAAAAAAATGAAATTAAAATTAGTAGAACCACTAAAGTTCTTATTTAAGGATGAGGTAAGAAAATTAGGATTAGAGTTAAATTTAAGTAAAGAAATTATTTCAAGACATCCTTTTCCTGGACCAGGCTTAGCAATCCGTATGCCGGGTATTATAACTAATGAAAAAATTAAAATTTTAAAAGAAGCTGATTATTATTTTATTCAAGCTTTAAAAGATCACGGTCTTTATCACAAGATTTGGCAAGCCTATGCAGCATTGCTGCCAGTTAAAACTGTGGGTGTTATGGGAGACAATCGAACCTATGAATATTTATGTTTATTAAGAGCAATTACATCTGAAGACGGAATGACAGCTGACTACTATGAGTTTAAAAAGTCTTTTATGCAAAATATTTCAAATAAAATAGTTAATAGTATTAGAGGTATTAATAGAGTTGTGTATGATGTTACCTCAAAACCACCTAGCACTATTGAATTAGAGTAGTTTTTAATTATAAGTTAAGATTATGAAATATTTACACACAATGATTAGAGTTAAAGACGTGGATGAGTCTCTAAGATTTTTCTGCGAAGGGCTTGGTTTAAAAGAAACAAGAAGAATGGAAAATGAAAAAGGAAGATATACTCTAATTTTTCTTGCAGCACCCAATGATGAAAAAGCAGAAATAGAATTAACTTATAATTGGGATGGTGATGAACTTGGAGAAGGTTCAAGAAATTTTGGCCATCTTGCTTATAAAGTAGATAATATTTATGAAACATGCCAAAGATTAATGGATATGGGCTACACGATTAATAGACCACCAAGAGATGGGCATATGGCTTTTGTTAGATCACCAGACAAAATTTCAATTGAAATTCTTCAAGAAGGAAATTTACAACCTAAAGAACCTTGGGCCTCAATGGAAAATACCGGCTCTTGGTAAGTCGATGAAAAAAAAAATTTCAAATTTAATTAAAAAAAAAAATAAACAAAAAATTGTTAGTTTATCTGCTTACTCAAAAAACATAGCATCAATTTTAGATAATTATTGTGATATTATACTTGTTGGAGATTCT
Source organism: uncultured Pelagibacteraceae bacterium (assembly GCA_902622955.1). GTDB lineage: Bacteria > Pseudomonadota > Alphaproteobacteria > Pelagibacterales > Pelagibacteraceae > Pelagibacter. The sequence continues at coordinate 40,649 of CACNRP010000004.1, forward strand.
CTTGGTTCAGTTTTATATAATTATAAATCTACAAGAGAAGTAACTTTGAGTACTATGATTGAACACTCTAAAAGTGTCAGAATGGGTATTAAAAAAAGTTTAATGATTGTTGATATGCCATATAACACCTATCGAACTCCTAATGAGGCTTTAAAAAATGCAAAACAAATAATGAAAAAAACTAAATGTGATGGAGTAAAATTGGAAGGTGGAAAAAAAATTTACAAAACAATTACAACTTTAGTTAAAAATAAAATTCCAGTTATGGGCCATTTAGGGCTACTTCCCCAGTCAGATAAAACTTTTAAATTTAAAGGCAAAAAAAAGGTAGAGAGAGATCACATTCTCAGGGACTCGCAATTGTTAGAAAAAGCTGGAGTATTTTCTATTGTTTTAGAATGTATTGAGACATCTTTAGCAAAACTTGTTACTCAAAATACTACAGTGCCAACAATAGGGATTGGAGCTTCTAAATATTGTGATGGTCAAATATTAGTTTTTGATGATTTAATTGGATTAAATCCTATGAATTATAAGTTTGTAAAAAAATATGCCAATATAAAAAATAATATTTCTAAAGCTGTTTCAAATTATTCAAAAGAAGTTAGAAAAGTTAAATTTCCTAACAAAAAAAATTCTTATTGATTAAAAGTATTTTTTAAATTCTTCATTAATATTTAATATTTCAAGATCAACTAATCCGCCAATTACTAATTGCAGACCAACAATTAATATAAATACTAAACCTATATAAGCTATCCAAATATGCCTTTGTATATAATTAGCCATATATGTTGCTAAAGCACCCGTAAGTACAACTGATAACATAAGTCCAAATATCATAAATCCAAAATATCCTTTTGCTGCAGCAACTACACCAATAACATTATCGAAACTAATCATAATATCTGCAAACAAAACTTTCCCAATGCTACTAATATATGAGGGTTCTTTACCTTTTTTTGTTGTTGGTTTTATTTTTTTGATTTCCAGTAAGTCTTTTCTTAAATCATTAACAATCCAAATTAATAATAAACCACCTAAAATTTTAACAAAATAAAATTCAAATAAAAAAGTTGCAAAAACTGCAAAAAAGATTTTAAAGACAAAAGCTCCAATTACACCCCAAAGAATTATTTGTTTTCTATTTTTTGGAACAAAATTTGAAGCAATAGATCCAACTATCAACGCGTTATCTGCTGTTAATATAATTGTGATAAAAATTATATTAGTTAAAATTATGAGCTCTTCAATCAAGATATCATTATAATAGTATAATCTGGCAAATTTTCAATGAGACCATAATAATAATTTTATTGATTTACTCTTTGAGAGATAATTAAATGTTAATTTTAAAAAGGAGGAAAGATGAAATTAGTTAAATTATTTATTACTATAATCACTTCAGTCTTGTTATTTGCTAAAGTATCTTTTGCAGAGAAATGGGATATGGCACTCGCTTATGGTGCTGGAAACTTTCATTCTGCTAATGCAACAGAATTTGCGAAGAATGTAACTGAAAAAAGTGGTGGAAAACTTACAATTGTTACTCACCCAGGTGGTTCGTTATTTAAAGGTGGTGAAATTTTCAGAGCTGTTAGAACAGGTCAAGCACCTATCGGTGAAAGATTTATGTCGGCTCTTGGAAAAGAGGACCCTTTATATGAAATTGACTCATTACCTTTCTTAGCAAGTTCTTACGATGATGCTATGAAATTATATGAAGCGTCAAAGCCATATATTGTAAAAAGTCTTGATGAAAAAGGATTGGTATTTCTTTATGCAGTACCGTGGCCAGCTCAAGGTCTTTACAGTAAAAAGCAAATAAAAAAGGTTGGTGATCTAAATGGATTAAAATTTAGAGCATACAACTCTGCAACAATTAGAATTGCAGAGTTAACAGGAATGGCACCAACTAAAATTGAAGCAGCTGAAATTAGCCAAGCATTTTCTACAGGTGCAGTGGAAAGTATGATCACTTCTCCTACAACTGGAAAAAATAGCAAGATTTGGGAAAATGGTGTTAAATATTTTTATGATATAGCGGCATGGTTTCCAAAAAATATGATTATTGCTAATAAAGCAGCTTGGAATAAGCTTGATAAAGCAACTCAAGATCTTGTTATGAATCAAGCTGCAATTGCTGAAGAAAAAGGTTGGGAATTATCTAAACAAGGTAATACTGGAGACAAGAAAGCTTTAGCAGATGCAGGAATGGAAGTAGGCGAAGTTAATTCAGCTTTGAAAAAACATTTTGAAAAAGTTGGAGCAACAATGTCTGAAGAATGGAAAGCAAAAGCTGGAGACAGAGGTGCTGCAGTTTTATCTGCTTACAAATAAATAGTCTTAAAAAAAAGGCCAACTTGTAGTAAGTTGGCCTTTTTAATAATGTTTCAATCAATAAATAATAATCTTAATAAGCTTTATAAATTTTCGGGATATTTAGCTGCTTTTTTTTTAATTCTTGTTGCAGTTTTCATTTTAATTGGAATTTCTTCAAGGATTTTTGGTTTTTATATAAGAGGTTTAGCTGAGTACTCTGGCTACTGCATGGCTGCAGCTTCTTTCTATGCTTTGGCGTTTACTTTTGTTGAGGGTGGACATATACGAATTACTCTTTTCCTAGAAAAAGCCTCTTCATCTTATAAAAAATTTTTAGAAATATGGTGTCTGATTGTAGCAACAATTTTTTCAGGCTATTTATCTTTTTACCTGTGGAAAATGCTATTAATTTCTTATGATTTTCAAGAGAGAAGTGAAGGTGCAGATGAGATATTAATATGGATACCTCAAACTAGTGTTGCTGCTGGATCTTTAATTTTTTTTATAGCTGTTTTTCATAAATTTATTTTAACAATTTTAAGTAAGAATGACTGAAATATTTCTCATTATATTTTTTATAAGTGTACTTTTATTCTTCCTTGGATCAGGCATCTGGGTAGCGATAAGTATGATTGGAGTTTCAACAATTGGAATGATGTTATTTACCTCAAGGCCAGTAGGTGATGCTATGGCAACTACAATATGGGGAACCTCATCATCATGGACATTAACAGCTTTACCATTGTTTGTTTGGATGGGTGAAATATTATTTAGGACAAAGTTATCTGAAAATTTATTTGCTGGACTATCACCATGGATGCAAAAATTACCTGGTGGATTAATTCATGTAAATGTTGTTGGTTGTGCACTTTTTGCTGCAATTTCTGGCTCTTCAGCAGCAACTGTTGCAACAGTAGGTAAGATGTCTATCCCTGAACTAAGAAAAAGAAAATATCCAGAAAAAATTTTGTTAGGTAGTTTAGCTGGATCAGGAACTTTAGGACTTCTTATACCTCCCTCTATAATACTTATAATTTATGGAGTAACTGTTCAGGAGTCTATTGCAAAGCTATTTATTGCAGGAATTATTCCAGGGATAATGATTGCACTTATATTTATGTCTTATGTGATCATCTGGTCTTTAATTAATAAAAAAAGCATGCCAAAGTATGTAGAGAGTTTTACCTTTTTAGAAAAAATTAAAAAATCCAAACAATTATTACCTGTTATCATTTTGATATCAGCTGTGATTGGGTCAATATACACCGGAGTTGCAACAGCAACTGAGGCTGCCTCTTTAGGTGTAGTAGGGTCTTTAATTTTATCTTACTTCCAAAAAAGTTTAACTATTGAAACATTTAAACAATCTTTGTTGGGAGCAACCAAAACATCTTGTATGATTGCTTTTATTTTAGCTGGCTCTACATTTTTATCATTAGCTATGGGATTTACTGGACTTCCAAGAAACTTAGCTATTTGGATACAAAACATGGAATTATCACCTTATGTATTAATTTTTGTTTTAATGATTTTTTATATTATTCTTGGAATGTTTCTTGATGGAATTTCAGCAGTAGTACTTACAATGGCAATTATTGAACCAATGATCAGACAAGCTGGTTTTGACATGATTTGGTTTGGTATATTTTTAGTTATAGTAGTTGAGATGGCTCAAATCACACCACCCGTAGGATTTAATTTATTTGTATTACAAGGAATGGCCAACAAAGATATGGGATTTATTGCAAGGAGTGCATTCCCATTATTTATGTTAATGATCCTTGCAGTAATTCTTGTTGTTATCTTTCCAGAAATAGCTTTATGGATGCCTCAACAAATGGTTCAAAACATTAACTAATATTTTGATTTTTTTGTTCCAGCAATTATTTGTTTTAAGCTATCGTATTCTTTACAGTTACAACTTTCTAAAATTTTTAATCTTTCATTGGCTAAATCAATTCTGTTTGTTGCAACATAAAGCTCACCCAAATACTCGTTAATACCTATATGATTTGGTTCAATTGCAAGACCTTGAAGATAATATTTTTCTCCACCTTCAAAATCCCCAAGTTTTCTCGTCGTAAAACCCAGGTAGTTTAAAGTATCAGCTTTATTTGGTTTGCTTTTATTCGATTTAATTAAAAGTTTTAAAGCTTTCATATATCTTTTATTTGCTTTTTCCTCTTTTCCATCACTCTCAAATTTTTTTGCTGCTTTTACAAACTTCACTGCTTTACTATAATCAGAGCTATTAGAGTCTGAACTAGAGCTAGTGCCAGCAGAATATGAATTTGTAGATAGAAAAACTAATAAAAAAAATGTGATTAAAGTGTTTTTTATCATTAAATAAATTTCTCCATTTGTGTTAAAGGTTTCAATGTTAGTCCGTTTTCTACTAAATTACTTTTTATAGATTTTGCAGTAGCTAGCGAACTCTTATTGTCCCCATGTATGCACACAGAGTCGATTTCACAAGGTATTTGCTTTCCACTGTGACAATTAAGTGACTGATTTTTCACCATATTTAACACGTGTTTTTGAGCTTCTAAAGGATTGGTAATTAATGCATTAGATTTTTTTCTAGAAACTAAATTTCCGTCATCCTCATAATTTCTATCAGCAAATATTTCACACGCTATACGCATATTTAGTTTTTTTGCTGCTACTTCCATTTTAGATCCAGTAGGTACTAAATAAATCAAATCTTTACTAATATCACTTATCGCTTTCGCTAGTGTCGTTGCTAAATCTATATCTTCACATGCCATGTTATTTAAAGCTCCATGTGGTTTTATGTGCGTTACATTTTCTCCATAATCTTGAGCAATTTTTTGAAGAATTTCATATTGATCAATAATTAATTGTCTTACTTCACCTGGAGTGAGGTTAATTCTTTGTCTCCCAAAATTTTCAGGATCGTTAAATGATGGATGTGCTCCAATACTCACGCCATTTTTTTTTGAAATTTGGACAACTTGTTTCATAGTCTCATCATCTCCCGCATGATAACCACATGCAACATTTGCTGAATTAACTATTTCTAACAAGTCTGGATCATACTTATTTGAATGATGTTTTGATTTTTCACCTAAATCACAATTTATATTAATTTCCATAGTATAATGCTAAGTATAACATAACATGATAAAAAATATATCAAATCTTGGTGATACAGCTTTGTATTGTGATTTTGGCAACGAAGTAAATAAATCAATTAATTCACAAGTAATAAAATATTTCAAAACAATCAAAGAAAAAAAAGTAAAAGGTATTAATAATTTAACACCATCTTATAACAAACTTATTATTTCATATGATCTCAAACAAACAAACTTTAATGAAGTAAAAAAAAATATTGAAAATCTTAATGTTGAAACTTCTTTAAAACTCAACACTAAGAGAATAGAAATTCCAATATGCTGTCATGAAAGCTTATCACTGGATGTAAAACGGTTAGAAAAAATATTAAATTTAAGTAGGGATAAAATTTTAGAAAATTTTTTAAATAAAGAATATTTTTGCTACATGACTGGATTTATTGCCGGTATGCCTTTTCTAGGCGACCTAAATGAAAATATGAGAGCTCAACGTTTAGAAACTCCAAGAGTAAAAGTTCCTAAAGGCTCTGTAGGATTAACTGAGCAATTTGCTAATATTTATACTTTTGAAAGTCCTGGTGGATGGAATATTTTAGGAAATACGCCAGTAAAAGTGTTCGATAGTTCTTTAGAATACGAACCAACCTTAATAAATCCTGGAGATACAGTAACTTTTAAAGAAATAAGTTTAGATCAATATAAGAATTATAATGAGTGATAACTATTTTGAGATAATTAGACCTGGTATTAACACAACCTTTCAAGATAAAGGCAGGGATCACCTTTATCATATTGGCATTCCATTTAGTGGTGCTATGGATAATAGAAATTATCTTATAGCTAACAAACTTGTTAATAATAATTTAGACTCAGCAATTATTGAGTTTGCGTATCAAGGACCTCATTTAAAATATACAGGAGGAAAAATTAATTTTGCAATTACTGGAGATGTAATTTTTATAATTAAAAAAGGTGAGACTGAAATTGAGGGAAAATGTTATGAGAGTTACCAAATAGAAAACGGTAATGAAATTAACATTATTTCCACGAGTAAATCTGTTTATGGATATTTAGCGTTAGGAGGTGAGCTAGATATAAAGCTTCAATGGAATAGTTGTTCTATAAATACAAAAGCAAATATTGGATCTAATGATGGAAAAAAATTAGATACAGGACAAAGAGTTAATTTAAAAAAAATTAATTCAAATAAGGATATTAAAAAAACTAATTACATTAATACCAAAATAGAAAACATTAGGGTGATTAAAGGCACTAATTTTGACTACTTTTCTGAAGAAGGTAAAAAAATATTTTATGAAAAGGAATTCAAAGTATCGAAACTTTCAGACAGAATGGGTATGAGACTAGAGGGGCCCAAAATAGAGAATATTGTGAACACTAACATAAAATCAGAGGGTTTGATTAAAGGTGTTATTCAAGTACCTGCTGACGGCAATCCAATAATAATGCTTTCAGATCATGGAACTGTTGGTGGATATCCAAAAATTGGTGCTGTTGCAAGTGCTGATTATGATCGACTGGTACAAATGGCACCAGGATCAAAAATAAAATTTAAAGAGATTAATTTATCAGATGCAGAGACTCTATTTAAGTTGTATGAAATGGAAACTCAAAATTTACTTTCTCAAATTTAATGAATTTTTTATCAAAAATACCGGGCCCTTTTCTAGTTTTTTTAGGCGCATGTGCACTAAGTTTTGGTGGTTTAATAGTAAAATCTTTTGATGGATCGACCCTTTGGCAAATATTATTTTGGAGATCACTTTTCTTTATTGGAGTAATTACAATTTTTTTAATATTCACTTACAAAGGAAAAATTTTTTTTGCTCTTTATAAATCTGGAATTCCAGGTTTAATTGGAGGTATAATTTTATCTGTTGGATTTGCAAGCTATGTATTTGCTATGTATGAAACAACAGTAGCGAATGCAAACTTTATAATTCAAACTCAAGCTTTGTTTTTAGCAATTTTTGGCTATGTATTTTTAAAAGAAAAAATTTCTAAAATTACATTAGCTTGTATTATTACAGCAGTAGTTGGTATCACTTTTATGTTAGGCAGCTCGCTAACACCAGGTCAAATGACAGGAAATTTAGTTGCATTCATTATGCCAATATCATTTGCGATCTTAATTTTAATTGTTAGAAAATATCCTAAAGTTGACATGATACCTTTACAACTCGTTGCTGGAATTTTTGCAACATTAATAGGTTTGTTTATGTCACCAAGTATTATTGTTTCAACAAACGATATTTTTTTAGGTTTTATTGCAGGATTTTTTCAAGTTGGACTTGGTTTTATACTTATAACAATTGGAGCAAGATCAACTCCCTCAGCATTTGTTGGGATAA
>CACNRP010000005.1 GCA_902622955.1 uncultured Pelagibacteraceae bacterium
TATTGTAAATCTCTAAAGAATAAAAATTATGAAAATATTTTTAGAAAAAAAACAGGGTTATTTATAGATCCTTATTTTTCTGCTACTAAAATAAAATGGATTTTAGATAATGTAAAAGTTTCAAAAAAGTTATTAAAAACAAATAATTTATTGTTTGGTACAGTAGACACCTTTTTAATCTGGAAACTAACTAAAGGTAAACAGCATTTAACCGATGCCACTAACGCAAGCAGAACCATGTTATTTAATATTAATAATAATAAATGGGATAATGAAATTTTACATAAATTAAAAATTCCAAAGAATATTTTGCCAGAGGTAAAAATTCTGCAGATAATTTTGGAAAAACAGATAAGAGAGTTACAGGAAAAGAAATAACCATTTCTGCTGTGTTAGGAGATCAACAAGCTGCAGCTGTAGGACAAGCTTGTTTTGAAAAAGGATCAACTAAAAGTACTTATGGTACAGGCGCTTTTATAATAATGAATACTGGATCAAAAAAAATTAATTCAAAAAATAAGTTATTAACCACAATTTGTTATCGATTGAATAATAAGACCACGTATGCTCTTGAAGGATCTATTTTCATAGCTGGAGCAGGTGTGCAATGGTTAAGAGATAAAATTAAACTAATAAACAATGCTTTCGAAACTGAAAAAATAGCTAAATCAACAAAAAGTAATGATGAAGTTTATGTTGTCCCAGCTTTTAGTGGAATAGGGGCTCCTTATTGGAGACCTGATGCAAGAGGGTTGATAACAGGGCTTACAAGAGATAGTGATTGGAAAAACTTAGTTAGAGCAACCCTAGAGTCAGTTGCTTATCAAAGTTATGACTTATTTTATTCAATGAATAAAGACGGTTTAAAACCCAGAATAGTTAAAATTGATGGTGGTATGATAACTAATAATTGGTTTTCACAATTTTTGGCAAATATAATTAATTTAAAAGTACTTCGACCAAAAATTTTAGAAACAACTGCTTTTGGGGCCGCTCTGTTAGCAGGTTACCAAATAGGAGAATTTAAATCATTAAATCATATTAAAAATACATGGAGAAAAGATAAGGAATTTGTGCCAAAAATTGATAAAAAATTAAGAAATCACTTATTGCAAGGTTGGCAGCAAGCAATTAAAAAAACTTTAGCATAATATTTATGAAAAAAGTTTTAATAATTGGAGCAGGGGCAATGGGTGCAGCTTTCTCTGTTCCTTTAATAGACAATAATCAAAAAGTAACTTTGACTGAACCTTATAACTTAAATTTACTGAGAAAATTAAAAAATAAAAAAAAATTTCATCCAGCCTTAAAAATTAACCTATCAAATAAACTTAATATTAAGAAATTTAATCCTGAACTTCTTAGTGAAAAATGGGACTTAATAGTAGTTGCTGTAAGCTCATTAGGTATAGATATGATAAAAAATTATCTAAAAAATTTTAAACAAAAAACTTTAATACTTGTTTTAACAAAAGGTTTGAAATTTCAAAAAAAAAGTAAAAAATTAATTAGTATGTCTGAGCAATTAAATTTAAATAAAAACAATTTAAATATTTCAATATTAAAAGGACCTTGTTTAGCAAAAGAATTAGCCAGAAAGGTAAAAAGTTATACTGTAATAGCAAATAAAAATATAACTATTGCTAAAAAAATTGGAAAAATGATTTCAACTAATTATTACAAAACAGAATATTCTTCAGATGTAAAAGGTGTTGAGTTTTCTTCTGCTATCAAGAATATTTATTCAATGATAATTGGATCAGGTCAAGGAAATAACACATCCTCTGCTTTATTCAGAAAGTCTATAGAAGAAATGAAATATTTAATTAAATTTTTTGGAGGAAAAGAAGAAACTGTTAACGGTTTAGCTGGTATTGGAGATCTTTATGTGAGCGCTGTAGGAGGCAGAAACAGCAAAATGGGAGAATACTTAGGTAAAGGATTCCCTTTTAAAAGTGCTAAAAAGAAATTTATGAGAAATGACACCATTGAGGGTGCTGATTTAGCCAATGAAATTGCACCCTATGTTTTAAGAAAAATTAATAAGAAAAAAATTCCATTAATGATTGCATTATTAAGTGCAATTATTAAAAATAAGAAATTAAAAATAAATTATTAATTTTTTATTTATTTAAAAAATTTTTCATTGAGTCATCCATCGCTTTTTCCCAAGGTGTGTGATGGATTGGTGCAACAGATCCAGTTACAGGAGACGAAAACGATTTATTTCTATAAGTTAGAATGTCTTCTACTTTATGATGTTCCCATTCTTTAAAATGTTTTCTAATTAATTCAAAATCTATTTTAGGATAATCAGACATATCATGAAGCTCTTTGGTATATTCTGTTTGAAAATCAATCATTTGATCAGGATTTTCTAATTTTTCCTCCATTGAAACCCATTTATTTATGTCTTCATCTATTTCTTCATCAGTAGGCATTTTAATTTTTCCCATGATCACATCTCTTGCATACCATCCTTGACAATCAAACATATTAAATGTGTGAAACTGATCCTGCATGCCTAAATATAGAAGTTTATGATTATCTTGCCACACAACACCTTTGTAAAGTTTTGGTGGATATAATCTATTATGTGTTTTTAATTTTAAACTTTCATCTAAAAATGGGAAATGATGAAGATAGCCTGTACACAAAATAATTACATCAGCATCTTGCTCTGTTCCATCTTTAAATATAGCTTTTTTTCCTTCTAACTTATCTAGGTAATGAACCTCTTTCATACCTTTTGGCCATTTAAATCCCATTGGGTTATGCCTGTATCCAATAGTTACACTTTTAGCACCATACTTATTGCATTGAAGAGCCACATCTTCAGCTGAATAACTGCTTCCAAGAACAATAACATTTTTACCTCTGAATTCTTCAGCATCTCTAAAATCATGTGAGTGCATTATTCTTCCTGGGAAAGAATTCATACCTTCATATTCAGGTATAAAAGGAACAGAAAAATGACCCGTAGAAACCACAAGATAATCAAATGTATCATTTAAAATTTTATTATTAACTTTATCCTGATAGCTAATTTCAAACTTATCATTTTTATAAATAGTGTTAGTAACTCGAGTATTAAATTTAATCTTACTTTTTATATTTCCTTTGCTTACTCTTCCTAAAATATAATCTTGCAAGACTTCACGTGGAGGAAAAGAAGGAATTGGTTTTCCAAAATGTTCATCAAAAGAGTAATCAGCAAATTCTAAACACTCTTTTGGTCCATTAGACCACAAGTATCTATACATACTATTAGGAACAGGATCTCCATATTGATCAGAGCCAGTTCTCCAGTTGTAGTTCCATAGTCCACCCCAACTTTCTTGTTTTTCAAAACAAACTATTTCAGGAATTTTTTCTCCCTTTTTTTCTAAATGTTCAAATGCTCTTAAAATTGAAAGTCCACAAGGACCAGCACCTATGATTGCTACTTTTGACATAGAATTTTTCCTATCATTAATAAATTTATAAATATATCTTACTAAGAATTTTAAAAAAAATAAAATTATATTTTTTAATGGGTATTAATTGGAATTATCCCACTACGATGTGGATAGGTGAAAATAGAATAGAGGATTTATTCTTAGCTTGTAAAGAGCTAAACATTTCAAACCCACTATTTGTAACCGATAAAGATTTAATAAATTTAGAAATTATAAAAAATATAATAATAAGTTTAAAAAAAAATTTTAAAAATCTTTCTACTTTTTCTAATTTTACGGGAAATCCAATTGGTGAAAATGTTGAAGAAGGAGTTAAAGTTTACAATACTCTGGGTTGCGATGGTGTAATAGCTTTAGGAGGTGGAAGTGGTTTAGATGTTGGAAAAGCAATAGCATTTATGTGCAATCAATCAAGACCTTTATGGGACTTTGAAGATATTGGTGATCAATGGAAAAGAGCTGATGGTTCTAAAATTTCAAAAATAATTGCAGTTCCAACTACAGCTGGCACAGGATCTGAAACAGGACGAGCGTCTTTAATAATTAATAGAGATACTGGTGCAAAAAAAATTATTTTTCATCCAAAAATGTTACCTTCAATCGTAATTTTAGATCCTTTGCTCACTATAGATTTGTCTCCGAGATTAACCGCTGCAACCGGAATGGATGCATTAGCTCATAATTTAGAGGCCTTCTGTGCACGTGGATATCATCCAATGGCTGACGGTATAGCAATAGAGGGAATGAAACTAATAAAAAATTCTTTACTAAAAGCATTTAAAAATGGAAATGACATTAATGCTAGAATGGATTTACTTGCTGCTGCATCAATGGGTTCAGCTGCATTTCAGAAAGGACTTGGAGCAATTCACTCATTGAGCCACCCAGTAAATGGTAAATATAACGTACACCATGGATTGTCTAATGCAATATTTATGCCCTATGTGTTAACATTTAATAAATCTTCAATTGAAAATAAGATAATTTCTATTTGTGATTATCTTAACTTAGATAAAAGTTTTGATAGTTTTTTAGATTGGATTTTAAAATTAAGAAATAATTTGAATATTCCACATAAATTATCAGAAGTTATGGATTGTAGTAATATTGATTTAGAAGAACTATCCTTGATGGCATACGAAGACCCATCAACAGGAGGTAACCCAAAAGAAATAAGTAAGCAAGATTTAAAAGAAATGTATAAAAAAAGTATTTCTGGAGAATTATTTAAATGAAAAAAATTTTAATTGTTGAAGGTAATCCAACTGAGGAAAATAAACAGTTCACTGTTGCAGGTATTCAAACACATACAGAAAGTTTAAAACACAGTCTTAGCTATTTTACAGATAATTTAATAATTGATGTTGCAAATCCCTCATCAGACAAAAATATTCAGAAAATAATCAATAATCTTGGCAGTTATGATGGCCTAATATGGGGTGGAAGTAGTTTAAATATTTACAACGCAACTCCAGAGATAAAAAGGCAAATTGAATTTATGATGGAGTGTCAAAAAAAAATTAAAAAAATTTTAGCAATCTGTTGGGGAATGCAAGTAGCTGTGACTGCCGCAGGAGGAGAAGTAAAAAAATGTACAAATGGTTCCCAGAAAGGAATTGCGTTTGATATAGAAATTAATGAAAATGGTTTAAAACATCCGTTATATAAAAACAAAAGTTTAAGATTTAATACACCTGCTTTTAATTTTGATGAGGTTGTAACAATGCCTAAAAATTCAATTTTATTAGCTTCAAATTCAATTAATAAAGTGCAAGCACTCAATTTTAAAGTAGGTGAATGTGATATATGGGGTCTTCAATATCATCCTGAAATCACTTACAATAAAATGATAAATTTAATTATTTTCAGAAAAAAAAGACTTTTAGATAAAGGCGCATTTACAGACGAGGATGAAATAAATATTCATATTAAAAATATAGAGGAAGAAAACAAAAGGTTAGATAAAAAATCTAGAATGAGAGAATTAGAGAATTGGTTAAATTATCTTAATTTAGAATAGTCCCTCAATTTCGCCCTTGTCATTTAATCTAATTGAGTCAGCTGCTGGAACTCTTGGTAATCCAGGCATTGTCATTATAGCTCCACAAACAACTACAATAAATTCAGCACCAGATGAGAGCCTAATTTCCCTAATTGGCAAAGCATGACCAGTTGGCGCTCCTTTTAAATTTGGGTCTGTTGAGAAACTATATTGTGTTTTTGCAACACAAATAGGTAGTTCACCGTAACCAGCTTCCTCGAAAGTTTTCAATTGATCTCTTATTTTTGTATCAGCAATTACCTCATCAGCTCTATAAATTTCTTTTGCAATAGTTTCTATTTTTTTAAATAGAGGAGTATTACTCTCATATAAAAATTTAAATTTAGCCTGATTTTTTTCACATAGATCTACAACATGTGCTGCAAGTTCTTTAGTTCCTTCACCACCATTTGACCAGTGAGTACAAAGACTTGCTTTTACCCCTAAGCCATCACAAAATTCAATTAGAGCTTTAACTTCATTATCGGTATCCTTAATAAAATGATTAACAGCAACTGCTACTGGTAAACCAAATTTTTTAACATTCTCAATATGTCTTTCTAAATTAACCAACCCTTTTTTAAGAGCATCTACATTTTCATTTTTTAAATCATCTTTTGCAACACCTCCATGCATTTTAAGTGCTCTAATTGTAGCTACTATAACTACACAACTTGGTTTTAAATTTGATTTTCTACATTTAATATCTAAGAATTTTTCAGCCCCTAAATCGGCACCAAAACCTGCTTCAGTCACAACATAATCAGCAAGTTTTAAACCTGTTTTAGTTGCGATGACTGAATTACATCCATGTGCTATGTTTGCAAATGGTCCACCATGTATTATTGCAGGATTATTTTCCAAAGTTTGAGTTACGTTAGGTCTTATTGCATCTTTCAGCAATACAGTCATAGGTCCTTGGGCTTTTAAATCTTTAGCATAAATTGGTTTTTTAGATCTATTGTAAGCAATTGTAATGTTGCCTATTCTTTTTTCTAGATCCTCTAAATCATTTGATAAACAGAAAATAGCCATGATTTCTGACGCAACAGTAATATCAAAACCATCTTCTCTTGGGAAACCATTAGCTACACCACCTAAATTTATATTTATTGACCTTAAAGATCGATCGTTCATATCCATCACTCTTTTCCAAACAACTCTTCTAACATCGATATCTAATTTATTTCCCCAATAAATATGGTTATCAATTAATGCTGACAATAAATTATGAGCAGATGTGATTGCGTGGAAGTCTCCTGTAAAATGAAGATTAATTTGTTCCATTGGAACTACTTGAGCATATCCTCCTCCAGCAGCTCCACCTTTCATTCCAAAAGAAGGACCTAAACTTGGCTCTCTTAAACAAACAATTGATTTTTTTCCTATTTTATTCAATCCATCATGAAGTCCAACAGAAGTTGTTGTTTTACCCTCACCTGCAGGTGTTGGTGTAATAGCTGTAACTAAAATCAATTTACCATCTGACTTATCTTTTAATGTATCTAGATATTCTAAGTTTATCTTAGCAATATGTCGCCCCATTGGACTAAATGCTGCACTTTCATCTGGCACATTTATTTTTGCTAAAACATCATTTATTGGTTGCATTTTAGCTTCTCTAGCTATTTGAATATCTGATTTGACTTCACTCATTTAAAATCCTTTAAATTAAAACATTTACTTGCAGACTTAATATCCTTTTTTAAGTTCTTTGGAAACTTCTAAAAAATATATATAAAAAAAATAAGCACTATTTAGATTCTTTCCTATAAAATTAAAACATGCAGAAATATTCTATTTTTAATTTAGTCAAAAATGCTTTTTCTAATCATCAAAATTGGGATTTAGCATGGAAGGACCCAGAGCCAAAAGAAGAATATGATGTAGTAATCATTGGAGGAGGTGGCCATGGTCTTGCTACAGCGTATTATCTTGCAAAAGAACATAATATTACAAAAGTTGCAATCATCGAAAAAGGATGGATAGGGGGTGGGAACGTAGGACGTAACACTACAATTATCAGATCTAATTACATGCATGACGAAAACGGATTATTTAGTGAATTTGGAATGGATTTATGGAGAAAGATGAGTCAAGACCTAAATTACAATGTAATGTTTTCTCCTCGAGGAATTATTAATCTAGCTCACTCAGATGCGCAAATGAATGCTTATGCGAGAAGAGGAAATTCAATGAGATTAAATGGAATAGACGCTGTTCTTTTGAATAGGGAGGAAGTTAAAGAAATTATTCCAATGGCTGATTTTTCTGAAAATGTGAGATTTCCAATTTTTGGTGGTTTGATGCAACCAAGTGCAGGAACTGCAAGACATGATGCAGTAGCATGGGGTTATGCTCGTCAAGCAGATGACATGGGGGTAGATATTATCCAAAATTGTGAGGTAATTGGTTTTGATGTTTCCGCTGGAAAAATAAATGGTATTCGAACATCTCGGGGAAATATAAAAGCTAAAAAAGTTGGTTTATGTGTTGCAGGAAGCACAAATATTTTAGCTGAAAAATTAAATATGACTTTACCAATAGAAACTCATCTTCTTCAAGCATGTGTTTCAGAACCAGTTAAACCTGTTTTAGATAGTGTAGTAACATTTGGCGCTGGACATTTTTATATTAGTCAATCAGACAAAGGCGAAATGGTTATGGGTGGAGATCTAGATGGATATAATAGTTATGCACAAAGAGGAAATCTCCCAACTTTGCAACATGTTTTAACTGAAGGTATAGCGATGATGCCTTTTTTAAGTAAGTTAAAAATGCTTAGAACTTGGGGTGGTATAATGGACATGTCAATGGATGGATCTCCTATAATTGATAAAACTCATATAGATGGTTTGTATTTAAATTGTGGTTGGTGTTATGGGGGTTTTAAAGCAACTCCCGCATCTGGCTGGACGTTTGCACATACAATTGCTCAAGATAGAGTTCATGAATTAAATGCAGGATATAGTTTGAACAGATTTAATACTGGTCATTTAATTGACGAAAAGGGACTTGGAACAAAAACCTGGATATCATAAATGCTGTACATTAAATGCCCACATTGTGGAATGAGACCACAAATTGAATTTTCTTATGGTGGAGATGCAAGTGTAAAAAGGCCAGAACTAAACAAAGAAATTTCTGATCAAGAGTGGGACGACTTTGTTTACAATAGAAAAAGCTTAAGAGGAAAACATTTAGAGTTATGGCAACATATATCAGGATGCAGACAATGGATAAAAGTAGAGAGAGATACAGCAACTCATGAAATATTTAAAACTTTTAAAGCTGATGAGGAAGTTGCTTAATGTCTCAAGATTTCAGATTAGATAGTGTTGGATTAATTAATAGAGATAAAAAATTATCATTTAAATTCAATGGAAAAAAATATTTTGGATATGAGGGTGATACTTTAGCATCCGCTTTGCTTGCAAACGGTGTTCATTTAGTTGGTAGAAGTTTTAAATATCACAGGCCAAGAGGTTTTTTTGGAGCAGGAGTAGATGAGCCATATGCAATAGTACAGCTTTATAGAAATAATGAAACTGAGCCAAATATTAAAGCAACTGAGCAAGAACTTTTTGATGGTTTAGAGGCAAAAAGTGTAAATTGTTGGCCAAGTGTTAATTTTGATATTGGTGCAATCAATAATTTTTTAAAGATTTTTTTACCTGCAGGATTTTATTATAAAACCTTTATGTGGCCAAAAAGCTTTTGGTATAGAATTTATGAGCCATTTATTAGAAAAGCAGCTGGATTAGGTGTAGCTTCTACCAAACATGACAAAGAGAGATATGAGCACAAATATGAATATTGTGATTTACTCATAGCTGGATCAGGACCATCTGGTTTGTCGAGCGCATATGCAGCAGCAAAAAATGGAGCAAAAGTAATTTTAGCAGAAGACAAGCCAAGATTTGGCGGTTCTTTATTAACAGATGATGTGAATATTGGAAACCAATCAGGAAAAGATTGGGCCGAAGGAATAATTGCTGAACTGAAAACAATGCCAAATGTTGTGGTAAAAAATAGATCTCAAATCTTTGGCTATTATGATCACAACATGCTTGTAATGTCGGAAAAGGTAAGTGATCATTTACCAAAAACTAAAAAATATCACCCAAATAAAAGATTATGGTACATCCGAGCAAAAGAGGTTTTAATTTCATCAGGATCTATTGAAAGAC
Organism: uncultured Pelagibacteraceae bacterium; assembly: GCA_902622955.1. Lineage (GTDB taxonomy): Bacteria > Pseudomonadota > Alphaproteobacteria > Pelagibacterales > Pelagibacteraceae > Pelagibacter. Next base: position 9,690 of record CACNRP010000005.1, read on the forward strand.
CAATAGTTTTTGGAAATAATGATACGCCAGGTGTAATGCTTTCTTCTGCTGCTAAAGAATACTTAAAAGTTTATGGAGTTTTAGTTGGAAAAAATCCATTGATATTTACAAATAACGACAGTGGATACGAAACAGCTATTGAATTTCAAAAACATGGAGTGCAACCAACAGTATTAGATTCAAGAAAAAATCCTGAATCAGAAATTATTGATGAGGCAAAAAGTTTAGGAATAAATATAAAAAATTCTTATGTAGTAGTTGCAGCTCAAGGATATAAAAAAGTAAAATCTGCTGATGTAGCGAGCATTTCTGATGACAAAAAACAACTTGGAAAAATAGAAAATATTAAATGTGATTGTATATGTGTTTCTGGTTTTTGGACACCGTCTATTCATTTAGCGTCTCAATCAGGAAATAAAACTAAGTTTAAAGAGGAAATTGATGCATTCGTTCCTGGAATTTCAAAACAACAAGAGACAACTTTAGGAGCCGCTAACGGAGTATTCTCTTTAGAAGAAACTTTACAAACTTCATTTTCAAAAGGAAGTGAGTTATCAAAAAAAATTACTGGTAATGATAACGAAGTAAGCATTCCCAACGTAGTTGAAAAAAAATTTTCTAAACATGATAAGTTTTGGTGTGTTCCATTACCAGCGGGAAAAAATTATAAAAGATTTTTAGATTTTCAAAATGATGTAGCTGTATCGGATATCGAAATAGCTCTTAAAGAAGGTTATAGATCAATCGAGCATGTCAAAAGATACACTACGCTTGGTATGGCAACTGACCAAGGTAAAACAAGTAATTTAAATGGCTTACAGTTGGTATCAGAAATTGAAAATAAAATTGTTCCAGCTGTAGGTCATACTACTTTTAGACCTCCATATACACCCATTTCAATTGGTGCAATTGTTGGAAGAGAAGTTGGAAAACATTCAAAACCAACAAGAAAATCCCCAATGCATGCTTGGCATGAGAAAAATAATGCAGTTTTTGTTGATGCAGGTGTTTGGTTGAGACCAAGATATTATAAAAGAGGTAATGAAAATTTATTTGAAGGATCTAAGAGAGAGGCAAAAAATGTGAGAACAAATGTTGGTGTTTGTGATGTGACCACGCTTGGTAAAATTGATATCAAAGGTCCAGATGCAGCTGAGTTATTAAATAGAGTTTACACTAATGCTTGGTTAAAATTACCAGTCGGTAAAGCTAGATATGGAGTAATGCTAAGAGAAGATGGAATTGTTATGGATGATGGAACAACTACAAGAATTTCTGAAAATCATTATCATATGACTACTACAACGGCACAAGCAGCAAACGTTCTCTCACATTTAGAATATTACTTACAATTAGTCTGGCCTGAATTAAATGTTAATGTTGTTTCAACAACAGAACAATGGGCAGGAGCGGCTATTGCAGGACCAAAATCTAGAAATGTTTTGCAAAAATTATTCCCAAATTTAGACGTATCTAACGAAGGACTACCTTTTATGGGTTACTTAGAAGGAGATTTATTTGGAGTAAAAGCAAGAATTTTTAGAATATCTTTTTCAGGTGAGCTTGCATATGAGGTTAATGTAGAGTCTGATAATGGAAACTTTATGTGGGAAAAAATAATGGAAGTGGGTGAAGATTTTAAAATTCAACCATATGGAACAGAAGCATTATCGACACTTAGAATCGAAATGGGACATGTTGCTGGATCAGAACTTGATGGTAGAACAATTCCATACGATAACTCTTTAGAGGGTCTTGTCAGTAAAAAGAAGGATTTTATTGGAAAAAGGTCATTGCAAAGGTCAGCATTTACAGCTGAAGACAGACAAAAAATTGTAGGAGTAGTTCCTTTAGATAAAAAAACAAGTATACCAGAGGGCTCTCACCTAGTTAAAGATGACAAAGCACCATTACCAAATCCTAAATTAGGTCATATATCTGCATCATGTTGGAGTGTTGAATATGATAATCCTTTTTCTTTAGCAATTTTGAAGGATGGAAAAAATATGATTGGTGAAAAGCTTTTTGCAATGTCACCACTTAAAAATAAAGTAATACCTGTAGAGATAGTTTCATCACATTACGTAGATCCAAAAGGCGAAAGGGTGAGATCATGACTTTAATTTCAGCTTTAGCAAATATAAATATCAAAGGACAATTTGGAGATTATGAAAATAAAGATGAAAATGATTTACTCAAAATATCTGAAATCAAAAATTTACTAATTGTTCAAATAGTTCAGTATAAAAACTCCTCACTTTCATTTGAGGGTATTGATGTTGATGGTTTGAAACTAAAAAATGAACCTCTAACTGTGGTATTTAATGACAACACAAGAATTATGTGGAATGGACCAAAGAACTGGCTGTTAGTATCAACAAAAAAAGATTTAAAAGAAAATATTCTAAACAAATTTAAAGATAAAGACTTTGCTATAACAGATTTATCACACTCAAGAGCAATCATAGAAATTGAGGGAAAGGAAACCATAGAGGTTTTAAAAAAAGGGTGCCCCTTTAATTTCAACACATTGGAGAAAAATAATTCAATAAATTCAACTTATAATGGAATAGCTATGACGGTTGATAAGTTGAATGACAATCCAAATAAAGTAAGATTATTTGCTTTAAGAAGTTTTGGAGAATCTTTTTATCACTCTATTACAGATGCATCTTTAGAATTTGGCTTTAAATCTTTTTAATCTCTTGTTGCAATATAAACACCTATAGAGGTGATTAAAAATCCAAATAAATCTAATCTAGTTAAATTTTCATTTAAGAAGAGCCATGCCATAAAAGCAGATGTTGCTGGTATTAAAAAAAAAATAGAAACAGTTTTGCTTGCCGAATTATTTTTTATTAAATACATTAATATTGTAAATGCTCCAAATGATACCAAAAATACTTGATGGCTCATTGCGATAATAAATGTTTGTGAAAAATTAATGTACGGGTCAACAAATGAAATGACTATAAATGAATGAAATAAACAACCACCAAGAGCTTGATTCATATTGCTTACGGATAGAGGTAATTTGTTGCTTAATTTCTTTTGCCATAAAGTTGAAAAAGTAATTGCTAATAAAGCTATTATTGTTGCTACCAATCCTGCTAAAGGTATTTTAGAGCCAACATCAAAACCTAACACAAGTCCCGCGCCCACAAATCCCAATAAAACACCAACCCACTGTTTTATAGATACTTTTTCATTTAAGATTGGACCACTTAATGCATTTGTTAGAACTGGTTGTAAAGTTACAATTAAAGCTGCAATTGCTGTAGGCATACCTATTGAGATTGAGTAAAAAACCCCACCAAGATAAAAACCATGAAATAATACACCACTAAATAAAGACTCAAAAAAATTTATTCTATTAACTAAAATTTTTTGTTTTGAATAAATAGAATATAAAAAAAAACCTAATGCAACCAAACCAAATCTAAAAGCTAGAGCAGCAAAAGGATCACTGTTATCTATAATTGGTTTAGTCGTTATAAACGCAGAAGACCAAAGTAAAACAAAGATAAAAGGAAATATTTTGATCATTATGTTCAATAAACAAATAAATTAACTAAAATCAAACAAATCAGCACCTATTATGAGCAAATAAAATGTGGCAATAAATTTACAAATCACTTAAATTTTTAAAATGGTCACTAAATTAATAAGAATTTCGACGATTATTCTTTCCTTTTTCTTTCTTACAGGATTTACACCTATGCTTTCATTTGTTGGCCCAGGTGTGACAGCTCTTACTTCAGGCAATATCTATAAAGCAAGTGCACAATTTATTATTAATAAAAAAATAGAAAAAGAAACTGGAAAAAACTCATTAACTTTAGTTAAAACATTTGTTGAAGATGAAATAAACAAAAAAAGTCACAAAAATTCATTTGAAGAAGATTTAAAACAACTAGTTAAAAAACGAATAAAGATTACCAGAAAAAAATTAGATGATCAAAATTTTGAAAAATTAGTTAAAAAACGAATAAAGATTACAAGATCAGTACTTAAGTTAAATAATATTAATCAATAATATTTAGATATATCAATTTTTTTTGATTAGTTTCCTTACACCACATTTCATAGCTTTCACAAACTCTCCATAAATGATCAAAAGCACGTTGTGAAAGTTCTAATGGAAAGTGACTTTTTGTATAATAAAGTTTAGGAATTTTCATTAAAAATTTTAACATTGAGTCTTTTTGAAGTTGTAAAAGTCTTAAAGTTTCTTCATCAATTTTTTTTTTAGTGACAGAGTCAACAAATTTATTATTTTTAAGTTCTAAGAACCATTTATCATGAAATTCCCCAGAACTTAAAATATCATATTCATTGGTAGTCATAAAAATTTCAAAAGCCTGTATATTGTTAATCTCAGGATTTTGTTTTTTTATTTCTATTATATTTGAATATACAAATTCAGCAGCTCTTAACACGTATGGCTTTTCTATCTTATTAGGCATTAGCTAATTTTTATGCTTAACCATAGCTGAATGAGCTAAAATTAAGTTAGGATCTAAAAATACTTTTGAAGATTTTATATTTTTAAAAGATTTAAAAGCAAAAATTGCAATAGGGAGCTCTGTACAACCTAAAATTATTTTTTTACATTTCATTTTAATCATCGCATTAATAGCAGGTTTAATCACTTTAGCAGCACCTTTTACATTGCCCATTTTAACAAATTTAATTGCCTTATTAACAGATGACTTTTGAAGTTTTTGAGAAGGTTCGATTAAATGGTAATCCTTTTCAAAAATTTTTCTATAAACTCCAGTCTTAAGAGTTCCATCAGTTGCTAACAACCCAACTTTAGATTTTTTTTTACATTTTTTTTTTGTAAACTTAAAAACTTCTCTAGGCATATTAATTATTGGAATATTTATTTTTTTTTGTAAATCATCAAACCAATAATGAGCTGTATTGCATGGTATAACTATAAATTTACATTTATTTTTTTCTAGTAACTTACAACCTTTAAGTAAACTTGATAAAACTCTATTATATTTTTCTTTACTTGTTTTATTACTAGATTTGTTTAATAAATTTTTTGTTTGAGAACCTATTGATTCAGGTCTTCCAGGAATATTAGATTTGTTGTAAAGCAAAAATAATGGATACTCTTGATCAATTTTTCCTCTGTTTAACACTGCAAGCTTATTACAAAAATCAAGACCAGCTTGAGTTCCCATTCCACCTAAAATTCCAATCATATTTTTGATTAATGTATTAATTTTTATATTGAATTCTATAATTAAAAATTGTGTTTAAACGTTGTTATTTAAAAGGTATTGGCTGAATAATAATTCTTTAACAACTAAATTATATTTTTCAGCCAATAGGAAGTGTGAAATTATGCAGTTTTTAAGTTAACTGCTGAAGGACCTTTAGGACCATCTTCAACATCGAAAGTCAAAGCTTGACCCTCATCTAAACCGTTCATACCAGCATCTCTTACTGCTGAAACATGTACAAACACATCTTTTTCTTTATCTTCTCTTTCAATAAAACCAAAACCTTTGGTTGGATTGAACCATTTTACTTTTCCTTGTAGACTCATATTTTTCTTCTTACTATTTGTTGTTTAATATTACTTATAATTAAGTAATCCTGGCTTTGTTTAGATTTTGTGGGGTTTTGTCAACTAAATATATCAATATTTAAAAAATAATTTTAAATGTTGTCAATTAGCTTTGTTAAATAAACAGAATTTACATCCTTCTTGTAGTGCGCAAAAGGTTCGCACACAACAAATCCAGTTTTTTCGAATAGTTTTCTTGCTGGAGTGAAAAAATCGCCTGCACCAGTTTCGATACTTAATCTTTTTATTTCGAGTTTTTTTGCCTCGTTTATTAAATGATTAATTACATTAATTCCTTGGCCTTGATTTCTAAAATTATCATGAATTCTTATAGATTTAAATTCTCCATGCTCTTTATTTAGAAATTTCAACGCACCGCAGCCAATTAATTTTTCTTTATTCCATAAACTCCAAAATTTAATAGATGGTACTTTTAAACCAGGTATATCTAAAACATGAGCACTTCCTTCTGGTGAAGCAGCTCTAAGTTCTTTGAAATGCTTTGTTAGGAGTTCATTAACCTCAGGATTATCAAAATTACCTTCTATTGATTTTAACATCTATATTAAAGTTGTGATATGGCCCATTTTTCTTTTTTCTTTTATCTCTTTTTTTAAATAATCAAAGAAAAATTCATTTTGTTTAAAATTTTGTGTTTCCCTATAATGGGTAATTTGATCTCCTAGTATATTTGTCATTTTAGCATTAGATATTTTTTTTAGTGGAATTTGATTTAAACCACATACAGCTCTAACATGATTTTCAAATTGACTAACGTTATAAGCATTAATTGTTAAATGTCCTGAATTATGAACTCTGGGAGCAATTTCGTTTACATATAAATTATCATTTCTATCGATAAAAAATTCTACACATAAGGTTCCTATGTATTTTAATTCTTCAGCAATTAGTATTGCCCAATCTCTAGATTGATTAAAAATTTTTTCGTCGATATCGGCAGGAATTTTTGAATATTTAAGTATTTGATCCTCATGAGTATTTTCAATTGGTTCATATATTTCATATTTATTATTACCAAACCTTGTAATTATAATTGAAATTTCTTTTTTTAACTTTACAAGTTTTTCTAAAATAAATCCTTTTGAAAAATCAATATTTAATGAACCTAGTTCATTACTTGAATTTATTGGATATTGACCTTTGCCGTCATATCCCAAGGTAGTTGTTTTTAAAATACCTGGCAAAAAATCTTCCAATGCATCTATATCTGATTTTTTTTCAATAGAAACATACCTAGTAGTCCTAATATTCAATTTATTAACAAAGTCTTTTTCAGCTAGTCGATGTTGAATTATTCTATTAATTGAAGGCTTTGGTAAAACTGGTTTTAATTTTTGAATTTCATTTAATGTTTCAAATGGTATATTTTCAAATTCATAGGTGACCAAATCTACCTGATTAATAAATTCTAATATTTTTTTTTTATCATCATAGTTTCCAGAAACAAAATTATTGCAAAAATTTTCTGCAGGGGCATTTATATCATCACAAAAAATAACAGTTTTAATATTTAATTTTTTAGCAGCAATTGCAAGCATACTGCCTAGTTGACCACCCCCAATAATACCAAGAGTAACTTCAGACATTTTAATTAGGATTTTTCTTTACAGATTTAGTTTGTAAGGTTCTAAAATTTATAAGTTTTTTTTGAACATTTGGATTGTTATTAGCAATTATTGCTGCGGCCAATAAAGCAGCATTAATGGCACCATCTTTTCCTATAGCAAGAGTACCCACGGGTATTCCTTTAGGCATTTGTGCAATCGATAACAAACTATCTAAACCTTTAAGTTTTTTACTTTCAACAGGAACACCAAGAACAGGCACATGTGTAAGTGCTGATATCATACCTGGAAGATGAGCAGATCCTCCAGCACCTGCAATTATTACACCTATGTGATTCTTTTCAACTTTTGTAGCATATTCATACATTCTTTTTGGTGTTCTATGGGCAGATATAATTTTTGTTTCAAACAAAACCCCAATTTTTTTTAAGGTTTTTTCTGCAAGTTTCATAATTTTATAGTCAGATTGACTCCCCATAATAATTGAGACTTTTAATTTAGTATTTTTTTTCATGAAAATTGATTATTTGTTTATTTCAAAATTAATTTAAAATTTCAATAAAATTAATAGTATTTAAAATACATATTGATTAGAGTTGAACACAGTATGAATTATAAAATTGACAATCTTCAATATTGCAACTGGTCAAGGGAAATCTTTGAGATCAACAGATCTGCTGGTTTAGATGCCGTCCATGCCACCATTGTTTATCATGAAGATTTTGATGAATTGCAACTTGAAATAAAAAAATGGGAAAAACTATTTCTTGAAAATTCTGATTTAATTTTTCTCGGTAAGAATTTTAAAGATATTGATAAAGCAAATAAAGAGAACAAAACTGCCATATTTTTTGGGTTTCAAAATTGTTCACCAATAGAGGATGATATAAAACTTGTTGAAAAAGTGCATCAATTAGGATGTCGATTTATGCAGCTTACTTATAATAATCAATCTTTATTAGCAACTGGCTGTTATGAAAAAGCAGATAGTGGAGTTACAAACTTTGGTCGTGAAGTAATAAGAGAAATGAATAGAGTTGGTCTTGTAGTTGATATGTCTCATTCTGCAGAAAAAAGTACACTTGATGCTATTGAATTAAGCGATAAACCAATTGCAATTACTCATGCAAACCCTAGCTTTTGGCATCCTGCAAAAAGAAATAAATCATCAGAACTTTTAAAAACTCTGAGTGATAGTGGTGGAATGTTGGGGTTGTCATTGTATCCTCATCATTTAAAAAATAATTCAAACTGTACTCTTGATAATTTCTGTGAGATGATAGCTAAAACAGCTGATATAATGGGAGTAACAAAAATTGGAATAGGGTCTGATCTTTGTTTAGGCCATCCAGATACTGTTGTTGAATGGATGAGAAATGGTTCTTGGTCAAAAAGTAAAAATTATGGAGAAGGAACCAAAAAAAAACCTGGTTTTCCAAAACAACCTGAGTGGTTTTTAGATGCAAGAGGATTTTCAAATATAGAAAAGGGACTTAAAAAAGTTGGATTTTCAGATGCTGAGACACATGGAATACTTGGAAATAATTGGTACAATTTTTATAAATCAATTTAATTATGAAAATAGAACTTAGAGACCCTAACAAGATAATGAGATTATCAAGGCTAGGATCTTTTCATCAATCAAAATTATCTTTTTTGAGAAGTTTCTTAAATGAATTTAAAGAATGGGAATATAAAAATGATTTATTTAATTTAGATGATAAAGGTTTTGGAGAAGCTGTTTATTCATTTAAAAAAAATAAAAGAGTTTATTCTTTAGTTTGTTTTGCAAACAACATTAAAGATGAAGAAAGATCAGATAGAGTTATAGCTACAAAATGGGATGCTGCTTTTACATTACATGATGGAATTCCTACTAAAAAAGATATTGATAGATTAAAAAATGAAGTACCAAAACAAGAAGTTGGTAGACTTTCTTATAAAGAATTAACTTTGTCTAGAGCGAACAAGTCGATAAGAATTTTTAATCATGTGGTTGAAAATTTAAGTAATGGCAAGCAACCAGATTTAAAATTATTATCAAAAGTAGGATATTTGTATAGAACTACTGCAGTATATGGTTCTGGTAAATTTGGCCTTGCTGATCGTTTTAGAATTAAAAATCGTGAAGAGATTAATGGCCCATTTAGATTAGAAATGATGTTGGTTTATTTAGTAAGACAATTTACTTTCGATCAAGTTAATCATGTTGCTTATCACAAAAATCCAAAAACAGCTGTTAAACTAGATTATAATATTTGTAAAAACTTGGGAATTGGTAATTCCACAGGTTTGGGTATGGCTCCATTTATAGTCAATCACCCAACATTATTAAATAATTGGATTTTAAGTAGAGAAAAAGCTCTTAAAAAAATTAGAGAAATAAAACATGTAAAAAGTCAAGATAGTAACTTATTTATAGATTGTGTTAAAAAGTCATTAAAAAATATTACAAGCTGGAATACAGAGAGTGAGTATCAGCAAAAAAAAATTTCTTCATTATTAAAGGATGTTGAAAAATTTTTAAATTTTATAGATAAAGATTTCAATTTTCAGATCGAGTATCCTTTTAACAAAATTTATCAATGGTTAGAGTACAATACTTGTGAGGAATGTATTGAATATATTGTTTCAATAATGATGGAGCCATATAACAATATTATTAATCCATTGGTAAAAGAAATGAGTTCTGATGAGGAAAAATATTTTAATATTCCAACACAAAGAAAAGTTGAAGAATTACGAAACATTCTAGAGATAAAATATCCAAATATATTAGATATTAATTTTGAAGAAAAAGAAAATAATCAAAATTTTTGGTTTATTTCGAAAAATAAAGAGGAGCCTAGATTAGCAAATCGATTTGAGGAGTCTGGATCAGATTTAGAACAGCCTCTAGCAATAGCAAGAGATATAAAAAAACTTCATGACAAATTATTAGTATATAAAAATAGTTTAACTATTGCTGAGTTTTTAGCATCAAATTCTGAGTTAAGACATGTTGTGAGAAGAGCATTCATTGTTGAAAAATTTCCTTATTCAGAAATACAAGATAATACAATCGGTAAAGATTTAATGCCAATTGATATGCTTAGACTTAAATTATCTTTTTTTGGGGCTTTAAAATTTGATCCAAGATCTGACAAATGGTTAAGAATTTGCATGTTTCAAGGAGCTCCACTTCCAAATGAGTTAAAAAGTTATGACGAGCAGTGGGTATATAAAACTAATATTTAATAATGAAATCACTGAGTGAAATTGAAACTACTGTTAAAAGAGCCTCAAAAGCAGCAGGATATTCTTGGGGAGTTTCTGAGGAAACAGGAAAGAGTATAAGATTGTTAGAGTTATTTAGTTTACCGGGTATTAAGCACCTTAATGAATATTTTAATCAAAAAAATAAAAGTAAATTTGAAAATTTAAATTTAATTAGTGAAAATAACTCTTCATCAAATAATCCTTACTGCCCCATTACTTTAGGCGTTAGTTTTTTAGATCAAATAAATGTTTTAGAAAATTTTAAAAAAATTGAGTTCAAAAATGTTGCTTATCCAATAATTTTTATTTCCTTTATAAGCCGTTCATCAGAAATTATTGGAAAAAAAATTAATGTAAAAATAGATGAAAAAAAAATTTTTTTAAATCTAAATGTAAATATTATTTCAAATTTTATTGATCAAGAATTTCCAAAAAAAGCGAATACAATTGAGGTCAATCTATTTGAAAATGAAGATAACTTTACAGACGATGAATGGAATAATTTATACAAGTTATCCGAAGAAACTTTTGTTAAAGAGAGTGACAGTTTGAAAGAGGGTGCGGCAGGCGCTGGTTTGACTGATAATGATTGATAAAATTGATGAAAAAAATCTAAAGGTAGATACTGAAGAATTAAATAATATTTGTGATGAATGTAAAGAGAAAGACGAGAGTGTTACTCAAAATTTAATTCTTACTGGGTTTAAATTATGTAAATCTTGCAGAGTATCTAAGACTATATTTCCGCTTTAACTGATTTGACTTACTGGAAGCATATTCATTCTACTCATTACAAATGAGATAGATAAAAATGCAATTATTAAAAAGGATAAAAGTATAATCCCAAAAGATTTAAAATTAGATTTTAAATTCAATATTTGTTTAGTTGAAATTATTAAACCTGCAAAAATCCAGAACTGAGTAAGAAAAATTATTGGTATCATTAAATCTGGTGTGACTGCAAAAAATCTTAATAAACCAGGTGCATGTGCAAATCCAACAGCTGTTAAAACTTTTTTGAACGAAACTTTGGTTTGCTTGTCAGGAAATAATTTTACTCCAATTACAAAAATGAATATCGCCCATATTAGCCAAGTAACTATTGCAGTAAGACCAGACATTGCAATAGCTGTTTTAATAATTGTATTAGCTGCTACTGCTCCAGCGATACCATCTAGGATCATTATAATACCAGCAAAGTATATTGATGCTTCCCCAAAATTTTTGTTATCTGAATAAAGAGTTTTGTCTAATTTTATTGACTTAAAAATTATATTTAAAAATTCAGCAAACATTAATTTTTTTTATTTTTATTTTTTTGAGCCTTATAAGAAACGATTAATGGAAATATTATTAAAGCAATAGCAATGATAATGCAAACTGCTATTAGAAAACTTTTGGTCATTAAAATTGAAAAGGGGAGCCGAAAAAAGCTCCCCCTTTGTAAATTTAGCCTTTTACAACTTCTCTTGTATTTGCGTTGAAAGACTCTTTGAATGGAATATCCACCACAACAGCATCTACAGGTGTTCCTGGAGTTTCTGAATATTGTTCTGGTAAATGAACTTTATATTTAGTTCCCACTTTTCCTTTTGGAAAACCATTTGCATTTAACGTTCCGTCGAAAGGAACATATCCCATAGCAATATTTGTTTTCTTTTCTGGATGCCACCAAGGTGAAGTTAAAAATCCTACTGGATCGCCACCACTTTCTGGGGAAACTAACCAAAAGTCAGGTGCATAATTATCAATAGGTTTGCCACCTAATTCCATACCAACTAATTGAAGTTTGTAAGGTTTTTTTCCTGCTTTTAATTCTTCTTTCATTTTTTCGAGTGCAGCCTTACCAACATAATCTGCAGTTTTGTTCCATTCTCCTTTTCCAGACAATGAAACTTGATAACCTAAATTACATTGGAACGGATTGTGTTGTTGATCCATGTCTTGTCCCCATGAAAGAATACCTGCTTGAATTCTTCTATGGTGAGCAGGAGCAATAACCATCAAGCTATGTTTTTTTCCAGCTGCAAGCACAGCATTCCACATATCTTCAGCGTACAAAGTTGAGTTTCTTAAATAAATTTCATAACCAGCTTCACCTGAAAAACCAGACTGAGAAATAACAACATCTCTTCCTCCAACCTTAGCTTCTGCTAAACCGTAGAAAGGCATATTATCAAAATCAACTTGATCACCACACAGATCTTTCATTAATGCTTTTGATTTAGGTCCTTGTATTTGGACTGGACTGACATCAATTTCTTCAATAGTACAATTAAATCTTCCATCAGCATTAACACCTTGCAAATACAATCCAATATCAGAGTCTGATAATGAAAACCAAAATTCATCTTCTGAAATTCTTAAAAGAATTGGATCATTTAAAACTCCGCCATAAGCGTTACACAAAATAACGTATCTTGCTCTCATTGGAGAAATTTTAGTTGCATCTCTTGTGATTACGTAGTCCGTAAATTTTTCTGCATCTGGACCCTTTACTCTTATTTGTCTTTCCACAGCAACGTTCCACATTGTTACATGGTTTACGATCGCATCGTATTCAACCATAGCTCCACCATCTTCAGGTTTTACATAACCTCTAGGGTGATAAATTCTGTTGTACACAGTTGCTCTCCAACAACCAGCCTGCATTGATAAATGCCAATAAGGTGATTTTCTTACTCTTGTTGAAATTAACATTTCAACTTTTGTTGGCCCACTTTGTCTTAAGTTATATGGTACTTCTCTGTCAGATTGATCAACAGAAGTAACATGTTTCAGTTTAGTATAGTCAAATTCATTAGACATAACTATTCTCCTTCAACCACTTGTTAGTTTCCTTCAAGCCGCCGAATGTATAAATGTGGAAGTTATCAGTATGCGATTTAACTTTCCCAATTAAATCATTAGGGTCTTTAGGTTTCAATAAATCTAATGCCTTAGTAAAATTAGATTTAAGAAAGTTTAAGGAATTTTTTGCCCCTACAATATTAGCAAATTTAATTAGGCTAGATATTTTTAAAGGCCCAGTAATTCCCACATGCACTGGTACGCTTTGCTTAGAAATAAAATCTATAATAGGCTGAGGATCTAGTAACCACTGTGTTACAATATAATCAGCATAAGGCTTTTTATCTATCATAGCTTTTTCTAAATCTGAGTCGGATATATCAGGACTCCCCTCGGGATGTCCAGCAATTCCTATTTTCATTTTTTCAAAATAACCTGTCTCTAAAAGTTGAAAAGAACTATCAAACTTACCTGCTGGTTCTCTACCGCCACCAATTATTAAGGCTTGCTTTACACCTCCATCTTTGCATCTAGAAATATAATCTTTAAGTTCTTTTTCATCATGCATTGATCTAGCAGGAAAATGAGGCACAGGGTTAAATCCTTTCCTTACAAGCTCTACCGCTTTGTCAGCAGTCTCTCTGTAATCACCTCCAGGTAGCATGGTAATATAAACATCAGACAATGCTGGAACTGTATCAACCTCTGTTTTAGGACCTATTTCTAATGAAAAATTCATAGGGGAGATCTTTATTTATTTTGAAATATGAGTCTAGAAAATTCGATGCATCAAAGTATCAACTATTTTATCTGACCTCTATGCTTTTGGATCCGTCTTCCATATTCTTGAGTTACTCTATCAAAGACAATTGCGAGAGCAACTATTGCCAATCCATTCATCATCCCAAGAGCTAAATATTGGTTAGATACAGCTCTTAATATTGGTACACCAAGGCCTTTTACCCCTATCATAGAAGCAATAACCACCATAGCTAAAGCCATCATTATAGTTTGATTTACCCCTGCAAAAACAGTTGGTAAAGCGAGTGGAATTTGTACAGATTTTAGTTTTTGAGCTGTGGTTGCTCCAAAAGCTTCGCTTGCTTCCAAAGTTTCTTTATCCACCTCTCTTATTCCAAGATTGGTAAGTCTTATTATTGGGGGAACTGCATACACACATACAGCAATTAATCCTGGAACTTTGCCTATACCCAATAACATTAATATTGGAATTAAATAAACAAAACTTGGAATTGTTTGCATCATATCTAATACAGGAAGTATAGCCTTTTCAGCTCTACTTGATCTTGCCATTATAATTCCTATTGGTATTCCAACAACAATACAAATAATTGTACAAACAGTAATTATAGCAACAGTTGCCATACAATCTTCCCACATTCCAAAATACCCGATTAATAAAAAAGCAATCGCACTTCCTACTACTAATTTCCAACTTCGTGAACCTAACCAGGCTAACCCACAAATCACTCCAATAATTATTATCCAAGGTGTAGATAGTAATAATTTTTCTAACGATACTAAAAAATATAATAATGGATCAAAAAATGCTTCTATATTGTCTCCATACTCTCTTGAAAAATTTCTAAAAGCTAAGTCTATACCTTTCCTTAGCTCCATTTGAGATCTTCTTCCCAGTTCTGGAAATTCAGTAAAAAATTCCATAAAAATATTTATCACGAGCCTATATTAAATAGGCTCGTAATTTAAAGTTAATTATAAACTTTTTTTGATTTTTTTCGCAGCACTAGAAGACACCCACTTAGTCCAAATATCCTCATGCTTAATTAAAAACTCAACTGCAGCATCAGAGCCTTTTGCTTGGTTATCAGCCATATAAACTAACATTCCGTTCATAACAGTTCCTGGATAAGTTCGTTTTTCAACATAACTAAGAACATCTTTTCCACCAGTTTTAGCAAAGTTAGCACTTACAATTGAGTTAACCTCAGATTTTGTCCATGCAGTTGGTTTTGGATTTGCACAATCTTGTTCAGCAAGAGTAATGCAATTATCCCAATTATCTCTTCCTGCAAAAGGAACACCAAAGTCTACTGGTTGTAAATTATATTTTCCAACCATTGATGTAGGGTTCCAGTAATAACCAAACCAAGGTTCACCAGAGTCTGAAGCTTTAGCGATAGAACCATCTAAACCAGCAGCTGAACCTGGATCAATTAATTTCCAACCTTTTTTTTCCATTCCAAATGCTCTATATAAGTTTGCATTTGCTAGCTGACATCCCCATCCAGCAGGACATCCCATGAATGCTCCTTTTGATGGATCTTCTTTATCTGGAAATAAATCAGGACGTTCTAAGATTTGCATTGCCGTCATTCCTTTTAGCTCTGGGTGTTTTTTTAAAGCTGCAGGATTTAACCACCAACCTTCACCTAAGCCTGTAATTGGAGCTTTATTAGCAATAATTAATCTTTTTTCACTTACTGCTTTTTTTAAAGGAGTGTAAACTGCATTTGCCCATTGCTCAGGGTTCATGTCAGGAGTTCCTTTATCATTCATTGATGTAAATGTTGGCATAGTAGCCCCAGGCACTAATTCCACCTCACATCCATATCCTTCCTCAAGGATGATTTTGTCAACGTTTGCCATCAACTCAGCTGAAGCCCAGTTTTGCTCAGCAATTACTAATTTTCCACAAGCATTAGCAACATTGCTAAACGCTGTCATTCCAAATGCTAGAACTGCAGAAACTAGTATACTATTTAGTTTTTTCATTATTACTCCGTAAGTTTAATTTCTAATAATTTACTAGAACATATGAAGTGAAATATTGCAAATATCTTTCAACTCTTAGTTGAAGTCAAATTGTCTTTAAAAGTAACTTTTTTAAAGCTAAAGTTTTAAAATGAAATTTTATTCAAATTTCTTTTTTAAAGAATTTGTATTTTTATTAAATTGTAAAACTGTCTTCCAACAAATTATTATCAAAGAGTCGTAATATTTAACTTTTCTTAATTAATCTCAATATTGAAAGGAGGTTTAATGGAGGTTGAAAATAGAAAGTTATCTCAAATAATTGATATAAATAAAATCAAAGTAGTAAATAGACCCATTGCAAAAGCTCATGGCCTACCTAATGAATGTTATACAAATAAGGATTATTTATTTTTTGAAAGAAAAAAAATTTTTGAAAATAAATGGGTTGTAATTGGTGTTGGTAGCTCGATTCCCAACATTGGTGACGCAAAGCCTTTTGATCTTCTTGGAATTCCTTTAATAATTTTGAGAGATAAAAATAATAATGTAAGAGTTTATCACAATGTTTGTAGTCATCGAGGTTACAAAATTTTACAAGAAGAATGTAAATTAAAAAATGTAATTCGTTGTCCTTACCATTCATGGTCATATGATATGAATGGGAAGTTAGTTGCCACTCCTCATATTGGTGGAATGAATAAACATAGTTGTAGTAACTTTAATAAATCTGGAAGTTCCCTTAAAGAAGTAAAGTCGTATGTATGGTTAGATTTAATATTTGTAAATTTAAATAATAATGAAATTGAATTTGAAAATTATATTAAACCTTTAAGCGATAGATGGGCTAAATTTTGGCCACTTGCAGATAGAAGTTTAATGGTTTACTCAAATGATTATGGGTATTTTAATCTTAATGCAAAATGTAATTGGAAATTTGCAATAGAAAATTATTGTGAAAGTTATCACCTCCCCTGGGTACACCCTGGACTAAATTCTTACTCAAAACTAGACGATCATTATCATATTCAAGGGTTACCAAATAGATTTGCTGGACAAGGAACTCTTGTCTACAATCCTAGATTTAAAGGTAATAAAGTGTTTCCATGTTTCCCAAGTTGGCCAAAAGATAAAGAACATATTGCTGAGTATGTTGCTTTATTTCCCAATGTAATGCTTGGAATTCATAAAGATCATTTTTATGCATATTGGCTAGAACCAGTTAGCAATGAATATACAAAAGAACATATGGAAATTTATTATGTTGGCAATGAAGCTGCAAATTCAAAAAAATTTAAATTATTGAGAAGACAAAATTTTGAACTTTGGAAAGGAGTTCAGAGCGAGGATTTAAATATTATTGAGGGTATGCAAGAGGGAAGAAATTCTCCATCTTACAATGGAGGGAATTTTTCACCGAAGATGGATAATCCTACTCACCACTTCCATAAATGGGTTGCAAGTAACTTAATGAAATGAAAGGATAAATTATGAAAAAAGACCTAATTACAAGATTGAACGAAGGACCTATTATGTGTGCAGAAGGTTATCTTTTTGCTATGGAGAGAAGAGGTTATCTTTCAGCTGGTCCGTTTGTACCCGAAGTTGTGTTAGAGCATCCGGAAGTAGTTTCACAATTGCATAGAGAGTTTATAAGAGCAGGCTCAGATGTTGTTCAGGCTTTTACCTATTATGGGCATAGAGAGAAGCTAAGAATAATTGGCAAAGAAGATATGCTCGAACCGCTTCAAAAAAATGCTCTTAAAATTGCCAAAGACTCTGCAAATGAGTTTAAAGATTTAGATTTAATGGTTTGTGGTGATGTAGCTAACACTAATATTTTTGATCCGGGAGACTTAAGCACACAAAAAGAATGTCAAAAAATGTACGAGGAACAAATAGGTTGGGCAAAAGAAGCTGGTGTAGATTTTGTAATAGCAGAAACAATTAATTGGACAGAGGAAATGAAAATTGCACTAAAGGCAATTAAAGATGCAGGTTTAATTGCTGTTTGTAATTTTGCGATACCAAGAGGAGATAAAACTCGAGAAGGACATAGTGCTGAAGATGCTTGTAAGATGATGGAAGATTTAGGTGCCGATGTTGTTGGTTTAAATTGTTACAGAGGGCCAGATATGACTATGAAGTTATTAAAAAAAGTAAGGGATAAAGTTTCGTGTCATGTCGCTGGCCTTCCAGTTCCCTACAGAACAACTGAAGAAGAACCAGGTTTTTTAAATATTTCTGATAATGGCTGTAATTGTATTCCTGGCGGAAATGCATTCCCTGTTGCTTTAGATAATTTGTTTTGTAATCGATTTGAAATGGCAGAATTTGCTAAAGATTGTGTTTCAAAAAAAATAAATTTTATTGGTATATGTTGTGGAGCAGAAGCTCATCATGTTAGAGAGATGTCAGTTGCAATTGGAAAAAAACCAATATCAATGAAATATATGCCAGATATGAGTAAACACTTTCATCATGGAACAGATAAATCTTTAAAAAAAGTTAACAAGGAAATTAAATATTAATGGAAAAAAATGCTAAAGTAGTTGTTATAGGAGGAGGAGTAGTTGGCTGCTCAATTCTATATCATCTATCAAAGTTTGGTTTAAAAGATTGTATATTGCTTGAGAGAAATGAACTTACATCAGGTTCATCTTGGCATGCTGCTGGAAATGTTCATGTTATTTCTTCAGACCCAAATATCTCTAGAATGATGGCTTATACTATTGGTCTTTATAAAGAAATTGAAAAAGAGTCAGGTCATTCGGTTGGATTTAAACCAAGTGGTGGATTTTATTTAGCTTCAAATGAAGTTTGGGCAGATTATCTTAAAAGAGAAAGATCTAAAGCTAGATACATGGGTCTCGATCAAGAATTTATTTCTCTTGAAGAGGTAAAGAAGAAACATCCCCTCATAGATCCATCTCGATACTTATTAGCACTTTGGGATCCAATTGATGGAGAAGTTGACCCATCAGGTGTCACCTACGCTTTTGCAAAAGCTGCTAAAGTTCATGGTGGAAAATATTATACTCATACTGTTGTCAAAGATACTAAACAAAGAAAAGATTTTACCTGGGATGTTATTACTGACAAAGGAAATATAAATGCAGAAATAGTTATAAATGCTGGAGGGCTTTGGGCTAGAGAGGTAGGACAATTAGCAGGATTACATTTACCCGTTCAGCCCATGGAACATCATTATTTAATTACAGAATCTATCCCAGAAATAGAGGAAATGGGTGATCAGAGATTACCAATTGGAACAGATTTTGAGGGAAATATTTATTTTCGACAAGAGGGAAAAGGAATGCTTCTTGGAACATATGAGCCAAAATCAACTCCTTGGAAAATTGATGGAACACCAATGAATTTTGGTCATGAATTATTAGAGCCTAAGTTAGATAACATACAAGATAGGCTTGCAATTGGTTTTGAGCGTATGCCTGCTTTAGAGCGCGCAGGTATAAAAAATATCGTTAATGGCCCTTTTACTTTTGGACCAGATGGAAGTCCTCTAATTGGTCCAGTTCCTGGAATGAAAAATTATTGGGTTGCAGTAGGTGTTATGGCTGGATTTTGCCAAGGTGGTGGAGTTGGAAAATGTATTGCTGAATGGATTATAGATGGAGAGCCATCTATAGATGTATGGGCAATGGATGTTGCGAGGTTTGGAGATTACGCATCTCCACAATATGGAACAATAAAATCTTCTGAAAACTATGAAAGAAGGTTTATTATGACTTTTCCAAATGAAACTTTACCAAAAGGAAGAAAACAAAAAACTACAGCACTATATGATCGTTTTATAAATCAAGGAGCGGTCATGGGAGACAGTTTTGGTTTAGAAAATGTTTTATGGTTTGCCAATAATAAAGATGATGCTTTTGAAGATCCGACGATAAAAAGATCTAGATCTCATGATTATGTATCAAAAGAGGTAATTAATGTAAGAGAAAATGTTGGATTGATAGAAGTTGCTAACTTTTCAAAGCATGAATTCAAAGGTCCAGATGCTAGAAAATTTTTAGATCATATAATGGCAGGACGACTCCCAAAACCAGGAAGAATTTCATTATCACCAATGCTATCTTATAGGGGTAAATTATGCGGAGATCTTACTGTAGCGTGTTTTGATGAAAATGAATTTATAGTTTTTGGGTCAGGAGCAGCTCAAGAAATGCATAGACGATGGTTTGAAAGTCATTTAGGAAAATTTAATTTGAATTATACAAATAGATCGGACGAGTACCATGGATTATCAATTGCAGGCCCTAACTCTAGAAAGGTTCTTGAAAAAATAGTAAGAGATGATGTTTCAAACGAAAAATTTAAATTTAGAGACTCTAGAAGAATGTTTGTTGGAGGGGTGCCAGCAATTATTAATAGAATTTCATTTACTGGAGAACTTGGTTATGAAATTTATGTCGCTCCACATTACCAAATTAAACTATATGAAGAGTTAATTGAAGCTGGAAAAGAATTTAATATTAAACCATTTGGTGGAAGAGCCCTTATGTCAATGAGATTAGAAAAAAATTGGGGTGCTTGGACTTTGGATTATAGACCAGATTTTACTGCAAAGGAAACAGGGTTAGATGCTTTTATAAATTGGGATAAAGATTTTATTGGAAAAGAAAATGCTCAAAAAGAAAACGGTTCAAACAAATTAACTCCGTTAATTGTTGAAACCAATGATATAGATGTAACAAATAATGAAGCTGTAATGATCGGTAATCAAAGTATAGGTTACGTTACATCAGGTGGATTTGCACACTTTGTTAATAAAAGTATGGCTTTTACTTATATAGATAAAAATAAAGTAGATTCTGGAAATAAAATTCAAATAGAAATTAATGGAGACTTATTTAATTGTTCAATAATAAAAGAACCACTTTATGATCCTAGTGGACAAAAAATGAGAAGTTAATGGCTCAAAAAGACGTTGGAAATAAAATACCAATTTATAAGCTTAAAACCACAAGTGAAGTAATGAAATACTATGATGAGTGGGGCGATAAAGATAAATATAATAAAGATATGGTCGACTGGAATTATACTGGACCAAAAGAAACTGTTGAAATATTTAATAAATATCAAAAAAACAAAAATATCCTCATATTTGATGCTGGTTGTGGAACAGGTTTAGTTGGAATAGAGTTGAAAAAGTATGGTTTTGAAAATTTTCACGGAGCTGATTTGTCAAAAACATTGCTAGAAACTATTCCAGAAAACCTTTATCAAAAATTAGAAAAAGTTGATTTAAACCAAAAAATCAGATCTGATGATAATTATTATGATGCGGTAATGTGTGTTGGCACATTTACTTTTGGACACGTAAAACCAAATGCACTAGATGAATTTGTAAGAATTACAAAATCAGGTGGTTTAATATGTTTTACCATTAATGAGGGTATTCACGAAGAATATGGGTTTGATAAAAAAATTGAAAATTTAAAAAAGAATAAATGGGAAGAACTTGAATTTTTTAAATCAGATTATATTGCAAGTAAGGATGTTAATGCTTGGTTAGGATTGTACAGAGTAAAATGAGATTTAGCAGAAAAATAGCACCATATGTAAAAACTAAACAAAATTTTATAACTAAAAAAAGATTAAGAGAAGATCAAATAAATTTCGAAAAATTAAGATCATATCGTTTGAACAGAGTAAGAAAAGAATTAGAAAAAAATAATTTAGAAGCTTGTATTTTATTTGATCCAGTTAATGTACGTTATGCTTTAGATAGTCTTAATATGAGTGTTTATAATATGCATAATTTGACTAGATATTGTTTTGTTCCAGTAAATGGACCAACAATTCTTTATGAATATTTTAATTGTGAAAATTTGTCTTCACATTTAAATTTAATTGACGAAATCAGACCAGCAATAACTTGGGATTATTTTAGTAATGGTAATCAAGCATCTAACGAATTAAAAAAATGGATAAATGAAATAAAAGATTTATCAAATAAATATTTTAAATCGAAAAAAGTGGCAATAGATGTTTTAAATGGACCTGCTATTTCAGCTTTAAATAAAGAGGGTATTGAAGTAGTAGACGCAAAACTAATTCTTGAACAAGCTAGAGTCATAAAATCACCTGACGAATTAATTTGTATGAAAGCAGCAATTGAAGTTGCCGAAATAGGTGTATCAAAAATGCGATCTGAACTTAAAGCAGGTATGACAGAAGATGAGTTATGGTCAATTTTACATAA
Organism: uncultured Pelagibacteraceae bacterium; assembly: GCA_902622955.1. Lineage (GTDB taxonomy): Bacteria > Pseudomonadota > Alphaproteobacteria > Pelagibacterales > Pelagibacteraceae > Pelagibacter. Next base: position 31,873 of record CACNRP010000005.1, read on the forward strand.
AACAAATATTGAGAATGGTGGTGAGTGGATTGATTGTAGAATTTTATCATCTGGACAGAGAACAAACCCATGGATGCAAGAGAGTAGTAATAAAATAATTCAACATGGAGAATTAGTAGCTTTTGATACAGATATGGTTGGTCCTTATGGATATTGCGCAGATATCTCAAGAGCTTTTGTTGTTGGTAACAAATTTAGTGATCAACAAAAAAAATTATATTATATGGCTCAAGAACAAATTAATCATAATTCCAGATTAATCAAAGATGGCGTATCTTTCTCAGAATTTACAGAAAAATCTTGGACTTTACCTGAAGATTATTATCCAAATAGATATTCTGTAATGGTTCATGGAATAGGAATGTGTGATGAATGGCCAGCAATAAGATATCCAACAGATGGAGGTGAAAGAAGCGGCATTTTTCAAAAGAATATGACAATTACTGTTGAAAGCTACATTGGAAAAGTAGGTGGTAAAGAAGGCGTAAAACTTGAACAACAGTATTTGGTAGGTGAGAATGGACTTGAACTAATGTCCCATCATCCGCTAGAAGTTATTTAATGAAAATTATTTTAGTTATGGGTTTGCCTGGTGCGGGTAAAACAACTTTAGCAGATGAAATGGCGCCATTATTAAATGCTAAGAGATTAAACGCTGATGAAGTAAGAAAAGCAGCTAATGATTGGGATTTTTCAAAAGAAGGAAGGGTGAGACAGGCAAAAAGAATGGCCGAGGCAGCGTTAAAACTTAAGGAAAAAGGTAATTATGTAATTGCTGACTTTATAGCCCCAACTCCTGAGGCAAGAAGTTTATTTCCAGCAGATTTTACTGTTTGGGTGGATACAATTAAAAAAGGCAGATTTGAAGATACTAATCAAATGTTTGTTAATCCTGAGAATTTTAATTTTCATGTAACAACTCAGGATGCAAAAAAATGGGCGCCAAAAATAATAGAGGAGATAAAAAAATGACGTATCAATGGGATAATAAAAAACCCACAGCACAAATGCTAGGAAGGTGGCAACCATTTCATGATGGACATTATACCTTATTTAAAGAAATTATTAAAAAAACAGGACAAGTTTGTATTCAGATAAGAGATGTGCAGGGAGTAGATGACAATCCTTTTGATTTTGAAACAGTAAAAAAAAATATTGAAGAAAGGTTAAACCCAGAATTCGAAGGAAAATTCAAAATAATGTTAGTACCCAATATTACAAACATTTGTTATGGTAGGGGGGTTGGATATAAAATTGAGGAAATTGTTTTAGATGAGGAAACTCAAAAAATATCAGCTACTAAAATAAGAGCAAAAATGAGAGAAGAGGGAAAGTTAAAATAAAATTAAATGAATGATAGACTTAAAACTATTGTAGATTTAAAAAAATATCCCATTCATGATTTAAGCTCAACTAAAATTAAAAATCTAATAAAAAAATGTAAAGAAGAACTTGATCAACACAGTTGCTCGACAATTCCAAATTTTATTTTGCCAAAATCATTAAAGGTAATGAATTCAGAGTTAGAAAAACAATTAGATGAGGTTTACATGTCCAAAGAAAGTATAAACGCATACTTGTATGCCAAGGACGATCCTTCTTTACCAAAAGATCACCCAAAAAGAACTTTTATGAATAGGTATAACGGATATTTAAACTCTGATTGTTTTTCAAAAGATTCTGAAATGAAATATCTTTATGAAACAGAAGAACTTTTAAAATTTGTATCTGCGTGTTTAGGTGTTTCACCTATTTATAGATGGGCAGACCCTCTAGCATGTCATGCTTATAATGTTATGAAACCAGATGGAGTACTTCCATGGCATTTTGATAGTTGCGAATTTACACTCAGCTTAATGATTCAAAAACCTGAAGAGGGAGGTATATTTGAGTACTGCCCAAATATAAGAGAACCTGGAAATGAAAACTTTGATGAAGTTCAAAAAGTTATTGAAGGAGATAGAACAAGAGTGAGACAACTTAAATTAGAACCAGGTGATTTACAAATTTTTAAAGGAAGATTTACTTTGCATAGAGTAACAAAAGTGAAAGGTCAGAAATCTAGATATATGTGTATTCCTGCTTACGTTTTAGATCCATGGAGAGTAAACACCCCAGAACACTCAAAAGCTATTTATGGTAAAGTTTTACCAATTCATATAAAAAGAAATCAGGCTAGATCCGATGGATTAACTGATTAAATGAAAAGTAATATAAAAATTAAAAAAATAAATGACAAAATTTCATCAATTATTATTGATGAATCAAAAACTTATAACTCTTTATCATTTCAAAACCTTTCTGATTTATTAAAAGCATTTAAAAAATTAGATGATGATTATAAAGTGAAAGTAATAATATTAGAGGGTGCTGGAAAAGGATTTAGTGCAGGACATAATTTAAAAGAAGTAAGAGGATTAAAAAAAAGAGAAAAATATTTGAAATTATTTAATCTTTGTTCAAAATTAATGCTTCAGATTGTTCAGGGTAAAAAGCCAGTAATAGCTAAAGTTCATGGTGCAGCATTTGCAGCTGGCTGTCAATTAGTTGCAAGTTGTGACTTAGCTTATAGTTCCAAGGATGCTTTGTTTGCTACCCCAGGAGTAAATATTGGGCTGTTCTGCAGCACACCAATGGTTGCAGTAAGTAGAAAAATTAATCGAAAATCAATGATGGAAATGTTGCTTACAGGCGAACCTATAAAAGCAAATTTTGCAAAAGAATTAGGTTTAATAAACGACTACTATCCAAAAAAGAAATTAAATACAGAGGTTTTAAAAATTGCAAAAAAAATTGCCTCAAAATCAAATTTAACAATTAAAATTGGAAAACAAGCTTTTTATAAGCAATTAGAAATGCCCTTGAGACAAGCTTACGCTTATACAAGTAAAATGATGACAATCAATATGATGGCCATGGACGCGAGAGAAGGAATTTCGGCTTTTTTAGAAAAAAGAAATCCTAATTGGAAAAATAAATGAAAATTAAAAATATTTTAATACTAATATTTATTATTGTAGGACTTTATATTGTTTTAGATTTTAGAGATCATAATTCTCAAAGAGCTATAGATGCATGTGTTGCAGGAAGTCAGAAATTAGATAAACCAATGACAATTGAAGAAGCAAAAGAATTTTGTAGAAAAAAAATTTTAACAAAAAAATAAATAAAAGAGTATGAGTGAAATTAAAAATATTCTCTTTAAATATAAATCTATTGCTATGGTTGGGGTTAGTAAGGATATTAACAAAACATCAACCATTGTAATGAATTATATGCAAGATTATGGTTTTAAGGTTTATCCAGTAAATCCATCAGCTGAAGGAGAAAGAATACTGGGTGAAGAAGTTTATGCTAAAATTACAGATATTAATAAAAATATAGATATAGTTGACGTATTTAGGCCATCTGAGGAGGTGTATGGCATTGCAGAGGATGCTGTTAAAATAGGCGCGAAGGTTTTGTGGCTTCAACTTGGTATACGTGACGAAAATGCAAAAAAATTAGTTGAAGAAAATAATATTGAATATATTGAAAACAAATGTACCAAAATAGAATATCAAAAATATTTTTTATAAATAGATCATATATTTCCTTTACTCAGTAACTTAATGAATAATATTATTAAATTTTTAGATAGTACTTTTTTAGATTTAGGTCGCCAGTTTAAATGGACCTATTTACCCCCTTTAATGGTTTATATGGCTGCTGGAATTTCAGGGTTAACTGGAATAGTCGGAACATTTTTTGTTAAGGATTATTTAAATTTATCAGCCGCTTTTCTGGCAGGATTGGGTTTTTGGGCAGGAATTCCTTGGGCGTTAAAAATGCCATTAGGTCATTTAGTTGATCTTATTTGGGAAAGAAAAAATTATATGGTTTATTTTGGAGCATCATTAATAGCTTTAAGTTTATTAATTATGTATGGGCTCATTATTCATACTGTAGATATGGCTCAAATTTTTTCAGTGGAAACATGGTTTGTAATTAGTGTAATTTTGGCTCCTATTGGTTATGTAGTGCAAGATGTTGTTGCAGATGCTATGACCGTAGAAGCAGTTCCTTTAATAGATGAGTCAGGAAACGATTATTCTAAAGATCAAATAAAAGTTATGCATACAACAATGCAAACGCTAGGGCGGTTCGCAATAATTGGGGGGACTGTTTTAGTTGCACTCCTGAATGTTGTTTTATTTAGAGATGTAGAAAGCTTAGATCAGGCTAATAAAATAAATTTATATGGTTCTATTTATATTTATGCTCTAGTTATTCCTTTAGTTTCAATATTAGGTGTAATTTTTGCTAATTATTTAAGAGGTAAAAAAATTCAAATTTTAAAATCCCAGGGTTTAGAATTTAAGGATGAAAGAGGAAACGAAAAAACAAAAGTAAACTGGTGGATCTTAGGTGGTAGTTTAATTTTCGTTATTTTTACCTTAACTGTTGGTTCTTTTAATGTGCCTTTTGCTCAAGAAATAGTTTTTTTAGGTTCAGTTGTTATTATTTTATTTTTGATGTTTAAACTTATAAAAGAGTTGCCTGAAGAATTAAGGTTAACAATTGTAGGTACAGCAGTAATTATTTTTGTATTTCGAGCAATGCCTGGTCCAGGACCAGGTCTTACTTGGTTTGAAATTGATGTGCTTGAATTTAATGAGCAGTTTTTTTCAATTTTGTCATTACTTGCATCAGTTTTAACATTAGCTGGAATTGTTCTGTTGAGACCCTTTATGGCCAATAATTCAATTGCAAAAATTATTGTTGTCTTAAGTATTGCAGGTGCAGTTTTGTTTTTACCAAGTGTTGGAATGTACTATGGTTTTCATAACTGGACTTCATCTTTAACTGGAGGTGTAGTAGACGCAAAATTTATTGCTTTAATTAATACAGCATTAGAATCTCCGTTAGGACAAGTGTCTATGATACCTTTATTAGCTTGGATAGCAAAAAATGCTCCATCCCATTTGAAAGCAACTTTTTTTGCAGTTTTTGCTTCATTTACTAATCTTGCTTTATCTGCAAGTGCGTTGGGAACAAAATATCTTAATCAGATTTTTACTGTGACAAGAGAAGTTAAAGATAAAGTCTCTGGTGATATTCAAACTACAGCTGATTATTCTGAACTTGGTATTTTATTAATTGTTGTAACAATATTAACATTAGTTTTACCTATTATTTTTGTATTTATTATTAACAATAGTAAGTACAAAACTTCAGAATAGTACCTATATATATTCTATAACAAAATAATTTATGAAAAAAATATTTATTGTTTATGGACATTATGACGAAAAATCATTTAATGCTGCAATTCGAGATACTTTTATTAAAAGTGTAGAGAAAAAAGGTCATTCAGTTGATTTAATTGATTTGTACAAAGAAAAATTTGATCCAGTATTTTCAGGAGGAAAGCCAGATGAAAAAGTTTTAAATCATAGAAAAAGAATAGATGACTCAGATGCAATAGTTATTATCGCACCAATTTGGAATTTCAGAATGCCAGCAATAGTTGAAGGCTGGATAGATAAAGTTTTAGCACCACCATGGGCATTTAAATTTAAAAAACTTTTTGGAAATTATGGCTATCCAATTGGTAACCTAAAAGGAAAAAAGGCAGTAGTATTTTGCACTTATGGATCGCCTCAATTTGCAGTAAGAACCTTTTTCCTTAACATGCCAACAAAAAGATTAAGAAGAGGTGTTTTTAATATATGTGGCATTACGGATGTTGTTTATAGACGTTACTTTGCTGTACCGTTCGTTGAGGAAAAAAAAAGAAAAAAGTTTTTGAAAGATGTTGAAAATACTGCAAATAAAATTTAGTTTTATAGTTATACTTTTAGTAACTGCCTCAATCGCGAAAGCAGACTTGTTAAAACCAAATAAAGATATTCTACCTTCAGAGGTTGTTAAAATTCAGCTTACAGGCTTACAAAATAATGACACATATTTTAAGGACGGAGGCATAGAGCAAACTTGGAATTTTGCCCATCCAAATAATAAGAGGATTACTGGACCTTTAGGTAATTTTAAGAGAATGATTAAAAGCGACTCATATCAAATGATGATTAACCATCTAAGTCACACTATTACCGAAGTTGGAAGTAGTGACAAATGGGCTCAATTTGAGGTTATAATCCTAGACAAAAACAAAATTTACCACAAGTTCAATTGGCAGGTAGAAAAATATACTGTTGACGGAACTTTAAAGGACTGCTGGATGACAACAATGGTCTCTAGCCCCATTCCATTAGGTAGTTCAATTTGATAGTCTATAGATACATTTTTGTTTCGTAAGTAATAAAAATTTAGTAGGAATTGCAGAATGAAAACAAAAACTAAAGTTGTAGTAGTTGGAGGAGGAGTTGTAGGCGTAAGTGCACTTTATCATTTAGCTAAAAAAGGCTGGTCAGACGTTGTACTGATTGAAAGAAAAGAATTAACTTCAGGATCTACATGGCATGCAGCAGGTTTGTTACCCCTGTTTAATATGAGCTATTCAGTAGGTCAACTTCATAAATATGCTGTTGATCTTTATAAAAAATTAGAAGAAGAAACTGGAAAAAATGTTGGTTTTAGTGTTGTTTCAAATATTCGTTTAGCTAGCACAAAAGATAGGATGGATGAGTATCATCAATATGCAGGTGTTGCTCGTACTATTGGTGTTGATGTAAAGTTTTTAACCCCACAACAGGTTAAAGAAATCTGGCCTTTGTGCCATACAGAAGATTTAGTTGGAGCAATCCAACACCCAGAGGATGGGTATATTCAGCCAGCAGACTTAACTCAAGCATTAGCTACTGGAGCTAGAAACAGAGGAGCTGAGATTTATAGAAACACAACTGTTCTTTCAATGAGACAAACAAAAGAAGGATGGGTTGTTGAAACTGATAAAGGATCAATAGAATGTGAACATATTATTTCTTGTTCTGGAAATTTTGCAAGACAGACTGGTGAAATGGTGGGACTAGATATACCAGTAATACCAGTTGAACATCAATACATCGTTACAGAACCACATCCTGAAATTCAAAAAAGAAAAAAAGAGGGCTTACCTGAAATGGGAGTTTTAAGAGATAGTGATAGTAGATGGTATATGAGAGAAGAGGCTGGTGGATTAATTTTAGGACCGTATGAGGATGGTGCGCCAGCATGTTATGTTGAGGGACCTTCGAAAGATTCTGAATACGAATTATTTCAAGAAGATCTAGACAGATTGGCTCCACATATAGAAGGAGCAATCCATAGAGTTCCTGCTTTTGGAGAAGTTGGTGTAAAAAAAGTTTATAACGGAGCAATATGTTACACACCAGATGGAAATCCTATTGTTGGACCTGCATGGGGTTTAAAAAATTTTTGGATAAATGAAGGACATAGTTTTGGAATTACAGCTGCAGGAGGAGCGGGATGGCAATTAGCTGAGTGGATTATTGATGGTGAACCAACAATTGATATGCTAGGTGTAGAACCAAGACGTTATGGGAATTATGCAACAAAATCATATTTAAAAGCAAAAAATGAAGAAGCTTATAGTCACGTTTTTATTGTTCATTATCCAGACGAGGAAAGACCTGCAGCTAGACCATTAAGGACAGCACCTTGTTATGAGCGAATGAAAAATTTAGGTGCAGTTTTTGGACAAAAATTTGGATGGGAAAGACCAAACTTTTTTGCAACAGATGGAATGGAGCAAAAAGATGATTGGTCATTTAGAAGATCAAAATGGTTTGATGCAATTAAAAAAGAATGTCAAAACGTTAAGGAAAATGTTGGTCTTCTAGATATGACAGCTTTTGCTAAATGTAGAATTAGAGGACCGAAAGCTGAGGAATTTCTTGACTATTTAGTCGCAAATAAACTTCCAAAAAAAATTGGACGAATAAATTTATGTCATGCATTAAATACAAAAGGTGGAGTTCATTCAGAATTTACAATAATGAAAGAAGCGGAAAATAGTTACTATTTAGTTTCTGCTGGAGCAAATTTAAGATTAGATCATGATTGGATCCAAAAATGGATGCCTGATGATGGGTCTGTTATTTTCGAAGATTTAACAAATAGTACTGGAGTTTTAGTTGTTGCAGGTCCTAAAGCAAGACAGTTAATGCAAAAAGTTTCTACAGATGATTTTTCTAATGAGAATTTTAAGTGGCTTACTGCCAAAAATGTAAACGTAGGCTACGCTCCAGTAAACGCGATGAGAGTAAACTTTGTTGGTGAGCTTGGTTGGGAGTTGCATCATCCAATTGAATATCAAAATCACATATTCGATAAATTAATGGAGGCTGGTAAAGATTTAGGAATAAAACCTTTTGGAATAAGAGCTATGAATAGTTTAAGGGTGGAAAAATCTTATAAATTAGTTGGTACAGAGCTATCAATTGAATATTCTCCATATGAGTCTGGTCTAGATAGATTTGTTCATCCAAATAAAGGTAACTTTATTGGATTAGAAGCTCTAAATAAATGGAGAGAAAAAGGATTTGATAATAAATTAGTAACACTGGAAGTTCATAATACCAAAGACGCTGATGTTTTAGGAAATAATCCAATTTTTAAAGATGGAAAAGTAGTTGGTAGAGCTACTGGTGGAGAATTTGGCTTTAGATTAGATAAATCAATAGCTTTAGCAATGGTTAAACCTGACTGTTCAAATGTGGGCGACAAATTACAAGTTGATATTTTAGGTGAAATGTATGACGCTACTGTCCTGGATGAAAGTCCGTATGATTCAGAAAATAATTTATTGAGAGCTTAATGAAAATTTTAGTAGCTGTAAAAAGAGTAATTGATTACAATGTTCAAATCAGAGTTAAAGAAGATAATTCTGGAATAGTGACAGACAATGTTAAAATGTCAACAAATCCACCAGACGATAATGCAATTGAAGAAGCTGTTAAAATCAAAGAGTCAGGAAAAGCGACAGAGGTAGTAGCTATAACTGTAGGAGAAGAGAAAGCTCAAGAGACAGTAAGAAAAGCATTAGCAGTTGGTGCAGACAGAGGAATTCATGTGAAAGCAGATAGTATACTAGAACCATTAGCAGTCTCAAAAATTTTGCAAAAAATTGTAGAAAAAGAAAAACCTGATTTAGTTTTTATGGGCAAACAGGCTATTGATGATGATTGTAATCAGACAGGGCAAATGTTGAGCGCATTATTAAACTGGCCACAAGCAACTTTTGCATCTAAGATTGAGGTTAGAGATAACAAGTTAGAGGTAACTAGAGAAATTGATGAAGGACTTGAAACGATAGAAATAAATACACCTGCTATTGTAACCTGTGATTTAAGACTTAATGAACCAAGATATGCATCATTACCAAATATAATGAAAGCAAAGAAAAAACCAATTGAGGAGTTGATGGCTTCTGATTTAGGAGTTGACATAACTCCAAGAATAGAACAAGTTAAAGTAGAAGAACCTCCAAAAAGAAAAGCAGGTATTAAAGTTGCTAGCGTAGCAGAATTAGTTCAAAAATTAAAAAACGAAGCAAAGGTCATATAATGGCAGTTTTACTTATAGCAGAACATAATAATAAAGAATTGAGATCTTTTACTTTAAATGCAGCTACAGCTGCATCTCAAATTGACCCAGAGGTCCATGCTATTCTAATTGGTCATAACAGTGCTGAAGCTGTAAAAAAATTATCTGAACTTCCACCAATCAAAAAAGTAATAAGTGTTGAAGCTCCATATTACGAAAATTATACAGCAGAAAATTTTGCTCCAGTAATAATCAAACTTGCAGAAAATTATTCTCACATTGTTTGTTCAGCTAATACATTTGGTAAGAATTTAATGCCAAGAATTGCAGCACATTTAGATACATCTCAAGTAAGTGATATTATTAAAGTGTTATCCCCAGATACGTTTTTGAGACCTATTTATGCTGGAAATGCATTTGCAACTATAAAAAGTAACGATACAAAAAAATGTGTAACAATAAGACCTACTTCTTTTGATCCGTGCGATAGCACTGGGGGTGCTGCGCCTGTAGAAAAAATAGAAAGTTGTGAAGAGTTTTCAAAGACTAAGTTTATAAAAAGAGAGGAAATAAAATCTGATAGGCCTGAACTTGGTACAGCTAGAATAGTTGTGTCAGGTGGAAGAGGAATGCAGAATGGAGACAATTTTAAATTGATAACAGAAGTTGCTGATAAACTTGGTGCTGCTATAGGTGCATCTAGAGCAGCAGTAGATGCTGGTTATATTAGTAATGATCACCAGGTGGGTCAAACTGGAAAAGTTGTTGTTCCAGATCTTTATATAGCAATTGGAATTTCAGGTGCAATTCAGCATTTAGCTGGAATGAAAGAAAGTAAAGTTATTGTTGCAATTAACAAGGACGGTGAAGCTCCAATTTTTAGTGTGGCAGATTACGGTCTTGAGGCTGATTTATTTGAGGCAATACCTCAGTTCATGGAAGAGTTGAACAAATTAAACACTATACAAAAATAATCCTTACAGTTAAAAACTAGGGTATGTCTAGAGAATCCATGGAATATGATGTTGTAATTATTGGCGGTGGACCGTCTGGTTTATCTACAGCTATTAAATTAAAACAATTGGATCCAAATATAAATGTTTGTCTTTTAGAAAAGGCATCAGAAATTGGTGCTCATATTTTGAGTGGCAATGTTTTTGAAACTCGTGCATTAGATGAATTATTACCAAATTGGAAAGAATTAAATTCTCCAATAAAAACAAAAGTAAATAAAGAAAAATTTTTATTTTTGGGAAAAACAAAATCATTAAGTTGGCCGACATGGCTTTTGCCTAAGGTTCAACAAAATCATAAAAACTATATCATTAGTTTGGCAAATCTATGTAGATGGTTAGCAGAGCAAGCCGAGGCTTTAGGTGTAGAAATATTTCCAGGTTTTCCCGCAAGTGAAATTTTATATAATGATGATGGATCTGTTAAAGGTGTAGCAACACAAGACATGGGAATTGATAAAGAAGGAAATAAAAAAGATAGTTTTGAACCTGGAATAGAACTTATAGGTAAAGTAACAGTCTTTGCAGAGGGATGCAGAGGTCATTTAGGAAAACAATTAATTGAAAAATTTGAATTAAGTAAAGATAAAGATCCACAACAATATGGAATTGGTTTTAAAGAAATTTGGGAAATTGAGGATAAAAATCATGAAGAAGGCCTAGTTATGCATACGGCTGGATGGCCACTAGATAATAATACATATGGCGGTAGTTTTATGTACCATGCTGAAAATAAACAAGTTTTTTTAGGCTATGTAATTGGTTTAGACTATAAAAACCCACACTTATCTCCTTATGATGAATTTCAAAGATTTAAAACACATCCAGCAATAAAAAAAGTTATAGAGGGCGGAAAAAGAATATCCTATGGTGCAAGAGCTTTAATTGAAGGTGGTTTTCAAAGTTTACCAAGAATGTTTATGCCTGGAGCTTTATTGGTTGGTTGTGATGCAGGAACTTTAAATATGCCAAAAATTAAAGGCTCTCACACTGCGATGAAAAGTGGAATGATTGCTGCTGAAACTATTTATGAACATTTTAAAGAAAATAAAAACCTTTCTATTTATGAAGATAAATTTAAAAATAGCTGGTTATATAAAGAGCTTTATGAAGCTAGAAATGTAAAACCTAGTTTTAGTTGGGGGTTAATATTAGGAATAATTTTTACAGGAATTGATCAAATTTTATTTAGAGGCAAACTTCCTTTTACTCTAAAACATAAACATGCCGATCATGAAACATTAAAGCCAGCAAATCAAATGCCAAAAATAAATTATCCAAAATATGATAATATTATAACCTTTGATAAGACTAGCTCTGTATATTTAACAGGAACCAATCATGCGGACAATCAACCAGTTCATTTAAAACTTAAAGATCCTAATTTACCAATTAATTATACCTTAGAAAAATTTGATGAACCTGCTCAAAGATATTGTCCTGCAGGTGTTTATGAGGTTCAAATTGAAGATAATGTAAATAAATTTGTAATTAATTCTCAAAATTGTATCCATTGTAAAACTTGTGACATTAAAGAACCTTCTCAAAATATAACTTGGGTGACACCAGAAGGTAGTGGTGGTCCAAGATATGGAAATATGTAATTAAGATAAATCTATTGCGAATTTTTTTAAAGTTTCGATAGGAAGATGTTTGAGGGTATTTTTATGAGTTCTTTTAATAAATATTGGACAACCCTTGCCAGCTTCAACTGCTCTAGCATACCAACTAGCACACACACACCAGCCATCACCATCTTTTAAACCTGGAAAGCCAAATTCTGGGTGGGGAGTTATTAAATCATTTCCAGCTTCTTTTAACCATTCTAAAAACTCAGTTGTAACTTTTGCACAAACTGTATGAACACCATGATCATTTTCATCAGTGTTGCAACAACCATCACGAAACCAACCTGTTAGAGGATCGTTTGAGCATTCCTCTAGGTCTTCATCTAGAACATTTTTC
>CACNRP010000006.1 GCA_902622955.1 uncultured Pelagibacteraceae bacterium
ATTTTATTCTACAATATTAATATTTTATGCTTCTACTTGTAGGATTAGGTAATCCAACCCCAGATAGTGAAAATAACAGGCACAATATTGGTTTTAAAATTATTGATGCAATAAATAAAAAATTTGGACTTTCAAAACAAAAACCAAAATTCAAAGGACTTCTTACCACTGGAAATGTTGGAGACCAAAAGGTTTATGCTATTAAGCCTTTAACATTTATGAATAATTCTGGAATTTGTATAAGAGAATTAATTGAATATTTTAAAATAGATGCTGAGAATGTAATTGTTTTTCATGATGACCTTGATGTGGAGTTTGGTAAAATAAAAACAAAGTTTGGTGGATCTGATGCGGGACACAACGGTATTGCATCAATAGATAAATTTATTGGTAAAGAATATTCAAGAGTCCGAATAGGAATTGGAAAACCAAAAGACAAAATGGAAGTAAGTGATTTTGTTCTTCAAAATTTTGATGAGGACGAAATACTTGGACTAGAAAAAATTACAAATAACATTACTGAATCCATTTCTATACTTATAGACAAAAAATTAGATTTATTCTCTAGTACAGTAAATAATAAATAATGAGTTTTAAATGTGGAATTGTTGGTTTACCTAATGTAGGTAAATCTACACTCTTCAATGCTCTAACAAATTCTAGCAAAGCTCAAGCTGCAAATTTTCCTTTCTGCACAATAGATCCTAATGTAGGAGTGGTCCCTGTTCCAGATGAAAGATTAAGTATATTATCCAAAATATCAAAATCAAAGAAAACAATCAATACGACTATCTCATTCGTCGATATAGCAGGTCTTGTTAAAGGAGCATCTAAAGGTGAAGGTTTAGGAAATAAATTTCTGTCACATATACGAGAAGTCGATGCAGTTATTCATATGATTAGATGTTTTGACTCAAACGATATACAAAATGTTAATCCAGATGTTGATCCTGTAAGAGATCTTGAAATTATCGAAACCGAGATGATGTTAGCTGATCTTGAATCAATTCAAAAAAGACTTGAGAAAAACAATAAGAAAAATATTGAAGAGGATCAGGTTAAAATTTTAGAGATTGCATTAGACTGTATTAATAATGACAAAGATATATCAATATTAAAATCAAAATTTGATACAAAACATCTTAATCAATGTGGTTTATTATCAATTAAACCAAAGATTTTTGTTTGTAATGTTGATGAACAAAGTATCCAGGATGGAAATAAGTATACTAGAAACTTTATTGAAAAATTTGGAAAAGATAACACTCTGATTGTTTCTGCAGACATAGAAAACCAAATAAATGAATTAGCAGAAGATGAAAAAAAAAATTATATGGATATGATTGGTCTAAAAGATACAGGACTAAGTATGTTAATTCAAAAAGGCTATAAAATATTAGAACTTGATACGTATTTTACCTCTGGACCTGAAGAAACAAGGGCTTGGACCATAAAAAAAAATTGTACTGCACCCAAAGCCGCTGGAGAAATTCATACTGATTTTGAAAAAGGTTTTATTAGAGCTGAAACTATATCTTATGAGGATTTCGTTACCAATGATGGATGGGTAAATTCTAAAGCTAACGGAAAACTAAGATTAGAAGGTAAAGAGTATATTGTGAAAGATGGAGACATATTAAACTTCAGATTCAATACGTGACCAGATTTTTTTCATACTAAAGTAAACTAAGATAGTAAGAATTATTAAATAGACAATTGCTTTAAAGCCCATCTGATGTCGAGCTTCTAAATGAGGTTCGGCAGACCACATTAAAAAAGTTGTTACATCTTTTGACATCTGTTCTACTGTTGCATTTGTTCCATCACCATATTCTACTAGTCCTTCTGATAATGGAGCAGCCATTCTAATTTTATTACCATACATATACTTGTTATAATAAACGCCATCATCCAATGAAATTCCACTTGGAGCTTCTTCGTAACCTTGTAATAAAGAATAAATGTAATCAACACCACCACCTCTTGCTTTTACCAAAACAGACATGTCAGGAGGATATGCTCCACCATTTGCAGCTTGAGCCGCTTTTACATTGTCATACGGCATTACAAATTTATCAGATAATTTTCCTGGCCTTGTAAACATCTCACCATCAGAATTTGGACCATCAGTTACTTCAAATGAGGCTGCTATAGCTTTAGCTTGGGCTTCAGAGAATTCTGGCCCACCTTGTTCTGCTAAATTTCTATAACTTAAATACTTCATTGAATGGCATGAGGCACATACTTCGGTATAAACTTGGTAACCTCTCTGAAGAGAAGCTCTATCAAATTTTCCAAATACACCCTTAAAGCTCCAATCAGTTTTTAAATATTCTACTTTTTCAGCAGCAAAAGTGTATGAATTTGAGGAAGTAATTATTATTATTATAGAAAATAATTTAAATAAATTTTTCACCTTATTCTATTTTACTTTCTTTATTTCTGGCGGCAGCTAAATTTGGAGAACCACCAAGAACAGGTTCGGTAATACTTAGAGGCATTGGTAAAGTTTTTTCTTTAAATCCTAAAACAGGAAGAATTACTAGAAAGTGTAAAAAATAATATGCAGTAGCAACTCTTGCTATCAATAAGTAAAGCCCTTCTGCTGGCATAGCACCCACATAGCCCAATATTAAAACATCGGCAACAAGTATCCAATAGAATTGTCTATACAATGGTCTGAATACTGCTGATCTTATTTTTGAAGTATCTAGCCACGGTAATACTGCTAAAATTAGTATTGCAGATAACATTGCAACAACACCCAATAATTTGTCCGGAACAGATCTTAAAATTGCATAAAACGGTAATAGATACCATTCAGGCACGATGTGTGCGGGGGTTACCATAGGATTTGCTTCAATATAATTATCTGCGTGTCCTAAAATGTTTGGTGCATAAAACACAAAGAAAGCGAACACAATCATAAACATTAACAGAGCAAAACCATCTTTAATAACAATATAAGGATGGAACGGAACTGTATCTTTTGATGGTTTTTTAATATCTATTCCAACTGGATTATTATTTCCAGGAACATGTAAAGCCCATATGTGTAAAACAACTAAACCTAAAATTAAAAATGGAATTAAATAATGTAATGTAAAAAATCTTGTTAAGGTAGGATTGTCTACTGAGTATCCACCCCATAACCAAGTAACAATACCCTCTCCAACCAAAGGGATGGCACTAAACAAATTTGTGATTACAGTTGCTCCCCAAAAACTCATTTGACCCCAAGGCAACACATACCCCATGAAAGCAGCTGCCATCATGAGCAAGTAAATAATTATACCAATTATCCAAATTATTTCTCTTGGAGCTTTATAAGATCCATAAAATAATGATCTAAAGATATGAATGTATACTGCTAAGAAAAACATTGATGCACCATTTGCATGTATGTATCTAATTAACCAACCATAGTTTACATCACGCATTATGTGCTCAACACTTTCAAAAGCCATATCAGCATGTGCTATGTAATGCATAGCGAGAGTTAATCCTGTAATAATTTGTGTAATTAGGCAAAAAGTTAAAATTCCACCAAATGTCCACCAATAATTTAAATTTTTAGGAGTAGGATAATCAGTTAAATGATTTGCAAGAGTTAAAAGTGGCAATCTATCATTAAACCACTGTCCCACTTTTGATTTTGGCCTGTAATCGTGATCACTCATTTATATTAATTTATCCAATTTTAATAGTATTAGCATTTACGAATTCATATTTAGGTACTTCCATGTTTAGAGGAGCTGGACCTTTTCTTATCCTACCAGAAGTATCATAGTGAGATCCATGACATGGGCAGAACCATCCATTGTAATCACCTTTATCATTTAAAGGCACACAACCTAAATGAGTACAAACTCCTAACATTACAAGCCATTCAGGATTTTTAGCTCTATCTTCATCTTTTTCAGGATGAATTAAATCCTCCATTTTAACTTTTCTTGCCTCATCAATTTCTTCTTTCGTTCTTCTTCTTATAAAGACTGGTTTACCTCTCCACAAAACAGTTATCGTATTTCCAGGATTAACTGAACTCACATCAACTTCAGTGCTTGCTAATGCTTTAACAGAAGCATCTGGATTCATTTGATCAATCATTGGCCAAACTACAGCAGCAGCACCAACGGCTCCTACAGCTGTAGTAGCTGTGAATAGAAAATCTCTTCTTTTTGTTTTTTTTTCAGACACTTTTAATAGTTTTAATTATTATCCCTTTTTGGTTTAATAGTTATTATACGAATTCATATAATATAAAATAATTATTTTACTACTGAAAGAATGACACATAATTCAACAATTTTAAGACCAAAAATAGCTTTGTATGAGCCCGATATTCCTCAAAATACTGCAGCAATTATAAGGACCTGCGCATGTTTAGGTGCTAAATTAGAAATAATTGAACCATGTGGCTTTCTATTATCAGATAAACGATTTAAAAGAGTAGTGATGGACTATTTGGACTATAGTCAAATAGAGTTTTATCAAAGTTCTGAAAAATTTTTTAAGGCAAAAGAGAAAAAAAGAATTGTATTGATGACAACTAAGGGCCCTACAAATTATACTAAATTTAAGTTTAAGCCTGATGATACTATATTATTTGGCAGAGAAAGTGCTGGGGTGCCAGATGGGATACATAAATTGATTAAAAATCGTTTGAAAATACCAATGAACAACAAAGTAAGATCTCTAAATATTGCATCATCAGTCGCCATTGTTTTGGCAGAAAGTTTACGTCAAATAGAATTAACATAAGATGAATATCTCAATCAAAAAAGACATAGTAAGTAATTGGTTTAAACTTTTACAAAATGCAATATGCGAGGACATTTTAAAAATTGAAAAAAATAAACTAAATTTTCGATCAACTTCTTGGAAAAGAAGTAATAAAAAAGACGAGGGTGGTGGTGAATATAGAATTCTTAAAAATGGAAAAGTTTTTGAAAAAGTAGGAGTAAATTTTTCAAAAGTTTATGGAAAATTTCCTAAACAATTTCAAAATAATATACCAGGTGCAAGTAAGGATCCAAGATTTTGGGCATCAGGAATATCGATAGTTATGCATATGCAAAATCCACATATTCCTGCAATGCATTTTAATACCAGATTTATTTGTACAAAAAAAAATTGGTTTGGTGGAGGAATAGATGTAACACCAGCAATCAAAGATGAAAAAGAGAAAAGAAATTTTCATAAAACCTTAAAAGAAATGTGCAATAGACATAATAAAAATTATTATAAAAAATATAAAAAATGGTGTGATGAATACTTTTATCTACCTCACAGGAGAGAAGCAAGAGGAATAGGTGGGATCTTTTTTGATTATAAAAATAATAATTTTGAAAATGATTTTAAGTTTATCAGGGATGTTGGTGTTACATTTCAAATGCTTTTCAATGAAATAATTAAAAAAAAAATAAAAAGAAAATGGACTTTAAAAGATAAAGAGTTTCAGTATATTAAAAGAGGCCGATACGCAGAATTTAATTTACTATACGATAGAGGAACAAAATTTGGGCTACAAACTGGTGGTAATGTTGAGGGAATTTTAATGTCATTACCTCCAATCGCAAAATGGAAATAATAAATGGATAAAGAGCCAATCACATTGAACGGATTAAATAAACTAAAAGAAGAATTAGTTTTTTTAAAAGAAAAAAAAAGACCTGAAATTGTAGCTGCAATTGCAGAAGCGAGATCCCACGGAGACCTTAAAGAAAATGCTGAATATCATGCAGCTAAAGAAGAGCAATCTCATAATGAGGGAAGAATAACCGAAATTAACGATATTATTGCAAGAGCAAATGTTATTGATGTAACAAAACTTAACAATGAGGGAAAAGTAATTTTTGGATCCACAGTTTTTTTAGAAGATTTAGATACTGGTGAAAAAATTAATTATAAAATTGTTGGAAGAGATGAGGCAGATTTAAAACAAAAACTAATTTTCTTTCAATCGCCAATTGGTAAAGGTTTGATTGGAAAAAATAAAAGTGATCTAGTTGAAATAAATACACCCTCTGGTATAAAAAATTTTGAAATTAAAGACGTGAAATATATTTAACTTTTAACTATTTGTTGTACTTGCTTATCTGAAATTTGAAATCCGTTTTGAACCCAAATTTCTTCAATCCTTTTTAATTTATTACCTAAAGTTTTGCCTTCAGGAATTTGAAATTTAGACATTAGTAAATCAGCTCCTATTGGAAAAGTTGGAATTATTTTATCTTTATAAATATCTAACAATTTAATTAGTTTTTTCTCTACTTTGTTTAAGGTAAAAATTTTAAAAGTAATTATATCTATTACAGCCTGTCTCCCATTATAATAAAAAAATTTATTCAAATTTTGCTCTGTAAAGTTGTTTGGAGTTACTCTTTCTCTAAAAAAACGATCTATCAATCTTAATCTTTTTTGATCTTTTTTAGACATTTTGAATTTATAAAGAAAATAATCAGCATTATCAGTCCCATCAATAACTAAAAGTGCAATTAAGAATATAAAGTCAATTTTTAAAAAATTTTCCACAGCATAAGAATTTTGTTTTTTAAAATTTTTAATATTCTTTAGTTGGGGGAAAATTATTTCTATTAGTTCTAAACTCTCTTTATCTTTAAAAATTTTTAAAAATCCGTTTGAACTCGTTATTTTTTTTAATTCATCGATTAATCTTTCAGATGATATATTTGAAATTCCATCAATATTTTTTTTTATACTTTTTATTATTTCTGACTGGTGCTTATAATTTGAGTAATTTAAATAAAATCTTAAATACCTTAAAATACGTAAATAATCCTCTTGAATTCTTTTTTCCGAATTGCCAATAAAATTAATATAACCCTCCTCCAAATCTTTTTTACCATTAAATGGATCAAATAAATTACCATCGCAATCCGCATAAATTGAATTAATAGTAAAATCTCTTCTAGAGGCATCTTCCTTCCAATCTAGAGAAAACTCTACCTCTGCATGCCTTCCATCAGTTGAAACGTCCTTCCTTAAGGAAGTAATTTCATATTTATAATCATCAATTATTGCAGTTATAGTTCCGTGTTCAATTCCTGTTTCGTAATAACTTATTTGTTTGTTTTTAAGAGCTTCGCAAACCTCTGGGGGCGTTAAATTTGTTGCTAAGTCAATATCATCAACATTTTCTTTTTTTATTACTTTTCTTACACACCCACCCACATATCTGATTTCACTTTTCTCTGAAAAATTATTAATTGCCTCAAAAATTTTATTTGCTGGTGTTGTCAAAGTAATTTGTTTAAAATTTTGACTAATATAATCAAGATTTTTTGATCGGGAAAAAAATTTATCTAAAAAATTTTTCATAAATGGCTGGGGCGCTAGGATTCGAACCTAGGATGCAGGTACCAAAAACCCGTGCCTTACCGCTTGGCTACGCCCCAATACTAGTTTCCTATAACATAAAAATATAAAATTCATATAGTTTTTGCTGTAACACACCAATAATTTTTATATTTTCTTTTGAATTCAGCTTTTGCCAATTTACAACTCTTTAATGAATTATAATAAGCAACAATTGTTGATCCTGAACCAGTCATTCTAACAAATAAGGGACTATTTATACTTTCTAAGAACAACTTTATTTTTTTAAGTTTTGGATATTTTTTGAGTGCTATTGTTTCAAGGGCATTTTGTTGATCAATCAAATATTTTACTCCGAACATGTTTTTTTTTGGTTTATTATATTTTGATTTTGTATAATTTCGAACAGCAGAGTATATTTTTTTAGTTGAACAACCAAAATCAGGCTTTACTAAAGTAGAGTAATATTTTGGAGTATTATAAATTTTTTTAACTCTACCACCAGATGACAATACACAGCTGGATGAAATGGTTCCCAAAATAACATCTGAACCAACAAAGTCACAGATACTTCGAGTTTTTTGATAATCAGGATTAATAATTTTTTTTTTAACCAAATAATTAAACACGTTAGCAGCATTCATCGATCCCCCACCCAATCCAGCTTCTTGGGGAATTAATTTTTTAATTTTAACTTTAAATTTTTTATTTTTTAATAAATTTTCTTTATCTAGTATTTGAAATAATTTTTGAACAGTATTTTTTTTTCCAATATTTTTTGAAAACTTTCCATAAAATGAAATATGGTGTTTTTTTCCATTATGTTGCTTTATCGAAATAACATCATGTAGATCTATGAAACTAATTATACTTTCAATTTTATGTAAAACTTTTTTTTTTCCAGTAATATTTAGTGCTAAATTTAACTTTGCTTTAGATTTAATTTTATTAAATTTCATTTAAGAATTTTTAAGACCCTCAATTACTTTAATATTGATTTGTTCTCTCAAATCGTCTTCGGTATCCTCAAAAGTTAAGACATTGCTCCAAAAATATCTTGCTTGAATTTTTCGATTTAATTTCCATAAAATGTCTCCATAATGATCATTCACGATTGGGTCATCTGGCATTAATTCTACAGCTCTCTTTAAATACTTTTCTGCCTCTACATAATCCTCTATTAAAAAATACGCCCATCCAATTGAATCAATAATATATGGATCATTGCTTTTTAAATCATATGCTGTTTTCAACATATCCATTGCTTCATTAATTTTATAATCACGCTCTAACCAGGAGTAAGCAAGATAATTCAAAATATATGCATCACTAGGATCAATTTTAAGCGCATGCAATAAATCTTCATCTGACTTTTCATAATTTCCCATTCTTTCATAGCTACCGCCTCTACGATACAATACATCTGATTTAATAAGTGAATTGTCATCCAGTGTTAAAATAATTTCTGTATAACGATCTATTGCATTTTCATAATTTTTAGAATTCTTATAAAAATTTGCTAAATCAAAAATCATTTTTATATTTGGATTTTTAATTTTTTTAAATTTTGAATCTATGTATTTAATTCCATTTTGATAATCCTGCTCTTGAATTATTATTTGAGCTTCTTTTTTTAATCTAAACCAATAATAAAATTCATCATCTTTTTTAAAGTTTTTTAAGATCCTTTGTACTTTATCAAATTCATCATTAAGATAAAAATTTTCTGCAACCAATGACAAATTAAATTCAAACTTAGGATTTAAATAGTTTGACAAATTTAAGTAAAAATTTGATTTCTCAAAATTATCCTGAGAAGAATAAAGATTAGAGATTAAAAATAAAAACTCACTTACAAGATCATTATGATCTTTGCATGAAAAAATTTTTCCAAAATCATCGAATTTTTCTTTGTCTACCCAACTTTTACTTTGTGAAAGTAAAAGTGTTGAATTTATATAATCAATTTGCTCAACAACTAATCTTGCTTCATTAAATTTATTGTTATCAATTAAATAATTAAGATAAAAGAAAATGTATCTTGAATAATCACCTTGCTGATTATTTATTAAATTAAGAAAAAATGATGAGGTTTTTTTATCTTCAATATAACATCTTTGGAATGTCTCGGCTATAAGAGACAGGTTTCCAAAATTTTTTTTGTTATCTAATAATTTTTTATTTTTAAATGTATAAATGTACTGTTTTAGAGTTTCAAATATAACTAGGTTTATCCTATTTTCATCTTGAAATTTTAAACTTTGTGTTAAATATTCATCAGCTTTTTTAAAATTATTTTTCTTTAAACTGTCAATTATTAAAATTATATAAGCATCATAAAAATCTGAGTTAGATTTGTTTGCATTGTTATTTAATACATTAATTGCTTGAGGTACTTTGTTATCTAAAACTAAAGAGTTAACATATCTTTTTAAATAGCTGTCATGTTTGTTAATTAATACTTTGGTTAAGTTAAAAAATTTTAAAGCTTCAGAATTATCTCGATTTTCAAATGCAACAATTCCAGAAAAATAATTTGATAAATCTCTTGAGTTGAAATCATTAAAAGTAGCACTTTTAGAATACAAAGGTGTCTGATAAGATATGAATATTAATAGTACTAATTTTAAAAATTTTAGGAACATGTGACCATACTATGACTAAAAAAGTGATAAATCAAAATACCAAATTAAACCAAGAACTAATTAATACTATTGAGCCGAAATTTATATTCGCTGATAAGCCAATAAATAGATTTAATATTTTAGAAACGAACAATGGCACCCTGCAAGTTAATAAAGAAGAATTACTAAAAAATTTAAAAGATCAAATAAATTCAATTGAAAATTGTAAATTGAAAGAAAATTCAAACAAAATTATTTTAGGTGAGGGAAATATAAATAGTCCTTTAATGTTAATTGGAGAAGCTCCTGGGGCTGAGGAAGAAAAATTGGGCGTCCCATTTAGAGGTGAAGTTGGCGAACTTCTTAATAAAATGCTTATAGCTATAAATATTAAGAGAGAAAGCATTTACACTAGTTATACAATCAATTTTAGACCACCTGATGACAGAAAACCAACTACGACCGAAATTAAAAGGTATTCAGTATTTTTGAAAGAGCATATATCAATTATAAACCCAAAAATTATTGTTTTGATGGGTAGTTCAGCAATGGAGGCTGTTACAGGAATAAGTGAAAAAATTACTAATGAAAGAGGACATTGGAAGGAAGTGATTTTAAAAAACAAAACATTCCCTTTAATGATAACTTTTAATCCATCTTATTTAATCCGTTTCCCAGAAAATAAAAAACACTCATGGGAAGATTTAAAGAAAATTAGAGACAAAATCAAAGATCTGATGTTAAAAATTTGATGAAGATAATTGCTGGGGTTGATGAGGTTGGCAGAGGAAGTTTAATTGGACCTGTTTATGCTTCAGCAGTAATTTTAAAAAAATCAATTAATCCAAAATTATTAAAAGATTCAAAGTCATTAAATAAAAAAAAGAGAGAGTATCTATGTACATATATAAAAAAAAATTCTACTTGGTCCGTAGGCAAAGCTTCTGTCAGAGAAATAGAAAAGCTAAATATACAACAAGCAAGTTTGCTGGCTATGAAAAGAGCCATCAAAAAACTTAAGAAAAAACCAACACTCGTTCTGATAGATGGAAACAAAACTCCAGAATTAGAAAATTATAATTTAAAATCAGTTATTAAAGGAGATAAAAAAGTCCCCTCTATTTCAGCTGCTTCTATAATTGCAAAAGTATCAAGGGATAAGTTTATAACAACCTTATCAAAAAAAAATAAAGGTTACGGTTGGGATAAAAACTTTGGGTACGGAACAAGAAAACACTTAAAAGCTTTGAAAAAATTAGGAATTACCAAACATCATAGAAAAACTTTTTCACCAATATTTAAAATAAATTAACACTACATCTAGTTATATTCTAATTTAGAAACACTAATCGAATCCAAATTTTTCAATCTCAGGTTGACCGTAGAATCCATTTCGAGTCTAATTAATTTTTAAAAATGAAAACTGATTTTAAAAATAAAATAATTAATGCAGATAGTCTCAAGGAATTGAAAAAAATTCCACGTGAAACTTTTGATTTAATTTTTGCTGATCCTCCTTACAATTTACAATTAAAAAGTGAATTAACTAGACCGGATAGATCAAAGGTTAGTGCGGTAAATGATAAATGGGATCAATTTGAAAGTTTTAAAAAATATGATGATTTCACTTATGAATGGCTTAGTGAATGTAAAAGAATTTTAAAAAAAGATGGAGCTATTTGGGTTATAGGGAGCTACCATAATATTTTTAGAGTTGGCACGGCAATCCAAAATTTAGGATTCTGGATTTTAAACGATGTTATTTGGAATAAAAATAATCCAATGCCAAACTTTAGAGGAACACGTTTTACTAACGCTCATGAAACTTTAATATGGGCTTCTAAAAGTGAAAAATCGAAATACACATTCAATTATCAATCTTTAAAATGTTTAAATGATGATTTGCAAATGAGATCTAATTGGGATCTTCCCATATGCAATGGTTCTGAAAGACTTAAAAAGGATGGAAAAAAAATTCACTCTACACAAAAACCAGAGGCATTACTGCATAGAATTTTACTAGCTACATCTAATAAAAATGACCTCATACTTGATCCTTTTTTAGGATCAGGAACAACAGCTACAGTAGCAAAAAAACTAGGAAGAAATTATTTTGGAATAGAAAAAGAAAAAAATTATTTTAAAGCTGCTGAGCAACGTTTAAAGACTACAAAACCTATTGAGGACGATTTACTAGATACGCTAAAAAATAGCAGATCAAAACCAAGAATTCCTTTTGGTTCATTAGTTGAGCTTGGAATAATTAAACCTGGAACTAATATTTTTGATAATAAGAAAAAAATAACAGCCAGAATTATGGCTGATGGTAGTATAAAACATAATCAAGCAGAGGGCTCTATACACAAGGTGGCAGCTATTATTTTAGGAGCTGAAAGTTGTAATGGATGGACTTTTTGGCACTGTGATATCAATGGGCAAACTTATCCAATAGATTATCTAAGACAAAGATTAATTTCTAAAAACTAATTTTTATAAATTTTACCTAAATAACTTTCTAAAAAATTTTCATTTTTAACTAAATATTTCATTAAAACATTTCTAAAAAAAATCATCACTGGATTTGATAGATGAAAAGCAAACTGATTAAAATTGGATCTACGATTAATCATTTTTACTCTTTTTATTCTCATATTAAAAAAATTATTGTCATTCAATATGCTTTCATATAACTCGTGAGCTCCTTCAATTGATTGTGAAGCACCCTGTGCAAATGAGGGAGGAAACGCAAAAAAAGCATCACCTACTAAAAATGTGTTATTTGGTGGTTTGATAAAATTTTTACTTACAAAAACTGGAAATAATTTAATATTTTGAATTTTTTCAAAAATCCTTGGTGGGATTTTTTGAGACAATTTATTTTTAATAATTTCTATAAAATAATTTTCGTCAAAAAGTTTATGATTTTTTTGGTCTTTTGAATTTAATTTGTATTTTAATATTCCAATAAAATTTAAATTATCATCTTTATCTAAAGGATAAACTACGTAATGAAAATCTGATCCTAAAAATAATGAAACATTTTCATCACATATATCTTGATGATTTTCTTTTGATATATTGCCCCTAATAGCAATAAAATTATTATAAATTGCATTTGAATTATTTGCTGAAATTAGTGACTTACCTTTAGAAAATACTCCATCAGAAATAATTAAATAATCACATGTTTTTTTATCACCATTATCAAATGTTAGATTTGTAAAATCTTTTCCATATTCTATTTGATTAATACTATAATTATATTTGATTATTTCATTTCCAAGTCCGTCTACCAAAAACTGAAGTAATTTTGATCTTTTTAATGCTGTATATTTGCAATTTTCTAAATTAAATTTTGAAATTTCTAAATCACAAATTTTTTTTGAATTTTTTAGATCATAAAAATCAATTTTTTTTGGATGAAACTTTTCCTTATCTGTTAAAGAATTAAAACCTATTTGATTTAAGAGCTTTACACTATTTACTGATAACTGTATTCCATATCCCTCATTAATTTCGATTAAATCTTTTTTTTCATAAATTGTGACTTTATAATTTTTGTTACCTTTAAATAAATTAGCTAAATACAGACCTGAAATACCCGCTCCTATAATTGCGACGCTTTTCATTTATGATTTTCTAAATAATTTACAATCTTTTTTGTAAATGTGGGTAAAGTGTAGTTATGTAAATTTTTAGGGTCTATCCAATTTGGTGTGGTTACTGGTTTAGCTTCATTATTATATTCTATTTTAATATTCATATTCATGTTTGATAATTTGATATTTAGATCCTTATTAAATTTTTTTGGTTTAATTAATTCTTGCATGGGAAAAATATCAAAATTTTTTAAAAAATTAAATTTAGTATTTTTAATTAATAAATACTTTTGATTTTTTTTAAAAACTTTAAGAAGGTAATACTTATCTTTATTTTTTTTCTTTATTTTATTTAAAACAAAGTCTTTCTTTTTTAGAGATATGCACTTGGCTGATATTGGACATTGATCACAGTTTGGATTAATAGGTTTACAGATTAACGCCCCAAGTTCCATTAACGCTTGAGCATAATCACTTGATCTTGTTGTCAAACCAAATATTTTTTTTTCTTCATGTAAGTTTTCTTTCGTAATTTGATGTTCCTTTTTCAAGTACAAATACCTTTTGAGAACTCTCTCAATATTTCCATCTAAAGGAATATATGGTTTATTAAAAGCTATAGCTGAAATTGCACTGGCTGTATAATCACCAATTCCTGGTAAAGATTTTAGCTCTAAAAAATTACTTGGTATATTTTTATTAAAATCTTTGATTATAACTTGAGCTGTTTTTTTTAAGTTTCTTACCCTAGAATAATAACCTAAACCTTCCCAAAACTTTACTAATTTTTGATCATCAAAAGTTGCCAATGTTTCTAGATCTGGAATATTTTTAATAAATTTTTTAAAATAGGGTATTACAGTAACAACCTGTGTTTGCTGTAACATAAACTCACTTACCAAAGTGTAATATTGTTTTTTTTTACTAGAAACTTGTTTTCTCCAAGGTAACGTTCGCTTATTAATATCATACCAATTAAGAATTTTATTTGCTATTATCTGATTATTCATATGCAATCTAAAAATAATACTAAGCAGAGAAGCCAATCCATTCAAGGGCTAAGATCTTTTAAAGACACTTTGCCAAAAAATGTTAAAAGAATTATTAATAAAAAAGGTCAAATTTATTCAGAAACGCTCAGTAACTGGAAATACATAGTAGGAGTTGAACTTTTTAAAATCTGCTACCCAAAAACATTCAAAAACTCTAATAGATTCGGTGTCAGCACTCTAGTGGTAATGGTTAAAAGAGGACACGAGATAGACATGGAGTATTCTAAGAAAGATATTATCAATAACATTAATAATTATTTTGGATATTCTGTTGTGGAAAAATTAAAATTAGTAACTTTTGATGATCACCAGAAAATATCCCTAGAAAATGAGAAAAATACTAAAAATGTGTCAATTAATAAATATAAAAATAGACTTAATGATGTTAAGAACGACAAAATTAAGAAATCATTAATAGAATTAACAAAAGTTTTCAAAGGAAAATGAAAAAAATTATTTTTATACTTCTTATTTTTATTTGTGCTTCTTCGAGTAGCTATTCTAAAGAAATTAAAAGAATAGTTGTTGGAAATGTAGATGCCAAAATCTCGATAATTGCTTTTGAGTCAATGACTTGTAGTCATTGTGCAGATTTTCATAAAAACGTATTTCCTAAACTTAAGGAGGAATATCTTGATACGGGACTCGCAAAAATTGAATTTAGACATTTCCCATTAGATATGGCAGCACTCAACGCATCAAAAGTCTCTCAATGTAAAAATGATGGAAAATCAGATATCCTTGAAACCTTATATGCTAATCAACAAAAATGGATCAAAGGAAGTTCAATACAGGAAGCAAACAAAAACCTTCAAAAATTTTTGAAAAACGAGGGATTTAATATTGATTTTGATGCCTGTATAAATAACAAGGAAATTGAGGATTTTGTACTTAACGATCGAATCGAAGGAGCAAAAAACTTTAAGATAAACGCAACCCCTACGATAATTATTAACAATGAAAAATTTGAAAAAACTTTAAATTACAAAAATTTGAAAAAAGCACTAGAAAAAATGATATAAGTTAGTGCATGGAGTTTAAAAAAATCCAATTAAACGGATTTAAATCTTTTGCTGAAAAAACTAACTTCTTAATTGAAGATGGTCTTACTGGTATAGTAGGTCCAAACGGCTGTGGAAAATCAAACATCGTAGAATCTTTGAGATGGGTAATGGGAGAGACCTCTGCAAAAAGTATGCGAGGATCTGGTATGGAGGACGTAATTTTTTCAGGTACATCTAATAAAGCATCAAAAAATATAGCTGAAGTTTCAATCGAAGTTCAAAATAAAGACAAAGAGGGTCCAATTCAATACCGTGAAATAGAACAAATACAAGTTAGAAGAAAGATAGAAAAAGACAAAGGATCTAAATTTTATATAAATGATAAAGAGGTTAGAGCAAGGGATGCACAAATGTTTTTTGCGGACCTTTCGACTGGTGCACACTCACCATCTATGATTAGTCAAGGAAGAATAGGAGCACTGGTGACTGCTAAACCAACTGATAGAAGAGCTATTTTGGAGGAAGCTGCAGGAATATCAGGCTTACATGTTAGAAGACATGAAGCTGAATTAAGATTAGGTGCTGCTGAAAATAATTTAAAAAGGGCAGATGAACTTAGAAGACAACAAGAAAAACAATTAGCAAATCTTCAAAAACAAGCTGAGGAAGCAACAAAGTATAAACTAATTTCAGATCAAATTAAAAAAATTGAAGCAGGATTGTATTATTTGAAATTAATAGAAATAGACAAAGAAATTAGAATAGAAAATGAAATAAATACTGAGGCAGAAGGGGAAGTAGAAGGATTTAATAACAAAATATCTGAACTAGAAAATTCAATTAAAACTTTTACAGATAAAGTAAATCCATTGAGAGAGAAAAATATAGAAAATTTATCAAGGATACAAAGACTCAATTTAGAGCTTCAGAGTTTAGATGAGGAAAATACAAGAATTCAAGATGAGATAGAGAGCATCAAAAAATCAATTCAAACCCTTGATGATGATATCACAAGAGAAAAAGGAATAATTATAGACGCTAATTCTAATGAAAAAAGATTGAAGGAAGAAAAAACTGAATTAATTGAAACAGACTCGAAGTATTTTGAAACAGAAAAATTATCTAATGAGGAATTAGAAAATGCAAAGAATAAACTTAAAGAAGAGCAAAAAGCTGTTGATGAAGTTGTAAACAATTTAGCAGATGAAACTGTAAATATAAGTGTTGGTCCAATAAGAAATATAAAAAATACTATTACAAGGGTAAAAGAATTAATAGATAGTAATGAAATAAATCAAGCAGTAACTCTTCTAGATAGATGTAATATGGAGCTAGATAGTTTTTTAAATGATTTAAAAAATGAGAGATATAGAAGTGAATTATTAGGAGTTAGTGAAAAATCGGAAAATATAAAATTACTCCAAGAAAAATATGCTGATGCATATAGTAAAAATCAATCAATTAAAAATGAGTCTATAAAAAGAAATGAAAGAATTAAGACTATTGAAACAGAAATTGAAAGTTGGAAAAATTTATTAACTAACTCAGAAAAAATGGTAAATGAACTAACAAAAAGAAAAGAAAAATTATCAAAACAATTAAGCAATTTAGAAAATCAACCTAGAGCACAGGCTGAAAGAAAAGGTCAAATTTCAGAAAATTTAAGAATCTCAGATAAGGAAAAAGTTGATAATGAAGCGATTATAGATGAAACAGATCAAAAAATTGAAATGTTAAGAACGCAATTAAATGAGATACAAGAGCAATCAATTCAAATCAGAGAGAGAAAAGCAAGCTCAGGAGCTACAATTGAAGGTCTGCGAAAAAGAAAAAGTGATCTGCTTGATAGAATTAGTTCTGAGTTAAATTTGAATGAAGATAATATTTTAGAAAATTCAAATTTAAACGGAGTAGAAGAACTTCCAAATCCAGTTGATCAAGAAGATGCTTTGGACAAGAAAAAACAAGAAAGGGAAAAATTAGGATCTGTGAATTTAAAAGCAGATGAAGAAACAAGTAAATATGAAGAAGAGATAAAAAAAATGGAACAAGATCGTGCCGATCTTGTTACCGCTATCGTGAAACTAAAAGATAGCATAAATGAACTTAATCAAAAAGGAAGAGAAAGATTGATTGAAGCTTTTGAAAAAGTTAATAGAAAGTTTAATGAAGTTTATACAAAACTTTTCAATGGTGGAAATGCCAAATTAGAATTGGTTGACTCTGATGATCCACTTGAAGCAGGTTTAGAAATGTTAGTTAGTCCCCCAGGAAAAAGACTTCAATCTATAACTTTATTATCTGGAGGGGAACAAGCATTGACTGCCCTCTCTTTAATTTTTGCAGTATTTTTAACTAACCCTTCACCTATATGTGTATTAGATGAGGTTGATGCACCACTTGACGATGCTAACGTAACAAGATTTTGTAGTCTACTTGAGGAACTTATAAAAATAACCAATACCAAATTCATAATTGTAACTCATCATGCTTTAACTATGTCAAAAATGAACAGACTATATGGGGTGACTATGCCTCAAAAAGGAATTAGTCAGCTTGTAGCGGTTGATTTACAAAAAGCAGAGAGTATGGTTGCTTAACAATATAAATGCCAAAAGACCCTTTCAAAACTCGCTTAGAGATTGCAAAAAACAAGATTTCTAAGAAAAATCTCTACAATAAGAAGAATAACCCCTCACCTATAGGCACTGCATTCAAATTGAGCACAGAACTCGTCTCAGCAGTCGCTGTGGGGACAATTATTGGGTTTATTTTTGATAAGACCTTTGGTACTAAACCCTGGTTTATATTAATTTTTTTTTTTGTGGGTGTCGTTGCTGGAATAACCAACGTGATCAGATCTGCGAAAAAAATGCAAAAATAAATAAATATTATGGCAGCAAATCCTATGTCTCAATTCGACGTTTACAGAATTGGACCTGAAATTAAGGTTGGAGCATTTGATATATCATTTACAAACGCAAGTTTATTTATGATTTTAAGCACTGTGTCTATTTTATTAGTTTTTAATTTAGGATCAAAAAGAAATTCAATACTTCCAAATAAAATTCAATTATTAGCTGAACTTAGTTATACCTTTGTATCCAAGATGATAAGCGATACAGCAGGATCAAAAGCCAAACCATACTTTTCATTTATATTTTCTTTATTCATGTTCGTTTTATTTTGTAACATGTTTGGAATGATACCTTATACTTTCACTGTAACTAGTCATATAATTGTAACATTTGTGCTTGCAGCGTTTATATTTATTGGGGTAACTGTAATTGGCTTTATTAAACACGGATTAGGATATTTAAAATTATTTGTTCCAAGTGGAGTGCCTGCGGTTTTACTCCCATTGATCGTTATTATAGAAATTATTTCTTATTTGAGTAGACCAATAAGTTTATCGGTTAGATTGTTTGCTAACATGATGGCTGGTCATACTATGATGAAAGTTTTCGGAGGCTTTGTAATTAGTCTTGGAATAGTTGGTGGATGGCTTCCACTAAGTTTTTCGGTTGCGTTAACAGGTTTGGAGATCTTAGTTGCTTTTCTTCAAGCTTATGTTTTTGCAATCTTAACATGCATCTATTTAAATGATGCATTAAATCTACACCATTAACAACAGAGGAGGATATAATGGAATTAGAAGCAGCAAAAATGATCGGAGCAGGTTTGGCAGCAATTGCCTTAGCTGGAGCCGGTGTTGGTATTGGAATAATTTTTGGAAATTATTTGTCTGGTGCAATGAGAAACCCGTCTGCAGCACAAAAACAATTTCCTAATTTACTTTTAGGTTTCGCACTTGCAGAAGCCACAGGGTTATTCGGATTAGTAGTTGCATTAATCATTCTTTTTGCTTTTTAAATTGATGGTTAAAAAAATATATTTTCATTCGATATTTTTTAGCTTCTTTTTTATTAAAGAAACTTTTGCAGCTGAAAGTGGAGGTATGCCTCAATTAAATCCAGAGTTTTGGGTTTCTCAAATTTTTTGGCTAATACTTAGTTTTGGTATTATGTATTTAGTATTATCTAAATTAATACTACCAAAAATTAGTAATAACTTAGAATCGAGAAAATCTCAAATATTAGAAAATATTGAGGCTGCTGAGAAACAAAGAGAAAATAGTGATGCAAAACTAAAAGAATATGATGAAATTATATCCAAAAGTAAACTTGAGGCTAATAGCATTTTCAATCAAGCAAGAGAAAAAGCAATAAAAGACATTAGCGCAAAAAGAGAGGTTCTTGATAAGCAAATTGATAGTGAAATCGCCGAAGCTGAAAAAGAAATAGATACATTGAGAAAGAATGCCCCAAATAAAATAAATAAAATAGCTATTGAGACTTCATCTGAGTTATTACAAAAACTTATAGGGGCTGAAGTAAATAATAGCAGTATATCCGCAATCGTTGAAGATCTATTTAAAAGAAATGGAGATAAATACTATGGCAATTGATGCAACATTTTGGGTAGCCGTATCATTTATTATTTTTTTTGGAGTTTTAATTTACTTTAAGATTCCTCAAAAAGTTTCTGAAATGTTAGATAAAATGATATCAGACATTAAAAATGAAATTGATGAAAGTGAAAAATTGAGAACTGAGGCAAAGCTGCTGCTAGATAACTCACAAAAAAAATTAGATACAGCTCAGACTGTTAGCAACGAAATTCTCGAGAATGCCAAAAAAGATGCTGACAGATTGGTTATTGAAATTAATGATAAGTTTCATAAATCGTCAGAAATCAAAAAAAATTTAGCTGATAATAAAATAAGTCAAATGAAAGAAGCTGCCTTAAAAGAAATTAAGGATGCATCCATAAAGATTGCTGTGGACTCAGTTAAAAAAATAATAACTACATCTTTAGACAAGTCAAAATTAGATGCTGTGTTTCAAAAAAATTTAGATGAAACTAAAGAAGAGTTAAAAAAAATTAACTCATAATACACTTACAATTTTCTAAAAAAACTATAAATTGGTAAAATGAATTCTATAGTCATTGGATCAGGATTTGGTGGAATTGCAGCAGCACTACGACTTAAAGCAAAAGGACATAAAGTAATATTAATTGAAAAACATCCAGATCTGGGTGGTAGAGCTAGAGTTTTTAAAAAAGACGGATTTACATATGATGCTGGACCAACAGTAATTACTGCGCCCTACTTAATTAATGAATTGTTTGAGTTATTTAATAAGGATCCTAAAGATTATATAGAATTGACCCCACTTAAAATTTGGTACCAATTTATTTTTGAGGATAAAACTAAATTCAACTATTCGGGTGACGAAAAAGAAATGAAAGATCAAATTGAGAAGCTTAACAATGAAGATGTAAATGGATATGAAAAATTAGTTAATTTTACAGAAAAAATATTTGATAAAGGTTTTTCAGAACTTGCAGATGTACCATTTAATAAACCATTTGTAATGATGCAACAATTGCCTGCTCTTCTGAAACTTAAAAGCTACAAGTCAGTTTACTCATTAGTTTCATCTTTTATAAAAAATGAAAAATTAAGAAGAATGCTTAGCATGCATCCTTTACTAGTTGGTGGAAATCCTTTTACTACTACGTCTATTTATGGATTAATTCTTTTTTTAGAAAAAAAATGGGGAATACATTATTCAATAGGAGGAACAGGAAATATAATTAAAGGTTTTGAAAAATTAATGAATGAGGTCGGTATTGAAATAATAAAAAATAGTGAAGTAACAGAGATTATTACAAAAAATAATAAAATAAGTTGTGTAAAATTAAATAATGAAAATCTAATTGATGCAGATAATGTTATTTGTAATGCAGATCCGCCTGCATTTTACGAAAAAATGCTAAGTAAAGACAGTAAAAGTTCAATGTTATTTAATTGGAAAAAAAATCGAATGGAATATTCAATGGGCTTATTTGTTTACTATTTTGGTACAAAGAAAATTTATGAGAATGTTGAGCATCATACAATAAAGTTTGGGAACAAGTATAAAGAACATCTTGATGATATATTTGATAAGAAAAAATTAAATAATGATATCAGCTATTATCTACATAGACCTACAGCAACTGACAAAAGTATGGCTCCGGAAGGAAATGATTGTTTTTATGTTTTAGTGCCAGTTCCTAATAATCAGTCAAAAATAAATTGGGAAATTGAAGGTGAGAAAATGAAAAATCTCGTAATTGATAAAATGGAAAAAGATTTAATGCCAGATCTTAAAAATAATATAGTTAATGATTTTTATCTTACACCTGATTACTTTGAGAAAGAATTAAATACAAAATATGGATCTGGATTTTCAATCCAACCTAAATTTACACAATCAGCATACTTTAGATTTCATAATAAATCAGAAATGTATGATGGTTTGTACTTTGTTGGTGCAGGTACACATCCAGGTGCTGGAGTTCCTGGTGTTCTCTCTTCAGCAAAAGTTTTAGATAAATTATTATAATGTTATCTAGAAATTATTTAGCTATTTATGCAAAATCCTTCAATTGGGCAGGATTTTTTTTGCCAAAAAAAACCTATATAAAATGCTCTGTGCTTTATGATTTTTGTAGAGTAGCAGATAATATTGCAGATGATGAAAACAAAATTGAAGAAAAAAAAAATAATTTTATTAAATTTAGAAATAACTTTGTAAATAAAAATTATGATGATCCGATAATTAAAAATATGTGGGATCTGATGAATGAATTCAGTATATCCAGAAAAGTTGTTGATGATTTACTTGAAGGTATTAATTCTGATATCAAAGAAGTTGTTAAACTAAATTCAAAAAAAGAACTGTTAATATATTCCTACAGAGTAGCTGGCACTGTTGGATTAATGATGGCAAAAATATTGAATGTTAACAAAAAAACATCTCTAAAATCTGCAATTGATCTAGGAATTGCAATGCAATTAACAAATATTTCTCGAGATGTAGTTGAGGATAAAAAAAATAACAGATCTTATATTAATGAAAGTTTTGAGGATATTGAGACTACAATCAAACTTTCAGAAAAATTTTATGATAATTCCTTTTACTCAATAAAAGAAATACCGATTACTTTTAGATTTTCTATTCTAGTTGCGAGAAGAGTTTATAGAAAAATAGGATATAATATTTTAAATAAAAAAAACTTAGAAAATTATAAAAAATCTGGGAAGATTTATGTTTCAAATATTGAAAAAATAATTGAAACTTTGTTTTCTATTTTTGATTTAATTAAGTTATCACTTATTAGTAAAATCGATGATAATATTGAACATGATCACAATCTAATTAATGAAGAAATAAATTTAGATGAAAGAATTTGATTATATAATTATTGGTGGGGGTTGCGCAGGGCTCTCTTTGGCTTATGAATTGGAAATTTTTGAAAAATTAAAAGATAAAACTTTAGCAATCATTGAGCCAAGAGATAATTATAAAAGAGACAAAACTTGGTCTTTTTGGAAAGTTTTTTCACACAACTTTGAGGACTGTGTAAAAAAAAGCTGGGATAATTTTACAATAAATACACCAAATAAAACTAAATATTTAGAGTGCCCCACAACTCCCTATCAGACAATTGATAGTGGATTATTTTATGAAAAAATACTTTCAAGATTGAGATTAAATAAAAATATTCACTTCTTTAAAAATATAAATGAAGTAGATGCAACAACTGCATTTAGGTTTAATAGTGTACCTAAAATCGAAAATAAGCAAAGTGAGTTATGGCAACATTTTTGTGGAGTTGAAATAGAGACTGATAAAGATTTTTTTGATGATGAAATATTTAATTTAATGGATTTTGCGTGTGATCAAAGAAATAAAGTTCATTTTTTTTATACACTACCATTTACAAAAAGAAATGCATTAATTGAAACTACATGGATATCAGATCTTAATGATGAAAAACTCAAAGATTATGACAATCAAATTGATGATTATTTGAGTAAACACTTAAATATAAGAAATTGTAAAGTAAATTATAAAGAAACAGGTGCAATCCCACTTTTTAGACAGAATAATAAAAAAAAATTGAATGAAATTTATATAGGTGCGGCAGGAGATATGACTAGATTAAGTACAGGCTACACTTTCTTAAACATACAAGAACAAAGTAGATATATAAGAGAAAACATTGAAAATATTAGAAATGTTAACTTATACAAAATTCAAAGTAAATACGATTTTTTAGATAAAATTTTATTAAAAGTTCTTAAAACTAATTCAGCTGAAATGGGTAATATATTTTTCAAAGTTTTTGATTCTAAATCTGAAACTGCAATTAATTTTTTATCGAATAAAAGTAATTTTTTTGAAGATTTGGAAATTATCCTAAAAATGCCCAAGTGGAAATTTCTAAAGGAAATAATTTAATATGATTCATAATATAAAAAAAATAAATTTAAATCATTCATTTATTTTTTTCTTTGCTGTAAATATTTTCTCTATTTTAATTTTTAAATTTAACAATATAAACATTTCAACAATTTTGTGTTTGTTTCTTATTCTAACTATAGGTATATCACATGGTTCACTTGATCATATAAAAGGAAAAAAGCTTTTAGAATTTTTTAATATTCAACACACTTATCTTTTTTACTTACTCTATATTCTAACAGCCTTAATGATTATTGTTACTTGGATTCTTCTCCCATCAATAACTTTAATATTATTTTTAATAGTTGCCTCTTACCATTTTGGTAAAGAAGACACAGAATTTTTAGTTGTAGGTAAGTCTTATTTTACAGAAATCTTATATTTTTTTAAAGGTTTTTTAATTGTTCTAGCTCCATTATATTTTCACTTTCAGGATACAGTAAATATTTTTAAATTATTACTAATTGATAATGAGGTTTTTTACTCCATCCTTAGCTTTGTTGAAGCTAATAAAATAATCGAAATTGGAATTTTAGTTAGTACACTATCTAGTATTTTCTTATTCTTTAATAAATTTGAAGTAATAAAGTTTTCAATTTTTTTAGACTTCTTCTCAATAATAATTATAAATTATTATTTATCTCCTCTTTTAGCGTTCACTATTTATTTTTGTTTTTTACACTCAATCAGACATTCAATTTCGCTAGCTCTGGAACTAGATGGTAATAATTTATTAAATGGATTAAAAATATTTGTGAAAAAGGCTATTCCACTGACAATTTTAACAGGTGTTTTTTGCTTAATAAGCCTTTATTTATTAAATAGTGGAGATAATTTAGATAGCTCAATATTAAAAGTAATATTTATAGGTTTGGCGTCTTTAACCTTTCCACATATATTGCTGGAATATTTATTAGAGAAAAATGAAAAATAAAGAGTTGAAAATACTATTATCTGCACCTAGGGGTTTCTGTGCTGGCGTAGAAAGAGCAATTGAAATAGTAGAAAAATCTATTAAAAAATATGGAGCACCAGTATATGTGCGTCATGAGATAGTACACAATAAACATGTTGTTGATAATTTAAAAAGCAAAGGTGCAGTATTTGTGGAAGAACTTGAGGAAATAGAAGACAAATCAAGACCTGTAATTTTTTCAGCTCATGGTGTTCCTAAACAAATTCCAGAAGATGCAAGTAATTATGAAATGACTTACGTAGACGCGACTTGTCCTTTAGTATCTAAAGTTCACAGAGAAGCAGAAAATCTTTTTAAATTAGGATATCATATCATTTTAATTGGTCACAAAAATCATCCAGAAGTGATTGGAACTATGGGTCAGCTAAAAAAAGGATCTATAGATTTAATACAAAATGAAGAGGAAGCAGAAAATTATCAAATAGATAATGGAAAAAAAATTGCTTATATAACACAGACCACATTATCAGTTGATGATACAAAAGAAATAATCAAAGTTTTAAAAAGAAAATTTCCAAATCTTAAAGAGCCAATGAAAGAAGATATTTGTTACGCAACTACAAATAGACAAATGGCTGTTAAAGAAATTGCTAAAAATTGTGACATGTTTTTTGTTATTGGGAGTAGAAATTCTTCAAATTCAGTAAGATTAGTTGAGGTAGCAAAAAAATCTGGTTGTGAAAATGCATATCTAATACATTCTGAAAGCAAGATACCTTTTGAAGAAATAGAAAATTGTAGAACTATTGGTATTTCATCCGGTGCCTCTGCCCCAGAAATTTTAGTTAAAAATTTTATTAATGAATTAAAAAATAATTTTTCTATCACAATCGATGAAATAGAAATTATTAAAGAAAATGTAGTTTTCAAAGTTCCTAATAAGCTCAATTAAATGGCTGTATATACCAAGATAAGTAAAGGGGATATCTCAATAATAAATAATAATTTCAATATTGAAAAAATAGTAAGCTTTCATGGAATTAAAAAAGGTATTGAGAACACTAATTATTTGCTTAAATCTAAAAATAAGAAATATATTTTAACAATATTTGAAAAAAGAGTTTCTAAAAAAGATATTCCATTTTTTATGGAATTAATGGATATTTTAAATAAATCAAGAATAAGTTGCCCTAAACCACTTAAGACCTATAAAAAAAATTATCTAATTAAATTAAAGAATAAAAGTGCGTGCATAGTTTCATTTTTAGAGGGTAAAGATAAAAAATTATTAAATACTATTGATTGCTATGCGATAGGAAAATCAATCGCAAAAATGCACCTTATTACAAAAAAAATAAAATTAGTTAGAAAAAATTCAATGGGAATTAATAACTTGGACCCCTTACTAAACAGCATTAAGTTTAAATCAAGAGAAACCTCAAATTTAAAAATATTTTTAAAAAATAATTTGAAAAATATAAGACATACTTGGCCAAAAAAATTACCAAAGGGCATTATTCACGGTGATTTATTCATAGACAATATTTTCTTCAAAAAAAATAAATTATCAGGAATTATTGATTTCTATTTTGCAGCTAATGACTACTTTATGTATGAAATAGCTATTTGTATAAATGCGCTATGCTTTGAAATTAAAAACAAAAAATTTGTTATGAATAAAAAAAAAATAAAAAGTTTAATTAAGGGATACGAAAGTATAAAAAAAATATCTTTAAAAGAGAAAAATTCTCTAAATACGTTGTGTAGGGGGGCTGCAATTAGATATCTATTAACTAGGCTTTATGACTTCTCAAATACACCAAAAACAGCTTTGATTAAAATTAAAGACCCTAATGAATATTATCAAAAACTACTTACACATAATAATTTAAAATCATTTCAGGACTATTTGAATTAATGATTACAATTTATACAGATGGTTCCTGTTTAACAAATCCTGGTAGTGGAGGCTGGGCTGCAATAATTAAAGAAAATAATAAAAAAAAAATAATTAGTGGAAATGAAAAAAATACAACAAACAATAGGATGGAGCTATTAGCTCCAATAAATGCATTAAGAGAAATTAAATCTGGTCCAAAAATACAAATTTATACAGACTCTCAATACGTAAAAAATGGAATAACTGAATGGATTCATGCATGGTTGAACAACGATTGGAAAACCTCAAAAAAAGAGGATGTAAAAAATAAAGATTTGTGGATTGAATTATATAATTTGACTAAATTTTTAGATATCCAATGGATTTGGGTAAAAGCCCATGATGGAAATCCTTTAAATGAAGAGGTTGATTTGTTGGCTAAGAGAGCTGCTAATTCAAATTAACTTAATAAAATTTTCTGCTGCTGAAATTTCACAAGTTCCCGTATCTTTCTCTTCTTGTAGTTTAATTACTTTCATATTGTCTACAAACATAGTGTATCTATTTGATCTTATCCCTAACCCTCTTCCACTTTTGTCTACGTCTGCACCTATATCCTTTATGAAATTTAAAAAAGGGTCTCCTAACATTATAATTTTATTACCAACATTATTTTCTTTTCCCCAGGCATTCATAACAAAAGGATCATTAGCGGATAAACAAATTATATGATCAATTCCTTTCTCTTTAAATTTGTCATGCATACTAATATAGCTAGGCAAATGTTTTTTAGAACACACTGATGTATACGCACCCGGTACACCGAATAAAATTACTTTTTTATTTTTAAAAAAGTCTTCAATATTTTTCTTTATTGGTTCTCCTGACTCGAGTATAAAAACTTCAGAATTTGGTAATAAATTATTTTCTTTAATTTTCATAGTAGCTTGTCTTTAATATGTTGTTTTACCTTTTCAACATCATTTTCAATGACATCATAATTTTCGTTTTCATCTAAAATAAACATAAGTTCACTTGGTAAATCAGCATTAGCTTTTATAGCTCTGAAAATTGCGTCAGGAAACTTAGAGGGATGTGCTGTGCCAAGCACTATATTATTTCCAATTAAATTATGCTTATCAAATGCACCATATCCAATGGCTGTATGTGGGTCGAGCACAAAATTATATTGGTTGTAAACTGAACTTATTATTTCTAAAGTCTCTTTTTCACTCATTCTTACAGATAAAAAATTTTCATTTATTTTATTAAGCTTTTCATTATCCAATAAGTAATTTCCAACCTCTTTAATGTTCTTCATATCTTGTGAGGTTTTAACATCATCTTCATTGTTTAGATCAAATATAAGTCTCTCAAAGTTACTAGCTATTTGAATATCCATACTAGGAGATATAGTCTCAGATACTTTTTCTGCTTGATAACTGCCTTTTGATATAGCTCTGTGCAATATATCGTTTTGATTAGTTGCCACTATTAGTTTATTTATTGGTAGACCTAATTTTTTGGCTAAATATCCAGCATAAACATCACCAAAATTTCCAGTTGGAACCGAAAAATTGGTTGGCTGATTTTCGTGCTTAACCAAAAAATAACTATAAAAATAATAAACACTCTGAGCAATAATTCTTGCCCAATTAATTGAATTAACTCCCGACATGTTTATTTGATTAGAAAAATTTTTATCAGAGAACATGGATTTTACTAAATTTTGACAATCATCAAAATTGCCCTTAATAGCTATATTAAATACGTTTTCAAATTTTCCTGTTGTCATTAATTTTCTTTGAATTGGGGAAACTCTATTATCTGGATGAAGCACAAATATATTTAAATTTTTTTTACCTTTGATTGCATCTATTGCAGCTGCGCCTGTGTCCCCAGATGTTGCAACTACAATATTAATTTTTTGTTTATCATTACTCAAATAATATTCATAAAAATTTCCTAAAAGTTGCATTGCAATATCTTTAAAAGCCAAAGTTGGTCCATGAAATAATTCTAATACAGATCTGTCACCTATTTGGATCAACTCAACTACATTATCTTTTCTAAAAGCAGAGTAAGATTTATC
This sequence comes from uncultured Pelagibacteraceae bacterium, assembly GCA_902622955.1. Taxonomy (GTDB): domain Bacteria; phylum Pseudomonadota; class Alphaproteobacteria; order Pelagibacterales; family Pelagibacteraceae; genus Pelagibacter. The sequence continues at coordinate 28,868 of CACNRP010000006.1, forward strand.
AATAATTTTACTAAGATCACTCTCGGACATAAAATTTCCAATAAAGGGATAAATAACTTTTTTTGCTAAATCTGAGTAATTAAGTTTTTTAAAATCTTTTATTTCATCCTCACTAAATTTTATTAAAGACTTTGGAATGAATAGACCACCATCATCTGCAAGTCCTTTAACAAAAACCTCTTTAAATTCAAAGGTTTTTGAGGTGTCTCTTGTACTAACGTATTTCATCTAATAATTTTTTTTTCTAAAATATAAATATATTAAAAGAATTGAAATCGCCATAGAAAACCAAGTTATTGCATACTTTTTATGATTGTTTGATATTTTAGCCGTTATAACTTTCGGCTTTGGAACTTTATAATCTCCACCTAGATAAATAATATATTTAGAAAATTTTTTACCTGTAAATTTAAAAATATCATCTCTATTTAAAGTAAACCAATAATTCTTTTCTAAATCATTTTTAGGCTTAAAAGAACTATATTTTGGTTGAATCAATATTGTACCTATAACTTCATTTTGATTAATAAAATTAATTTCTGGAAGATCTTTTTTTTCGAACGGTATCCATCCTCTATTTATCAAATAATTTTCACTATCAATTTTTATAGAATTTATTACTTCAAAACCAGGTTTTCCATTTTCATTCAAATTATATAAATAAATTTGTTTATCAAAATCAATTTTTCCAGAAGTTTTAATTCTTAAATAATTTTTTTTTTTAGAACTAATTAATTCTACTGGATCATTTTTTAAAGAATTTTCAATTTGATTAATTAAATCTAATTTCCAGTTTAATCTATAAATCTGCCAAAAACCTAGTGACAATAAAACTAAGATAATAAAGTAAACGAATACAGAAAATAAAAACTTATTTTTCAAGGATTTAATATTAACTTCCCCAAATATAAATAGCAGCGAATAAGAACAACCAAACTACATCTACAAAATGCCAATACCAAGCAGCAGCTTCAAATCCAAAGTGATGATCTTTTGTAAAATGACCAAGTTTTCCTCTCCACAAGCATACAGCTAGAAATATTGTTCCAACTATAACATGAAAACCATGAAAACCTGTTGCCATATAAAATACAGCTCCATATATATGACCTGAATAATCAAAGGTTGCGTGATGATATTCGTAAGCTTGTAATAATGTAAAAAAGAAACCCAAAATAACTGTCGCTGTTAATCCTTGAACAAAACTTTTTCGATCCTCTTCAAGCAAAGCATGATGAGCCCAAGTGACTGTAGTACCTGATAGAAGCAAAACTAGAGTATTTATCAATGGAATATCCCATGGATCAAAAGTTTCTATATCTTTGGGTGGCCAAACATTTCCAACAAATTCATTCGGAAATAAACTAATATCAAAATATGCCCAAAACCATGCAACAAAAAACATTACTTCTGATGCTATAAATAGTGTCATTCCATACCTGTGATGAATTTGTACAACAGGTGTGTGGTGCCCTTGATGCTCAGCTTCTATTACAACATCTCTAAACCACATATATGCACAATATATTAACAAAGCTAAACCAAGATACATTCCCCAAGAAACATCGTTATGCATGTAAAAGATAGATCCGATAGCTAAAACCAAGCAAGAAATTGAAGTAAAAATTGGCCAAGGACTTGGGTCAACCAAATGATAATCGTGTTTTTTTTCGCCAGACATATTTTTTATTATGTTTTTTTATAATAATCTGTCGAGAAAAAAGTATAAGACATAGTTACGTCCTCTAAATTTTTGGTTGTTGGATCATTAACAAGCTCAGGATCTAAATAAAAAGTCATTACAAATGTTGCTTTTTCTCCAGCTTTTAACTCTTGTTTTTCAAAGCAGAAACAACCAAGTTTGCTATAATATTTTCCAAAACTAGATGGAGAAACATTAAAGCTTGCAACTCCGTAGGTGGTACTTTCCCCATAATTTTCTACCTCAAATTCTATTTTATTTACCTGTCCTACTTTTACATCAATTACATTTGATTTAGCTTTAAAATCCCAAGTAAGATTATTTACATTTGTATCAAATCTAACACTAACAATTTTACTGAGAACTACTTTTGGTGGTTCTTTTGAAACTTGTGTAGTGCCACCAAAACCAGTTAATCTACAAAATGCATCATAAAGTGGGACTGCAGCAAAAGATAATCCTAGCATGAAAATAAATATACCTGCGAGCAAGATTGGAGTTAAAGTTTTATTTTTAATCATATTTGCCTATCAAAAACTCCGACATTAAATAACGTAAATAAAAATAAAAAAAACCATAAAAGCTAATATTGCTATAGCTGTTAAAATATTTTTTTTCTTTGTTTTTTTATCTGGTGCAATCATATTATTTTATCTATTAGAAATAAAACAAATACCAAAAATAAGTATAAAATCGAATAGCCAAAAATTGATCTAGCAATTTTAGCGTCAAATTTATTTTTTTTAAAATTATAAAGTTTAAAACACAATATATTATAATATATGGTCAAAATTAATGATGGAATTAAAAATGCAAGACCAACAAATCCTAGAGCGTAAGGCAGAATTACAATAGGTTGCATCAATAATGAATAAATTAATATATTCAATTTTGTACTTTCTATGCCGTTGGTTAATGGAAGCATTGGTACTTTTGCTTTTTTATAATCATCAGATTTATACAAACTTAATGCCCAAAAATGAGATGGAGTCCAAAAAAATATAATCAGGAAAAATGTTACGGGTTCAATAGATAACGAGTTTGTTGCAATGGTCCATCCTATTACTGGTGGCAAGGCTCCTGATGCGCCTCCAATAACTATATTTTGAGGAGTTTTCCTTTTTAACCAAATTGTATAAACAAAAACGTAAAATAATATAGTAAACAATAATAATCCCGCTGACAGTCTGTTTGCAAAATAATCAAGTGCTATAACCGAAAATATTGATAGCGAAACACCAAATACTAACGCCTGATTTTTATTTATCTTACCCGTTGGTATTGGTCTTAAACAAGTTCGTGTCATTAAAGCATCAAGATCAGATTCATACCACATATTTAATGCACCAGCAGCTCCTGCCCCAATAGAAACAAGCAAAATTGCTACAATAGCATCTTTTGTTGGAACAGCATTTGGAGCCATTAGCAATCCAACTGCACAAGTAAAAATTACCAAAGACATAACCCTTGGCTTCATTAATTTAAATAATTCCGAAAGATTAAAAACGTCCTCTTGACTTAAACTTCTAGATTTTAATTTTGACTTAATCATTTTTAAATTTTAAAAAATCTTAATTATTAACTCGTAGATTTTTCAACACTCTCCTCATCTTCAAACTTTGGTAATTCATCAAACGTATGAAAATTAGGTGGAGATGGTACAGTCCATTCTAGAGTTGTAGCACCTTCACCCCATGGATTTTGTGCAGCAGCTTTCTTTTTATAAAAAGCATAAATCAAATTAATAAAAAACACTGCTAGACCAATGATTGATATGTATGAACCAATTGAGGAAATATAATTCCAACCAGCAAAAGCATCTGGGTAGTCTGCATATCTTCTTGGCATACCTGCAAGCCCTAAAAAATGCTGCGGGAAGAACACTAAGTTTACTCCTATAAATGTTAACCAGAAATGTAACTGACCTAAAAACTCTGAATATTCATAACCACTCATTTTACCAAACCAATAGTAAAATCCTGCAAATATTGCAAATACTGCTCCAAGAGATAAAACATAATGAAAGTGTGCAACAACATAATATGTATCATGCATTGCTGTATCTACTCCGGCGTTAGCTAGTACTACTCCTGTCACACCGCCAACTGTAAATAAAAATATAAATCCTAAAGCCCAAACCATAGGTGTTTTAAATGAAATTGATCCTCCCCACATAGTAGCTATCCATGAGAATATTTTTATTCCTGTTGGAACAGCAATAATCATTGTTGCAGCTAAAAAGTAAGCTTTAGTATCTGTACTCAATCCAACTGTATACATATGGTGAGCCCATACAACAAAACCAACAATTCCGATTGCAACCATGGCATAAGCCATTCCCAAATAACCAAAAACTGGTTTTCTAGAAAAAGTTGAAACGATATGACTTATCATTCCAAAACCTGGTAAAATTAAAATATAAACTTCTGGATGACCAAAGAACCAAAACAAATGTTGGAATAAAACTGGATCTCCTCCTGTTTGAGCATCAAAAAAAGCTGTTCCAAAATTTCTATCCGTTAAAAGCATAGTAATTGCTCCTGCTAAAACTGGTAATGATAATAATAATAGGAAAGCTGTTACTAATATTGACCATGCAAATAATGGCATTTTGTGCAGTGTCATACCTGGAGTTCTCATATTTAAAATCGTAGTAATAAAGTTTACAGCACCTAAGATTGATGATGCACCAGCTAAGTGTAAACTTAAAATCGCGAAGTCCATCGCAGGTCCCGGTTGTCCTGCCTTTGATGATAAAGGTGGATAAATAGTCCATCCTCCACCAACACCTGTCTGACCTGGAGGGCCATCCATAAATATAGACATAATTAACAAAATAAATGATGTGGGTAATAACCAAAAAGATATATTATTCATTCTTGGAAAAGCCATATCTGGAGCACCAATCATTATTGGTACAAACCAATTACCAAATCCGCCAATCATTGCAGGCATTACCATAAAGAAAATCATAATAAGACCATGACCCGTTACCAAAACATTGTACAAATGATAGTTTCCACCTAAAATTCCGTCACCAGGATGCATCAATTCCATTCGCATTAAAACTGAAAATGCGGTGCCAATTACTCCAGCAATAATTGCAAATATTAGATACATTGTTCCAATATCTTTGTGGTTAGTTGAATAAGCCCAACGCTTCCAACCGGTTGGAGTATGATGATCGTCGTGCGACGCTGATTGTGTATACATTATTATTTACTCGCTAGTTTTTTATATTGATCTTCTTTTATAATCTCTTTTGCAAATTTAACTTTCGCTTCTAATAACCATTCTTCATATTCTTCGTCTGTAACAACTCTTACCTCAATTGGCATAAATGCGTGTTTAATTCCGCAAAGTTCAGAGCACTGACCATAGTAAGTACCAACTTTCTCAGCTTTAAACCAAGTTTCATTAATTCTACCAGGTACGGCATCTCGTTTTACGCCAAACGATGGTAGTGCCCATGCATGTAAAACATCATTTGCTGTAATCATAACTTTAATAACTTTATTGACTGGAACAACCAATTCATTGTCAACAGCTAATAGTCTCGGTTGATTTTCTTTTAAATCTTTATCTTCAATCATATAGGAGTCGAAGTATATATTTTGATCTGGATACTCATATCCCCAATACCATTGATAGCCAATTGCCTTAACAGTTACATCTGCTTTAGGTATAGAATCTTGTGAATATAAAATTTTGAACGATGGAACTGCCATAACAATTAAAATTAAACAAGGTATTAACGTCCATAAAACTTCAACAGCTACATTGTGAGTTCTCTTTGATGGAATTGGATTTGCTGAAGCTCTAAATCTTATACATGCGTAAACCATCAAAAATAGAACAAATACACTTATCGCAATTATAATCGGGAGTAATAGGTTATTATGAAAATTAACTATATCTCTCATAGATTCTGATGCAGCTTTTTGAAATCCTAATTGCCAATCAAATGGTTGATTAGCTAAAGCGCTTGAACTAATTAAAATTGTTAGAAATATATATATAATTTTTTTCATTTTTTTTACTCTATATAGAGTGTCTTTTAAAAAAATACACTTTTACTTTTAGCGACAAAATATCAAAAATTCCCGTAATTTATGATCGATAGAGCAGAAATTGCAGCCGTTTCAGACCTCAAGATGTTTTCATTAATTTTGATTGGCTGAACACCATTAAACTTAAGAATTTCAATCCTTTCCTCTTCAGAAAAATCTCCCTCCGGCCCTATTATTACGCAAGTTGGTTTTGCTGTTAATTTTTTTAATTTTATTTTTGTTTTATTAGTATTGATATCTGTAAATATTAAATCCATTTCTTTGCTGAGAAAATTTTTCAGTTTCTGAGGTTCCTCAATTATTGGTACATTAATTCTATTTGATTGTTCGGCAGCTTCTATAATTACTTTTTCTAATCTCTCTTTATTTATCTTTCTAACAATCGTTCGATCAAAAATAATTGGCAAAAATTTTGTTACACCAAGTTCTGTAGCTTTTTGGATCATAAAATTGAAATAATTTGATTTTATAGGGGAGAAAGCCAACCAAAGCTCTTTTGTATTTTCTTTTTTTCTTAATTGCTTTGTAACATTAAATTCAATGATACTTTTTGAGATATTTAAAATTTTTGCTTCCCATTCACCACTATTATTAAATAAAGAAAAAACTTCATTCTCTTTAACTCTCATAACTTTTGACACATAGTGAGATTGAGATTTATCAAGTTTGTCAGTCAAATTAAGAGATAAACTTTTTGGAAAAAATAATCTAATGTTACTCATATTGATAAGTTAGTTTATGGAAAATATTAAAGCAATAATTTTTGATGCATACGGAACTTTATTTGATGTCAATTCAGCTGCTGAAAAGTGTAAAGATAAAATTGGTAATAAGTGGGAAGGTTTTGCTAATTATTGGAGAACTACACAACTAGAATACACTTGGCTAAGAAGTTTAATGAAACGCCATAAGGATTTTTGGCAAGTGACAGAGGATAGTTTAGATAAATCAATGAAAGCTTACGAAATAGATTCTTCGATGAGAAATGAATTGTTAGATCTTTATAAAATTCTTTTGCCATTTAAAGAAGTACCGGAAGTCTTAAAATCATTAAAAGAAAAAGATTTAAAACTTGCAATTCTTTCTAATGGCACTCCTGCTCTTCTTAAACAACTAGTTAATAGCAATAATTTAGAAAATATATTTGATAATATTTTTTCTATTGAAGAGGTTGGTATTTATAAACCAGATTCCAAAGTTTATGATATGCCAATTAAAGAATATCAAATTAATAAAAATGAAGTTGCTTTTTTAAGCTCTAACACTTGGGATGTGTCTGCTGGCGGAAATTATGGTTATAATTCTATTTGGGTAAATAGAAATCAAAATATTTTTGATAATTTAGATTACAATCCTAGGTATAAAATAAATAATTTATTAGAGCTATTGCAGTTAATTTGAGGCGATCATTTGGCTCATATCATAAGATGGTCAAAAATATATCTTTTATTCGAAAGGAACAAATATGAGTGAAAAAAAAGAAATTTCTTTTGAAATATATCCTGACTCAGAGAAAATGTTAGAACAAATTGTTGATAAATATGATCTACCAGATACATCAAAGGCATTAAGATGTTTAATGGATTATGTAGAGGAAAAAGAGGACGATTGGGATGATATGTTTGCAACAATTCGTTGTAATAGATGTGGTTAGGAGTTAAATTATATTTTAATGATAAATATTATAAATTTATTAGGCAGAATATTTATATCGGTATTATTTTTTATAAACGGAATTTTCAAAATTAATAATTATGAGGGTACAATTGAATGGATGGATAGCTACGGCTTGCCTGGAATTATGATTATACCAGCAATTATTATTGAAATAATCGCCCCTATACTCATTGTAATTGGATACAAAACAAAGATTGCGGCTGCATTTTTATTTTTATTTTGTATTTCTACGGCTTTTATTTTTCATAATGATTTTAGTGATCAAATGCAATTAACAGCTTTTCTTAAAAAATATTGCACTTGCTGGTGGCTTTATGTTCCTAATTGCAAATGGAGCGCGAGGTTACAGTTTAGATAAAAAATAATATTGAATTATAAAATATAAATACTATTTCTTAATCTTATGAAAACAATTGAAGTAAGCAAAATTATAACGCCCATTCAGGCATCAGATGGTGCTGGCGTAAAACTTAAGAGAAGTATTGGTGTTGAGCCAAATTATTTCGATCCTTTTTTAATGTTAGATGAGTTTGGATCAGAAAATAGTGAAGATTATATTGCAGGTTTTCCACCCCACCCCCATAGAGGAATTGAAACAGTCACTTACATGTTAGCTGGAGACTTCGAGCATGAAGACAGTACTGGAGGAAAGGGAAGAATGACCGCTGGAGATGTGCAGTGGATGAAAACAGGAAGTGGAATAATTCACTCTGAAATGCCAGCAATGAAAGAAGGTAGACTTCACGGATTTCAATTATGGATAAATATGCCTGCAAAATTAAAGATGAGCAAACCTGAGTATATTTATATTGATGCAGACAAAATGAGTGTTCATAAAGACGATAACAAGCAAGTTAAAGTCATAGCTGGTAAATTTGAAAATGCAGAAGGCCCTGTTAAAGGTCATAACGTTGAGCCAATTTATTTTGATGTCGAATTAAACAAAAATAAAGAATTCAATTTTAAATTACCATCTACTCATAATACTTTTATTTATTTGATTAAAGGTGAAATCGAAATTGGTAAAAATAAACACGACAATGTTAAAGATAGTACTTTAATATTATTAAAAAAAGGTGAAGATTTAACTGTAAAAGCTATGACGAATACTAAATTTTTACTTATTTCGGGAAAACCAATCAATGAAGAAATTGCTAGAGGTGGGCCCTTTGTAATGAATACTAAAGCTGAAATCTTGCAAGCAGTTCAAGACTATCATAACGATACATTTGTAAAATAAGTTATGAAGGCTGTTGAAATTAATAAAACTGGTGGACCTGAAGTTTTAGAAGTTAAGGATATTACTTTAGATAAGCCTGGTCCTGATCAAGTAACAATTGAGCAAAAGGCGATTGGTCTAAACTATATTGATACTTACCATAGATCAGGTCTGTACCCTTTAAAACTACCGATTGGTTTAGGTTTAGAGGGTGCTGGTGTTATTACTGATGTCGGAGATAGCGTAAAAGACTTCAAAGTTGGTGATAAAATTTCATACGCAGGTATTCCTTTAGGTTCATATTGTTCACACAGAAACTACCCAATTAAGAATTTAGTAAAGGTACCTGATGGTATTGATCTTGAGGTTGCAGCAACTTTAATGACAAAAGGTTTAACTACTTTTTATCTTTTGTATAAAACTTATCCAGTTAAAGCAGGAGAAACAATATTATTTCACGCAGCAGCAGGTGGTGTTGGTCAGATTTTTGGACAATGGGCAAAAAGTTTAGGTTGTACTGTCATCGGTACAGTTGGATCAGATGAAAAAGTAAATATTGCAAAAGAAAATGGCTACGATCATATAATTAATTATAACAAAGAAAATTTTGCAGAAAAAGTTTTAGAAATTACAGACGGTAAGGGAGTTCCTGTTGTTTACGATGGGGTTGGTAAAGATACACTAGATAGATCAATTGAATGTCTGGCAATAAGAGGAATGATGGTTTCATTTGGTAATGCATCGGGTCCATTGTCAGATATTAATGTGCCAAAAGTTCTTCAACCAAAAGGGCTTTATCTTGTAAGGCCATCAATGCAACAATACCTTTCAACAAGAGAAGAATTAGACGAAGCCTCAAAAACAATGTTTGAAAAAATTAGCTCTGGTAAAATAAAAATTAAAATTTTTAAAAAGTATAAGTTAGAAGAAGTTATTCAGGCTCATAAAGATCTAGAAGGAAGAAAAATTTTAGGTCCAGCAGTAATAGTTCCTAATTAACATCAACATCCATATCTGACATATGAAGTTTAAGTGCGTTTGTTGAAATTTGAATTTCTCTAATAAAAAAAATTATAGATATAATCATTGAAAGACAGCAAGATCCAAAAATTACTCGAGCTAAAAATAATTCATCTAGATACAAAGCAAAAACAGTCAACATATTAAAAAGAAATCCAAATGAGGCAAAAAGTATTGTCCATCTTAAAAGAGTTATTCTTCCACTTAGATTAATGAACTGTTTTTTCCACTCTGGTGGGATATGTTTTTCATAAACATGCTCGTCATGCAGCTGCCTAATTAAGATACTAAGAGAATGAAATCTATTGCTATAAACAGCCATCATTAATGGAATTGCAGGAAACATAAGCGCTGTGACTGTGTAATCTATATTCATACGAATCAATTTGATTATGAAACTAGCCTTTGTTATTTACAAGTAAAATATCATGAACCAAGTAAAACTTTTTGTAGAATTAATAAGGCTTAAAAAACCGATTGGTTTTATGTTGCTATTTTGGCCTTGCGCATGGGGTTTAACATTAGCTTATGATTTTTCCTCTAATTTAAAAAATTATTTTTTTTATTTAGTTCTCTTTTTTTTAGGTTCAGTGTTGATGAGATCAGCTGGCTGTATAGTAAATGATATACTGGATAAAGAATTTGATGCAAAAGTATTTCGGACAAAAAATAGACCTATTGCTTCAGGAAAAGTTTCAATAAAACTTGGTATTTGTTATTCTATACTTCTCTGTTTTCTTGCTCTTTTGGTTCTATTAAATTTTAACTCATTTACAATTATTTTAGCTTTAGGTTCAATGCCACTTGCATTCACTTATCCACTTATGAAAAGACTCACTTACTGGCCCCAACTATTTTTGGGTATTACTTTTAACTACGGGCTAATTCTGGGCTGGACCGCTGTTAATAGCAAATTAGAAATAATACCTGTTCTGTTTTATATCGGAGCCATATTTTGGACACTGGGCTATGACACTATTTATGGGTATCAAGATATTAAAGATGACGAAATAATAGGATTAAAATCAACATCAATTAAATTTAAAGGTAAAGCTAAAGAATTTTTGTTTGTATGCTATTCATTTGTAATTATTTTTTTTATTGTCGGAGGATTTAAAATGAATTTTCACTTTAGTTATTATTTTTTAATGTTAATACCACTTATACATTTATTTCTTTATCAGATAAGAATATTTGATTTAAAAAATCCTTCCAGTTGTCTGAATGCTTTTAAAAGTAATAATTTATTTGGATTAATAATATTTTTTAATATTTTAATAGTTAAAATTTTATAATGGATAAAACAACAATTTATAAAAGATTATATAAAGATTATTCTAAAAAATATTTAAATAAAATTATAATTGCTGCTTTTTTCTCTATTCTAGTAGCAGGTAGTACATCAGCTATTGCGTGGCTCTTGGATCCAGCTATAGAAAAAATATTTATAGAAAAAGATCAATCCTTATTAATTTTAATACCTATAATGATTATCTTTGCATTTACAACTAAGGGTCTATCTTTGTATTACGCTAAAGCAACAATGATTGGAGTTGGAGAGTCTATTAAAAAAAAATTACAGTATGATATGGTTAATACCTTGATTGGAACTGATACTCAAATAATTGATAAAAAACACTCTGGAAAATTCATATCAAATTTAACTTATGATGTAACACATATTACAAACTTGTTAAGTAATGCAATATTAACTCTATTCAAAGACTCTTTAACCTTAATTGGCCTATTATTTGTAATGTTTTTTCAAAATTGGAAACTTGCACTTATTTCCATTGTAATGATACCGCTTGCAAGTATTTCGGCAAAAACATTGGGAAAAAGAATTAACAAGGTAACAACTGAAGCTCAGCAAAAGTCAGGTTTTTTGACTACTTACTTAGTTGAGTTATTTAAAAATCATAAACTAATTAAAATATTTCAAAAGGAAAGTTTTGAAAAAAATAGAGCTGATGAGTATTTGACACAATTAAAAGAAAAAAATCAGAAAATACAAACTGTTTTTGTAAGAATGTCTCCAATTATGGAAACTCTTACAGGTATAATGATTGCAATTTTAATATTTTATTCTGGAATATTAATTTCTAAAGGTGAACTTGATATAAATAATTTTTTTTCTTTTTTAGCAGCTATGATGCTAGCTTATCAACCTGTAAGATCATTATCGACACTTAATATGGTTTTAAATCAAGGTTTATCCGCTGCATCAAGAATAATCCCAATTATTGATCAAAAAAATAAAATTAATAATTCTTCGGATGCAAAAGATATAAAAATTGAAAATTCAGAAATTAAATTTAAAGATATAAACTTTTGGTACGACTCAGAGGGAGAACAAACATTAAATTCAATTAATCTTGAATTTAAAGGAAAAAAAATGACTTCTTTAGTTGGGCACAGTGGTTCTGGAAAATCAACAATAATGAACTTGATACCAAGATTTTATGACTCTCAGTCAGGGGATATTACTATTGATAACCAATCAATTTATAAAACAAAAATAAACTCACTTAGAGGAGAAATCTCGATGGTTAGTCAGGAGACAACTTTGTTTGATGATACGATTAAAAATAATATTAAGTACGCCAAAGAAGATGCTACAGATGAAGAGGTGTTAAATGTATCAAAACTATCATTTTGTGATGAATTTATTAACAAATTACCAGATAAATATGAGACTATAATTGGAGAAAATGGAGTTAGATTGTCTGGTGGAGAAAAACAGAGGTTATCCATAGCTCGAGCCATGTTAAAGAAAAGCTCAGTTATATTGTTAGATGAGGCAACTTCCTCTTTAGACTCTGAAACGGAGTCAAAAATTCAAGAGGCTCTAAAAGTTTTAACAAAAGATAAAACAACAATTGTAATAGCGCATCGATTATCAACAATTTTAAATTCGAGTAATATTTATGTTATTGACACTGGAAAAGTAGTGGGGTCTGGCAAACATGAGGATCTTTTAAGAAAATCAGAAATATATAAACATTTCTATGAGCAACAAATTCAAAAATAAATATGTTTTTTTTTTATCAATTAATTGTTTCATTATTATTGTTAATCTCACCATTAATAATTATTTTTAGAATTTTTAAAAAAAAAGAAGATAAAAAAAGATTTAAAGAAAAATTTGTTTTTCCAACTAGAGCAAAAAAAAAAGGTAAACTTATTTGGTTTCATGGCGCAAGTGTTGGGGAGATATTAAGCATTATTCCACTAATTAAAAATTACGAAAAAAACAAATTAATTAGTCAAATTTTAATAACCTCAAGCACCTTAAGTTCATCTAAGGTCTTAAGAAAATTTAATTTTAAAAAAACTATTCATCAGTTTTATCCAATCGATCATATATTTTTCACTAAAAAATTTATAAACTTTTGGAAACCAAATTTTGCACTTTTTGTTGAGTCAGAAATTTGGCCCAGTATGTTTAGTGAACTCAAAAATAAAAAAATTCCACTAGTTTTGCTAAATGCAAGATTAACTTTAAAAACTCAAAATAAATGGATGAAAATCAAAAATTTTGCAAAATCTATTTTTGATAAAGTAACAATTGTTTACCCACAAAACAGAGAGACTAAAACTTTCCTTAAAAAGATAAAATTAAAAAATATTAAATTAATTGGAAACCTAAAATTCACTGAAGATCCAAATGAAAATTTAGGTGCTATTAATTCTAAACTAAAATATGAATTTACAAAAAAAAGTATGGGTTGCATCTAGTACTCATAATAATGAAGAAATATTCTGTGCAAAAACACACATTGAACTAAAGAAAAAAATTAAAAATTTAATTACAATAATTATTCCAAGACATATACATCGTGTTAATGAAATAGTTGATGAAATTGAAAAACTTAATTTACAAGTATGTTGCCACAGTTCATCAAATAAAAATTTAGGGGAAATTGATATTTATATTGTAGATACTTTTGGTGAAACAAAGAAATTTCACAAACTTGCTTCTTCAGTTTTTTTAGGTGGTTCTATTGCAAATAGAGGTGGTCAAAACCCACTAGAAGCTGCAAGATTTGGTGCAAAAATATTTCATGGTCCTAATACGGACAACTTTAAAGATGTATATAAATTACTTAAAAATTTCAAAATCTCAAAACAAATAAGTACTCCAACTCAGTTGGCTTCCTCAATAATATTCAAAAAAAATAAACATTCAGGATCAAGGATAAAAAATATAGGAGATAAAATCCTTAAAAAAACTATAAAAGAATTAGATAATTTATTTAATAATGAATTTAAAAAAACCTAAATTTTGGGATTTTAAAGAACCAAATTTAATTGCATACATATTACTACCATTTGCATTTTTATTACAATATCTGAATAATTTCTTAAGAAGAAAGGATCCATACAAATTTAAAATCAAAACAATTTGTGTTGGAAATATTTATATCGGTGGAACTGGAAAAACTTCATTAAGTATTCAAATTAATAAAATTTTGAATAATAAAAATATCAAAACATGTTTTGTTAAAAAATTCTATATAGATCAGGTTGATGAACAAAAACTTTTAGAAAAAAAAGGAAAGCTTTTTTTAGCCAAAACAAGGTTTGAAGCTATACAGAAAGCAGAAAAAGAAAATTATGAATTTGCAATTCTTGATGATGGTCTTCAAGACCAATCCATAAACTACGATGTTAGTTTAGTTTGTTTTAATACTTTGAATTGGAAAGGTAATGGGCTAACAATTCCTGCTGGTCCATTAAGAGAGAGTATAAATAATTTAAAAAATTATAACCATGTATTTTTAAATGGCAATTTAGAAAATATTGATTTTTTAAAAAATGAAATTCAAAAAATTAATTCTGGAATAAAAATTCATCTTGGAAAATATGAACCAATAAACTTACAAGAATTTAAC
>CACNRP010000007.1 GCA_902622955.1 uncultured Pelagibacteraceae bacterium
GTCCGATATACATGGTGCAATAACAGGTGCGATTGCTAGTTTAAAAGGTCCTCTTCACGGTGGAGCTAATGAAGAGGTAATGCATATGATGAATAAAATTAAAAAACCAGAAAATGCACTAAGATGGATCAATAGCGCTCTTAAAAACAAAGATGTAGTGATGGGATTTGGACATAGAGTTTATAAGTCAGGAGATTCTAGAGTTCCAACTATGAGAAAGTACTTTGGTAAAGTAGCTAAAATTAAAAAAGATAAAAAATTTGAAAAAATTTATGACATTGTTGAAAAAGTAATGATTAAGAAAAAAAATATCTATCCAAACGTAGATTATCCAACAGGACCCACATATCATTTAATGGGTTTTGAAACTGATTTTTTCACTCCTATATTTGTAATTTCCAGAATTACTGGATGGTCTGCCCACATAATGGAACAACACGCTGCAAATAAATTGATTAGACCTTTAGCTAGCTATAAAGGAAATAAACACAGAAAAGTAATGCAGCTGAACCAGAGATAGTTTAATTCAACTCTATTTTTGCAAACCTATTTTCACAAATTAATTCACATTTATATTTATTTTCTTTAACAAATTCATCTATCGCCTTTTTAACTCCAGGTGCTGAGCCTAAATTATAGTCATCACATAAAACAGTTCCATTTAAGTCGATTACCTCTTTACAATAGTTTAAATCATTTACCACTGTCTTGTACTCGTGTCCTCCATCAATAAAAACAAAATCTATTTTTGTCATATCAATTTTACTCAGAATTTTATTTGAATTACCTTTAATTAAATGAATATTTTTTTCAAATTTTTTTAGAAAATCTTTTACTGCTTCAATGCTATATGGATCTTGTCTTTTTAAATATTTAAAATAAATATGTTTTAATGGATTATTAAACTTTGTGTTAGGAATCACTTCAGATTTATTTTCATCATTCTCCTCAAATAAATCAAGTCCTATGTATTTAAACTGGTCTTTATGAATTTGATAAAGTAATTCACAAACATTTCTGGCAGTAACACCATGGAAAACACCTATTTCTAAAAACACCTTTGGTTCTTTTTTAAAAATCTCATTCAGAAATAATTCACCATGACCTTCTTGCTTTAAACTAGTTTTTCTAAAATATTTTTTATATTTCAATTTGAAATCAGTCTAAGTCAAGGTCACCACAAGTAACTTTAGTGAATATACATGTTGAATAATGGTAAGTTGTTTTAACATCTTTAACAACTCCAAGCGCAGTTCCTTCTATACTCCCAGTAACTGTATTACAACTTGATAAAGTAAAAATAAAAAAAAAATAAATTATTTTTTTTTTCAACATTTATTTTTAACTAAATGCTTCCGCCCAAGTTCCTTGGGTTGATGCTTTAGAATATTCTGTTGCACGACCTTCAAAAAAGTTCATATGCTCAACAGCATTAAGCATTGTATCTAACCAGGTTAAAGGATTTTTATCAATATCATAAATTGGCTCCAATCCTAATTGAACTAGTCTTCGATTGCCAATAAATCTTATATAATCCTTAACTTCTTTTGCTGTTAAGCCTTCCATTGGACCCATTTCAAATGCTAAATCAATAAAAGCATCTTCGTGTTCAATGATAGTTCTACAAGCTTCATAAAGTTCTTTTTTAAGTTTTGGAGTCCAAATTTCTGGATTTTCTTTTATGAATTCTTTAAAAATTCTAATCATTGAATTACAATGAAGAGTTTCGTCTCTTACAGACCATGTAACGATCTGACCCATTCCTTTCATTTTATTATGTCTTGGAAAATTTAATAAAATCGCAAAACTCGCAAACAATTGCAGCCCTTCAGTGAAAGCACTAAATACAGCTACAGTTTTTGCAATATCTTCTTTTGAATTTACATTAAAGTCCTGCATATAATCATATTTATCTTTCATTTCTTTATATTTCATGAAAGCTGAATATTCTGATTCTGGCATACCAATAGTATCTAAAAGATGAGAATAAGCTGCTACATGAACTGTCTCCATAGCTGCAAAAGCTGTCATCATCATTAAAACTTCTGTTGGTTTAAAAACTGTTGTGTAATGTCTTAAATAACAATTATTAACCTCTACATCAGCCTGGGTAAAAAATCTAAAAATTTGAGTTAATAAATTTTTTTCAGGACCAGATAAATTTTTTTGCCAATCTCTAACGTCATCACCAAGTGGAACTTCTTCAGGCAACCAATGAATTCTTTGTTGAGTCAGCCAAGCATCGTAACACCACGGATATCTAAATGGTTTGTAGACAGGATTTTCTACTAATAGCCCCATTTTATTTGGTTGAATAATTTCCTTTTTTTCAGTTTGTATGATTTCTGAATTTACTTTCTCTGCTACTGACATGATAGACACTCCTCGTATTCTGGTTCTTCAGTTTTGGTTGATTTATTTTTATAAACATTAGCCATAATATCTGTTGATTTTGCATCATTGATATTTTCAGCTCTTTGAATTGATTTTGATCTACAGTAATAAAGGCTTTTTAAGCCTTTCTTCCAAGCATCAAAATGAATCTTATGTAACTCTTTTTTATGAACATCTGCCGGTAAAAATAAATTTACTGATTGAGCTTGTGAAATATAAGGTGTTCTGTCACCACTAAGTTCTATTATCCAATTTTGGTTAAGCTCAAATGCTGTTTTAAAGACATCCTTTTCTAAATCAGTTAAAAAATCTAAATGACTAACAGATCCTTGATTAGTAGTGATTGTGGACCATGTTTCGTCGTCATTTTTACCATGACTTTGTAATATTTCCTCTAAATATCTATTTCTAACATTAAATGAACCAGATAAAGTCTTGTGTGTATAACTATTTGCTGCAATTGGCTCTACTCCTGGAGATGCTCCACCACAAATAATTGAAATAGAAGCGGTTGGAGCTATTGCAGTTTTATTAGAAAATCTTTCTTTGTAACCATAATCTGCAGCATCCGGACAAGCACCTCTTTCTTCAGCTAATTCTTTAGACGCTTGATTAACTTTTTCATCAATGTTTTTAAAAATTTTTTTATTCCATGATTTAGCCATTACTGACTCGAGTGGAATTCTATTTTTTTGTAAAAAAGAATGAAAACCCATAACACCTAAACCAACACTTCTTTCTCTTTGTGCAGAATATTTTGCATCTTTAAATTGATCAGGGGCTTTATTAATAAAATCTGATAAAACATTATCCAAAAATCTCATCACATCATTAATCATATCTGGATCATCTTTCCACTCATCATATTTTTCTAAATTTAAAGAGGACAAACAGCATACGGCTGTTCTATCTCTTCCGTCTTTATCTATTCCTGTTGGCAAAGTTATTTCACTACACAAATTAGAAGTTTTAACTGTAAGATTTGCTAGCTTATGGTGTTGCGGAATTTGTCTATTAACAGTATCAATATAAATAATATATGGTTCACCCGTTTCAATTCTTGCAGTTAATAATCTAATCCATAAATTTCTTGCTGAAATAGTTTGTTGAACAGTTCCGTCAGCAGGACTTTTTAATGCCCACTGTTCATCTGTTTCTACAGCCCTCATAAAAGCATCTGAAACTAAGACACCATGATGTAGATTTAATGCTTTTCTGTTCGGATCTCCTCCTGTTGGTCTTCTCATTTCTATAAATTCTTCAATCTCTGGATGATCAATAGGAAGATAGCAAGCTGCAGAACCTCTTCTTAATGAACCTTGACTGATTGCCATTGTTAGTGAGTCCATAACTTTAATAAATGGAATTATACCTGAGGTTTTTCCAACTTTTCCAATTTTTTCTCCAATAGATCTTAAGTTACCCCAGTAACTTCCAATACCACCACCTTTTGCAGCAAGCCAAACATTCTCGCTCCAAAGATCTAAAATTCCACCAAGACTATCTGATGCTTCATTTAAAAAACATGAAATTGGTAAACCTCTTTTAGTTCCACCATTAGATAGTACTGGTGTAGCCGGCATAAACCAAAGGTTACTAATATAGTTATAAATTCTTTGTGCATGTAAGTTATCATCAGAATATGTGCTAGCTACTCTAGCGAATAAATCTTGAAAAGATTCGTTTGGACCAAGGTATCTATCTTTTAAGGTTGCCTTGCCGAAATCTGTAAGTTTCGAATCTTTAGAACGATCAATTTTAATTATGATACCTTTGTCATTTTGAAAAAGCTCTGTCTCATTGTTTAATGAGAAAAGATCAGGTCTATTACCTTTTGAAACTTCTTTAATTTCAGGACTATATTCAGAGACAGCTTGTTTGAGTGCTTGCGAAAGAATCTTGTTCATAAATTTATTATATTTTGTTATTAATACGAAAACAACTATATGTTGTAGGCGCTTAAAGTAATTATACTATATAATCTTTTGTACAATAGAACATTTATAGAACGCGACAATATGATATGCAATAAAAAAATAATTTTTTTTTCAAGAAATTAACAAAAAAAGAGTAAGAAAATAGGTAATGAATCAAAACATAAAAATAGATCCATATGGTTTTAGAGAATATGACGCCCGTTGGTTGTATGAAAAAGATATAAATTTAGCTGGTATAGAGAATCTTGGAAAAGGATTTGGAACACAAGTAAAAATATATACCAAAAAAAATAACCCAAGAATCATAGTAGGCCATGATTATCGTTCTTATAGTGATGAAATAAAAACAGCACTTAAAAAAGGATTAATATCTACAGGATGCAATATAGAAGATATTGGTCTGTCGTTATCTCCAATGGTTTATTTTGCACAATTTAATTTAGATGCAGATGCAGTTGCTATGGTTACAGCAAGCCATAATGAAAATGGTTGGACTGGTGTGAAAATGGGTATCAAAAAAGGACTAACTCATGCACCTGAAGAAATGAGGGAATTAAAAGAAATTACCTTGAATGAAAAATTTATAAACGGTGAAGGTAATGAAAAACAAATAAAAGATTTTGATAAAATTTATAAGGATGACTTAATTAATAAAAATAAAATTAAGAAAAAAATAAAAGCTGTGGTAGCTTGTGGGAATGGAACAGCAAGCGTTTTTGCACCAGAAATTTTAAGAGGTATCGGATGTGAAGTAATAGAGTTGGATTGCAACCTAGATTGGAATTTTCCTAAATACAATCCAAACCCTGAGGATCTAGAAATGCTTCATGAAATAGCTAGAGCAGTTGAAGTAAACAATGCTGATATAGGTTTTGGTTTTGATGGTGATGGAGATAGAGTTGGTGTAATTGATAATAAAGGTAATGAAATATTTTCAGATAAAATTGGTCTTCTAATTGCTAGAAATTTATCAAGCAAACATAAAAATTCAAAGTTTATAGTTGATGTAAAGTCAACAGGTCTATATTCGAAAGATAAGATTTTATTAGAAAATAATTGTGAAACTATTTATTGGAAAACAGGTCATTCTCATATTAAACGAAAAGTTAACACTGAAAAAGCTTTAGCTGGATTTGAAAAAAGTGGACATTTTTTCTTCAATCAGCCATTAGGTTTTGGGTATGATGACGGTATCAATTCAGCAATTCAAGTATGTCACTTACTAGATAATCAAAATAGAAAAATAAGTGAAATTATTAGTGAATTACCTAATACATTTCAAACACCGACAATGGCACCATTCTGTAAAGATGAAGAGAAGTATATTGTTGTTGAAGAGCTAGTTAAACAAATTAAAAATTTAAAAGAAAACGAGACTGAAATAGATGGCCAAGTTATTAATGATATTTTAACTGTTAATGGAATTAGATTTTCATTTGAGGATGGTTCGTGGGGACTTATAAGAGCTTCTTCAAACAAACCATCTTTGGTTATTGTTACTGAAAGCCCAACATCTGATGAAAGAAAGAAAAAAATCTTTGATTTTATTGACGATTTGTTACAAAAAACAGGTAAAGTCGGTGAATATGATCAAAAAATTTAATTTTTTAAATTATCTTCATCAGATTTATTTTCTAAATTTTCTTCGTTAGTTTTAGTTTCTAAATTATCACTGTTCTGATTATTCTCTTGATCAGAAACTTCATCACTATAAAATTTTTTTACTAGCTCCTCTTCTTTTATTCGTTGCTCTTCATCAAATTTTTTCTCCCATTCTTTCATTCGTCTATTTTCCTCTTCAATTCTTTCTTTTTGAGCTATTTCAGCTAATCGGATTCTTTCGTTTTCTTCTTCAATTCTTTTTTGTCTTTCCTCTTCTATTTTTAATTCTTTTTCTCTTTGACGTCTTTCATTTTCGTTATTTATTCTCTCGCGTTCTGCTTCTTTAAGTTCTTTTTCTTTAATTCTTAATTCCTCTTCCTTTGCTCTTTGCTCAGCCTCCTCTTTTAAAATTTGTCTTTGAATTTCCTGCTGTCTTTCTGTTTCTAAGTCTCTTAATCTTTCTTCCATTTCTTTAAGTTTTTCTTGCTCATATTTCAGCTTTCTAGCTGCTTCTCTTAATCTTTGTTCTTCCTCAAGTCTATTTTTCCTTTCAATTTCTTTTAATCTTATTTTTTCTTGTCTTTCCTTTTCTTTTTCTTCTCTTCTCTTTTGAGCTTCTAATTCTTTATTTCTTAACTCTTCTTCTTTAATTTTAATATTTTCTTCTCTAATTCTTTGTCTCTCTAACATTTTTAACCTTAAATCTTCTTGTTTAAGTTTTCTTGCTTCCTCTCTAAGTTTTCTAGTTTCTTCGTCTTTAATTTTTTTCTGTTCTATTTTAATCCTTTGAGATTCTATTTTTAGTCTTTTTTCTTCATTCTTTTTTTCTTGCTTTTCATTTTCAATGATTAATTTTTTTTGAAAAAGAAGTTTCTTTCTCTCTTCTTTCAGTTCATCTTGTTTAGCTTTTTTTGCTAATTTTTTTTCTAAAATTAATTCCTTTTTTTTTTCTTTTTCTAGTTGTTTTTGTAATGCTAGATCTTTTTTAACTTTGTTTTTTTTAAAATCATTTAAAAGCGAGGAAAACTTATTTTTAGTTTTATCTAAAGGATCAAATATATTTTTTTTAATTTTTTTATTTATGTCTTTTATTGAGACCATGCTTTAAAGTATCAATTAGGATTTTAATTCTAAATATAATGTGTGGCTAAATTGAGTTTTTTGAAAATAGTAAATACAACTATCAATTGTTAGTATTAAATTAGTTAATAAAATTCATTTACAACTATAAAGTGTTAATGAAATTTAAGAGAATCAACTAATTTGAATTGTGAGGTGATGGAGGGAGACTGAAGTCACCTCTTTTTTTTACTTTTTATAATTTTAAATATTCGTAAAAAAATTTAATCGAAACCGCTAAAAGAAAAATTCCAAAAAATTTACTAATTTTATTTTTATCAATACTGTGTACTGTTTTAGCTCCAATTCTTGCCATAAAAGTTGTAATTGGTATAAAAATTAGAAAAGCAGGGATATTTATAAAACCAATACTTAGTGGAAGACTTGAATTTAAATAATTTCCTGTAATTAAAAAACCTATTGCTCCAAATAAAGCGATTAAAAAACCTATAGCTGCTGCACTTCCTATTGCTTTATTTATTGAATAACCAAAAAACTTAAGGATAGGAACATTCATTACGGCTCCTCCTATACCCATAGGAGCAGATATAAACCCAACAAGGAAACCAAGAATTACTTTTAGATGTAATTTCATTTTAACAATTATGTTTTGTTCCTTCTCTTTTATTAAAAGTAAGTAAATTCCTAAAAATAAGATCATTATGGAAAAAAATAAAACCAAGGATTTTGTTTTTAATGAAGCTGCAAAAATAGTACCAATAACAACACCTAGGATAACAAATAAGCCGTAGTTTTTAACTATATCAAAATCAACTGCTTTAAATTTATGATGTGTTAAAACTGAAACAGTAGATGTCGGTATTATAATTGCAAAAGAAGTTCCTACTGCAAGGTGCATAACATATTGAGGATCAATTTCTAAAGAACCAAAAATAAAATATAAAAAAGGAACAGTTATCAATCCTCCACCTATACCAAATAATCCAGCCACAAAACCTACTGGAATAGCCGTTAAAGCCATTAATAAAATAATATAACTGTATTCATTTGTTAATATTGAATTAAGCAGACTGCCCTACTCTAGTATCTACATTATTGTATTTTATTTTATCCATGATGTGATCGATTTTTTTCACGTCAGCATCTCTTACACACATGTTTTCACTTAAATATCTTTTCCAGTAACTTGCACCTGTTTGACCATGAAATAAACCAAGAGTATGTCTCATAATTTGATTTAATCTTGTTCCCCTTTTTAACTCATCTTTAACATAAGGAATGAGTTGTTCAATTACATCCTGTCTACTTGGAACATCATCATTATTAAATATTTCTCTCTCAATATCTGCTAATAAATAAGGGGTATGATACGCAGCTCTTCCTATCATTACACCATCTGTTTTTTCTAAATGAGGTTTTATTTCATCTACTGAAGTTATTCCTCCATTAATAATAATTTCCTCATTAGGAAAATCTTTTTTTAATTTGTAAACATATTCATATTTTAGAGGAGGAATATTTAAATTTTGCTTAGGTGTAAATTTACCTAACATTGCTTTTCTTGCATGAATGATAAAAGTTTTAACTCCTGTTGCTTTTAGAGTAGAAATAAAACTATATAAATTTTCATAATCTTCTACATCATCGTAACCAATTCTTGTTTTTATAGTTACTGGTAGTTTTGTAACTGATTGCATTTTACTTAAACAATTTGCCACTAAATCTGGTTCTTTCATCAAACAAGCGCCAAATTTATTTTTTTCAACTTTTTTACTTGGGCAACCTAAGTTAAGATTAATTTCATCATAGCCAAAATCTTCACCTATTTTAGTGGCCTCAGCTAAAAGTTTTGGAGAAGATCCTCCTAATTGAAGTACCACAGGTTTCTCATTAATATTAAACTCTAATAACTTTTTTTTATCGCCTCTATTTATTGCTTCATCAACTATCATCTCGGTATAAAGAAGAGTATTTTTAGATATCAATCTTAGAAAATATCTTTCATGACGATCTGTGCAATCCATCATAGGAGCAACTGATACTTTCCTATTCATGGTATTACCCTATATTATTTTTTTATGAGTTTGAAGCTTCAGTGTCGTCTGAAGTAATGTCTAATTCTTGATTTTCTGACTCTGATACCTCGTCTAAAGAAACTTCACCCTGTTCATTCATAGTTTCTTCATCTGCCGAATTATCAACGTCTGCTGTAGCTGTTTCAGATAGCTCAGCCAAATCTTCTTTTGTTAATTGAATTTTCTCAGGGGTTTTTCTTGCTCTTTTAGATGGTAATATTGGAGTTCCACTTTTTGAAATTTCACCTTTGTAAAGATTTTCAAAATCGTCACCTATTTCTTCATCATCCTCTGCACTATCATCAATTTGCTCAACATGTTTTCTTAATTTGTAAATAGCACTATCAGTTAAATCTGAAACTTTAATTTTTTCTTCAGCAATTTCTCTAAGAGAAATAACAGTGTTTTTATCGTTATCCCTATCAATCGTAGGTTCTATACCTGCATTGAGTTGAGTAGCTCTTTCTTTAGCAACAAGCACTAGCTCGTAAGGACTTTCTACTTTATCTATGCAATCTTCTACAGTTACTCTAGCCATGCGGAGTATCTACACAGTGAACTTTAAAAAATCAAGAGCTATTTTATAAATAATGAGGATTTAGCTTATTTTTAATTAAATAAAGAAGAACAATTGAACCAAAGATATAGGCCCCTGAAACAACAGCAATTTGCTCAATTGTTAAACCATTATCAATCAAAAAACCAAATAAAGCTGTACCAAAAGCGGTTGCAAATACCATAAGAGCAGTAGTTAATGCCTTTATAGAACCAATAAACTTAACACCATAAATCTCAGCCCAAGTTGAAGAGCCAAGTACATTTGCTAATCCATTAGTAACACCTAGCAATCCAAAAAATAAAAAAGAAGAAAACGAAGCGTCAAAATAATAGAGAACTATAGTAGAAAAAAATAATGGGATATTCATATAGATGAGTAATTTCCTACTTGAAAATTTATCAATTAAAAATCCTGATATGAAAAGGGTTATTACTGATAGAATTGAGTATGCCATAAATGATTGTGCTATAACATAAGGTCCCCATTCTTTAGAGGAAGTTATAAAAGATTGATAAACGAAAGAGCCTGTTGCAATCCAAGGCATAGCTAACATCGTCATACAAATTATATAAAATCTATAATCTTTTAAAACCTCTATCCTTCTCCATTGTTTAATTTCTCGATTGCTCTCTTCAATTTTAGAATCCTCTCTAGTATCAAGTTTAACTTCTTTTACTAAAACATAAGTTGCAGCAGGCAAAAGTAGAATAACTATAATTGAAATAGAAACCCAAATATCTCTCCATTCAATAAAAGTTAATAAAAAAACAATTAAAACTGGCATTATAAATTCAGCTAATGATAATCCAAGCCATACTGTACTTAAAGCCCTGCCTCGATTTTTTTCAAAAAAACGAGATATAGTTGTAGTAGCAGTATGACTAGACAAGCCTTGACCAGCTAAACGCATTAAAAAAATTCCGATAAATAAAAAAATTACAGATGAAATTTTTGAAAATATAAAACATGATGAAGATAAAAAAATAATTACATAAGAAGCAAATTTTAGAATATTTACATCATCAATTTTTTTTCCTATCCAAACTAAAATAATACTACTTAATAAAGTAGCTGATGCATAAATTGAGCCAAATTGTCCATGAGTTATTGATAAAGCATCTCTAATGCTCGAATTAAACAATCCTAGAAAAAAACTCTGTCCAAAGCTTGAAAAAAATGTAAAGATAAATCCAAATAAAATTACTTTTAAACTTAAACTTTTAAACATAGAAAAAAATTATGACTTGTAATGTTGCTTTCATAGGTCTTGGTGTTATGGGCTATCCAATGGCTGGTTATATATCAAAAGGTGGCCATAATGTAACTGTTTTTAATAGAACAAAATCAAAAGCAGAAAAATGGATATCAGAATACAAAGGTAAACTAGCTAAAACACCTGCAGAGGCAGCGAAGGATGCTGAGTATGTTTTTACATGTGTTGGTAATGATAATGATTTAAGAGAAGTTACTTTTGGTGACAACGGTGCTTTTAAAACAATAAATAAAGGTGCAGTTTATGTTGATAATACTACTGCTTCAGCAACAATTGCTAGAGAAATTTATGAATACGCAAAAAAAAATGGATTCGGATCTTTAGACGCTCCTGTATCCGGCGGTCAAGCTGGTGCAGAAAATGGTGCTTTAACAGTAATGATTGGC
The DNA here is from genome assembly GCA_902622955.1 of uncultured Pelagibacteraceae bacterium. Lineage (GTDB taxonomy): Bacteria > Pseudomonadota > Alphaproteobacteria > Pelagibacterales > Pelagibacteraceae > Pelagibacter. The sequence goes on from CACNRP010000007.1 coordinate 11,307, forward strand.
GGAGATCAAGAAGATTTTGATAAAGCAAAAGATAAAATTGATTGTTATAGCAAAAAAATGAAATTGTTAGGTTCAGCAGGTAGTGGTCAGCTAGCTAAAATGGTTAATCAAATATGTATTGCTGGATTAGTTCAGGGTCTCTCTGAAGGAATAAATTTTGGTATGAAGGCTGGATTAAACATGGAAGATGTAATTGAGGTAATATCTAAAGGTGCTGCTCAATCATGGCAAATGGAAAATAGATATAAGACTATGATTGATGACAAATTTGATTTTGGCTTTGCAGTAGATTGGATGAGAAAAGATTTGAAAATTGCTATGGATGAGGCCAAAAATAATGGATCATTATTACCTATCACTGAAATAGTGGATAAATATTACGGAGAAGTTCAGGACATGAAAGGTAATAGATGGGATACTTCAAGTTTAATTAAAAGATTTAGGAAGTAATATGCAACCCTCATACTATGAGGATTTCTCAGAAATTAAAAAAAAAATTTGGTCATTACTAGATAATGCTGTTAAGGACCGAAGTTCACCATTTAGAATTCCAGTATTTGCCTGTGGAAATCAAAATGATATTGATGGAAGAATTGTTGTTTTAAGAAAATCAGATCAGACAAATAATCTTGTACAATTTCACAGTGACATAAGATCAGATAAAATTGAAATTTTAAAAGCTAATAAAAATGCTGCAATGTTATTTTATGACAAAGATGAAAAAATACAGGTTAGATTAAAAGTGGAATGTATTATTAATCATGAAAATGACATAACTAAAGAATCTTGGTCTAAAACACAGCACATATCTAGAAAATGTTATTTAGTTGATAATGGACCAGGAACAGAGACTGATATTCCAACATCTGGATTAAAGCCAGAGCTTGATAATTTTGATTATACTAAAGAACAAAGTGAAGAAGGTTATAAAAATTTTACTGTAATTCAGTGTAAGATTAAATCAATTGAGTGGTTATATTTAGCAGCTAAAGGTCACCGTAGAGCAAGATTTGATTTAGAAAATAATAAAGATAGTTGGCTAGTTCCATAGATGGTTACTGGATATATATTTACAGCATTTCTTATAATTTTAGGATTGGTTGTAATGAGATTTGGGAGTATTCATTTTAAAAAATTTAAAGAGGGTAAAACTAAAATTAAATCAAAGTTAAGTGGACAATTATCATTTTTAATTTTACTTATAGTTATACTTGGGTTGATAGTTTATTCGATTAACGATCTGTTATTTAAATAAATAAATTATTCTTTCAAATACCTTTTACAATTATATTTGTACCCTCAGAATTATCTAATCTTATTTGTTTTACTGGTTTGTACTCTTCAGAATTGTACCATTCTAAGGCTTTTTCATAAGATGGAAATTTAAGAACAATAATTCGAGGAAATTTTGTTTCTCCATCAAAAATTTGAAATTCACCACCTCTTACCAAAAATTCTCCACCAAATTTTTCCACAAGTGGAGTAACTTTTTCCACATATTCTTTATAATTTTCAGGGTTTGTGATTTTTAATTGAGCTATTACATATCCTGCTGGCATTATTTTCTCCTATAAAAAAAAGTTAACTTAAAAACTTATAAATATTTCTTAATAATTTAATTTAGCAATTTTTCTTCTTTAGGAGCAAGTACTACTGCTAAAATTCCTCCTAAAACTATCAAAGAGCTCCCAACTATTTCTCTCCAACCAAATGGTTCGTTTGTAAGCATGCCTGAGCTTATTACTCCAACAACAATTTCTGCAAGAAAAAGAATTGAACATAAACCTGCGCCTAATTTACTAGGAGCCCAGAGTATTACTATTGCTGTAGGAATAAAATAGAGAACAGATATTACAAATAAAAAAGAAGACATTGAAATGAAAGCTTCAATAGCAGGCATTTCTCCAAGGTAATCAACTAAAAAAAATCCAGCAACAATATTAAATAAAGCTCCATAGAAAAAAAATGAAAATATAATAGGAAATACGCCGTCAGTTTTAACAACCTCAAGTCTTATCATTCCCCCAGCAAATATTGCACCACCCGCTAACGCCAACCAATCTCCAGCATTTTCTGGAAGAGGTATAATCGTTTGTTTGCTAAAAACTATCCATAAACCACCAAGAGCTAATGCCAAAGTAAGTACTCTTTCTAAACCAGGTCTTTTTTTTAGAAATAATATTTCAAATATTGTTGTCCAAATTGGCGTCATATAAAATAATATTAAAGCTCGAACAACATCAGTTAAAAGAAAACTTAAAGCATAACAAATAAAACCTCCACCAACTAGTAAACCAGTTACCGGTAACTCTAAACCAGTTTCTTTTTTTTTAATTAATCTCCAAATAGCAATTGGTAATAAGATTAAAAATCCTATTATCATTTGAGCAATAGTCCCCCATCCACCTGTAAGACCGCCTTCAACAAGTATTCTTTGTGGTAACCAATAAATTCCCCAAGACCCAGCTGACAAAGCTAGAGCAAAAGCAATTTTAAAATGATGGGGATGTCTAGTCATTTATTTAAATTAAATCTAACTAAAAAATTGATTTAGAATATTTTTTCCAATTATCTTGATAATGTTTTGTATTTTCAAATACTGCTTTTTTTTCTTCCTCTGTAACTTCTCTAATGACTTTGCCTGGAGATCCAACAACTAAAGAGTTGTCAGGTATGACTTTATTTTCTGTAATTAAAGCTTTTGCTCCAATGATACAGTTTTTTCCAATTTTCGCTTTGTTTAATATGACTGCACCTATACCGATTAAACTATTGTCTCCAATAGAGCATCCATGAAGCATTACTAAATGACCAACGGTAACATTTTTTCCTACCTTTAAAGGACAACCAGGATCTGTGTGCAAAACACTTCCATCTTGTACATTAGATCCCTCACCAATATGAATATTTTCAATATCCCCTCTTAAAACTGCATTAAACCAAATACTTGTATTTTTTTCCAGAGTAACATCCCCAATCACGGTTGCATTAGGAGCCACCCAATTTTCGCCAGAGTTTTTTGGTTTTTTATCTTTTAAATCGTAAAACATAATCTATATATTTTACATTATGCCTATACAAACTCCAATATGTGATTTCGGTCAAAAAGCTATTCCATTTGAGTTAAAATCTACTGAAAATAAAATTCTTTCATTAAATGATATCAAAGGTGAAAATGGAACTTTAATAATGTTTATTTGCAATCATTGTCCATATGTAAAAGCTATTACAAAAGAATTAGTTGAAGATTGTAGTGAATTAAAAAAAATTGGTATCAACTCAGTTGCTATCTGCTCAAATGACTTTGTTAATTATCCAGAAGACTCATTTGATAACATGATCAAGTTTTCAAATGAAAATCATTTCAATTTTCCTTACTTACATGATGAAACTCAAGAAATTGCTAAAGCATATGATGCTGTATGTACTCCAGATTTCTTTGGCTACAATAAAAATCTAGAACTTCAATACAGAGGACGATTAAGAGAACTTAAAAAGTTTATTCCAGTTAAAGACGGAGAAAGTGATCTGTTAACAGCTATGAGACAAATAGCTGAAACTGGAAAAGGTCCTGAAGATCAAATACCTAGTGCGGGCTGTGGTATTAAATGGAAGTATGATTAATGTATCTAATTGTAACTAGATCATTCCCACCTGAGCTTGGTGGTATGCAAAATCTAATGTGGGGCCTTTCAAGAGAACTGTCTAAAAACTTTATGATAAAAGTTTTTGCAGATCATATAGAAGGTCATAAAGAATTTGATGAGCAAGCCTCTTTTTCGATCGAAAGAGTTGGAGGAATTAAATTGCTTAGAAAATATAGAAAAGCACAATTAATTAATGAATATATCAAAGAAAATAAAATTGATGGTGTTATTGCTGATCATTGGAAAAGTTTAGAGCTTATTAAAACATCAAAGAAAAAATACTGTTTAATTCATAGTAAAGAAATCAACCATCCTAAAGGTTCTAGTCAAAATAAAAAAGTAGTTAATGTTTTAGATAATGTTGAAAAAGTTATAGCAAATTCTCAGTTTACAAAAAATCTAGCGATAAAAATTGGGGTTAATGCAAATAAAGTAATTGTAATAAATCCAGGTGTAGATCCAGCTGAAGAATTAAATAAAAAAACTTTAGATAAAGTTGAAAGTATACTTAAAGTTAAAAATCCTAGATTAATTACAGTTTCAAGATTTGATAAACGTAAAAATCATGAAAAAATAGTTATGGCTTTGAGAAATTTGAAACAAATTTATCCTGATATTGTTTACATTTGTGTTGGATATGGAGCGGAAGAAGAAAATATTAAGAAGCTAGTAAAAGAACTAGATCTTGAAGCACAAGTTATGTTTTTTAAAGATATTAGTAATGATTTAAAAAATGCATTAATTTCAAAATCAAATATCTTTGTGATGCCATCCATAATCCATAAAAAATCAGTTGAAGGTTTTGGTATTGCTTACGTTGAAGCTGCACAATACGGTATTCCATCCATTGGTGGTAAAGATGGTGGTGCAGCAGATGCAATTGATCATGAAAAGACCGGTCTGATATGTGATGGAAATAATCTTGATGACATTTATTCTTCAATTAACTTAATTTTGGAAAATAAAAAATATTTAGAGCTTGGGAAAAATGCGAAAGAATTTGTGAATAAATTTCAATGGTCAAAAATAATTGAAGAATACAAAAAGATACTAAATTGATTTCAAATAATAAATTAGCAATTTTTTTAATTATAATCTCAGTTTTTTGTGGAACACTAATGTTAACCTTTTTAAAATTAGCACAAGAAGAAGTTAATGTTTATGTTGCTGGATTTTTTAGATTTTTATTTGGTTTACTAATTATTTTTCCATATATGCTAAAATCTAAATTTACAGTTTTTAAAACAAATCATCATAAAAAACATTTACTTAGAGCAGTGTTAAACTTGCCTTCAATGTTATTATATTTCTCAGCTTTAGTAATGATGCCAATTGAAAAAGCTACAGCTATATCTTTTGTGGTTCCTTTCATAGTAACAATATTGGCAGTTTTATTTCTGGGAGAAAAAATTTACATATACAGGAGTTTTGCACTGGTTTTAGGATTTATAGGAATGTTAATAATTTTAAGACCAGGAATAATTGAAATCTCTCTTGGAGTTTATATGGCACTGGCATCGTCTTTTATGTGGTCAATAGTAATTATAATTACAAAAACTATCGCAAAAGATGATAGCTCGATTACAATTTTATCTTACGGATACACGTATATGACAATTTTTAGTTTTATTATTGCGTTGATTTATTGGCAAACACCTAGTTTTCAAACTTTGATTTATTTATTTTTTGCAGGTTTATTTGGTACATTGTTACATCTTTGCATAAATCACGCATACAAATTAGTAGATGTTAGTATGACACAACCATACTCGTTTCTAAGTTTGGTTTTTGCTTCTTTAATTGGATATTATGTTTTTAGTGAAACGCCTGATCTCTTCACTTGGATTGGTGCTAGTGTTATATTTTTAGGTGTTTTAATCATGTCATATCGTGAAATGAAGCTTGATAAAGAAATCATTAGAAAACGTATAGATATTAAATCTTAATTTTTCCTCTTAAAGGTTTTATAAATATGCCAAACTACAATTAAAATTGTAGTTGCTAGGATGCATGTAGTTAAAGTTCTGTCCCACAAAAATTCCCACGAACCATTACTTAATAATAAAGATCGTCTCAAGTTTTCCTCCATCAATCCGCCTAAAACAAAAGCTAATATTAAAGGTGGCATTGGAAAATCATATAATCTTAAAAAAGTTGCAACTACAGCAATCCCAATCATTAAATAAATGTCAAAATTATTAAATGACATTACGTAAATCCCAGTTACAGAGAAAAATAAAATTAAAGGAATTAAATAGTTTTTAGGAACAGCAAGAATTCTAGCTATATAAGGAATGAGTGGTAAGTTTAATATAAGAAGAATTACCATTCCAATATACATAGACATAATTATTGACCAAAAAATCTCTGGATTAGTCATGTAAAGTCTAGGACCAGGCTGAACGCCAAATCCTAAAAGTGCACCTAGCATTACCGCGGTTGTTCCACTTCCAGGAATTCCCAAGGTAAGCATTGGCACAAAAGAACCTGAGCAAGCTGCATTATTTGCAGTTTCTGGTGCGGATAAACCATTTACACTTCCTTTACCAAATTTTTCTTTTTCTTCGTCACTAACTACGTTTCTTTCCATTCCATAAGCTAAAAATGATGCAATTGTTGCACCAGCTCCAGGTAAAACACCAATTAAAAAACCAATTACAGATGATCTTGGAATTGTTTTGTACATTTTGGATCGTTCTTCTTTATTAATTTTAATTGAGCCTAATTCAGTTAAAGAAACTTGTTTAGCGGCACTGGTTGGATCATTTCTTTTTAAAATAATTGTTAAAGCTTCGCTCATTGCAAATGTTGCCATCACAACTAACACAAAGCTAATCCCGTCAGTTAAGTTCATATTGTTAAATGTAAATCTAGTAATATCAGACAAACTATCTTGACCCACAGATGCTAACATCAAGCCAAGTACAACCATCATCATTGCTTTTAAAAATTGTCCTTTAGATGAAAAAGCAGCTATTGCTGTCAAACCTAAAATCATTAAGGCAAAATAATCTGGCGATCTAAAAGATAAACTTACTTTTGATAAACTTGGTGCCATAAATAATAAATAAATTGCAGATAATGTTCCACCTGCAAACGAACTCCATGCAGCAATCGCTAAAGCTTTACCCGCCTTACCTTGTTGTGCCATAGGATAACCATCAAATGAAGTGGCAACTGTTCCAGGAACACCTGGTGCATTTAACAATATAGAAGAAGTAGAACCACCAAATACTGCTCCATAATAAACGCCAGCCATCAAAATTAATCCTGTTGCAGGATCGAAACCATAGGTAATTGGTATCATCAATGCGATAGCTGTCATTGGTCCAAGACCAGGAAGCATTCCAATGATTGTTCCAAAAAAACAACCAACCATAACCATTAATATATTTTGAAAAGTAAGTGCTGTTGTTAATCCAATTAATATGCCTTCAATCATCCCATAACTCCTATTGATTGTAAGAATGGATCTCTCAAATATATATCAAGAATGCCGTGTAGGAGATACATAAAGGCCGCAACAAATGGAAAGGATAATAGAAACATTAAAATCCATCTTCGTTCTCCTAAAAAATAATATGACGCAAATAAAAATAAAGACGTAGTTAAAAAATATCCAACTTTTAAAATTGTAGCTCCATAAATAATTGCAATCAGTATAAGAATGCCTGTTTTTTTATACTCTAAGCTTTTATGTTCTACTTTAATTGTATTTGGATCTGGTAGAATAAGTTTTAATCCAGAAAAAAATAACCCTGCATAACCTAAATAGATTGGAAATGTTCGTGCATTAAACGGTGCATTTTCATCAAATGCAAATACTTGAATCTGGTAAGCAGTATATAAATAAAATGCTGAAAAAATAAAAAAGAGCAGTGATATAATTTTTGTAGTATTTATATTCACTGCTCTTTTTTCAAATAATCCTAAGGATTATATAACTCCTAGTTTTTTCATAAGAGCTGTCATTTCTTGAGTTTGTTTTTCTAAGAAAGAAACAAACTTACCTTCTGGGTTATAAATATTAACCCAAGCATTTCTTGCTCTGACAGTTTCCCATTCAGGAGTTTTTTGTACATCGCCAAGCATTTTTGCAATAGCTGATCTATCAGCATTGCTCATACCTGGAGGGCCAAAGAAACCTCTCCAGTTAACGAATTGTACATCATATCCTTGTTCTTTAAGAGTTGGTGCATCTGGTGCATCAGAAACTCTTGAAGGCGCAGTGATACCAATAATTCTTACTTGGTCTCTTGCACCCATCAATTCACCTAAACCAGTTGATATGATTTGAGTTTCTCCAGATAAAAGTCCAGCTAAAGCTTTTCCACCAGCATCATAAGGAATGTATTGAACAGCATTCGGATCTGCACCTGCAGCTTGGAAAGCTAAAGCACCAATTAAATGGTCCATACTTCCTCTTACAGATCCTCCAGCCATTTTAACTGAATTTGGATCTTTTTTGTAAGCATTAACTACATCTTTAAAGTTTTTAAAAGATGAACTTTTTGCAACTGCGATAGCACCGTAGTCACCAATTACACCAGCGATTGGCACAACATCTTTATAAGATAAAGTTCCACTTCCTTTTACATAACCTTTGTGTCTAGTAATTGATCTTAATACTAATGGTGTTGATTGAACTAAAACTGTATTAGCAGGTTTAGTATTGATCATGTAAGCTAAAGCTTTACCACCACCACCACCTGACATATTTTCAAATGATGCACTACTTAACATACCAGCTTTTGTTAAAGCTTCTCCAGTACCTCTAGCGGTTCCATCCCAACCACCACCAGCACCACCACCAATTACAAAGTGCAATTTGTCAATTGCTACTGAGCTTGTAGTTGTTGCTGAGAATAATAGGATTGCCGAGAATAATACTGAAACTATTTTTTTTAAGTTTTTCATTATTTATCCCTCTCTAATTTAAAAACGTTAGTTAATTATAGTCTTAATGTTTATTCAACCTGTAATTAAGTAACACAACTTTTAATTGAAACTGTTTTAACAAAAAAAATATCAATCAAATATGATGTTTTATTTTTTTTCATATTAAAGTTTCACTTAATTCACTAGTTTTAATTTCTTTTTTCTTATCTTTTAAAAAGTTGATGATAGAAGCTTAATGAATGATTAATCATCAAATCAAATCTTATCTTGAAAATGTAAAACAAGTTTTTTCAATTAAATTCTTTACTGTTCTAATAATTTCTTTTCCTAGCGCAATTATTGCTGACTATTTTAATATTCCTCTAGCTTGGTTTTTAGGTCCTATGATTATCACGTCAATTGCTGCTTTATCTGGTCTAAAAATCCTGATGCCTAAAATTGTGTTAAGTTTTATCTTAATAATTTTAGGTTTGCATATTGGAAATTACATAGACCAAAATCTATTTAATCAAATGCTTGATTGGATTTGGACTTCATTAATTATGTTAATCTACATAATAATTTGTATTTTAGTTGTCGCTAAATACCTCCAAAAATTTGCAAGTTATGGAGAAAAAGCTTCAATATTTTCAGCAGCACCTGGGGCATTGGGTCCTTTAATGATTTTAGCAGAAAATGAAAAAACAGATTTATCTCAAGTTGCAACTTCTCACTTAATTAGATTAATCATTATAATAACTGTGATTCCATTTATTATTGTTAATAATACTGACAACAATGTTTTGTTAAATGATGACTTTAATTATCTAGCTCAAAATCATTTAAATTTAATTTTACTTATTATTGCATCTTTGTTTTTTATTTTTATTTTTGATAAAATTAAAATTCCTGCAGCTTTACTATCTGGAACATTATTTGCGAGTGGTTTGTTGCAAATTACAGATGTAGCCTCATATAAATTACCAGATGAAACAGTAAATTTTTGCCTGCTAATTCTTGGTTCTTCGGTTGGTTGTAGGTTTGCTGAAAAAACTGTTAAAGAAATAGCTAATAATTCTCTTCATAGTATTGTAGCTACTACTATTTTAGTGATATTAGGTTTAGTTGCAGCGTATGTTGCAACATTCTTTGTTGATACAAATATTTTAACTTTAATATTGTCTTTTAGCCCTGGTGGAATTTATGAAGTGGCAGTTATAGCAATTGCTTTTGATTTAGACCCAGACTTTGTTGCTTTTCACCATATAATAAGATTACTTTTTATACTTTTCACAGTTCCAGTATTTTTAAGAGTATTAGAAAAAATTAAGAAATAATTTCAGAAAGTCTTTCAAAAACTTTTTCTGCAGAGAGTTTAGATAATTCAGGTGCTTGTATTGCACTAAAATTTTCTCTTTCAATACTTACTTTATAAGGTGTTGTGTGAGATCCAAATAAAGCGATTCCTTTTGAACCTAAATGAGCTGTCATATGTGCTGGTCCAGTATCATTTGCAACAACAAATGAACTATCTTTAATTAATGTTGCTAACTGAGATATATCTAAAGCTTTACCATTATCTAAAACACAAAGTGCATTAATATTTGATGCTACTTTAATTTCACTCGGTCCAGGTGCGATTACTACTTTAAATTTGTTATCTGACTTTTTATTAATCATAGCAATTAAATCATTATAATAAGGCCATTTCTTTGTAGTTAAATGAGGCGAACAAAATGGAAAAAGAAGAATATATTTATCTAATTGATAGTAATTTTTTATTCGAGATATCTCTGTTGTACTCCATGAAAAATCAGGTTTCAAAGTATGATTTGTATTTATGCCTGAAGTTTTTAATTGATAGTCAAATCTTGACAAAACAGAGTCTTTATCAAAATCTTGTTTTGTGGTTCCCTCAGGCAATGTTGTATCAGTAGATGACCAAGCATCTTTGGTTGCTTTTGGAAATAAAATTTTTTTATAAAAATTTGTTCTACTTGAGTTCTGAAGATCATAAACTTTAGAGAAATTATATCTTTTTATATTTTTCATTAATGAATATAAGTAAATCAGGTTAAGTCTTGATAATCGCTTATCTAAAATTACATTTGAAATGTGTGGATTTTTTTTAAATAAATCAAAGTATGGTTTAGTTGTAAGAAAATGAATTTCATCTCCTTTATGATTCTCAGAAATATCTTGAATTGCACCACAAGCTTGAGCTATATCCCCCAAAGATCCATGTTTAATGATTAAAATATTAGACATATTTTTAACAATTTAACATAGTATAAAATTTAATGAATAAAATTATAGTAGAAGTATCTGTAGGCGAGCTTTTAGACAAAATTTCAATATTAGAAATTAAAAAAGAAAAAATTAAAGATCCTGAAAAACTAAAATTCATATCGAATGAACATTCGATTCTCAAAGATCAGTTAGAAAAAAATGTTAAATCTGACAAAAAACTAAATGAACTATTCCAAGATTTAAAAGAAATTAATGCCAAACTTTGGGTTATAGAGGATGACAAAAGAGATTGTGAAAAAAATAAAGACTTTGGTGATAAATTTATAAAATTATCTAGAGATGTTCATTTTTTAAATGATGACCGAGCAAAAATAAAATTAGAAATGAATAATCATACTGGATCAAGTATTAAAGAAATTAAAGAATATACTAGTTACTAAAAACTTTAGGAAACCAATCGTCTCTCATCAAATCTCCAGTTTTTAAATTGATCCCATCAAACGGGGGTGAAGTTGGCCCTCCTCTATCAATATACTTAATATCATCACCTATAAATCGCATCGAAAACGCTCTTCGTGATTTAGAAGAATTATTTCCTGTTGAACCATGTACAATTTTAAAATTAAATAAAACAGCATCACCCAAAGTTAATTCTGGAATTAAAATATTTTCTTTAAATTCTTTTAATGGTGGTAAATCCATAAAAGCACTATCATCATCATACCAGGATTGATTATTGGACCATTTTGTAGGTCTAATTAACTTTTGCCATTTGTGAGAACCTAAAATTAATTTAAGATTATTCTTCTGGTCAACTTCATCTAATGGAATCCAAAAACTTCCGGTATCGTTACCATCAACACAATAATAAGGCATATCTTGATGCCATGGTGTTTCTTTATGAGTACCTGGATCCTTTATAAAAATGTGTTCATGAAAAATTTGAGTAGATTTAGAATTAGTTGCTTCCGCAACTATTTGGGCAGCAGGTGAATTATATAAACAATCCTTAAATTCTTCTATTCTTTCCCAATTACAGTAATCCTCAAAAAATCTTCCATTATCGTCAGTTACATTTTCTCTTCCATGCTTACTTGGACTATCTAAAACTTTTTGAAATCCTTTTCTAAGTGGCTCAATCCAATCTTTAAATGCATCTTTAATTATTATTACACCATCATTTTGATAATCATTAATTTGTTTCTCTGATAAAAACATTTTTATTGTTGAAAGCTGTACTTTTTCTCTAAATATTTAATCACATTATGAATGATAAAAGTCATGAACAAATAAATTCCACCTGCAACAATGAATACCTCTATTGGTTTAAAAGTTGTTGAAATTATATATTTAGCAACTCCAGTTAAATCCATCAAGGTAACTGTGCTTGCTAATGAAGTGCCTTTCATCATCAATATGATTTCATTTCCGTATGCTGGGAGTGATTGTCGAATAGCAATTGGAATTTGAATTTTATAAAAGATTATCTTATTTGATATGCCTAAACTTTTTCCAGCCTCAATAATACCTGGTTTTATTGTTTGAAATGCTGATCTTAAAATTTCAGAGGTATATGCACCAGTATTTAAAGTAAAAGCTATAATTGCACACCAATAAGGTTCTTTTAAAATTACCCATAGAAATGTTGTTCTTAAATATTCAATTTGGCCCAGTCCAAAATAAATTATGAAAATCTGGACCAATAATGGTGTTCCTCTAAATATATATGAATAGCCATAAGCAAATTTATTGATAAATATATTTTTATTTAATCTCAAAATTGCAAAGAAAAGACCTAGGAATAATCCAAAAAATAATGATGCAGATAATAATTTTAAAGTAACTACTGTTGCTCCTAGAAGTTTAGGGAAACTAGTAATCATTAAATCAAAATCCATTAATACCCCCTGCTATATTTTATTTCTAACTTATTAATTAACCTCATGCTTATATACGTAAGCAACAAATACAAAACTGCTGCAAAAGAATAAAAGAATAATGGATCTCTTGTAGATCCTGCTGCAATATAAGATTGTCTCATTATTTCAACTAATCCTGTCACTGAAATAAGAGAAGTATCTTTTAAAGTTATTTGCCAAACATTACTCAAATTTGGAATAGCAAGTCTTAACATCTGGGGCAGTATTATTTTATAAAATTGCCCAAACTTATTAATTCCAAGAACCTTTGCGGCTTCAAATTGACCTTTGTCTATTGATTGAATTGCTCCCCGAAATACTTCTGTTGAATAAGCCCCAGATATAATACCAATAGCCATCGAACCAGTAATAAATGCGTTAATTTCTATGTATTCATAATAACCAAAAATAGAAGCTACATACATGATTGCACCGCTTCCCCCAAAGAAGAAAAGGTAAATAACTAATAGTTCAGGTACTCCACGAATAACTGTGGTGTAAAAATTACCAACTAAATTTAAAGTTTTGTATTTTGAGAGTTTTAAAGGTGTAAAGATTAATGCAAAAAAGAAACCAACCAACATTGCTGTAATTGACACAGCAATTGTCATTAGGGTTGCGTAAAATAATTCATCACCCCAACCTGTTTTACCAAATGCGAGAAGTTCCATATAGATTGGCGACTATATATTATAGTCGCCAAACCTGAAATGAATTACATAGAAGCGTCGAAACCAAAGTGCTTAATAGCAAGTTTGCTAATAATTCCTTGTTTTCTAGCTTTGTTAATTGCTTTATTGAAATCTTTTAAGATTTTAGCATCTCTTTTTCCAATAGCACTATCGCTAGCTTGTCTTATACCAACACCTACACCATTACCAAATGCACCACCTGAAAAAGTTGGTCCAACTAACATAACTGGTTTCCCTGATTTGTCTGCATAATCTGTAAAGGCTACTGCTGCAGCTAAAGCTACATCACATCTCCCAGAAGTAAGATCTAGGTTTACTTCATCTTGAGTTTTGTAGGTTCTAACATTAACACTCCCTACATCGCCTGACTCTAAAAAGTTTTGGTGAATTGTTCCTGTTTGAGTACAAACAGTTTTACCAGCAAGTGCTCCTGTTAATGTTTTAAGGGCTTTCTTAACATCTGAACCACCTAATGATAAATTAATACCCTCTGGTGTGTCCATGCTCTCTAAACTTGAGCCTTTCATTACTGCAAGGGAAGCTACTTCATCTGCATAACCTTGTGAAAAAGTAATTGTTTTTTGTCGTTCAGCAGTAATAGACATTCCAGCCATTATCGCATCAAACTTTCTCATAACTAATGCTGGAATCATTCCATCCCAGTCTTGCTCTACAATTGTACACTCATATTTCATAATTTTGCAAAGTTCTTGAGCTAGCTCAACCTCAAAACCAATAAGATTACCTGATGCATCTTTTGAATTCCATGGAGGGTAAGCTCCCTCAGTTCCTATTTTTATTTTTTCAGCAGAAACATTTCCGATGATAAATAGAGAAGCAAGAACTGTTACAATAGTTTTTTTGAATATATTCATTATTTTCTCCTTTAATTAGAAGGAATTATTTCATAAATTTAAAAAAGAAAAAAGAAAATTAATGATTTATTGAGGAAGAAAAATTCCAAGAGCAATCGAAACTTGGTATATAAACTCTTGATAATTTTGCATTACCAAAGTTTTGATTAAAAACATTTAACCAGTTTTCAACCTGCTGTGGTTTTTTATCCAGACTTCCTACTTGAGCAGTAATAACGCCTTTAGGTTTTAAAATTCTTACCAAGGATTCCATGTTCTTTGCTGCTAAATCAATACAAAATTGATCATCATTAAGGTCAACAAAGATGTGATCGTAAGTATCATCACTTACTGATTTAATACTTTTAAATGCATCACCCCATACACATTTTACAGAATTTTTTTCAGTCGCTTTTTTGCCAATATCACCAAGGTATTTATTACATACATCCACTACCTCGGAATCTAGTTCAAACCAGTCTATAAAATTAAAATTTTTTGAAATACATTCTCTTGCTACGCCACCATCTCCACCACCTATAATAGCAGCTCTTTCATTATCTTGATTTAAGTTAAGTCCTGAGCTAACAAAGGTTGAGCTATATAAATGTTCATCCGTGGCAGCTACTTGAATTTCTCCATCAATAAATAAAGATTTTCCAAACTGCTCTAAATCTAAAACCTCTATATGCTGACCTGCTTTTGATTTAAAATCCTCTAAAACATCGTTTACAACATATGATTTTTGTAAACCTGGTGAACTATAGATATCGTGATACAAAGATTTTGTATCTCTATTAAATTCTTTTTTTACTATTCTCTTATGCTCAAATTCTTTTTTTATAATATCTATTGCAACTGATGGATTAATTTTTCCACAAGTAAAAAAATCAAAACTAATAATTCCTTTTTCTGGAAATGTATGAAAGCTAATGTGACTTTCAGCTAATAATGCAAGAATTGTAAATCCCTGTGGTTCAAATTTATATTTTGAGATATTAAGTATGGTTACTTTTGCAGCTTTTGCAATTTCATGAATTACCTTTTCAAATACCGATGGATCGTATTCTTTTGTGGTTCCAATAATGTCTAGAGTGATATGTTCACCAACTTTAGTCATTAATTATCCTTTTTATAATTTTTTGACTTGGATAAAACCTTATGCATTTCTTTAAATGAAAGAATCTTTGGCTTACCCAACTTGAGGCTCGTTATATACTGAAGCGATATATTTTCAACCTCTTCCGCCAACTCAAAAGCTTTAGCCAAGTTATCTTCAAATGCAATCTGACCGTGATTTGCAATCAAGCAAGCTTTTCTTCCCTTTAAAGCTTTTAAAATATTTTTTGATAAATTCCGTGTTCCAAAAGTAGCATATTTTGCACATTTAATGTCATGACCTCCTGCCATTGCCACCATATAGTGAAATGCAGGAATTCCTCTCTTGTGAGTAGAAACGGCTGTAGCATTTGTTGAGTGCGCATGAACTATTGCTTTTGCTTCTTTCTTAATTCTATAAATATCTTGATGAAATTTCCATTCTGAGGAAGGTATTCCTTTTTTTTTATTAAACTTTCCATCAATTGTCACAAAAACAATATCTGCATTTTTTAAGGAAGAATATTTTTTTCCTGATGGGGTAATAAAAAAACCATCTTTATGTCGTACTGAAATATTTCCAGACCTTAAAGCAGACAGCTTTCTACTATTTAACATTCTGGAATATTTGATTATTTCACCCTTTATTTTACTCATTAAAAATATCTTGATTTTAACTTAATTTAAGATCAGACTACATAAAATTTAAAATGACAGATACAATAAAATACTTCCTAGAAGAAAGTAAAATGCCAAAGACTTGGTATAATATTTGTGCTGATTTACCAAAACCAATGGAACCACCACTTCATCCAGGTACTTTAAAACCAATTGGGCCTGATGATTTAGCTCCTTTATTTCCAATGGCTTTAATTGGTCAAGAAGTTTCTCAAGAAAGAGAAATAGAAATACCTGAACCTGTAAGAGAAATTTATAAACAGTGGAGACCATCTCCCTTATATAGAGCCAGAAAATTAGAAAAATATTTAGATACTCCAGCAAAAATTTATTATAAATATGAGGGTGTAAGCCCATCTGGTAGTCACAAACCTAACACAGCTGTAGCACAAGCATTTTATAATAAAGAAGAAGGCACAAAAAAAATAACTACAGAAACTGGTGCTGGTCAATGGGGAACCTCATTAGCATTTGCATGTAAATTATTTGGAATTGAGTTAGATGTTTACATGGTAAAAGTAAGTTTTGAACAAAAACCATATCGAAAACTAGTCATGCAAACTTACGGCGCCAGATGTGTTGCAAGTCCGTCTAATGAAACAGACAGTGGAAAAGCAATTTTAGCTAAAGATCCAAACAATACAGGAAGTTTAGGTATAGCTATTTCAGAGGCTGTAGAAATGGCAGCAAAAAATCCTGATACAAAATATGCATTAGGAAGTGTTTTAAATCATGTGTTAATGCACCAAACTATTGTAGGAAATGAAGCACTACTTCAAATGGAGATGGCAGATGATTATCCAGATATTTTAGTTGGTTGTACCGGAGGTGGAAGTAATTTTTCAGGCCTTGCAAACCCTTTTTTAGGAAAAAATTTTAGAGAAGGAAAAAAAACAAGAGTTATTGCATGCGAACCTAAATCTTGCCCAACATTAACAGAGGGTAAATATGTATATGATTTTGGTGATACTGGTAAATTAACACCTTTAGTAAAAATGCATACACTTGGTTCACAATTTATACCACCAGCTACACATTCAGGTGGTTTGAGATATCATGGTATGGCACCATTAGTCAGCCACCTAAAAGAAATTAATGCGCTTGAAGCAAAAGCATACGGTCAAAAAGAATGTTTTGAAGCAGGAGTAAATTTTGCAAGAACAGAAGGTATTGTACCAGCTCCAGAAGCAACTCATGCAGTTAAAGGTGCGATCGATGCAGCACTAGAATGTAAAAAAAATGGAGAATCTAAAACTATTTTGTTTAATTTATGTGGCCATGGTCATTTTGACATGAAAGCGTACGGAGATTATTTTGAAGGTAACCTGGCAGAAGATAAGTTTGATAAAGGAAGTATGGATAAAGCATTAGAAGATCTTCCAAAAATTGCTTAATTTTTAGTTTGAGTTTAATAAATCCATTTAAAGCTTTAAGACCAACACAAAAACTAGCTAGTAAAATTTCAACACCAAATCCCAAATATTTTAAAAATTTAAAATCTTATCCAAAGTTTGGTTATTTAAAAATTTTGACAAGTAAAAACTTAACTCAATCAAAAAAATATTTTAAAAGTATGAAGAATAAAAAAATTATAAATAAGGAAATTAAAGATTGTTACTACATATACAAGATTTCTAATAAAAATCATCAACAAACAGGAATAATTGGTAAAATAGATTTAAATAAGTATGATAATAAAAATATTTTAGGTCATGAAGAAACTTTTAAAAAAAGAGTTTCTGAGAGAAAAAAACAGATCTTAAATATTTCAACTCAAATTGGTCCAATTTATACAGCTTATAAGCAAAATAAACATCTTCAAAATTTTTTAATAAGAATTACAAAATCAAAGCCAATTTATTCTTTCAGATCATTGGATAAATTTAATCATCAGGTGTGGATTGTTGATAAAGAAAAAAATCAAAAATTTTTAAAAAAATTAATTAATAGAGTTAACAAAATATATATTTGTGATGGTCATCATAGAATCCAAGGTATGATTAATAGTAATAAAAAAATATCACCAATGATAATTGCCTTCCCTCACAATCAAATTCAAATATTAGATTATAACAGAGTATTAAGAAGTAAGTTACGAATTGAAAAAATTTTTAATATTATCAGTAAAAATTTTATAATTAAAAAAATTAAGAATAATTCTAAAAGTTTAAAAAAAGGTAATTTGGAAATGTATGTTAACCATCAATGGTATTTACTCAAACAAATTAAAAACAATAATAAATTAGATGTAACAATTCTACATGAAAATATTATTAGTAAAATAAAAGTTAATAAAATTGATTTTGTTTCTGGAATAAATGGCTCAATTATTTTAAAAAAGTTAGTAAATTCAAAAAAATTTAATATCGCTTTCAAGCTTTGCCCCACAAATATTTCAAGTGTTATGAGGATTGCTGATAAAAAAAGATTTATGCCTCCAAAATCAACTTGGTTTCATCCAAAGCCTTTAGATGGATTAATTTGTTCTGAATTATAACGTGTATCTTAATTTTCCAATTATTTGACCTGTGGAATTTGCAACTTCGCTAGATTTAATCTTTGTTAATTCATTTGCATCAATAATATTTAGCTCAGAAATTAATCCTGCTATTGCAGTTTCAGCTGCTCTCGCAGCGCCATCTAAGATTTTTACTACAAGTGCAGATTTAATTTCAGGTATTAAAGCTAAAAATACTCCTTCAGCACCATTTTTAAAAAATATTCTTCCTTTTGAAAGTTTTGTTAAGATACAATTAGTACTATTTGTGCCTCCAGTTATCTCAGGAAAATTTATACATGAGTTAAAAATTTTTTTTGCTATATCTGTATTTTCATTTAATTTTTTATCGTCTGTTAATCGAGACGCTGCTAATGCAAATTTTTTTAAAGGCATCAAGGGATTTGGAAGAGTACAGCCGTCAATTCCAATATTTTTTATTTTATAATCTGATAAATCTTCAATTAATTTTATTAAATCCTTTTGTAAAGGATGCGTTTTTTCATGATAATTTTCTAAAGTTAAATTTTTATGTTTACATACTGCAAGATGTCCACAATGTTTTCCCGAACAATTGTGATAAATTCTTCTTTTATATTTATTTTCTAATTTTTCTTTAAATTTATCCTCTAAATTCCATGGCCAATCATGACCACACGAAAGATTTTCTTCTTTAATATTAATTTTTGTTAACCAATTAGAAATTATCTCTTGATGAAATTTTTCAGCATGATGTGATGCTGTTGTAATTGCTATTTGTTCTTCAGTGAGTTTCATAGAATCTGCTATGCCGTCTTTATAAAGATTTAGAGTTTGAATTGGTTTTAATGCTGATCTTGGATAAATATTTATGTCAGAATTTCCCCACTCTTTTAAAATATCTCCTGATGAATTGATTAATACTGCAACCCCTTGATGAAAACTTTCTGTCTCTCCACTTCGTGTAACTTCAACCATTCTTACAGATTCCATATATTTATTTATTAAATAATTTTTTTAAACTTTCAGTTGAAGCTTCAGAAATCCCTTTTTCTGTAATTAAACCGGTTACGTATTTTGCAGGAGTTACATCAAAAGCTAAATTCATTGCTTTACTTTTGCTAGGATAAATTAAAATTTTCTTAATTTCATTATTTTCATCAACTCCTTCTACGTGAGATAATTCTTCAGAGTTTCTTTCCTCAATTGGAATATCTTTCGCATCTTTAATATCCCAATCAATTGTTGAGCTTGGAAGGGCCACATAAAAGGGAACATTGTTATCATGGGCAGCTAAAGCTTTTAGATAAGTACCAATTTTATTACAAACATCTCCATTGGATAAAGTTCTATCAGTACCAACAATGCACATATCAACCTCACCTCTTTGCATTAAAATTCCACCTGTATTATCAGCAATAATAGTATTTGGAATTTCTTCTTCATTAAGTTCATATGATGTTAAATTTGCACCTTGGTTTCTTGGTCTTGTTTCGTCTACCCATACGTGAACTGGAATACCTTTTCTATGTGCATGATAGATTGGCGATGTAGCTGTACCCCAATTAATAGTCGCTAACCAACCTGCATTGCAATGAGTTAAAATATTTACAGTATCTTTTTTTTTGTTATAAATTTCCTCAATTATTCTTAATCCATTAATACCTATATTTTCACAAAACTTTTCATCTTCATCACATATTTCTTTAGCTTCTTTTAAAGCTATATCTAAAATTTGATCACTATTTATGCCTGATAATTTTTTCATCATACGATCAACTGCCCATTTTAAATTAATTGCAGTGGGTCTTGATTGAATTAATTCATTTGAACTTTTTTTTATAAATTCTAGATCTTTATTTTCTTGAACTGCTAAAACTAGACCATAAGCAGCTGTTCCTCCTATTAGAGGTGCGCCTCTTACCTCCATTATTTTAATGGCATTTATTGCATCATTTACAGTTTTAAGTTCTTTAATTACAAATTGGTGAGGAAGTTTTGTTTGATCAATAATTTTAACACCATTATTTTCAAACCAAATTGTTCGATATTCTTTTCCATCAATTTTCATTAAATTTTTGACTCTATAAAATTTAAAATTGTTGGATTAAAATATTGAAAACAATCTCCTAAAGCCATGTAGTGTCCATTTTTAACTTTTTCTTTCCATCTTTCTCCATTATTTATTCCAATTCTACTGCAATTTTTATTGTTAATTTTAAAATCTTCGCTAATTATTATTCTTTTTACTCCTGGTATTTCTTCTACCCAATCAGACAACAATCCATCATAAGGATCTTTTGGATGAGTAAAAACTAAGACAGGTAGATTTTTTGCTTTACCAATATCTTTAATTTGATTTTCTCTTAAAACTGCTGGCCCAGGTTTTTTCTTTTTAAAATTTTCTAAAGCTTTTTCTATTCCAACTTTTTTAACTTTATATTTTTTGGATAATTCACCATAACAAGCATGGTGAGTAGAAATTCCTCCAGCAACCTTGTCAGGATATTTTGAAATCAACATCATGGTTGCCCATCCTCCACATGATTGCCCTGCTATAAATATTTGGTTATTTGGTATACCCAATTCTATGAATTTTTTAATTAAATCTAAATTAGCATTAACTCTTTTATCTAATTTTGTTATTCCTTTATATGGAAAATCAAATTTTTTTTTCCAAAGTCTTTTCCAATCATCGCCAGCTAAATGATCTGTACAAAAGCTATATACTAAAACCTCTTTATCTTTAACTTTTTTTCCTGACAAAGAGGCAATATTGCGAATATTATTTTTCCATACACAGTTTTTTGAGGGTTTATCATGATCATCTTGGCCATGATTATATATTATTAGAATTTTATTTTTTGGGTCTTTTACCTCAAAATTAGTATTTAATTTCCACTCACCACTAAGAAAACCACTTTTAAGCAATTTGTCTGCATGTAAAGGGGTAGAAAATAAAAAAATAATTAGAAAACTAAATAAATATTTTTTCATTTGTTAAGCGCCCTTCCCGCAATTGTTTTTAATTTATCTTTGGTTTTTTGAGTTCGTTTTTCAGGAGCAGTAATTATTGCAACATCTAAACAATTGTTTGCTGGATCATTTGGATTAATATGATCTTCAAAATTATCAATCAAATTTTTAATCATAACTTTAGCTTTTTCAGCATTACCTAATAATACTTTAACTACTTGTTGAACGTCAACGTTTTCATGATCTGGATGCCAACAATCAAAATCTGTAACCATTGAAACGGATGCATATCTAATTTCAGCTTCTCTTGCTAATTTTGCTTCAGGCATATTCGTCATACCGATTACATCAGCTTTCCAAGATCTATATAAATTTGACTCTGCTAGTGTAGAAAATTGAGGGCCCTCCATGACAATATAAGTTCCATTTCTTTGATAATCTATATTTGATTTTTTAATTGCATCTTCGCATGCATTCATCAATCCATTAGAAGTTGGATGTGCCATCGATACATGGGCAACTATTTCATCATCAAAAAATGTTTTTATTCTGGCAAAAGTTCTATCTATAAATTGATCAACAATTACAAATTTACCCGGAGGTAGCTCCTCTTTTAAAGAACCTACTGCTGAAACTGATACTATATCCGTTACGCCTAATTGCTTAAGTGCATCTATATTTGCCCTAAAATTAATATTTGTAGGAGAAACAAAATGTCCTCGTCCATGTCTTGGTAAAAAATAAACTTCCTTGCCATTATATTTAGTTTTTAAAATGTGATCAGATGGTTTCCCCCATGGTGTTTGTAAATCAAGTAACTCTCTATCTTTAAACTCCTCAACATCATAAAGACCACTACCACCAATAATTGCTAATTTATTTGTTGTCATAATTTTAAATTTATTTATTTATACTTTTATAATTAACTATTATGAACTTAAAAGATTATATTAGATCAATTCCTGACTATCCAAAAAAAGGCATTTTATTTAGAGATATTACTACTTTAATAAAAGATGAAAATGCTTTTGCAGAAACTATTAATCAAATTGTAGAGAGATCAAAAAAATACAATTTTACAAAAATTGCAGCGATTGAATCAAGAGGCTTTGTGTTTGCATCTGCAGTTTCATATCTTTTAAATAAACCTTTTATAATGCTAAGAAAAAAAAATAAGCTGCCAGCAGATGTTCACTCTATAGATTTTGAGCTTGAGTATGGTACAGCGACTATTGAGGTTCATAAAGATTCAATTAACGAAGAGGACTCAGTTTTAATAGTTGATGACCTTGTTGCAACTGGAGGTACAGCTGAAGCAGCTGCGAAATTAATTGAAATTTCAAAAGGTAAAGTTGCAGCATTTGTGTTTGTAATAAATCTCTTTGATTTAGGTGGGTCAGATAATTTGATCAAAAACAATTATAAAGTAGAGAATTTAATCGAATTTCCAGGACATTAAGCTGTAAAAAAAACTTATCCACAGGCCATATATTGATTTGAAATTAATTTTTATGGTTATAATTTAACATGCGATGAGAATTGAAGAAGAGCTTAAATTAGATTATTCAGATGTTTTGTTTAGACCTAAGAGAAGCACATTAAAAAGCCGTAAAGACGTAAATCTTCTACGTACATACAGATTTAAATACAGTAATAATGAATGGTCAGGAATTCCGATAATAGCAGCAAATATGGATGGTGTTGGTGAACTGAGCATTGCGGAAAAATTAAATGATCATGGCATGATTACTTGTTTAACTAAACAACATGACGTCAAAAAAATTAAACAAAATAAACATATAAAAAAAATGTATTCAAATATTGCTTTAAGTATTGGAATAAAAAAAGAAGATTTTCAAAATTTGGATAAAGTGTTAAAAGAATTTAGTTTTTTTAAGTTTATTTGTATTGATGTCGCAAATGGATATTCAGAACATTTCACTAATTTTGTAAAATCTGTTAGAGATAAATATCCAACTAAAACTATTATAGCTGGAAACGTAGTGACAGCTGACATGACACAGGAATTAGTTCTAAGTGGAGCAGATATTGTTAAAGTTGGAATTGGTCCTGGAAGTGTTTGTACAACAAGAATTCAAACTGGAGTTGGCTATCCACAATTAAGTGCAGTAATCGAATGTGCTGATGCTGCTCACGGACTTGGCGCTCATGTAATTGCGGATGGTGGATGTACCTGTCCTGGTGATGTTGCTAAAGGTTTTGGTGGTGGTGCTGATTTTGTAATGTTAGGAGGAATGTTAGCAGGTCATGACGAAGGGAATGGTAAAATTGTAAAAGTAAACGGAAATAAGTTTATTGAATTTTATGGTTCAAGTTCTGAAGTTGCAAATAAAAAACATTATGGTGGACTTTCGTCTTATAGAAGTAGTGAAGGAAGAAAAGTGAGAGTAAAATATAGAGGAAAAATTAACGATACAATTTTAAACATTCTTGGTGGTGTAAGAAGTAGCTGTACTTATGTTGGTGCGCCTTCACTTAAACAATTAAGCAAATGTACAACATTTGTTAGAGTATCTAATCAATTTAACGATAGTTTAATAAGATAATTAATTATTCAAAATTAAAATCTTTTATATTTGTAGTTTCATATTTCTCAAAAGGCATATGTATCCAAGGGGAATCTTCCAAATAATCTACAGAATAATCTGGTTTGAATTTTGATGTTGATTTGTGCCAAATCACGGCTGTTTTAATTTTTTCATCAAAATAAAAACCATAAAAATGTTCTAGCCATTGAATACTTTTTATTAATGTTTTTCCTGAGTCGGCAAGATCATCAACTAACAGAACGTGAGAGCCTAAGTTTGGAGTGGTTTTTGCTAAATCTCTTGAAAAAGTAAACTGTCCCTGTTGATTTTTAATTTCATCATTTTTACCATGATAAGACTCAACAGATAATATAGCTAAGGGTACATCAAACAATCTACTAAACACATCACCGACTCTTAATCCTCCTTTAGCAATACAAATAATTTGATTAAATTTGCAATTACTTTCGTGAACTTTTTTAGCTAATTGCTCAATCTTTTTGTGATAATCTTCCCAGCTTATATAAATATCTTTCATAATTTTTGGTAGCGGGAAGTGGGATCGAACCACTGACCTCAGGCTTATGAGTCCTGCGCTCTAACCAACTGAGCTACCCCGCCAAATAATTAAGAATGGTTTATAATAGAATTCTTTTATGTTTCAATAAACAAATTAATATTTCATAGACATTATAATTATTTATAGGCTAATAAAATGTGAAAACACCTACTAAAATTACACCTAATAATAATGAAGTTAAAAAGATTATTCTTTTTTTTAACTCTGTTTTTTTTGTCATTCTAACTCTGTTTAACAAAATGTTTACATCAGTTGTTTTTATTTTGTTAGATCTGGCACTTCTGTATTCAGCTTGGGAAATATCTAATAGGTTTATTTCTCTGTCGCTTTTTTTCATAATATAATTAAACCAGCTATTTGCTAAAATAACAATTCTTTAATTAAATAGTTTTAAAATTTACTTTTTTAAGGGGATTTAGTAGTAATTCAATCTCAAATTTTTGTTTTTCTACTTCAATAAATAAATTTTTAGCTTGAAGCTCGTCATTAGAAAAGTCGTTGTCAATATAACCAAATACCAGATTTTTTTTATAATTAAATGAATAATTTCCTGATGTAGATCTTCCTATTATTTTATCTCCAATATAAATAGGTTCATCATGAAGTAGTAAAGGTTTTCCAGGTTCGCTTTCTTTTAGAGTGAACATTGCAAATCTAGTTTTAATTTTTTCTTTTTTAATAATTTCTAAAGCATGTTTACCTATAAAATCTGCATCTTTCTTAGTACTGATTGTAAAAGACAATCCTGCTTGGTATTGATTTTCTTCAGGAGAAATGTCATGTCCCCAATGTAAAAAACCACTTTCCATTCTCATAATATCCATTGCATGCATACCACAATTTGAAAGATTAAAATCTTTTCCCTTATCCATAATTATTTCATAAATTTTTTTAGCATCTTTAAAATCTACATATAATTCATAACCTAATTCACCAACATAAGATAATCTTTGTGACCAAATTTTAATCCCATCAATTGTAATATATTTTGCAGTTCCAAATTTAAAATTATCTTTGTCAAAATTATCTTTTGATAATGTTTTAATTAATTCTCTACTTTTTGGACCAAATAATCCGAACACACATAAATCATCGGTAACATCTTTAACTTTAATTTCTTTTGAAATATGTTTTTTGATATGAAATTTATCTCTTTCTCTTGTTGCTGCAGAACTTATAATTCTAAAATGATTATTATCGATACAAACAACTGTTAAATCTGCCTCTATCCCACCATCTGTATTTAGCATATGAGTATAAACACATTTGCCAACCTCATTTTTGATGTTGGCTGTACAAATTTTTTGTAGTTCCTGATGAGCTTTATCTGACTTTACTTCAAATTTAGAAAATGGAGTTAAATCAAATAGGCCAACATTTTTTATTGTATTATTAGTTTCATACTCTGCTGAAGGATACCAATTTTGATAATTATAACTGTATTCATATTCACTTCTTTCACCATCCAAAGCAAACCACATGGGTCTTTCATATCCTCCTGAAACACCAAAACATGCACCAAAGCTTTTTAAATTATCATGATGAGGAAGGGTTTTAACATTTCTAGAAGTTTTGTGTTGTTTAAATGGCCAGTGCATTCCATATAAATCTCCTAATGTCTCAGTAATTCTCGGTTTAATAAATTTTAAATCAGAATGAAATTTTTGAAATCTTTTTATATCATAACTAAAAATATCTTCATTAATGTGACCAGTCATCAACCATTCTGCTGTAACTTTACCAACACCTCCTCCGCTTCCTATTCCAATACTATTTAATCCACAACATACAAAAAAGTTTTTAACCTCTGGTACTTCACCTAATAAAGTATTTGTATCTGGAGTAAATGACTCTGGTCCGGAAAAAAATTTTCTAATTCCTGCTTTTTCTAAAACTGGAAACCTTTTTATAGCTAACGCCAGATATGGTTCGAAATGTTCAAAATTTTCTTGAAATTCACCAAAAGAAAAATCTTCTGGCACTTTATTTGTCTTATTCCATGCAGGAATAGAATTTCCCTCAAAAATCCCAACTAATATTTTTCCAGCATCTTCTTTAATATAAGTTCGATTATCAAAATCTCTAATGACTGGTAAAGTTTTTGAAAGATTTTCTATTGGCTCAGTAATGATATAAAAATGTTCTGCAGGATAAAGTGGTATGCTTACTCCAACTTTTTCTCCTATTTGTCTAGACCACATACCTGAGGCTAAAACAATATACTCACAATCAATTTTTTGACCATTAACTTTTACACCAGAAATTTTTCCGTCTTTTATTAAAATTTCCTCAACTGGTGATTTTTCGAAAATTTGCGCACCGTGCATTCTTGCACCTTTAGCAAGCATGTGAGTAACCCCAGATGGATCAGCAGATCCATCTCCTGGCATTAAAATTCCACCGATTACATCATCTGTATTTATAATTGGATAATCTTTTTTAATTTGATCTTTATTTAAAATTCTTACATCAACATCATAAAGTTGGGCAGTTGTTGCTTGTCTTTGAAGTTCTTGCCATCTTCCTCTGTTTTGAGCTATTGAAAGTGCACCATTAAGTCTTAAACCTGCAGAATGATCAACTTCTTTCTCAAGTTCTTTATACAAATCTAAAGTATATTTTCTTATTTTTGTTATTGCTGCGGATGGACCTAATTGACTAACAAGTCCAGCTGCATGCCAAGTGGTTCCGGATGTCAACTGATCTCTTTCTAAAAGAATTGTATCCTTCCAACCAAATTTTGCTAAATGATAAGCAACAGAACACCCAACAACACCTCCCCCAATTACAATAGTTTTACAATTTGTAGGAAGATCTTTTTTCATTTTTTTGGAACAACTTTATTAAAAATTACCATAGGTATTAATTTTAAAGCAATCAAGTATCTTTTAGAAAAAGTTAGAGGGTTAAAAATTAATCGTATAAACCAGCCTAAATAAAGTTTATCAATTATACTGTTAATTGGTGCCTGATCACCTGTAAAAAAGGAAATAGCACCACCTGTACAAATTATAGTAACTTTAAATTTCAATTTTTTTTTTAAATATAGGCCTAATATTTCTTGAATACCTCCACCAATATTTGTCATTATGAAATCTGGTCTGACTTGTGTAATCATTTTTAAAAGATGTTTGTCAAAAATATTTTTATTATTAAATTTAGGTGCTAAATAATGGTAGGTTTTTTTTACACCTAATTTTTTTAAAAATATCTTATTTGAT
>CACNRP010000008.1:0-27500 GCA_902622955.1 uncultured Pelagibacteraceae bacterium
TTCAAAAAATTGAAATAAATAAATATTAAAAGAAAAAAAATTATAAAAATTAATATGAATTTAATTAATTTTTTTTTCATTTAAGAAATATTAGATTTCAATATATTGTGGATGTGAATTACTCCTATAGTTTTTGATTTTATATTATTTTCATGAATGCATAGAGCAGTAATTTTGTTGCCATTCATTAAAGATAGTGCTTTTGCAGCTAAAGCATTTTTATCAATACTAATTGGGTTTTTAGTCATAATCTCTTTAACTTTCATTAATTGCAAGTTTGTTTTTTTTTGATTAAATCTCCTTATTTGACCGTCAGTAATTATACCAGAAGTTTTATTTTTTTTATTTCTTACAATTAAAATACCTAGTTTTTTGTTACTTAAAATTTTCAAAGCATTCTCCATTCTCATGTCTTCATTTACAAATGGTATCTTTTTCCCAGTTAACATAATATCCTCAACAGTTTTCAGCTTCTCTGCAAGGGTTCCAGCTGGATGAAGTTTTTTAAAATCGAGTTTACCAAATTTTTTAAATTGCATTGTTGCTATAGCAATCGAGTCTCCTAAAGCAAGTTGTGCAGTTGTACTAGAAGTTGGAACTATTCCACCTGCTTCTTCAACTTTTGGTATTAAAAGCTTTATATCGGCGGCCGTATATAAAATTGAATTCTTTTTAGAAACTATACCAATTAAAAGTATTTTATTTCTGTTTGCATATTGAATAATATTTTTTAATTCATTCGTATCACCTGAATTGCTTATCATTATTAATATATCTTTTTTTGATATCATTCCGAGATCACCGTGACTAGCCTCTGCGGCTGAAAGACTGAAAGATGGAGTGCCAACTGAAGCTAGTGTAGCTGCTATTTTGGATGCAATAAGACCACTTTTACCAACACCGCACAAAATTATTTTAGATTGACATTTCGCGATATGTTTAACCGCTTGAACAAAAGATTGATTAATATTTTTTTTAAGTTTTTGAAGAGCTTTAATTTCAAGATTTATTACATCTTTGGCTGTTGATATATATTTGTTTTTAATCATTAATGAGACCAAATATCATCCTTGAATAATGCTAAATCAAGATCCACCCTAGTTTTCAAAAATTTTAAACAATCTTCATAAAGTTGCAATCTATTTTCCCTTAGTAATATTTTGTGCAATTCTTCATGAATTTTATGAAGATAAATTACATCATTTGCACAATATTTTAATTGTGCAGGAGTTAACTCTCCTCCAAAATCTGAATTTTGAAACTGTTTGCTAATATCAACATTTATAAATTCTTTAATTAGTGTTTTTAAGGAATGATTATCTGAATATGATCTTGCAAGTTTTGAAGCGATTTTTGTATCAAAAATATTATTTGTTTCAGTTTTTAAATAATATTTAATATGAGCAATATCTGCCCTACCATAATGAAAGATTTTAGTCACTTCTTTATCTCTCATTAATTTTACTAAATTTGGTGCGATATATTTTTTTCTATCAAATTGAATTATATGAGCATCTTCGTTTCCAGATGAAATTTGTATTAAACATAATGGATCCCTTCTTACATTAAGTCCCATGAATTCTCCATCTACAGCAATTATATTGCCTAAATTCAAATCATCTGGTAGATCGTTTTTGTGTAATTGGATATTATTATTCATTTTTAAACATATATATATGAAAGCAAAAAATTGTCTAATTTTTGGTGGTAGTGGCCAAATTGGGAGAAACTTAATAAGAAAACTTACTAAGAATAATTATAAAGTTACAGTTGTTACCAGAAATTTACATCAAAAAAGCTATATAATTAAAACTCAAGCTAACGCTGGTTATATAGACGTTGTGGAAGCAAATATATTTGATGAAAAAAAAATTAGAGAGCTTTTTAAAAAGTCAGATATTTGTATAAATTTGATTGGAATTTTATTTGAAAAAAAAAAAGGAAATACTTTCAAAAATATCCACACTATTTTTCCATCAATATTATCAAAACTTTGTAAAGAATATAATCTCAAACATTACATACATTTATCAGCTTTAGGAATAAATGAAGCAAAAGATTCAAATTATGCTAAAAGCAAACTTGAAGGTGAAAGTAATATTTTCAAAAATTTCCCACTTGCTACTGTTCTCAGGCCATCAGTTGTATATTCGTCAGATGATAATTTCACTACAACATTTATGACCTTATTAAATAGACTTCCTTTTTTTCCACTTTACTACAATGGTAATACAAAATTTTCTCCAATTCATTGTTCTGATCTGACCGATATTATATATAATGTAATTTCAAGAAATATTTACTCAAAAATTATTGAATGTGTAGGACCTGAAACACTTACCCTAAAACAAATAATTAAAAAATTATTGATATCAATTGGAAAAAAAAGGTTATTAATTCCTATGCCATTAAAAATTGCTGAATTTTCTGCGAGCTTATTTGAATTATTACCGCAACCTTTACTTACAAGAGATCAATTAAGACTTCTTAAATATAACAACATTGTATCAGGAAAATATAAAACTAATTTCGATATTGGTATACCGAGTTTAAGATATTTTGATAAAGAAGTTAAAAAGTATTCCTATATGTGGAGAGAGGGGGGTCAATTTTCCACAGAAAAATACATATCAAAAAACGATTTAAAAAGTAAGCTAAATTAATTTAGGCTGATTGGATTTTTTTTTCAATAAAATCAGGCACTTCATCTTTTTCTGCAACTTCTTCTTTTTTACCTTTTGGCTGGTAAGCATATAAAAGATGTAATTTACAATATGAAAAATCTTTTAAGGATGATCTTCCACAAAAATAAAATGATTTTTCATCAGGATGACCAATTGGCCACTTACATGAATTCTCGTCAAGCTCTTCCAATTGTTTTGGATTTTCTGGTTCAAAATCTTTTTCAATTATCAACGATTTAAACTTACTCCTACGACCTCTTTTTACTTGAATATTTTTCTCATTTCTTGAATTATCGAAATTTTGACTTGTAGTAGCTGTCCTAGTTTTTATCTTGGCTGATAAATTAAGTCTATGAGCTTTGCCTATAACTGCATTTCTACTAATGCCTCCAATTATTTCAGCAATTTGACTAGCGGTATTTCCCTTGCCCCAAAGTTCTTTTAATTTTAAAACTTTTTCTTCTGTCCAGCTCATAATCTATATGTTGTATTTAGTTTATATAATATAACAATATACTGATATAGATTTAAATTAAACAATCAAAAAATAAGAGTTATCAACAATAACATACATATTATGTACATATATGTTTTCAATCCTGACTTGTATAAATAATAAAACTTTATAAAACAAAACAAACTAATGAGTTATTTGGCAAAAAACTATAATAGAAAAAAAATTTCCTTTAAATATGGAAAAGGAAGTTATTTGTATTCTACTGATAACAAAAAATATTTAGATTTTGTTCAAGGAATTGCTGTTAATTCTTTAGGACACGCTCATCCAAGACTTGTTAAAGCTATAAAGGACCAATCAAAAAAATTATGGCACGTTTCAAATGCATTTCAAATTCCTGAGGGTGAAAAATTAGCAAAAAATTTGTGTAAAAAAACATTCGCTGACTACGTAATGTTTCAAAATAGTGGTGCAGAAGCTACAGAAGCAGCGATAAAAGTAGCAAGAAGATATTTTTATTCAATCGGTAAACCTAATAAAAATAGAATTTTATGTATAAAAAATTCATTTCATGGAAGAACTCTTGCTGCAATTTATGCAAGTGGATCAAAAAAAATGACAGAAGGTTTTGGACCGAAGGTTCCAGGGTTTGATCATATTGAATTTAAAGACTCAAAACCTAGATTCCCTGACTTAAGAAGTAAAATAAAAAAAACTACAGCGGCAATAATGGTTGAGACTATACTCGGCGAGGGAGGCATAAAACCTATCCCTGACAAATGTCTGAGATATTTAAGAAAGATTTGTAATGAAAAAAAAATACTTTTAATTTTAGATGAAGTTCAATGTGGTATCGGTCGGAGTGGGGAGTTTTTTGCGTTTGAACAATCAAAAGTGAAGCCTGATATAGTGCCTATCGCCAAAGGTATTGGAGGAGGATTTCCAATTGGCGCAGTTCTTATGAATAAAAAAGTTGCAGGAGGAATGACCGCAGGCACTCATGGATCAACTTTTGGTGGAAACCCATTAGCAATGACCGTAGGAAATACTGTGATGGATATTGTTTCGAACAAAAACTTTTTAAACAACGTTAAAAAATCTTCAAGATATTTTTTGTCTAGCCTTAGCAAAATTAAAAATCAATATCCAGAAATTATTAAAGAAATTAGAGGAAGAGGCTTGTTAATTGGCATAAAAGTTTTTAAAGATCAAACAATCTTTATAAAAAAATTGATGGATAACAAGTTATTGACCATTCGTGCAGCTGAAAATGTAATTAGAATTTTACCTCCTTTAAATGTTAAAAAAAACGAAATAGACAAAGCATTAAAAATAATAATTAAAGTCTGTTCAGAATTGAAATAATCATGAAACATTTTATAAATTTAAAAGATATATCCGGAAGTGATCTGAGAAAAATCATTACTGATGCTAAGAAAAGAAAAAGCTTAAGAAAAAAACTAAATACACTAGAAGTTGATAAGGGTGCACCCTTAAAAGGAAAATTATTAATTCAGATGTTTGAAAAATCTAGTTTGCGAACTAGATTAAGCTTTTATTTAGCTATTAAACAACTAGGTGGAGGCACTTTGACCTTGAGATCAAATGAACTGCACTTGGGTCAAGGAGGAGAGAGTATAGCAGACACAGCTAAAATTCTTTCAACTTATGGCGATGGATTTATGTTAAGAACTGATAGTGATAACAAAGTTGAAAATTTTAAAAAATATTTATCAATACCCGTTATTAATGGCTTAAGTCCCTCATCTCATCCAACCCAAGTTTTATCAGATGTTTTCACTGTTGAGGAAATTACAAATAAACCTATTTCTAATTTAAACATATGTTGGATAGGTGACTCAAATAATGTTTTAGACAGTTTAATAGCTGCTTCAGTAAAATTTTCATTCAAATTAAGTATCGGTTGTCCAAAAAAATTTGAACCAGGAAAAGAAGTTAGAACTTGGGTCAAAAAAAATAAAAAAAAAATTTATATTTATAATGACGCTAAAAAAGCGGCATCTGGTGCAGATGTAATTTTTTCGGATAAAGTTATTTCTTTAAATGACAAAGTTAACAAGAAAAAAAAAATACAAGCATTTAAAAATTTTAAAATTGATAAGAAATTAATGAGTTACGCAAAAAAAAGCTGTATATTTTTACATTGTTTACCTAGAGGTAATGAAGTGACCGACGATGTTTTTTTGAGCAAAAATTCTTATGTATGGCAACAAGCACTGAACAGAGTTCACGTACAAAAAAGTATTTTATTATATTGTTTTGGACAACTAGGGTAATGGTAGAGGGCTATCAGAATTTTCATTTAAATATTTTATTACAGAGGCCCTGTCTTTCTCTTTTCTAAGACCCGCATAAGCCATTTTTGTTCCCTTAACCCATTTGGCAGGTTTAATTAAAAAACCATTCAGTTCCTCAAAAGTCCAATTCTTATCATACGCTGCTAAAGCTTTAGAATATTTATAGTCCTCTATAGCGCCTATTTTCCTTCCCACAACATTATATAATGCTGGACCTATTGCATTCTTCCCACCTTTAACAATTGAATGGCAAGCTGAACATTTTTTAAAAACTTTTTCTCCATGTGTAATATCTCCCATTGCCATTAATGCTGCTATATCAATTTTGTCTGTTTCAGAACTTGAGCTGGATACAGTTGTAGTAGTCGTAGTTTCTACTTCGACCGAATAGCCAGGAGTTTTGGGTTTTTCTACATGAAATATAACATCAGATAATTTACCGATACCTATAACAATCAATGCTACCATTAGAACTGCAGCAACTATTTTGTTTATTTCAAAAGAATCCATTTTTTCTAATTTCGTATTGAACGTATAACACGATAAATTAAAAAAAGTTAAAATTTAATGTATAAATTTGCCTCTATAGTAGTTTAATGGGTATAATAAATTGAAAATATAATGAAAACTTTAATAATTATACCTTCTAGAATGTCTGCAACTAGGCTTCCGGGAAAACCTTTATTAAAGATAAATGGTTTATCAATTATTACACACGTGTCAAAAAAAGCAGA
Organism: uncultured Pelagibacteraceae bacterium; assembly: GCA_902622955.1. Taxonomy (GTDB): domain Bacteria; phylum Pseudomonadota; class Alphaproteobacteria; order Pelagibacterales; family Pelagibacteraceae; genus Pelagibacter. The sequence continues at coordinate 6,194 of CACNRP010000008.1, forward strand.
AGAAGCCAATATTGGTCATGTAATTGTAGCTGCTGAGGATAAAGAAATTATAGATGACGTTAAATATAATGGTTTCAATGCTATTTTAACAAGCAATAAACACAAAACTGGAACAGATAGAATTTATGAAGCACTTAAAAAATCAAATATTAAAGATGCTGATTTAATTATGAATTTACAAGGTGATGAGCCAGCGATCGATACTCAAGACATAATAAATTTGAATAAAAAAATGATGAAAAATCAATCTAAATTAGGAACTCTTGCTTCAATAATAAAAGATAATAAAAATCTCAAAAATGAGAATATAGTGAAAGTCATAACTGAAAATAATCTAGTAGAGAATAATTTTCCAAAAGCAGTATCTTTTTTAAGAAAATCTGGAAATATGGACAAAATATATCATCATATTGGAGTATATTGTTATTCAAAAGACTTACTAGAAAAATTTGTTCATTTGGGTCAATCTAAAAATGAAAAAGAAAATCGATTAGAGCAATTAAGAGCGTTAGATAATAATATTGATATAAATGTTTCACTGGCAAAGTCATCGCCTATAGGAGTAGATACCATGGAGGATTATCTAGCCTTAAAAAAAATAATGGAATATAAGAATTGATGAACAAAATTTATTTTCAAGGAACTTTTGGTGCTTATTCTCATTTAGCAGCGCTATCAATTGACTCAAAAGCAGAAATCTTACCTTGTAAAACTTTTGATGACTGTTTTAATAAAGCATCAAATGAGTCTGATAGCAGAATAATAATTCCAGAGTCAAACCGAATAACTGGAAATATTGGTATTGAATATTTAATTTTTAAACATAGGCTTAATATTTACAAAGAACATTTCCAAAAAGTAGAACATAATTTATTAGGGCAACCTGGTACTAAATTAACAGATGTTAAAGAGGTGTACTCCCACGCACAAGGGTTGTCTCAATGTTCGAAATTTATAAAAGCAAATAATTTAGTAGAGCATATCAGGGCAGACACAGCGGGATCTGCTGAAATGATATCTAAAACAAAAGATAAAAAAAAAGCAGCAATAGCATCTGCATTGAGTGCAAAAATTTATGGATTAGAAGTAATTAAAAAAAATATTGAAAATGAGGCTGGTAATTTGACCAGATTTTTAGTCATGGGAAAAAATATTTCTCAACCAGAATTTAAAGATAAAACATATATAACTTCTTTTTTATTTAAATTGAAAAGTAAACCAGCAGCATTATACCAATCACTAGGGGGTTTTGCTATTAATGGTGTAAATTTAACTAAACTACAAAGTTATCCAGAAAAAAATAGTTTCGACTCATATTTTTTCTTATGTGACTTAGACGGACACATAGAAGATCTAAAAGTACAAAAATCTCTGGAAGAGCTTGGCTTACATTGTGAGGATTTTCACGTTCTAGGTGTTTTTGAAGCAGATAGTTTAAGACAAAAAAAATAAAAATCTTTTCTTGTAGATTAGAAATTTTAACTGCTATAATAGTACTGGAGGCTAGAGGTGGATGCTGCTTGAACTCGACCAGATCTTAACGGAAGCAGTCGTAGAGACAGTTTTTCAGGTTCTAGTCTCCTTATAGATATATGAACAATAACTCAAAAGTATTAGCATTAAAATATAGACCTCAAAACTTTGATGATTTAATTGGTCAAGAGGTTGTTGCAGAAACTATTATTAATTCGATTAAAGCTGCAAAAACACCGAATGCATATTTATTCACTGGTATAAGAGGAATTGGAAAAACTACAACAGCACGAATTGTTGCAAAAGCACTTAATTGTTCAAATGGTATCGATAATCTGTGTAAAGAAAATTATTGTGAAAGCTGTAAATCAATAAGTGAGTCTAGTCATATAGATGTGCTTGAAATGGATGCAGCAAGCAAAACTGGCGTAGATGACGTGAGAGATTTAATCGAATTTTCCAGATATGGACCTACTTCAGCGAAATATAAAATCTTCATTATTGATGAAGTTCATATGTTAAGCAAACAGGCATTTAATGCTTTATTAAAAACTTTAGAGGAGCCGCCGGAATATCTTAAATTTATTTTTGCAACTACAGAAATTAAAAAAATTCCAATTACGGTAGTTTCTAGATGTCAAAGATTTGATTTATCCAGAATTAAATCCTCAAAATTACTAGAATTTATTAAAAAAATTAAGGACAAGGAAAATGGAAAAATAACAGACGATGCTTTAAAACTTATAGTAAAAATTTCTGAAGGCTCCGTCAGAGACTCTTTATCGTTGTTGGATAGAGCATTATTAAGTTTGGATGAAGGAAAAGAGTTAGATTTAAGTTCAGCTCAGAAAATTTTTGGTTATTTTGACAAATCTCAATTAATTGATTTATTTGATTTAATCTTAAAAGGTGAAGAAAAAAAAGTAATAAGTATTTATAGAAAAATTTATGACCAAGGTGTTGAACCAAAGGTTTTTATTAATGATTTCTTAGAGTTACTGTACTATTTTAAAAATATTAATTCCTTAACTCTAGAAAGTACAAACTTTTCATTAAATGATGAGGAATTTTCAAAAATCAAAAATTTATCAAGTCAAATAGATTCAGAGGTATTTATATTATTTTGGCAATTTACAATCTCTTGCCTTGCAGAGATTGATATAGTTTCTAATCAACATCTTTCAATTGAAATGTTCTTGATAAGACTAATGCATTTAAGTTCTGTAAAATCTGAAAATAAAATTAAAAAAGGTGAGGTGGGTTTGGAGAGCAAAAATTTAGTTAAGAATACAGAAACTGAATTAACATCTAAAACAATCAATCAAATCAAGAATGTTACCCAGGAAGAAAAAACCAAACCTGAAGTTCAAAGAGAAATTAAAACAGAACATAAAATTGATATTAATGCATTTAAGGATCTAATCGAAATCTGTATAAAAAAAAAAGAGATAAAACTAAAATATGAGTTAGAAAAAAATGTTAATCTTGTAAAATTTGAAAAAAATAGAATCGAAATATCTTTTAATGAAAGTTTAGACAGAGAATTTGTAAAAGATTTATCATCAAAACTTTTTGAGTGGACTGGTGAAAGATGGATTATTACATTTAGTAAACTAAATGGGGAAATGTCAGTAAAAGATAAACAAAAAAATGTCAAAAAACAATTAATCGATGAAATGAAAAATTCAAATATATTTAAAAGCATGATGGATGTATTTCCTGATGCAGAATTAATTGATGTAAGTTCAAACAATGATGAGGCTGATAATGACTGATTTTAGTAAAATTTTAGATAAAGCAAAAGAACTTGAAGCAAAAATGAAAGAAAGCCAACAAAAGATTAAGGAAATTAGGGTTGAAGGCGTTTCGGGTTCAAATTCTGTAAAAATAACTTTAGATGGAGAGGGAGAGATGCAAACAATAAAGTTATCTGACGAAATTATGAAGGAGGACAAAACTATAATTGAAGATCTTATAGTTGCAGCACATAATAGTGCTAAATCTCAACTTAAATCAAAAACAACTGAGGAAATTTCAAAAGCAACTGGTGGCTTTGGTATTCCTGGTTTTAAATGGCCATTATAATTGATGCAAAACATTAGTGAGATAGAAGAATTAATCAAATTAATTTCAAAACTTCCTGGGTTAGGTCCAAAGTCAGCAAAAAGAATTGTTTTAAAATTAATTAATAATCGTGATGAACTTGTAAAACCTATGGCAAATACTTTGGCGCAAGTTTATAAAAATGTAGTGAGATGCAATTTATGTGGATCCTTGAAGTCTAATTCCAACGGATGTTTAAATTGTGAGAATACAAAAGAGAAATATAACAAAATTTGCGTTGTGGAGGATATTGCAGATCAATGGTCCATTGAAAATTCAAATATTTTCCATGGTTATTTCCATATTTTAGGTGGAACAATTTCCTCAGTTGGTCAAAGAAAAGAGGAATTATTAATTAATTCATTAGTTGAAAGAGTTAATAAAGATGAGATTGAAGAAGTAATTCTTGCAACTAGTGCAACTGTTGAAGGTCAAACAACAGCGTATTATATTCAAGACAGTTTAAAAGATTTGAAGGTAAAGGTTACCAAATTAGCACAAGGTTTACCAGTTGGTGGAGAAATTGAGAGTTTAGATGATGGAACTTTATTTTCTGCTTTTAAAAATCGATCTAATTTGATTTCAAATTCAGATTAGATTTTTTTTTTAATCTATTTAAATGAAGTAATGGTTCAGTATAACCTGAGGGTTGCTCCTTACCTTTAAAAATTAAATCACATGCTGTTTGAAATGCTATAGAGTTTTCATAGTTATCGCTCATTTTAACGTATAGAGGATCATTTTTATTCTGTTCGTCTACTATTTTAGCCATATCTTTCATTATTTCAGTCACTTGTATTTTTGTTGTAATCCCATGATGGATCCAATTGGCTATATGTTGAGATGAAATTCTAAGTGTTGCTCTATCCTCCATTAATCCTATATTGTTAATATCGGGCACTTTTGAACAACCTACACCTTGATCTACCCATCTTACTACATATCCCAATAAAGTCTGGGCAGAATTAGAAATTTCTTTATTTATATCTTCTACAGACCAATTAGGTCTATCAGCTATTGGAATTGATAAGAGATCATCAAGCTTTGCTGGTTCTCTATTAATTAATTTTTTTTGTTCATTAAAAATATTAATTTCATGATAATGTAGAGCATGTAATGCAGCTGCTGTTGGCGATGGAACCCATGCACAGTTTGCACCTGCTTTTAAGTGTCCTGTTTTTTGCTCCATCATATCTTTCATTTTGTCTGGCATAGCCCACATTCCTTTTCCAATTTGAGCTTTACCAGAAAAACCACAACTTAAACCAATATCAACGTTGTTGTTTTCATAAGCTGTAATCCATTTAGATAATTTCATATCACCTTTTTTAATCATAGGACCGGCTTCCATTGATGTGTGCATTTCATCACCAGTTCTGTCTAAAAAACCAGTATTTATAAAAAATACTCTATTTTTAAGACTTCTAATACATTCTTTTAAATTTGCTGATGTTCTTCTTTCTTCATCCATAATACCAATTTTACAAGTGTACTTAGGTAAATTTAGAACCTCCTCAACTTTAGAAAAAATCAAGTCTGTAAATGCTGTTTCATCTGGACCGTGCATTTTGGGTTTTACTATATAAACAGATCCGGTTCTTGAATTATTTTTATTTTTAATATCATGTAGAGCAGCCGCTGTGGTAATAAATGCATCCATAATACCCTCAGGTATTTCGCTTCCATCATTTAATAAAATTGAAGGGTTGGTCATTAGATGACCAACATTCCTTACAAGCAAAAGGCTTCTGCCATGTAATTTTAAACCTTTACCATCTTTTGAGATATAACTTCTATTTGGATTTAATTTTCTCTCAAATAATTTACCTTCTTTTTCAAATTTTGATTTAAGGTCTCCCTTCATAAGACCTAGCCAATTCCGATAACAAATAATTTTATCCTCAGAATCAACTGCAGCTACGCTATCCTCATTATCACATATTGTTGACACCGCAGATTCAAGTATTATATCGCTAATACCAGCATGATCTTGTTGAGCAGCAAATGCTCTTGTGTCTTTCAATATTTCAATGTGTAAATTATTATTTTTTAAAATAATTGCAGACGGATTATCGCTTTCACCTCTGTGTCCTATAAATTTATTTTCATCCTCCAAATCAAATATATCAGCACCTTTTAAAATTTTTAGCTTCCCATATTTAACAGCAAAACTTGTAATTTTATTCCAACTTAATCCTGCTAATGGAAAGTATTTATCTAAAAAATCTCTTCCATATTTTATTACCATTTCACCTCTCAAAGGGTCATATCTTTCGGATACGCTATCTTCAGACTGTTCAATTAAATCTGTACCATAAAGACTATCATATAAACTCATCCATCTTGCGTTTGCAGCATTTAACGCATATCTTGCATTCATGACAGGAACAACCAACTGAGGTCCAGCTATATTTGCAATTTCGTCATCAATATTTTCAGATTCAATTTTAAAATCAGGTCCCTCATTTTTTAAATAACCAATTTCTAATAAAAATTTTTTATACTCATCTAATTTAAATTCTTTACCTTTATGTTTTATATGCCATTCATCTATTTTTTTTTGTAAATCTTCTCTTAATTTAATTAATTCTCTATTTTTTGGAACTAGCTCATCTAGAGTTTTTTCAAGACCCAACCAAAAATTTTCTACAGGTACATTAGTATTTTTTAATAGCTCGTTATTTACAAAGTTTAATAGTTTTTCAGATACTTGTAGATTATTAATTTTTATGTATTTATCTTGCATAGCACTTCAATTCGTACCCCATCTGTATTTTTGCCTGAGAGTTTTACTCCTTCGGCGGAAATTAATCTCTTTCCAGAGCGTTATGCTTTAATCGGTCCTTTTGCCTGAGAGTTTCCGGGGTGGTTGCTCCTTCGGCGCTAAAATAGTCTCTCCCGATGAGGAATTTGTATCTGTTAAAAGAATTAAGTCAATTAATAAGAATTACTCATTATTTGATATCATTTTGTTGCCTTTTTTGTATTTTAACCATCCGCTATATATATAATATGAAAAATTATTTAAATTTTGAGACGGAAATTAAAAATCTAGAAAATGAGCTAGAAAAACTGAAAGACCCCTATAATCAAGAGGGGTTATCAGAAGTAGATACTAAAAAAATTTCAAATACTCAAATAGATATTGATGAAAAATTGAAGGATATTTATTCTAATTTAGATCCTTGGCAAACAACAATGGTGGCTCGTCACGAAGATAGGCCAAAAGCAAAATTCTTTATTGATAATTTGTTTGATGATTTTATCCCTCTCTCTGGAGATAGATACTATGGAGAAGATAAATCAGTTATAACTGGGTTTGCAAAATTTAATGGAAAATCTGTCTTAGTTATTGGCCAAGAAAAGGGGGAAGATTTAGATAGTAGAATTGAAAGAAATTTTGGAATGATGAGGCCCGAAGGTTATAGAAAAACAATAAGATTAATGAATTTAGCAAATAAGTTTAATATTCCAATCATATCATTAATTGATACTCCAGGAGCATATCCAGGTGTTGGAGCTGAGGAAAGAGGTCAGGCAGAGGCAATTGCTAAATCAATTGAGTGCTGTATGGAGCTAAAAGTTCCAACAATTGCGATAATAATAGGAGAAGGTGGTTCCGGTGGCGCAATAGCACTAGCTTCTTCAAACAAAGTTCTTATGTTAGATAATGCAATCTATTCAGTAATATCTCCAGAGGGATGTGCCACTATTCTTTGGAGGGATCCCAAAAAAATGCTTGATGCAGCAAAAGCCATGAAGTTATCAGCTAAAGATTTACTAAAATTGAAAGTAATAGATGAAATAATTCAAGAACCTATTGGGGGAGCTCATAGAGATAGGGATGCTATATTGGAAAATGTAAAACAGGCCTTGATTAAAAATTTAAATTATTTTGATGAATTAAGTCCAGATGAAATAATTAATGAAAGAAAAAATAAATTTCTTAAAATTGGTAGAAACGAAGGATTTATGAACAGTACTGAAGATCTAGGCACTCTCACTATCAAGAAAAATAATTTTGATAAGATCCTAAAATCAAAAAAAATGTTATTTGCAATTATTGGTGGATTAATTTTAATTTCCTCAATACTTTTGTTAATTTAAATTTATAAAGCACCACAGCAATACTTGAATTTCTTTCCTGAACCACAATAGCATGGTTCATTTCTACCAATTTTTTTATTTTTCGAAATTTGTTTATAAACATCCTGTCTATCATTTTCATCTTTTTTTTGCGTTTCGACTGCAACTTTTAAGTTCATGAGTATGGTTACATAATCTAACTTTAATTTATTTAAAAGATTTGAAAATAATTCAAATGCCTCTTTTTTATACTCAATTAAAGGATCTCTTTGACCATAGGATCTCAAACCTATGACTTGTCTTAATTGCTCTAAATATTGTATATGTGATTTCCAATTTAAATCAATCGTTTGTAAAAAAATTCTTTTTTCTATTTCCCTGGCATGATCTTCACCTAAAAGTTTTATTCGTTCTTTTCTTGTTTCTTCAAACTTATTAGAAATCTTTTCTTTAAAATCTCTATCTTTTAAATTAATTAGATCATTAAAATCAATTTCTTCAAAACTTTTTCCAACTATTTGTTTAGTTCTGTTATTAAAATCATTGCTTTTAGGATTTGATAAATTAGATATCTTTAACTTTATCAAATCATCAGATATTTCTTTTAAAAATTCGTCTGAATAATCAAATATATTTTTACTATTCATTGAATTTTTTCTTTGAGAAAATATAACATGTCTTTGATCGTTAAGTACGTTATCGAATTTGATTAGTGTTTTTCTAATGTCGAAGTTTCTAGCCTCTACTTTTTGCTGAGCTCTTTCTAAAGCTTTGTTTATCCAAGGATGGTCAATACTTTCGCCATCTTTTAGTCCAAGTTTTTCTAGCATACTGTTCATTGACTCAGATCCAAAAATTCTCATTAAATCATCTTCTAGACTAACATAAAATATTGAGCTACCTTCGTCACCTTGCCTGCCAGATCTCCCTCGGGCTTGATTGTCAACCCTTCTAGATTCCATTCTTTCTGTGCCAATAACAAACAATCCTCCTAAAGATTTAATTTTATCTTTGTTTATCTTAAGCTCACTATCAGGCATTGAACCTTTTTTTCCACCAAGTTGAATATCAACTCCTCTCCCAGAAATACTTGTAGTGATAATTAATGATTTTTCTTTTCCAGCGTTTGCAATAATTTCTGCTTCATTTGCATGGTTTTTTGCATTTAAAACAACATGATTGATGTTTTTTTTATTCAACAAATCTGAATAAATTTCAGATTTATTTATGCTTGATGTAAATACTAAAATTGGTTGACCTAATTCATGGCGTTCGATTATTTTTTTAATAATTGCATCATTTTTTTCTTTTTCTGTTCTAAATATTAAATCATTAAAATCTTTTCTGATCATTTCTTTATTAGTAGGTATAACAACAACAGGTAAATTATAAATTTCGAAAAACTCTTCAGATTCTGTAGCGGCTGTACCAGTACAACCAGATATTTTTTTATAAAGTTTAAAATAATTTTGATAAGTTATGGAAGCTAAAGTTTGGTTTTCAGCTTGCACTTGTATCTTTTCTTTAGCTTCAAGCGCTTGATGCAGTCCATCTCCAAATCTTCTTCCTTCTAAAATTCTTCCTGTAAGTTCGTCGATAATTTTAAGGCTCCCGTCTTTTACAATATAATCTTTACCCTTCTCAAATAAATGATTTGCACGTAAAGCTTGGTTAACATGGTGAACTAAATGTAAGTTTTCAGGGTCATAAAAATTATTATTCTTTAAAATTCCAGCATTTGAAAAAAGTTTTTCCACATTATTAATTCCATTATTGGTCAGTAAAACACTTTTTTCTTTTTCATCTATTTCAAAATCTTTATCATCTAAAATTCTTATTAGTTTATTGATTGCTAAGTATTGAGCAGTTTTATCTTCTGCAGCACCAGAAATAACTAACGGAGTTCTAGCTTCATCTATCAAACATGAATCTATTTCATCTACAATTGAGAAGTTGTGACCCTTTTGTACCATTTCTTCTTCTGAAAATTTCATGTTATCTCTTAAATAATCAAAACCTAATTCACTATTGGTTGCATATGTTATATCGCATTTATAATTTCTTTTACGTTCATCATCATCTTGATTATTATTAATAAATCCTGAAGTAAGACCTAAAAAATTATATATTTCGCCCATCTCAATGGAGTCTCTTTTTGCAAGATAGTCATTAACTGTAACTATATGAACACCTTTTTCATTTAGTGCATTTAGATATGCAGCTAGTGTAATTGTTAAAGTTTTTCCTTCTCCTGTTCTCATTTCAGCAATTTTTCCTTCATGTAAAGCTACCCCACCTATTAATTGTACATTGAAGTGTCTTTCATTTCGTGTTCTTTTTGCAGCCTCTCTAACTAGAGCAAAAGCTTGAGGCAGTAATTCATCTAAAGATTTTCCATTTTTTATTTGGTTTTTAAATTCAATTGTTTTTTTTGGAAATTCGGAATCATTCAAATTCATAAAATTTTCCTCAAGTAGGTTAATCTTTTCTACGATTTTATTGATTCTATCTAGCTCTCTTTGATTACTAGATTTAATAAATTTTGTTAATAAATTTAAAGGGTTAAACATTACTATTTGATTTATTCTTTACTTATATTGTTTAATATATGTATTAAATAAATAATTTAAACAAAATGGGAATTAATTTAACAAATTTTTTATCATCAAAATCAAAAAATACTAAAATGATTGATTTTCAAGACCTAGATCACATAGATGGTATTTCAATTTCTGTTGTTTCAGCAAATTTATATAAAGATATTAGAGATGATTTGACAATGTTCTATTTTAGAGATGGTGCAAATTATGCATCTGTTTATACTCAGTCAAAGATAGTGTCTGAAAATATAAGATGGAATATTAATCAAAAACCAAAAAAAATTTTTTCTCTTATTGTTAATACAAGAAATGCAAATGCATTTACTGGAAAACAGGGTTATGAAAGTCTTAAAAAAATTGCAGATATAACTGCTAAACAGTTAAACAAAAAACAAGAGGAGGATGAAGAAAATCCTAAAAAAATTTCTAACAAGAATGTAATTTTTGGCTGCACAGGAACTATTGGAGAAACTTTTCCCTATGAAAAAATTTCTAAAAATATTTCAAATTTAGTAAATAAAATTCGCTATACACAAAATAAATTTATTTGGATGAAGGCCGCGCTTGCAATTATGACAACAGATACAAAGCCTAAATTAGCTATGGAAGAATGTAAAATAGGAAATGAAACAGTAAAAATTTATGGCATTGCTAAGGGATCTGGTATGATTTTCCCAAATATGGCAACAACCCTTGCTTATGTATTTACAGATGCAACCTTATCTAATGATATTTTAGGAAAGTTATTAAAAAAAAATATAACTAATACATTTAATGCTATTTCTTGTGATGGTGACACAAGTACTAATGATATGGTAACTATATTCTCAACGAATAAAGTAAAAAATTCACAAATAAAAAGTGTAAATGAAAATAAAATTAGACATTTTGATATGTCCTTAAATAGTGTCCTATTGAATTTAGCAAAAAGAGTTGTTTCAGATGGAGAAGGAGCATCAAAATTTATTACTATAAAAGTTAATAAATGTAAAAATGATTTAGAGGCAAAAAAAATTGCTTTTTCAGTTGCAAATTCTCCCTTAGTAAAAACTGCAGTCGCAGGAGAAGATCCGAATTGGGGAAGAGTTGTTATGGCAATTGGTAAAGCAGGACCTAAAATAAATTTGAAAAAATTACTTATTAAATTTGGAAATATAACAATTGTAGAAAGTGGTAAGTTGAGTCAAAACTATGATGAAAAATTAACTGCTAATTATATGAAAGGTGAAAATATAGAAATTAATATTGAAATTTTTACAGGTAAGAAAAGTTTCACAGCCTATACAATGGATTTAACTAAAAAATATGTTGAAATAAACGCAGATTATAGAAGTTGAAACATTGAAAATTTCAATTATTACATTAACTACTCACTATGATAAAATACAAGTTAGTTTGTAAAAATTGTGACTTAAAATTTGATAGTTGGTTTGCATCGTCAAAAGAATATGAAAGATTGAAAAAGAAAAATCTTTTGTCTTGTCATAAATGTAATTCTTTTAAAGTTGAAAAAACAATTATGGCGCCTCAGTTAATTAATAGCAAATTGAAAACAAATGAAAAAATTAATTTAGAAAAATATAATAAAGTTAAAAAAATTATTAAGGGTTATCAAAAATTTATTAAACAAAATTTTAAATATGTTGGCGATAATTTTGCTTATGAGGCTAGATCAATTCATTATAATGATAAAAAAAAATCAAAAGCTATTTATGGAAGAGCATCAAATGAAGATTTAAAAGAATTAAAAGATGAGGGAATTGATGCTCAAATGATTCCCTGGGTAGATGAAAATGAAAATTAGTTTTTTATAAATTTTCCTATATAGTTTACTGATAGATCTTGAGAAATATTCCATTCGTCTTTTAATATATCAAATTTCATTCCATCTAATTTATCAATGTATATATTATATTTGGTAAGAATTTTTTTAAGATCTTCAGGATTAACAAATTTTTCCCATTCATGAGTTCCTATTGGAAGCCATCTTAAAACATATTCTGCTCCAACAATAGCAAAAACATAAGATTTCAGAGTTTTATTTATTGTTGCAACAAACATTATTCCATTTTTTTTTAAAAGTTTTGAGCAAGATTTTAAAAAAAAATCAACATCTTCTACATGCTCAACGATTTCCATATTTAAAATAACATCAAATTTGCTTTGCAACTTAAGTTTTTCGGGTGATGAACATATATAATTAATTTTCAATTTACTTTTTCTTGAGTGTAATTTAGCAATTTTTATATTTTTATCAGAAGCATCAATTCCAGTTACCCTAGCGCCCATTCTTGCCATTGGTTCAGATAGTAATCCTCCACCGCAACCAATGTCTAGAATACTTATTCCTTTTAAAGGTTTAATTTTATTTTTTAATTTAAAATTATTAATTATATTTTGTTTAATATATTTAATTCTGACAGGGTTAAATTTATGTAATGGTTTAAATTTTCCTTCTGGATTCCACCATTCAGAGGCAATTTTTGAAAATTTCTCTATTTCTTTTTTATTTATACTATTCATTATGATAAACAGTTGACATAACAATTAAGATGTATTTTATCAAATATTTATTAAATAATAATAATTATAATTAGCATGAAAACAGTTGTATTAAAATTTGGTGGAACTTCTGTTGGAAGTATAGATAGGATAAAAAAGGTTTGTAAAATAATTGCTTTTTACAAAAAGAAAAAAAACAGAGTAGTTGTTGTTTCATCAGCAATGAGCGGTGTAACAAATGAATTAGTAAATAAATCAAAATCAATAAGTAATTATTTTGATAAAGCCGAATATGACTCATTAATTTCAACTGGAGAACAGGTATCTTGTGCCCTTATTGCAGGCAGATTAAAACATGACGGATTTAAATCAAGATCATGGATATCTTGGCAATTACCAATTTTAACAGAGGGACCTCATTCTAGAGCAAGAATAAGCTCAATAGGAATAAAACAACTTAATAGATATATTAAGTCAGGAGGCGTTCCTGTCATAACAGGTTTTCAGGGTGTTAGTAATGATTTTAGAATTACAACAATTGGAAGAAGTGGATCAGATGCAACAGCAATTATGCTTGCAAAATTTATTAAAGCTGATGAGTGTATAATTTATACTGATGTAGATGGAGTTTATACTACCGATCCAAAGCAATATAAAAAAGCAAAAAAAATTAAAAAAATTTTTTATGATGAGATGTTAGAAATGGCATCTCTTGGTTCAAAAGTAATGCAGCCCACATCTGTTCAAGATGCTAAGTTAAATAATATTGATGTAAAAGTTAAATCTTCATTCGTATCAAAATCGGGAACTTTAATAACAGACTCTAAAAAAGCATTTAGTGACCAAATTATTACTGGGATATCATCAACACAAAATGACGCCAAAATTACAATTATAGGAGTAAAAGATAAGCCTGGGGTTGCAGCTTCTATTTTTAAACCATTGTCAAAAAATCTTATAAATGTAGATATGGTAGTTCAAAATATTTCTTTAGATGGAAAAGAGACTGATCTTACATTTACAATAAAGTCTGATGATTTAAAAAAAACAGAAAAATTAATTAAAAAAAATAGAAAAATATCTTTTAAAAAATTATCATTCGATAAGGGTGTTTCAAAGGTTTCAATTATTGGTGTTGGTATGATAACTACTCCAGGAATAACATATAGAATGTTTCAAGCTCTTGCTTCGAAAAAAATTAATATTTTAGTTATTTCTACATCTGAAATAAAAATTTCAGTTCTAGTTTCTGCTAAGCATGTTAAAAGAGCAGTAGCTGTTTTACATAAAGAATTTAAATTAGACTAATTAAAATGAGTATTCGACCCTTTAGAGATATTAAAAGAAGAAAAACGAAAGTTATAAATGTTGGAAAAGTAAAAATAGGTGGTGATAACCCAATTTCAGTTCAGTCAATGACAAATACTTTAACGACAAATGTTAAAGCAACCGTAAACCAAATTAATGAAATTGCCGAGGAGGGTGCTGATATTGTGAGAGTTTCTTGTCCCGATGAGGGATCAACATCAGCTTTAAAAGAAATAATAAAACACGTTTCGATACCGGTAGTTGCAGACATTCATTTTCATTATAAAAGAGCAATTGAAGCAGCAGAAAATGGAGCTAGCTGTTTAAGAATTAATCCTGGAAATATTGGTGATGAAAAAAAGATTCATGAGGTATTAAAAGCTGCAAAGAATAATGATTGCTCTATCAGAATTGGAGTTAATGCAGGTTCTTTAGAAAAAGATATTTTAGAAAAATTTAAAGAACCTTGTCCAGAAGCATTAGTTCAAAGTGCTGAGAGAAACATTAAAATTTTAGAGGATAAAGATTTTTTTAACTTCAAGATTAGTGTCAAATCATCAGATGTATTTCTTTCAATAGCTGCTTATAGAGAATTATCAAAAGTTACAGATTATCCTTTACATCTTGGGATCACAGAAGCAGGAAGTTTTGTTTCTGGAAGTATAAAATCATCTATAGGTCTAGGAAGTTTGTTGATGGATGGAATTGGAGACACAATAAGAATTTCCCTATCTGACAATCCAACTCAAGAAGTTAAAATAGGTAATGAGATATTAAAGTCACTAAATTTAAGAAATAGGGGAGTAAAAATAATATCTTGTCCATCTTGTGCTAGACAAGCATTTCAAGTAATCGATACTGTAAAAATTTTAGAGGAAAAATTATCGCACATAAAAACACCAATTACACTCTCAATTATAGGCTGTGTTGTTAATGGACCCGGAGAAGCCGCCATGACAGACGTAGGAATTACAGGAGGGGGAAAAGGTAATAATATGCTTTATTTGTCCGGAATACAGAACGAGAAAGTTTTGACTGATGATATAGTTAATAAGGTTGTTAGTGAGGTTGAGAAAAAAGCATCTGAATTAGAAAACTAATTATGATACCCTTAAAAACAATTGAGGAATTAATCACAAAGCATTCAACTATTGAAAAAGATCTATCCACAGGCGATTTGGATAATAAAATATTTGCTGAGAAATCAAAAGAGTATTCAGATCTCAATGAAGTTGTTGGAAATGCCAAAGATTACATTTCTTTTCAAACTGAAAAAGAAGAATTAGAGAAAATAGTAAATGATAATTCTAGTGATGAAGAGTTAAAAAAAATGGCAGAGATTGAATTATTAGATTTAAAATTAAAACATGAGAATAATGAGAAAAAATTAAAGTTATTTTTGTTACCAAAAGATGAAGCTGATAAAAAAAATGCAATTATAGAAATAAGAGCAGGAACTGGTGGACTAGAGGCAAGTTTATTTGCATCAGACTTATTTAAAATGTATGAAAAAGTAAGTCATAAAAAAAAATGGTCTTTGGAATTAATATCAATATCAAGAAGTGATGCAGGAGGATTAAAAGAGGTTATAGCTTCTATTAAAGGAAACAATATTTATTCAACATTAAAATATGAAAGTGGTGTTCATAGAGTTCAAAGAGTTCCAGATACCGAAACTCAGGGAAGAGTTCATACATCTGCTGCAACAGTTGCTGTTCTCCCAGAAGCTGAAGAAGTAGATTTAAAAATAAATGACTCAGATTTAAGAATCGATGTTTTTAGAGCTGGAGGACCAGGTGGACAATCAGTAAATACAACCGACAGTGCAGTAAGAATTACGCATATTCCATCTGGTTTATCTGTATCTCAACAAGACGAAAAATCACAACATAAAAATAAAGCCAAAGGTATGAAAATTTTAAGAGCTCGTCTATATGAGCTCGAAAGATCAAGAATAGACAATGAAAGGTCTCAAGACCGTAAAACTAAAATTGGTACAGGGGACAGATCAGAAAGAATTAGAACTTATAATTTCCCTCAAGGAAGAGTGACAGACCATAGAATAAATTTGACTTTGCATAAATTGGACGAATTTTTAGAAGGAGAAGTTTTTGATGAAATGATTGAGTCATTAACTTTACAAGCACAAGAAGAAAGTTTAAGCAACTTAAAATAATTAATGAATATAGATTTTGCTATAACATGTGGTTCAAAAATTTTGAGCAGTAAATTAATAAACACTGCAAGGTTAGACTCTGAAATTTTAATGTCAAAAACAATGAATAAAGATCGGAGTTATATAATAATTAATTCTAAAAATATTATTAATAAATATGATTTAAAAAATTTCTATATGTTAATAAAACAAAGATCTCTAGGAAAGCCAATTGCATATTTAACTAATAAGAAGTTTTTTTGGGATTCAGAGTTTTTAGTTTCAAATCATACTTTAATACCAAGACCTGATACAGAGCTAGTTGTTGAAAATGCTTTGAAGATAACAGAAAAAAAAAATAAAATTAATATTTTAGATATAGGCATTGGATCAGGATGTATTTTGTTATCAATATTAAAAGAGAGAAAAAATTTTTATGGAACTGGCATAGATATAAGCAAAAAGTGTTTAAATATCAGTAAAATGAATGCAAAAAATCTTAAAGTTAGTTCTAGATTAAAATTATATAAATCAAATGTTGACAAATTCAATTTAGGTAAATATGATTTAATTGTTTCTAATCCTCCTTATATTAAAAAATATAAAATTAAGAATTTGGAGAGAGATGTTGCTGCTTTTGAGCCTAAATTAGCATTGGATGGTGGATTAGATGGATTGTCAGAAATCAGAAAAGTAATTAAAAAATCATCTGAACTGATAAAGAAAAATGGCAAATTTATTTTAGAGATCGGCTTTGATCAAAAAAATAAAGTAATTAATATATTAAATAAAGAGGGATTTTATATAAATAGCGTTGAAAAAGATTTAGCAAATAATGATAGATGCATTGTTAGTACAAAAATATAATCAAAAAACATGGTAACATTTAGAAATAACAATAATAATAATAGAAGAAATAACTTTAGAAGAAATACCAGAAATTTTAAATCTAACGGAGATAATTCTAAATTTGGTGCAAATTTTTCTAACAATGAAAATTTTAAAAGAAAAGCACCTGGAAGAAATAACCATAATGCCCCAAAACTAATCGAAAAGTATAATGATTTAGCCAGGGAAGCTCTTTCAAATGGTGATAAAATTTTATCTGAGAACTATTTGCAGCATGCAGACCACTTCACAAGAATTCTAAACGAGAAAGAGAGTTTTAAAAGAGATAAATTTTTAGAAGCGAGAGCTGATAATAATTCTGATATTACAGAAGAAAATGTTGAAAGCTCTAATAAAGATGTATTAAAGTCATCTAGTGATGAGGATGAAGATCAAAATAATGCAAAACCTCAAGCAGAAATTAATTAGTTTATTCCAAGGATTTTTTCAGATTTAAGAACATCTATTTTAATCTTTTTTGTCTCAAATAATTTTCTTTCCTCACCTTTAAGTATTTTACCAGATGGTAGTTTTAGTTTTTGAGAGTTTACTTTTTTTCCATTTATAATTACTTCGTAGTGTAAATGAGGACCTGTAGACTTACCTGTTGAACCAACATAACCAATAGTTTGACCCTGTTTCACTCTTACTCCAGGTTTAATTCCTCGTGCAAACTTTGACATATGAGCGTAAACAGTTTGATAGGTTGAATTATGTTTTATTTTTACACAATTTCCACCCCCTCCGCACCATCCAGCTTTTTTAACTACTCCATCGCCTGATGCCATTATTGGAGTTCCCATGGGTGCAGCAAAATCAGTGCCTCTGTGCATTTTATTATAACCGTCTATAGGATGTTTTCTCATACCAAACGATGATGAAAGTCTTGCACCATTAATTGGAGTTTTCATTAATGCTTTTTTTACACTTTTACCATTTTTATCATAGTGGCCTTCACTGCCTTGATTATCAAAATAATATAAGTTGTTATTTTGTCCGCTTAGTTTAAGGTTTGCGAAAAGAATTTCTCCTATTTCAATAATTTCATTTTTTTCATTTAAATAAACTTCATACATGATTTGAAATTTATCATTTTTTCTAATATCTCTTTGAAAATCAACTTGAAAACCATAAATTCTTGCAAACTCAACAATTGTATTTGCAGGAATTTTTTGTTCTGACGCAGCTTTATATAAACTTTGTATAATTAAATTTTCTTTGTAGATAATATTTTTATTCAATTTAATTGATAAAATTTCTTTGTTAAATATATCTTCTTCAATATTTCTTTTTAAGTAGATTTTTTGAGTATTAGAAATTTGATAAATAAATTCATCAATTTTGTTGTTTGTTTTATCTAGACTGAACTGTATAATCTGTTTTGTATTTAATTTATTTAAATTAATCTTTTTTTTTAGAGAACTTTTAATTTTATTTATTTCTTTTTTATCAATTTGATAGCTTTCTAAAATTTTATCAAAGGTTTCACCAGATTTAATTTTATGTTTTATTCTTTTGTATTTTGGATCAAGATTTTCAAATATGTTATTGAGAGTTTTTTTAAAGTAAACATTATCTATAAAATTGTAGTGATCTTTATAAAAATTTTTTTGATAATTAAAATAAACTGTTGATATTGCTGTAGTTAATATCAATATAATTAAACCAACTACCTCAAAATTTTTTAGAATTTTATTTTTAATATTTTTAATCATTAAATTATTTAAGTGAATCAATTATTAGTTTAGAGGTAAGCAAAAATCAAAAAAAACCCTTTAAAATGTGGGATTTTTATTCTTTTTTTTATTCTTAAATGCTTGATTTCCTATAATTTTAGCCTATAAGCACTGAACTTTCTCATTAAAAATATTGTTTATGCAATAAAAAGCGAGAATTTATTGGGCTTTTTTGCTCAATTAGCTATTTAAAAAGTTAAAATTTAAGAAGAGAAGTGTGGACGGTTAAGGTTACCAAAATTTGTCGTACACACTTCAACATCATATAAATTTTATTCTTAGAATTTATATGGAAGCTAGTGTGCGCCGTTTTTAAACTTGAGAGTTTGATCATGGCTCAGAACGTACGCTGGCGGCACGCCTAACACATGCAAGTCGAACGAGTAGCAATACTAGTGGCAGACGGGTGAGTAACATGTAGGTATCTGCCCTTTGGCCTGGAATAACACGAGGAAACTTGTGCTAATACCGGATAAGTCTTTACGGAGAAAGCTTTATGCACCATTGGATGAGCCTGCACTTGATTAGTTTGTTGGTGGGGTAATGGCCTACCAAGACTGTGATCAATAGCTGATTTGAGAGGATGATCAGCCACATTGGGACTGAGACACGGCCCAAACTCCTACGGGAGGCAGCAGTGGGGAATCTTGCACAATGGAGGAAACTCTGATGCAGCGATGCCGCGTGAGTGAAGAAGGCCTTTGGGTTGTAAAGCTCTTTCGTCGGGGAAGAAAATGACTGTACCCGAATAAGAAGGTCCGGCTAACTTCGTGCCAGCAGCCGCGGTAATACGAAGGGACCTAGCGTAGTTCGGAATTACTGGGCTTAAAGAGTTCGTAGGTGGTTGAAAAAGTTGGTGGTGAAATCCCAGAGCTTAACTCTGGAACTGCCATCAAAACTTTTCAGCTAGAGTATGATAGAGGAAAGCAGAATTTCTAGTGTAGAGGTGAAATTCGTAGATATTAGAAAGAATACCAATTGCGAAGGCAGCTTTCTGGATCATTACTGACACTGAGGAACGAAAGCATGGGTAGCGAAGAGGATTAGATACCCTCGTAGTCCATGCCGTAAACGATGTGTGTTAGACGTTGGAAATTTATTTTCAGTGTCGCAGCGAAAGCGATAAACACACCGCCTGGGGAGTACGACCGCAAGGTTAAAACTCAAATGAATTGACGGGGACCCGCACAAGTAGTGGAGCATGTGGTTTAATTCGAAGATACGCGCAGAACCTTACCAACACTTGACATGTTCGTCGCGACTTTAAGAGATTAAAGTTTTCGGTTCGGCCGGACGAAACACAGGTGCTGCATGGCTGTCGTCAGCTCGTGTCGTGAGATGTTGGGTTAAGTCCCGCAACGAGCGCAACCCTCACTTTTAGTTGCCATCATTAAGTTGGGCACTCTGAAAGAACTGCCAGTGATAAGCTGGAGGAAGGTGGGGATGACGTCAAGTCCTCATGGCCCTTACGTGTTGGGCTACACACGTGCTACAATGGTATCTACAACAGGAAGCAAGACGGCGACGTTAAGCAAATCCTCAAAAGATACCTCAGTTCGGATTGCACTCTGCAACTCGAGTGCATGAAGCTGGAATTACTAGTAATCGTGGATCAGCGTGCCACGGTGAATGCGTTCCCGGGTCTTGTACACACCGCCCGTCACACCATGGGAGTTGGTTCTACCTTAAGGCAAGGCATAAAACCCTTGACCACGGTATAGTCAGCGACTGGGGTGAAGTCGTAACAAGGTAGCCGTAGGGGAACCTGCGGCTGGATTACCTCCTTTCTAAGGATGAATGAAAATAAAATTTCATTCTAAATAATACACACGGATAATGTTGACCGTCCTCATTTCTCTTCTTAAAACAGTGTTTCTCTTGCATGGGGGCCGGTAGCTCAGTTGGTTAGAGCACACCCTTGATAAGGGTGGGGTCGAAAGTTCGAGTCTTTCTCGGCCCACCAATTTAGATCATGGGGGATTAGCTCAGCTGGGAGAGCGCCTGATTTGCATTCAGGAGGTCAGCGGTTCGATCCCGCTATCCTCCACCAAAACACTTAGCTATAAAAATTGTAAATATAATAATAATTAATATCAATATCTATATCCGAACATTAGAAATGTTATTAGCTAATGTTCAAAATAAAAATTTGATTCAACACAGAATTTTTTTCTGTGCATAAATCAAGCGTTTAAGGGCGTGTAGTGGATGCCTTGGCACTGAAAGCCGATGAAGGACGTGATATACTGCGATAAGTTTCGGGGAGCTGTATGTAAGTTTTGATCCGAAAATTTCCGAATGGGGAAACCCACCATTTTATATGGTACTTTAAACTGAATACATAGGTTTAAAGAGACAACCTGGAGAACTGAAACATCTAAGTAACCAGAGGAAAAGAAATCAATTGAGATTCCGTTAGTAGTGGCGAGCGAACACGGACTAGGCCAGTAGTTTTG
>CACNRP010000008.1:32500-33923 GCA_902622955.1 uncultured Pelagibacteraceae bacterium
AGTTGTTTCAACAGGAATGACAGATAAAAATTACTTATTAAAATGTGTTAAATTATTTAAAAATAATAAAAAACTTTATTTGATGCATTGTGTTTCATCATACCCAACTGCATCTACGGATACTAATATTAATGTAATTAATTATATAAAGAATTTATCATTAAAATATAAAAATGTTGTACCTGGATATTCATCTCATGATTTAACAGAAGCTGCCTCGTCACTTGCAATTGCGTCTGGTGCAAGAATTTTAGAGAAACATATCAAAATCAGCTCAAAAAAATGGGCACATTTTGATGAAACAGCTTTAGATGTAAATTATGAATTTCCTTCTTGGGTAAAATATATGCGTAGTACCGAAAAGTTATTAGGTAATCAAAATAAAAAAATTTATAATAGCGAACATCATAAATATTTTTTTAAAAAAACTAAATGAAAAATAAATTTGTTCTAGACAAGTTTGTTACAAACCAAGTTGGCTATAAGAGTTTTAAAGCAGAGGGGAAATTAGATCTAAATATAATTGAAAAGCTAAAAAAACCATATTTTATTTCTATTAAAAGAAAAACAAAAAAAATTTTTTCAAAAAAAAATGATAAATTTAAAGCATTCCTTATTTCAAAAATGGTTTTTTATGAAAGGTTATTTTCTACAAAAATTAATCATTATTTAGATTGTCGAGAAGCAAAAAAATCAGATATTATTCAATTAAAAAAGATTTGTTTAGAAAAAACATCTCAATCTAGATTTTTTAAGGATAAAATGTTACCTGTGAAGTTTCGTAATTCTTTCAGATATAAGTGGTTACTAAATTTTTTTAAGAAAAAAAGAGGAGATTTATTAATAGTGGCACATAAAAAAATAAAAATATTTGGATTTATTTTAATTTTAAAGAAAAAATTTGGATTGCAAATAGATCTTATTGTTACAAGTAAAAAATATCAAAAACGCAAAGTAGGTACTTCACTTATTAATTATACTATAAAAAATTATTTAACAAAAAATCAAGTAATTAGAGCTGGAACACAAGACGATAATTTACAAGCAAAATCTCTTTATAAAAAATTAGGTTTTAAAAAAATAAATAAAGTTCAATATATTTATCACATTCATTCAATATGAAAAATAAAAGAAATAAGATTTTAATTAAAGAGGTTATAGATGACTACAATGGAATAATTGGTAAACGTTCGAAGGCATTAAGCTTTTTAAAAAAATTTTCAAAATCTAAAATTTATGTGTCAAAAAAAACAGGTTGTGTTTACCATTCTCCAGATATAAACACCAAAAGTAGCCTTTTGATATGGTCAAACAAAATTTTTTCAAAAAAAATTTATACAGATAATTTAAAATACTCTTCTAACAATCCAATAATGAGATCCAGGCATTATTACTCTGCAATTTTTGTTAACAATTATTTAAA
>CACNRP010000009.1 GCA_902622955.1 uncultured Pelagibacteraceae bacterium
ATGAGCGCATCTTCATCAACAAATGATTTAAGAAATAGAATTATATTTACTATTTTAATTTTAGCCGTTTATAGATTCGGAACTTTTGTACCTTTACCAGGTATAGACCCTGAACAATTGAAAATAATGATGGAAGGCAATCAAAAAGGATTGTTAGGCATGTTTAATGTTTTTGCAGGTGGTGCAGTTAGTAGAATGGCAATATTTGCATTAGGTATAATGCCTTACATTTCTTCTGCAATTATAGTTCAACTTTTGACTGGGGTTACTGACTATTTTAAAAATCTAAAAGCTCAAGGTGAGACTGGCAGAGCTAAAATTACTCAAATTACAAGATATGGAACAGTGTTGCTAGCGACAGTTCAAGGTTACGGTTTATCCGTGGGGTTAGAATCTTCAGCTGATTTAGTTATAAATCCAGGTACATTTTTTAAAATAACTACTGTGACAACTATTGTAGCTGGAACAGTATTTTTAATGTGGTTAGGAGAACAAATAACTCAAAGAGGTATTGGTAACGGTATATCATTAATAATTTTTGCTGGTATTGTCGCTGAAATTCCAAGAGCCTTAGTCACAACTTTTGAACTAGGTAGAACAGGCGCTGTTTCTACATTAATGATCTTGTCCATTTTTATTTTATTAATTTTGACAGTTTTATTTGTAGTTTTTATGGAAAGAGCGTTAAGAAAAATTCTTATAAATTATCCAAAAAGACAAATGGGAAATAAAATGTATGGTGGTGAGTCATCGCATTTGCCGTTAAAGATTAACCAAGCTGGAGTTATACCAGCTATTTTTGCTTCAGCTCTTTTATTATTACCAGTAACATTTTCAAATTTTTCATTTTCAAATAATGAAACTTTTTTAAACCTAAGCTCATATTTTACTCAAGGACAGCCACTGTATATGCTGCTTTACGCATCTGGAATAATATTTTTTACTTTTTTTTATACTTCAATAACTTTTAATCCAACAGAAACGGCTGAGAATCTAAGAAAGTATGGAGGCTTTGTACCTGGAATTAGACCTGGTGAAAGTACTGCTATTTATATTGAAAATATTTTAACAAAACTAACAACAATAGGTGCTCTCTATTTAACTTTAGTCTGCTTAATGCCAGAATTTTTAATTGCAAATTATCCTATACCATTTTATTTGGGTGGTGCGTCTATTTTAATTGTTGTAGTGGTAGCGATTGATACTGTAACACAAATTCAAACAAGATTAATGAGCTCTCAATACGAACAACTAATTAAAAAAACTAAATTTGGTAAATAAGTGAATATCATTTTGTTTGGACCCCCTGGTGCTGGAAAAGGTACTCAGTCTAAATATTTGGTAAATAAATTAAATTCTTTTCAAATTTCAACTGGAGACTTGTTAAGAGAAGAGATCAAAAAAAATTCTGATATTGGTAAAGCAATTACTAATGATATGAATGAAGGTAAATTTGTAAGTGATGAAATAGTTAATAAGTTAATTGAAAATTTAGTTTTTGATCCACAAAAAAAAAATAGATTAATTTTTGATGGTTATCCCAGATCTTTAAGTCAGGCTAAAAATTTAAATCTTTTGTTAGAAGCATCAAAACAAACGATAGATTTGATTTTATTTCTTAATGTTGAAAAAAATACAATAATTAAAAGAATAGAAAAGAGAAAAATTCTTGAAAATAGGTCTGATGATGACTTAAGTACAATTCTCAAGAGATATGATAAATACATGAAAACAACTGAACCAGTTCTAAATTTTTACTCAGAAAATCCAAATTTTAGAGAGATTGACGGAAGTTTAGAAATAGATGAAATAACAAGGAAAATAGACGCTTTTATAAATGTTTAAGGCGTTGACTTTGACTAATCTTATTATATAAAAGGCACAATTTATCACAAAAATTATGGCTCGTATCGCAGGTATAAACATTCCACAGAATAAACTTGTTCACATAGGATTGACTTATATTTATGGAATTGGAGATAAATTTTCTCATCAAATTTGCTCATCTTTAGAAATTCCAAGAGCAAAAAGAATTAATGAATTAACTGATGAAGAGATTTTAAAAATTAGAGAGTATATAGATCAAAATTTTAAAGTTGAAGGTGATTTAAGAAGAGATTATTCACTTAGTATAAAAAGATTAATTGATTTAGCTTGTTATAGAGGAACAAGACATAGAAAAAAATTACCCGTTAGAGGTCAAAGAACTAGGTGCAATGCAAGAACAAGAAAAGGAAAAGCAATTGCAATTGCTGGAAAAAAATTAACACCAACTAAAAAATAGATATGGCTAAAGCTGATAAAGTTGAGAATAAAGATCAGAAGGTTGAGAAATCCTCAAAGAAAAATGTTAAAAGTTCTTATTCAAAAAAGAAAAAGGTAAAAAAAAATATTTTAAATGGAATTGCCTATGTGCAATCTACATTTAATAATACAATCATTTCTATTGCTGACACTAATGGAAATGTAATTTCTTGGGCATCTGCAGGACAAAAAGGTTTTAAAGGATCCAGAAAGTCTACTCCATATGCTGCTCAGATAGCAGCGGACTCAGCAGCATCTAAAGCCCTAGAATATGGAATGAAAACTTTGTCTGTTGAGGTCAAAGGACCTGGGTCAGGTAGAGAAACAGCATTAAGAGCATTGCAGGCTAGGGGTTTTAAAATTTTATCAATTAAAGATACTACA
Source organism: uncultured Pelagibacteraceae bacterium (assembly GCA_902622955.1). Classification (GTDB taxonomy): domain Bacteria; phylum Pseudomonadota; class Alphaproteobacteria; order Pelagibacterales; family Pelagibacteraceae; genus Pelagibacter. The sequence continues at coordinate 2,689 of CACNRP010000009.1, forward strand.
CCTATGCCTCATAATGGAACTAGACCACCAAAGAAAAGGAGAGTTTAATGGAAGTTGAAAATGTTAATGTTAAAAATTGGAAGTCATTAATTAAACCGTCTAAACTAGATGTTCAAATTAGTGATGACTTAACACATGCAAAAATAGTAGCAGAACCGCTTGAAAAAGGCTACGGATTAACTTTAGGAAATTCATTAAGAAGAATTTTACTATCTTCAATACGGGGTGCTGCTGTTACTTCTATTCAAATAGACGGTGTTTTACATGAATTTACCTCTATAAAAGGTGTTAGAGAAGATGTAACTGATATTGTTTTAAACGTAAAATCTTTAGCTTTAAAAAGTAATTCAGAGGGAACAAAAAAATTAATTTTAGACGCCAAAGGACCTGGAGAAATTAAAGCTTCAGATATAGCGCCAGTTACTGATGTTGAAATTTTAAATCCTGATCTAGTTATTTGTAATTTAGATGAAAAAACTACTTTTCATATGGAAATGAATGTTAATACGGGTAAAGGATACGTTCCTGCAGAACTGAATAAACCTGAGGAGCCACCTTTAGGTTTAATTGCCATAGACTCACTTTATAGTCCTGTCAAAAAAGTATCTTATTCAGTAAGCACTGCCAGAGAAGGTAAAGCGTTAGATTATGATAAGTTGATTATGGAAGTTGAAACAGATGGATCAATTTCAGCTGAAGATGCTGTAGCTTACTCAGCTAGAATTTTCCAAGATCAACTAAAAATGTTCATTAATTTTGATGAACCAGTTGAAGCACCAGTAAAAGAAGTTTCAACAGAGCCTGAGTTTAATAAAAATTTATTGAGAAAAGTGGATGAATTAGAACTATCTGTAAGATCAATGAACTGTCTAAAAAACGACAATATTATATACATTGGTGATTTAGTTCAAAAATCTGAAGGTGAAATGCTAAGAACACCAAATTTTGGAAGAAAATCACTAAATGAGATTAAAGAGGTTTTAACTGGAATGTCATTATATCTTGGGATGGAAATTCCTAACTGGCCACCAGATAATATAGCAGAAATGTCTAAAAAATTAGAGGAAGCAATTTAATGAGACACGGTTTTGCAAATAAAAAATTAAATAGAACTTCAGAGCATAGAAAAGCTTTGCTTAAAAATATGCTTAATTCTTTGATTAAATATGAGCAAATCAAAACTACTTTGCCAAAAGCAAAGTTTTTAAAACCACAAGCAGATAAGATTATCACATTAGGAAAAAAAGAAAATTTGCAGACAACAAAAATGCTAGTTTCTAAACTTCAAAATATTAGATCTGCAAATAAAGTTAAAAAAACCCTTTCGAAAAGATATGAAAATAGAAAAGGTGGTTATACTAGAATAATTAAAGCTGGATTTAGATATGGTGATAATGCTCCAATGGCAATAATAGAATTTGTTGATAGAGACGTTGAAGCCAAAAGAGTTGATAAACCAAAAAAAGAATCTCCTAAAACGGAAGAAAAAAAACAAGCTACAGCTTAAGTCTTAGATCATGAAGAAATCTTACATCGTTGATTCAACGTGTAATGATATGCGTTTGGATAGATGGTTAAGATTAAAAATTGGAAAAATTCCACAAGGACTTGTTGAAAAATACTTAAGAACAGGAAAAATAAAGCTTAATAAAAAAAAAGTTAAAAGCTCTTTTAAAATAAAAACAAAAGATGAAATAAATATATTTAACATTGAATTTAAAGAAACAATACAACAAAAAAAAATTAAGTTTTTACCATCAAAAGAAATTGTAAAATCAAATGAAGATCAAATTATTGATAACAATGACAATTTTGTTGTTATAAACAAAACATCAGGCATATCAGTGCAAGGTGGAACTAAATCTAAAAAAAATCTAGTTGATATTTTTGCTAAAAGTGAAATTTTTGAGGGTACAAAACCATATTCTGTTCATAGATTGGATAAGGATACTTCTGGAGTTTTTATTATGGCCAAAAACAGAGAGAACGCTCAATTGCTTACATCTTTATTTAGACTAAGAAAAGTACACAAAACTTATTTAGCTATCTGCCAAGGTGAAATTAATAAAAAATCTGGCGTATGGGATGATGATTTAATTAGGTATGACGGTGATAAAAAAATAATTGAAAAAGCAAAAACAATTTTCACAGTTATTGATAAAAATTCTGAAGCAAGTTTATTAGAATTAAAACCTATTACTGGACGAAAACATCAGCTAAGAAAACAATTATATGCAATTGGAAATCCTATATTTGGAGATACAAAATATAAATTATCAAATTCCAATAAAGGAATTAATAAAAATTTAATGCTACATTCATATCAAATTAAATTTAAAATTAATAATATAAAACATACTTATTCAGCATTGTTACCTGATTATTTTAAAAAACTTTTAAAATCTAAAAGACTTAGATTTTCATATTTGAAATAAAATTTTTAATTAATATATCACTTAGATTCGTGTAATCTTGATCTAAAATATTTTTTAAGTTAGTTACTCCTTTATCTGAAATACCACATGGTATAATTTTTTTATAATTTTCTAGATCATTATTTATATTTATTGCAAAGCCATGATAGGCAATCCATTTACTAACCCTAATACCTATTGCAGCAATTTTTTTAACTTCATTATTATATTTATGCCATATACCGATATTATCTTTATCTGGAAAAGTTTCTATTTTATAAAATTTTAAAGTTTGAATTATCGTTTTTTCAATAATTGTTATAAACTTTCTGATATCTTTTTTTTTCCTCAAATCTAAAACAAAATAACAAATTAATTGACCTGGTCCATGGTAAGTAATTTTACCACCTCTATTTGTTTCTAATATTTTAATGGATTTATCAATAATCTCATTCTCTTTATAGGAAGTTCCTGCTGTAAAAACTTCATTATGCTCTAAAGTCCAAATTAATTGCTGGTCATTATTTTCATATAAATCCTTTAATCTTGACTCTAGTATATTAACTGCATCAAAATAATTTACTGGTTTTATTGACTTTTTGATCTCTATGTTCATTTATAATTTGTATTATCTTTATTATGTATTAATAGTGCAAACCTAAATTATAGGTAGATTTATGTCTTTAACTAAAAAAACTAAAGATAAAAAAGTAAATTTTGAGTTTAATAAAGAATATATAAGAGTTGTTACTAATAAAATAGCTAACAATGACGCTCAATTTATTACAAATTCATTTAACGAAATGCACCCTGCTGATGCTGCAGATATTATCGAACACCTTAGCGACGGGGATAGAGAAAGTTTAATTAAACTAAATAATTTCAATATTGATCCGGAGGTTTTTGTTGAATTAAATGAGTCTATACAATCTGAAATTATTACCTATTTATCTTCAGAATCTATAGTAAGTATTTTAAAGGGTTTAGAGTCAGATGATGCTATATCTATATTAGAGAATGTTCCTGAAGAGGATAAAAATGCAATCCTTAGCTCTTTACCCCCTAAAGATAGATTTGCTCTATTAGAAAGCTTAAGTTATCCAGAGGACACTGCTGCTAGACTTATGCAGCGTGAATTTACTGCTATACCAAGTAATTGGTCGGTAGGTCAAACAATTGACTATTTAAGAGAAAATAAAGATTTACCTGAGGAATTTTTAGAAATATTTATTGTCAATGAAGATTTTAAACCAATAGGTACTGTTCCTTCATCAAGAGTTTTAACAACACCACGTGATACTAAAATGGCTACAATTATGTCAGAATCTCAATTATTAATTCCTGTTGAAATGGATAAAGAGGAAGTTGCTAATTTATTCGAAAATTACAATTTGAATTCAGCGGCTGTTGTAGACAAAAATAACAAATTAGTTGGTATGATCATGAACGACGATGTTTTAACAGTCTTGAAAGAGGAAGCTGAGGAAGATGCTTTGAGATTAGCAGGGGTAGGAGATGAAGAGATTACTGATGGAGTTGTAAAAAAAACAAAGAGAAGATTCAATTGGCTTTTACTTAATTTATTTACTGCCTTTCTAGCTACATGGTGCATTAGTTTATTTGGAGCAACAATTGAACAAATGGTAGTATTAGCATTCTTAATGCCTATTGTAGCTTCAATGGGTGGAAATGCTGGAATGCAAACACTTGCAGTTACAGTAAGAACTATAGCTACAAATGATTTAACTCAAAACAATTTCTCATCAAACGTGTTTAAAGAATTTTCTATTGGTATTCTAAATGGAATTATATTTGCAGCAATAAGTGCTTTAATTGTTCAGTTATGGTTTCAAGATAGTATCCTTTCATTGATCATAGCAATATCAATGGTGCTAACAATGATTATAGCTGGATTATTTGGGATATTAGTTCCTTTTACCCTAAAAAAAATGAATATTGATCCAGCGATCGCTTCAAGTGTATTTGTGACAACAATTACAGATGTAATTGGTTTTGTCTCTTTTTTAGGTGTTGGAGCATATTTTTTATAAAATTACAGGTTATCGATCAATCTGACATTGTTTAAATAATAAGCAATAAATAATCTTGAATTTTTATTTGTACATGAAATTTTTAGATTATTTATATTTCTAAGCTCCAAATAATCAATTTTAATTTTATAATTATTTTTTAATTCTTTTTTTTGATAATTTAAAAAGTTTGGAATATTTTTCTTATTTTGAATATTTTTTTTAATACCTATTAGTTTTTTATAAATTTTTGCTGCTATAACTAAATTTGATTTATTTAAAAGAAGGTTTCTTGATGAAAGTGCTACATTATTCTTATCACGAATTGTTTTACAAGGAATAACCTTGGTTTTAAATATTCGTTCTAATTTTTTTTTTACCAAATATAATTGTTGAAAATCTTTTTCTCCCATAAATATCTTCTGAGGATTTATAATTTTAGTCAATTTATTCATTACATCTAAAACACCTTCAAAATGACCTTTTCTAAATTTAGCACATAAAATTTTATCTTTTTTTGGCAATGTGATTTTTGATTTTTTTTTATCTTTGTATATGTCATTAAATTTAGGAAGATAAACAAAATCAACTTTTTTGCATTTTTTTAAAATTTTTAAATCTTTCTTGATATTTCGTGGATAGGATTTTAAATCTTTTTTGTTATTAAATTGCTTGGGATTAACAAAAATACTTACAACTGTTTTCTTACAAATTTTATTTGATTTGTTTATTAGCGATAAATGACCTTTATGTATTCCACCCATAGTAGGAACAAAGCCCAAGTCATTAAATGGCCTTAATGATTCAAATAATGACGTATTGTTTAATATAATTTTCATTTGTATAAAAATATTTAATAAGTAAAACATTTAAATGATTAAACAAGCAATTATTCCTTTGGCTGGACTTGGAACTCGGTTACTACCTTTAACAAGTGTTTTCGCTAAAGAACTTCTGCCCATTAATGGAAGACCTGGAATTGAATATATTCTTGATGAATGTATTGAAGCAGGTATTAAAGAGATTGTATTTATTATCTCCACTAAAAAATTAATGATTAAAAAATATTTTTATAGAGATCAGTTTTATAAACATATTATAAAAAAAAAAAAAGATCCTAGAATAATTAATGAATATAAAAAAATACTTAAATATAAGAGTAAAATTAAGTTTGTTTTTCAAAATATTCCAAAGGGCACAGGCGATGCTGTCCTTCAGACACAAAAATATATTAAAAATAAATATTTTTTAATGTTGTTACCAGATGATTTAATAATTAAAAAAAATTGTTCTAAGTCAATGATCAAGGTTCATAAAAAATATCAAGCTTCAGTTATGGCATCTATGAAAGTAAAAAAAAATAGTGTTTCACGATGGGGAATATATAAAATTAATAAGAAATTAAATAAAAGAAATTATGTCATAGATGGTGTTGTTGAAAAGCCGTCAGTAAAAAAAGCTCCGTCTAACAATGCAGTTATTGGAAGATATATTTTACCACGTACAATTTTTAAAAAAATAAAATCCCTTAAACCTGGTAAAGGTAAAGAGATACATATTACTGATGCAATACAGTTATTAATAAATGATAAAGAAAAATTTGTAGCTCATAATTTTGAGGGTAAATACCTTGATTGTGGAACAATGAGTGGCTATATCAACTCTTCAAAAGAAATAGGCAAGATATGAAATTGTGTATGATTGGTACAGGCTATGTTGGTTTAGTGAGTGGTGTCTGTTTTTCAGATTTAGGTAATGATGTAATATGTGTTGATAAAGATATTAATAAAATTAATAATTTAAAAAAAGGTATTATTCCTATTTATGAACCTGGTCTAGAAGAATTAGTTTTAAAAAACTATAAAAATAAAAGATTAAATTTTTCAACAAACTTAAAAGAGTCAGTAAAAAAATCGGATATTGTTTTTATATGTGTGGGAACACCAACAAAAAAAAATAGTAATAGTGCAGATTTAAGTCAAGTATATGCTGCTGCAAAAGAAATATCTAAATCTATAAAAAAATTTAAAATTATTATTAATAAATCCACTGTGCCTGTGACAACAGGTGATGAGATTGAAAAAATTATTTCTAAAAAAGTTGATAAAAAATATTTTTCAGTAGTTTCCAATCCTGAATTTTTGAGAGAAGGTGAGGCTATTAGAGATTTTATCTATCCAGATAGAGTGGTAGTTGGTTCAAATGATAGTAAATCACAGAAAATATTAAAAAGTTTATATTTACCATTAATATCAAAAGGTGCAAAATTTGTTTCTACAAAAAGAAGAGCAGCTGAATTAATTAAATATGCTTCGAATGCTTTTCTAGCAACGAAAATTACCTTTATAAATGAAATAGCAAATTTATGTGAAAAAACAGGTATTGACGTTGAAGATATCTCAATCGGTATTGGGCTTGATAAAAGAATTGGTAGTAGATTTTTAAGAGCTGGACCTGCATACGGTGGCTCTTGTTTTCCGAAAGATACCAAAGCTTTAGTTTCAACTGCTGATAAATTCAAAACTAATTTATCTGTCGTAAAAAGTGTTATAAGATCAAATAATTTAAGATCTGATTTATTATCCAAAAGAGTTAGTTTCATCTTAAATAATAAAATTAAAAATAAAGTCGTATCCTTTTTAGGTGTAACTTTTAAAGCAAATACTGATGATATGAGAGACTCGTCTAGCAAAAAATTAATTCCTTTTTTATCCAAAAAAGGTGCAAAAATTAAATATTATGATCCCACTGGATCCAAAAAAGAATTCAAAAAATTAAAAAATGTTAAATTTTCTAATTCAATAAAGGAATCGATTAAAGGATCAGATATTGTAATTATACACACAGAATGGAATGATTTTAAATCAATTAATTTCAAAAAATATTCAAAAAATAAAAAACTTATTATTTACGATATGAGAAATATTTATTCACCAGATAAAGTAAACAAATTAGGTTTTAAATATTTTGGTATTGGAAGATAATTTAATTTAATTCAAAAATTGCATCAACTTCAACAGACACTCCAAGTGGTAAGCTATTTGTACTTACTGCTGCTCTAGTGTGCATTCCTGCTTCACCAAAAACAGAAGCAATTAAATCAGAAGCTCCATTAATTACTTTTGGTTGATCTGTAAAGTTATCAGTTGAATTGACAAAACCTGTTAATTTTACGCACGATTTAATTTTAGAAAGATCTCCATGACAAGCTACTTTTGCTTGCGATATAATACTTAAACCACATCTTTCAGCTGCTTTGTAACCATCATCTACAGATAGATCTTTTCCAACTTTTCCTTTTATTAATTCACCATTTTCTGAAATAGAAATCTGTCCTGAAATATAAAGTAAATTACCAACAATTTTTGTTGCAACATAAGAACCAACAGGTGGTTTTGCCTCAGGAAGATTAATCTTTAATTCTTTAATTTTATTTTCAAAATCCATTTTATTTTTCTGTAAACTCTTTATGAGTTTTACTATTCTTAAATTTGTTAAGCTTATCTTTTAAATTAAAGTTTTTTAATTTTTTTTTACCTTCTTCTATTTTCTTTGCAGTTTTAGATTTTATTTCCTCTGCTTTTTGTGAGGTTTCTTTCTTTAATTTATCAGATGTACATTTTGCATAATCTTTACTTAATTTGTCATATTTTGAACAATCCTCTGCAGATGAAAATGTATAACTAAATAAAGAAATGAATAAAACTGAAATTATGATTTTAATTATTTTCATTTTTTCTTTTTTTTAGATTTTTTATTTTTATCGTATTCTCTTCTTTTCTCAATTAGTATAAGAGCCTCTTCCATTGTTAGCTCTAAAGGGTCTTTTTCTTCTGGGATTGTTGCATTTAGAGATTTGTATTTAATGTATGGTCCATATTGACCTTTCATGATTCGGACTGGCTTTTTATCCTCAGGATGCTCCCCTAAATCTTTTATAATTGAAGAAGACATCCTTCCAGGTTTTGCTTCAGCTATGAGTGTAATTGCTCGATTTAATCCTATAGAAAAAATTTCTTCGACATTTTCTATTCTAGCTGATTTATTTTCACATTTTAAATATGGTCCAAATCTACCAGTGTTCAAAGTGATTTCTTTTTGATTTTCTGGATTAATGCCTAATGATTTAGGAAGTGAACATAAAAATTTTGCTTTATCTAAATCAATACTTTCTAATTCAATTCCTTTTGGTATAGATACATTTTTCAATAGTTCATTAACTTCAGGTTTCTTTTTCTTAGTTTTTTTTCTTTTTTTAGGTTTTTCTTCTTCAATTTTTTCTTCAAGAACTTTCTCATACTGAAGATAAGGACCAAATCTTCCATTTTTTAGAAAAATATCATTTCCATTTTCGTGTTTTCCAAGAAATTTTGGTTCAGCAAGTTGTGATTGAGCCGCCGCTTTAGCTTTTGATAGTGGTCTTGTAAATTTACATTCAGGATAGTTTGAGCATCCAATAAAGGCACCTCCTCTAAAACTATTTTTTAAACTAAGGGAACCTGTGTCACATAGCTGACATTTTCTAACTATCTTTCCTTCTTTATCAGTGTCAAATATCAATGCTCCCAAACTTTCATTTAAAAGATCTAAAACCTCCCTAGTTCTTTTTTCTTTTACCTCTGAAACATTACTATTAAAATCTTTCCAAAACATTTCTAAGACTTTTAACCAACTTTCTTTTCCAGAAGTTATTTCATCTAACTGATCCTCTAGTCCAGCTGTAAAGTTATAATCCACATACTTTGAAAATAGTTTTTCTAAAAACGCAGAAATTAATTTACCTCTATCAGTTGGGAAAAATCTTTTACTAACTATTTCTGCATAACCTCTATTTGCTATTGTTGAAATTATACTTGCATAAGTTGAAGGCCTTCCAATTCCTAACTCTTCTAATTTTTTAACTAAACTTGCCTCTGAGTAACGAGGGGGTGGCTGGGTAAAATGTTGTTCATCAATAAGAGCTTCTATATTAATTGGTCCTTTTGACATCTCTGGTAAAATTTGCTCATCATCATCTTTGCTTTGATTAGAATAAATTTTTAAAAATCCATCAAATTTCAAAACCGATCCGCTTGATTTACACATAGTTTTACTGTCTTCAGACTCAATCGTTATTGTATTTCTATCAAATTTTGCTGTTTCCATTTGAGACGATAGAGCTCTAGACCAAATTAAAGAATATAATTTGTGCTGGTCAGAACTTAAATACTTTTTAATAGAGTCTGGATTTCTATTAATATCAGTTGGCCTTATTGCTTCATGAGCTTCCTGAGCATTTTTTGCTTTTTTTCCTGAGTAATTATTTGGATTTTCTGGCAAGTATTCGTTACCATATTCTTTTTTAATAAAGTTTCTAAAATCAGAGACAGCATCAGCTGATAAATTAGTTCCATCCGTTCTCATATAAGTAATTAACCCAACTGTATCTCCCTCAATTTCTATTCCTTGATAAAGTTTTTGTGCTATTTGCATTGTTCTTGATGCGCCAAAACCTAATCTGCTAGATGCAACTTGCTGAAGGGTTGAAGTAGTAAAAGGTCCTGAGGGATTTCTACTAACAACTTTTGAGGAAATATCAGTTATGTTAAATTTTTTGGTCTTAATATTAGAAATTGCCTTTTCAATTTCCTCTTTATTTTTAAATGAGAATTTTTCAATTTTTTCTCCATTAAGTTGAGAAATACTTGCTGTAATTTTGCTTTTGTTTTTATCCTGAAAATTAATACTTAATGTCCAAAATTCTTCAGGTTTGAATAATTCAATTTCATGTTCTCTTTCAGTAATCAATTTTAGTGCAACAGATTGAACCCTGCCTGCTGATTTTGAACCAGGTAATTTAGTCCAAAGTATTGGTGATATATTAAATCCCACCAAATAATCCAATGCTCTTCTGGCCATGTAAGCATCGACTAATAAAGGCTCTATCTGTCTTGGATTTTCAATACCATGTGTAACGGCTTTTTTTGTTATTTCATTAAATACCACACGTTCAATTTCTTTATCCTTTAAAAGTTTTTTTTCATCTAAATATTCTTTTACATGCCATGCTATTGCTTCACCCTCACGATCTGGGTCAGTAGCAAGAATTATTTTTGAAGAATCTTTCGCAGCATCAGTAATTTCTTTTAAATATTTTTTTGAAAAGCTATCAACTTCCCATTCCATTTTAAAATTTTGATCAGGATCAACTGATCCATTTTTTGAAGGAAGATCTCTAATATGACCATAGCTAGCTAAAACGGTATAGTTATCACCTAAATATTTATTAATTGTTTTCGCTTTAGCAGGGCTTTCAACTATGACTAGATTCATAAAATAACAAACTACTCAAAAGAGTTTGATAGTCAAATTAATAAATTTTTGTCTTAGTTTCTTCTTTATTTTTCAGGCGTTTAATATTTTCTCTGTGAGTAAAAAATATTAAAATAAACATTATTAAGTAAAAAAATACATTTTCGAAACCCTCCAAAATTAAAATATAAACTGGTATAGAAAGTGATCCTACCAAGGAAGCTAAAGATGAATATTTAGAAATAAAAAAAATTATTAACCAACAAATACCAAATACTAAACCAAAAATAATATTTAAAGAAAAAAGTATCCCAACATATGTAGCTACACCTTTCCCGCCTTTAAATTTTAACCAAACAGGAAACACATGACCTATAAAAGCACATAAAGCTGATATATATACTGCATCAGGGAAATTAATTTTTACGTATAGAACAGGTATTACTGCTTTTAATACATCAAGTATTAGTGTTGAATATCCAATTAGTTTATTACCGGTTCTTAGAGCATTTGTAGCACCAATATTACCAGAGCCTATCTCTCTAATATCCTTCTTTAAAAATATTTTAGTTAAAATTAATCCAAAAGGAATTGATCCCATCAGGTATGAGATTATACCTATTATAAAAAGTTCCATTTTTTATATTTTAAATAATTCTATACCTTTTACAAATGTATTGGTTACTTTTCCTTGAAGTTTCTTATCTTCAATTGAAGTATTTTTAGATTTAGAGATTAAATTTTCTTTTTTTACAATCCATGGTTTATTGATATCCACTATACAAAAATCTGCATCATTTCCAATAGACAGGTTTCCTTTATTTATATTTAATATTTTTGCTGGGTTAGAGGTTAAAGCTTGAATTATAGTTTCAAGTTTTACAGATCCGTTATGGAATAATTCTAAACTTAAAGACAACAATGTTTCAATACCGGATGCACCTGTTGCAGCTTGTGCAAAAGTTAATCTTTTAGATTCTTCATCTTCAGGTTTATGGTCAGAAACAATTACATCAATAGTTTTATCTTTTAATCCTTGAACTAAAGTTTCTCGATCTTCTTCTCTTCTCAGTGGAGGTGATAATTTTAAAAATGTTCTAAAATCCCCAATATCATTTTCATTCAATGAAAGATTATTTATTGATACACCGCAAGTAAATTTAACATTTTGTTTACGTTCCTTAATTATATCTACAGATTTTCCTGCTGATAGTTGAGATATATGATATCGACATTTAGTTTTTTCTAAGAGAGTAAGATCTCTTTCAATTATAATTCTTTCAGCAATATCTGGTATGCTTGATAAACCTAGTTTTGTTGCAATAATACCAGAATTAATCATTCCATTTTTAGCTAAATCGTAATCTTCAGCATGTTGCATTATAAGACATCCTAAATCTTTAGCTGAATTCATAATTCTAGACATAAGCCTAGTATTTTGAATTGTTTTTACTCCGTCAGTAAAAGCAACAATTCCTTTTTTAGCTAGTAACCCAAATTCAGTCATATTAGTGCCATCAGTGTTTTGAGTTAATGAAGCGCAAGGAAAGATATTTATTTTAGACTTATCACGTCCTCTTCTTTTTAAAAAATCTACAATTGATACATTATCTATAATTGGATCTGTATTGGGCATGGTTACAACAGAAGTTACTCCACCAGATAATGCAGCATTACTCAAAGTCCTAAAATTTTCTTTATATTCATAACCTGGTTCGCCTACAAAAACTCTCATATCCACTATACCAGGAAATATATATTTACCCTTTAAGTCAGTAGGTTTTTCTCTAGTTGGTAAATTGTTTGTATTTACTTTTTTCCCTATAGCCTCTATCTTTCCATCTTCTCCAATTATTAATCCACCATTTTCGTTTATAGAGTTATGAGGATCTATAATATTTGCATTTATAAAGTATTGTTTTTTCATTTATTCACAAAATATTTTTAAACATGCCATTCTTACAGCAACGCCTAATTCAACTTGTTCCTTAATTACACTCTTGTTTATGTCGTCTGCTAATCTTGTATCAATTTCTATTCCTCTATTCATTGGACCAGGATGCATAATTAGAGCATCTGATTTTGCATGATCAAGTTTGTCAGGGGTTAATCCATAATATTCATAGTATTCTCTATTTGATGAAAGATATGAACTGGTCATTCTTTCATTTTGTAATCTAAGCATCATTACAATATCACAATCTTTGAGACCCTTTTTCATATCTGTAAAAGTGTTTACACCAAAATTTTCAATTTCTTTTGGCATTAGGTTTGAAGGTGCAACTATATTAACTTCTGCACCCAACATGGTAAGAAGATAAATATTTGATCTAGCTACTCTTGAATGAAGTATGTCACCACAGATAGCTATTTTTAATCCTTGAATTTTCTTTTTCCGATTTCTAATTGTTAATGCATCTAATAATGCTTGAGTAGGGTGTTCTCGCCTACCATCACCAGCATTTAATACAACACAATTAACTTTTTGAGATAAAAGATTACAAGCACCAGAGTCTTGATGTCTGATCACAATTATATCAGGATGCATTGCATTTAAGGTCATTGCTGTATCAATCAAAGTTTCACCTTTTTTAATTGCTGAGTTACCCATATTCATTGACATAACATCTGCACCAAGTCTTTTTCCAGCAAGTTCAAAAGAGCTTTGTGTTCTAGTTGATGGTTCGAAGAATAAGTTTATTTGTGTTTTACCTCTTAATACATCGATTTTTTTATTTTTACTCTGGTTTAATTTTATAAAAGCTTCTGACTCATCCAGGATATAATTAATATCATTAACTGATAAATCTTGAATACCTAACAGATGTTTTTGTGAGATTTTAATAGCTTTATTGGTTTTAATTGCCATTAAAATTAACTCTATAGCTATAAAGCCCCAAAATGGCAAGGATTAATTATTTAAATAATCTATAGCTCCTTGAAGAATAAATGCGGCCGCGTTTTGATCTATGTTTTTTTCACGCTTTGATACGTTAACATCAAGTTGACTGGATAGATTAAATGCACCAACGGTTGAAAGTCTTTCATCCCAAAGACAAACATCTACATCAACATTTTTGTCTATATTTTTTGACACATCACTTACTGATTGAGCAGAAGGACCCAGTGAACCATCCATGTTAATTGGATATCCAATAACAATTCCTTTAATATTATTTTCCTCTATTATTTTTTTTAATTCGTTTATTAGATCAATATTATTGGTCTTATTGATCGTTTTAAAGGGTGTGGCTATTGACTGTTTTTCATCACAAATTGATACACCGATTCTTTTTGAACCAAGATCTAAACCAATCAATCTTGAGGTTTCAGACTGTTTTTTTTTGAATTCTTTAATAGTGATCATATTGTATATTTTAAACTTAAGTGATAGTTTGCGACATATTTAAATACCATATGAGCATCGATCTTAAAACAATAAAGCACATATCTAAACTATCAAGAATTTCTGTAGATGAGAAAAAAGCAGAGAAACTTGCAGGAGATTTAAATTCAATTTTCGAATTTATTGAAAAACTTAACGAATTAAAAACCGACAATGTTGAACCATTAACTTCTGTTGCTGAAACAACTCTTAAACTAAGATCTGATGAAGTAAAGAGTAAAAATTTAAGAGAACAAGTAATAAAAAATTCTCCTAAGGAAAATGAAGATTATTTTGTAGTACCAAAGGTAATTGAGTAATGTTAGATATAACTAAACAGTCATTATCTGAGTTAGTAGAAAATATAAAAAATAAAAAACTTTCCTCAAGTGAAGCTACCAAAGCATTTGTTGAAAGATCAGAAAAATCAAAAGAATTAAATGCATATATAACTGAGGATTATGCAAATGCTTTAAATAAAGCAAAAACGTTTGATGAAAAACCTAATCTTGATCTAAAATTACCTGGTATTCCAATGGCTGTGAAAGATTTATTTTGTACAAAAGATTTAAGAACCACTGCAGGTAGTAAGATTTTAAATAACTTTGTTCCAACTTATGAGTCGACAGTTACACAAAACATTTGGAATGAAGGAGCTATCCTAATGGGTAAATTAAATTGTGATGAATTTGCAATGGGTTCATCTAATGAAACTAGTTTTTTTGGTAATGTACAAAACCCAATTGATAAAAATTTAGTCCCAGGAGGATCATCTGGTGGATCTTCCTCTGCAGTAGCAGCTCAATTAACACCAATAACTATTGGAACAGATACAGGTGGATCTATAAGACAGCCTGCTTCATTTACAGGAACTGTTGGATTAAAACCCACTTATGGTAGTTGCTCTCGATATGGAATTGTAGCATTTGCATCATCTCTAGATCAAGCTGGGCCAATGGCGCAAAATGTTAAAGATTGTGCATTGTTACAGGAAGTTATCAGTACTTATGATGAAAAAGATTCTACATCAATAGACTTCAAAAGAAATGAGTACAGCAAAGAATTAACGAAAGATATTAAAGGTAAAAAAATAGGAATACCTAAAGAATATAGAGTAGACGGCATGCCTAAGGAAATAGAGGACCTTTGGAAAAAAGGTATTGAATATGCAAAAGATTGTGGTGCTGAGATTATAGATATATCTCTACCTCACACTAATTATGCACTACCAACTTATTACATAGTAGCACCAGCAGAGGCTTCATCTAATTTGGCCAGATACGACGGTGTTAAATATGGTTTTAGAGCAGAAGGGGAAAATCTTATTGATATGTATGAAAAAACAAGATCTGAAGGATTTGGTGCCGAAGTTCAAAGAAGAATAATGATTGGAACTTATGTTTTATCTTCAGGATATTATGATGCTTATTATCTTAAAGCTCAAAAGGTAAGAAAACTTATTAAAAATGATTTTGATGATGCATATAAAAAAGTAGATGCAATTCTAACCCCATCCACTCCAAGTTCAGCTTTTAAAATTGGAGAAAAAACAAATGATCCAGTCTCAATGTATTTAAACGATATTTTTACTGTTCCTGTAAATTTAGCAGGTTTACCTGGAATTTCTATACCTGCAGGCCATGATGCTAAAGGGTATCCATTAGGATTACAGATAATAGGTAAAGCCTTTGATGAACAAAATATTTTAAACATTGCATATGCTATGGAAGAAAAAATTAATTTTAAAAATAATATTAATGATTGGTGGATTAAGTGAGTAAGAACAAATCTGAATATTTAATAAATAGACATGATAATCAATATGAAGTTGTTATTGGTTTGGAAGTTCATGCACAAGTTACATCGGCGTCGAAATTATTCTCAACATCAGCGACTAAATTTGGAGCTGAGCCAAATACTCAAGTAAGTCTAGTTGATGCAGCTTTTCCAGGAATGTTGCCAGTAATTAACGAGTATTGTGTAAAACAAGCTATCAAAACAGGAATTGGTTTAAAAGCTAAAATCAATAAGAGATCTGTCTTTGATAGAAAAAATTATTTTTATGCCGACTTACCTCAGGGGTATCAAATCTCACAATTCAAAGATCCAATTGTAGGTGAGGGTAAAGTTATACTTGATATGCCAGATGGTCAAAAAGAGGTAGGTATAGAAAGATTACACTTGGAGCAAGATGCAGGTAAAAGCATTCATGATCTAGATCCTAAAAATACATTTGTAGATTTAAATAGATCAGGTGTAGCTTTAATGGAAATTGTAAGTAAACCTGACCTAAGGTCTCCAGATGAAGTAAATGTATATATTAAAAAATTAAGATCTATTATGAGATATTTAGGTACTTGTGATGGAAACATGCAAGAAGGATCTTTAAGAGCAGATGTAAATATATCTGTTAGAAAAAAAGGTTCAAAAGAGTTTGGAACCAGATGTGAGATTAAAAATGTTAACTCAATAAAATTCATGCAGATGGCAATTGAATATGAAGCTAATAGACAAGTTGATTTAATTGAGGATGGTCAAATGATTGATCAAGAAACAAGACTTTTTGATACTAAAAAAAATGAAACTAGATCAATGAGATCAAAAGAGGATGCGCATGATTATAGATATTTTCCAGATCCAGACTTATTGCCATTAGAAGTTTCAGATGATTTTATTGAAAATTTAAAATCAGAAATTCCTGAGTTACCAGATGAAAAGAAAAAAAGATTTATAGAAAAATTCAAATTATCTCCTTACGAAGCAAACATTTTAGTTTCTGATATTGAAACATCAAATTACTTTGAAAACGTAATTAAGAAGTCTGATGTAAAACTTGCAACAAATTGGATAATTGGTGAATTATTTGCAGCGTTAAATGAAAAAAATTTAGAAATAACTGAAAGCCCTATAAGCCCAGGCAATTTATCAAAATTAATCAATTTAATTAAAGATGGAACAATTTCTGGAAAAATTGCAAAAACAGTTTTCGAACAAATGATGGAAGGCGACAAAGATCCTAAGAAAATTGTTGAAGAAAAAGGTTTAAAACAAGAGAGTGATCCAAAAGCACTTGAGGCACTGATAGATAAGGTTATTGATGATAACAGAGACAAAGCTATCGAATATAATTCAGGTAAAGTTAAATTATTTGGTTTCTTTGTAGGTCAAGTAATGAAAGTTTCTGGTGGAAAAGCAAATCCTCAATTAGTTAATGAGATTTTAAAGAAAAAACTTTAGAATTTATGGGTTCAGACCTAAATATAACTAAAGAACTCCAAGAGTATATTTTAAGTCATGGATTTAATTTACATCCAGTCCAAAAAGAAATAATTGATTACAACACATCTCTTGGTGATATCAAAAGAATGCAAATCTCAATTTCACAAAGTCAATTTCTGCATTTAATTATAAAAATTTCACATACCAAAAAAGTTTTAGAGATAGGTACTTTTACAGGATTAAGTACTTTATCTATGGCTTTGGCATTATCAGATGATGGCAAAATAATTGCTTTAGATAAAAATGAAGAAACTAATAAAGTTGCAACAGATTTTTTTAAAAAAGCGAATCAAGACCATAAAATAAAAACGTTAATTAAACCTGCTTTAGAAAGTTTAGATGAAATTAAAAATGAAAAATTTGATTTAGTTTTTATCGATGCTGATAAAATGAATTATATTGAATACTATGAACGTTCTTTAGAATTATTGAATAAAAATGGTCTAATAATCATTGATAATGTTTTATGGTATGGAGGAGTTGTTAATGAAAACAATAATGATAAATTTACTAAAAATATTAAAGATTTTAATAATCATATTTCAAAGGATACAAGGGTCGAAAAGTTAATAATTCCGCTTGGTGATGGAATGACTGTTTGTAGAAAATTATAATGTTTGAGGTAGTTGGTTTTTATAAATTTGTTAAAATTTCTTATCTGAAAAAAAATAAAAAAAATTTATTTGAAACTTTAAAAAAGAAAAGTATTAGAGGTACGATAATAATTTCTAAAGAAGGAGTAAATGGAACTATTTCTGGTAAATCTGCAGACATTAAATTCACTATTAATAATTTAAAAAGAACTCTTAAATTTAAAGAATTTAACAGCAGTAATATCTCTAAAAGCTCATTTCAACCATTTCACAAACCTAAAGTTAAAATTAAAAATGAAGTTGTTCCTATGAATTTAACTTTAGATAAAAGAATAAAGAAAAAAGATAGCCATGTAGATCCAAACAAATGGAATAAGCTGATAAAAGAAAAGTCTACTGTTCTAATAGATGCGAGAAAACCATTTGAATACGATGTTGGAACATTTAAGGGAGCAATCAATCCTGATGTTGATAACTTTAGAGATTTTCCAAGATATCTAAAAAAATTAAAAAAAAATCAACCTATAGCTATGTTTTGTACTGGTGGAATTCGTTGTGAAAAGGCATCTGTATATTTGGAAAAAAAAGGTTTTAATAACATTTATCAGTTAAATGGTGGAATTTTAAATTATCTAAAAAAAACTAATAAGAAAAAAAGTTTGTGGAAAGGTGAATGCTTTGTTTTTGATAACAGGATTAGTTTAAAACATGGTCTAAAAGTTGGTTCTTACTCAATCTGTAGCGGTTGTAGGAAACCAATATCTCGTAAGGATAAAAAATCAAAAAAGTATGAAGAGGGTGTTTCATGTCCCAATTGTCACGATAACCTAACAGAAAATCAAAAATCACGTTTTAGAATGAGACAAAGTCAGATATACAAAGCGAAGCAATCTGGAAAAAAACATATTTTTCAAAAAGAATTTAAATAAGGAACGTTTTGTCTACATCAATAAAATTAACAAAAGATCCAATTTGGTTTTTATTAAGAAGGGTGACAATACCAGCGAGTGTTGGATCGTTATTCCAAACTTTTTACAATTTAGTTGACACATGGTTTGCTGGCAAAATTTCAGCTGAAGCAATTGGTGCGATATCTAAGTCTTTTCCAATATATTTTACAATTATAGCAGTTGGTGTTGGTTTAGGAGCAGCCACAAATACTTTAATTGGTAACTCAATAGGTGAAAAAAAAGAGAGGATTGCTTCAATGTATGTTGCTCAATCCTTAATCTTTGCATTAGTAATTTCAATATTAGTAACTTTATTTGGTTTGAATGTATCTAACTACCTTTTAGAGGTAATGGGGTCAGATACTAATGGTATTATATTAACGAGAGAATATTTAGATATTATTTTTTATGGAACTTTTATTGTTTTAATACAAATTTCACTTAACGGAACATTAAATGCTCAGGGCGACACTAAAAGTTATAGAAATGTTTTAATATTTAGTTTTTTTCTTAATATTTTTTTAAACCCTCTATTCATATGGGGTTACGGATTTATACCTGCTTTTGGTATAGCTGGTCTCGCAATAGCTACAGTAATTTCACAATTAATTGGAACAATTTATTTAGCTTATAAAGTTAATAATTCTAAAATTAGAGAATATCTAAAAGCAAAATGTTTTATCCCTAAATTTGATTATTTAAATCAAATAACATTTCAGGCAGTCCCAGTAATGTTTAGTATGTTATTTATTGGAGTTGGTATATTTAACATCTTGTATTTTATTGGTCAGTTTGGTGATTTAGCTGTTGCTGGTTATGGTGCAGCTTTAAGAGTAGAACAAGTTTTTTTACTTCCAGTTATAGCATTAAATACTGCTGTACTTTCAATTGGTGGTCAAAATTATGGTGCTAAAGCTTATAATAGAATAAGAGAACTCTATACCAAGGCACTTTTATTTGGGGCTTCCTTTATGATTATTGCTGGAATAATAATTTTTTTTGGTGCAGAATTTTTTGTTTCTTTATTTACTGATAACCAGGAAGCAGTCACTAGTGGTATTATTTATTTAAAAGTTGCAGCATTAATTGGACCAATTTATCCAGTATTCTTTATTACCACAGCTGTATTTCAAGCAGTTAAGAAACCTCTTTATAGTCTTTATTTAAGCATCCTTAGATTAACTGCATTTCCGTTTCTAAGCTTATGGTATGTAATTAATATTAGAAGTGGTGATTATGAGGACATATTTTATACAATAATGGTTACAAATTGGGTGATGGGGATTGTTGTTTTAATATTTATTGGTTATTTTTTAAATAATGTATTTAAACAAAATAAATCTATTTTTAGTTATTAGTATCTGTCTAATATTTTTTTTAACTTATGAATATGCAAAACCGATATTATAAAAAAAAAAATTAAAATGAAAGAGTTAAAAAACTGGGATAATAAAACATGGTTATCATCAAAAAGGTACATAAATTCTTTTAATTCATTTTTACTAAAAAAAAAAAGATTAAATAAGAAATCTAAAATTTTGGATATAGGCTGTGGAAGAGGGAAAATCTTTGGATTTTTATCTAGAAAATTAAAATTATCTAATAAACCAATAGGGATTGATCCAGTAACCCATAAAGATGTTGACAAATCAATAGAATTTATAAATGAAGATATTTTTGAATTTTTTAAAACTAATCATAGTAAATTTGATTTAATAATGATTAAACAAACACTTCATTTTTTTAATAAAATCAAAAGAAAAAAGTTAATAAAAATTTGTAAAGAACGTTTAAAAAAAAATGGGGTATTATTAATCTTTTCTTTAATTACTTTAAATAATGAAATTCCTTGTTTTAGTAAAATGAAAAAAAAACTTAAAAGAGGACTTAAAAGAGATTCAATTATGCTTCGGCATGCATCTAGGATGTTAAAAAATAATCAAATAGATAAATTTAAATTTAAAGTTTCAATAACAAAAAAAAAATATATTCAAATGTTAAAAGAAAGATATATTTCTTGTCTTATAAACTTAAGTAAAGTTGAAATTAACAAAGGTATAAAGGAAATTAATAAAACATATTCCAATAACATCTTTTTTGATGATGTTCTAATTTGTATTAAATTTAAGAATCTATATAATGAATAACTTTATTAAATAATTTCTTATGATTAATTTTTTAATCATTTTTAAGTTTTTTTTCTAATTTTCTAACAAAGTAAGAAACAATTAATATTAGTATTAAATATTCTAAAATTAAAAAAGTATAGATTTCTAAAGGCCTATAAGTAGTAACAACTAATTCATTAGCTTTTCTTGTTAAATCGCCGATACCAATTATTGAAACTAAAGACGACATTTTTAACACATAAACAAATTGGTTTCCAATAGCTGGTAAAATGTTTTTTATTGCCTGAGGTAGAATTACTAATCTTAATCTTTTAAAGAAATTTAAACCTAATGAACTACCGGCTTCCCATTGTGCTTTTTTAATTGAATTAATACCCGCTCTAAAAATTTCAGCTTGAAAAGCACTTTCACTTATTGCTAAGGCTATTATACCAGAAACAAATGGACTAAAGCTTAAACCTGTCATTATGGGCAAACCATAGTAAATCCATAAGATCAAGACCAATAAAGGGATTGCTCTGACAATTTCTACATAAACAATATTAATATAAGTTAAAATTTTATTTTTTGCTAAGGAAGGAATTGCAACTATCAAACCTATTATCATTGATATAACGATTGAAACTAATGAAATATAAATAGTTGTTGTTAAACCACTCAATAAAAATTTTAAGTTTGTTAAACCTTCAAAATTATTTGGAGATAAAATTAACCAATTCAACTCATTTTTACCACATGAGTTTAAAGGTAATAATATAAGTAAAAAAAAAAATTTTTTCACTTTTTGATTTATAAAGAATTAAAAATTAATTACTAATTGATTATAAGCTTTTTAAATTATATTTCGCCAATAACTCTTTAAAAAAACCAGATGATTTTTTCTTTTTAATCCAGTCGTTAACATAATTGTTCCATTTGCTATCACCTTTTGAGACCATCATTGCCAAAAAAGCAGGATTTTTCTCCCCATCAGGAACTATAGCTAATTGAGGATATTTGATAACTAATTTATTTGCTTCGGTTGAGCTAGTAATGTTTCCATCTGCTCTTCCAGCTAAAACTTCTTGAAAATCTCTAGCAGGTGCCTCTACAGAATTTAATTTAGATTTTGGAAAAAACTCCTTAGCCTTTTCTTCCTGTGAAGTTCCAAGTGTTGTAGCAATAGTTACACTAGAACTGTTAAGTGAGTCCCAAGTTGAAAATTTTTTTAAGTTTTTTTTTAAAACTAATGGAACTGTACCATATTTGTAATAAGTGTCTGTAAATCCTGCAACTTCCGCTCTTTTTGGTGTTTTTGTTACACTAGTAGAAATATCATACCTGTTTGACGTAATGCCAGAAACAATAGTTTTCCACTCAGCAGGTACAAATTCAACTTTAACACCCATATCTTTAGCTAGCTCATTCATTACATCTATATCAAATCCTTTATATTTATTTGTTGAAGGATCTTTCATAGTCATGGGATCCCAATCTCCGGTTGTTCCGACTTTAAGAATTCCTGATGATAGGATTTTATCTAAATTTGACTCTGCGTGAAGAGACAAGGGCAAAAGTGCAAAAAGCACTACAATAAATAATTTTTTCATCATTTATAATAACGTATAAAAATAATAATTGAGACTATAATCTTGACGCACTGTCTTCAATCAAAGACCAAAGATGTTCAGTAAAAGATCTTCTGACATATAGGTTTTCTACATTAGTATATAGGATATATTTTAATGGTTGATATCATTAAAATTACTGTTTTAAGTTAAATATTATATTAAACATAAATTAGTTAATGTTTGATATTTTTAATTATGTTTTTTACAAAAAGGAAAGCGATAATTTTAATTATAATTTGTTCAATTTTTTTTATCCTAACATATAAAGATGTTAGTTCTGAAGAGATTAAAGAAATTTCTGGAAATGCTCAAATTATTGATGGTGATACAATAAAAATAAATTCAAAAAAAATCAGATTATATGGAATTGATGCACCTGAATTCAAGCAAATGTGTAAAAAACCATATCTAACAATAATTTTTTTTACTTTTACTAAAGATTATCCATGTGGAAAAATTTCAACTCAAAAATTACAAAAAAAAATAAACAACAAAGTAATAACTTGTAAAATTTTGGATGTTGACAGATATAAAAGATTAATTGGAGAGTGCTATAAAAGAAATTTAAATCTGAATTCTTGGCTAGTTTCAAACGGTTATGCAGTAGCTTATAGAAAATACTCAAAAAAATATATATCAAACGAAATTAATGCTAAAAATGAAAAAAAAGGCCTTTGGCAAGGTAAATTTGAAATGCCGTGGGACTTTAGAAGAAAAAAAAGGTAAGTTTTGAATAAATTAATTTCATTTTTTAGTATCTCAATCTTTTTTATTATGATGGATTTTGCTTTTGCTCATCATTCTAACGAAAAATATTGTTTTAATTGTCACCACAAATATAAAATAGGTGATAAAAAAAATGATAACGCCTATGAGTTTGAATTTGATTTACAAACTAACAGATTATCAAAAACAGTTGAACAACAAATATCAGATAAAAAAACTGGTTTAGTTTCTTACATCTTATTTGAAAACAACAAAATTTTAGTTGATCAAAATAGAAAAAGTAAATACAAAGGACCATATCCTTCACATTCCGTAGGTAAGTCTCTGGTAGGTTTAGTTACAGGTTATGCTATGTGTGGTGGTTATATTAATCATACAGTTTTTGAAAGAATTGATTACCCAACTGTTGCAGGTACTTTATACGAAAATCAAAAGTTAATTGATTTATTACATATGACAGCAGGTGATGATCCATATATTGGTCACGCCAAATATAGAAAAGATAACGCTTGGATGGGTAAGGGTCCTAACACAAATACTATTCCAATTAAAAAAGTTATGAAGAAATACTTTAAAGGCAAAGAAGGTATAACACCTGGTGTTAATTACAATTACTCTGCTTTAACAACCAATGTTATTATGAATTATGTTATTTACAAAACTGGTGATGACTGGAACAAGTTATTACATAAGATATTTGTAGAAGACGCTAAAGTTGCTAAAAGAGTTTATTTTCACAAGACTTTATATGCTAAAAAAACTGGTAACAGAAAATCTGGTGAATACGGAAGATATTCTTTCTATGCTGACAGATATGATTATGTAAGAATTGCTAACATGATAATGAATCATTGGAATAATGATACTTGTGTTGGTAAGTATTTAAAAACAATGTATGAAACAAGAATTGATAAAGACAAATATGAATATAGTAAGTTTAAAGGTAACTTTGAGGCTACACAAAGTTATGGTGGTCAGTTTCACTTTGACCCAATCGGATTAGAAGATAGAATTATAATGATGTTAGATGGTTTTGCTGGTCAAACAGTAGTTATTGATTTTGATAATAATAGAATTATAACTGCCCATTCTACAGACAGACATTACGACTATTACAGTTTAGTATATTTACCATTGGGTTATAAGGCTCAACTTACTACATGTACAGGTAGAGATTCTATTGGCAGGGTAATAGAATGTCTAAATCCTGCTAAAGAAATAACACAAGATGATAGTAAGAAATGCAAGGAATACGTTAATGAAACAGGATTTGTTTTAAAGTCTTGTTAACCAATCATATATATTTTTATAGTCTAGAAGAGCAGTCTTCTATCCAAGAACAAAGATGCTCAGCAAAAGATCTTCTAACAAACAGATTTACAATATTTTCATCTTTATTGTGCAGAATCACGTCTACATGATTTAAAACTGTCTGAGTTGTTGATCCTTTCTTTTCTTTAAATTCATTAAAATTAAAGGGAGATCCTGCTGAAAAGATTTCATAGACATTTTCACCTTTAAGTTCTAATTGAACAAATTGATCTGTTACATCGATAACTGCACCTAAATTTGTTTTTGAAATACTATCAAATAACATTTCATATAGATCGGATTTGTTAGTATCTTTACTTGCCAGCTCATTTGAGATTATCATCCATTCGTCTGGACTTAGCCATATTGCTGTTAATTTATCACTCGTTGTTGAAGTGTTTGCTTCTGTAGGTAAGATCATATTAAGATTTTTACCAATATTTGTTAAAAACTCTCTTTTTTTACCTCTTAAATTAATTTTCATTACTGGAGAGATTTCTTTTACAGAAACACTTTCTTGATTAATTTCATTTTTAATAACTGAATTATAATTAAGCATTTAACCTCTCATTTTTCTCATCGTAAAACACTGGATTTGCAACAGTGACATTAATATTTTTACTTTCCATAGGCACAAAAAGTTGTTTTCCTATCATGTCTTTTCCACCTCTAACAACTGCAAGTGCTATTGATTTCTTTAAGTTTGGACTGAAATAACTTGAAGTTACATGCCCAAGCATTTCAACCGGACTTTGATTTAACTCAGAAACGATTTGTGCTCCTTCCTCTAAAACAACATTTGGATCCTCTGTTAATAAACCTACTAATTGCTTTCTATCTTCTCTCATTGTATCAGATCTATAAAGAGATCTTTTTCCTATGAAATCATATTTCTTCTTACTTACTATCCAATCCATTTGAAGATCGATAGGAGTCATTGTTCCATCTGTATCTTGACCAACAATAATAAAACCTTTTTCTGCTCTTAATAAGTGCATTGTCTCAGTTCCATAAGGCGTAATGTTAAACTCTTTACCTGCCTCTATACATTTTTCCCATAAATGTTTTCCATAACTTGCTTGAACATTTATTTCGAAGCTAAGTTCTCCAGTAAAACTAATTCTCATTATTCTGCATTGAACATTACCGATTTTCGCTTCTTTGAATGACATATGAGGAAAGTTTTCATCTGACAAATCTAAATCAGGAATTATTTTTTTAAGAATTTTTTTACTGTTAGGTCCGCATAAACTCGCTGTAGCATAATGATCTGTTACAGAGGTTAAATAAACATCAAGCTCAGGCCACTCTGTTTGAAGATAGTCTTCAAGTTTACCCAAAACATTTGCTGCTCCACCAGTTGTTGTGGTCATGATGTAATGATTTTCACCTAATCTTGTTGTAACTCCATCATCATAAACCATACCATCCTCATTTAGCATTAGGCCATATCTACATTTCCCTATAGCTAATTTTGACCAAGCATTTGTATAAACTCTATTTAAGAATTCAGAAGCATCACTTCCTTGAATATCAATTTTACCAAGAGTAGAGGCATCTAGTATACCAGCACTTTCTCTAGCAGCTTTACTTTCTCTTTGAACTGCTTGATGCATAGTTTCTCCGTTAATAGGGTAGTACCATGCTCTCTTCCATTGTCCGACATTTTCAAATTCAGCTTTATTTTCTAAATGCCAATCATTCATTGGCGTTCTTCTAAAAATATCAAAAAACTTTCCTACATTTCGACCTACAATAGTTCCAAATGTTAATGGTGTGTAAGGAGGTCTAAATGTAGTAGTTCCTAATTCTCCCATTTTAACGCCAGCTGTATCTGCAATTATTCCTAATGCATGCATATTTCCTAGTTTACCTTGATCAGTTCCCATACCGGTAGTCGTATATCTTTTAACATGCTCAATAGATCTAAAACCTTCTCTTAATGCTAATTTTATATCTTTAGCTGTTGCATCGTTTTGATAATCTACAAATGGTTTAGTTTTGCCTAAAGGTTTATCAGAAGGTAGTAACCAAATATTTCTTTTTGAATTTTCCTGATCAATCTCAACTTTAATATTATCTAAATCTGTTTCATTAATATTTAGAGTATCTTTAAGCTTTTGATTTAAATTTTTAATGATTTCATCAATTTTAAAATCTCCACCACAAGATCCTACACTTATTTGTTCAGATGTATTTTGATTTGGTAAGAAAGCTTTTATTTCTTCATCAAACTTCAGTTTACTACCTGATTGTGTATATAAATGTACAGCAGGTGTCCAACCACCAGCAACTCCTAAACAATCACATGAAATAGAAATTTTACTTCCAGTAACTGAAGTACCATCATTAGATAGCTTCATTATAGAAACACTATTTAGTCTTTTATAACCAGTCGTATCAACAATTGTATGTGACCAGTAAACTTTAATACCAGCTTCTTTAACTTTTTTAACAATTTTACTTTCAGATTGCTCTCTTATATCAATAATTGCCTCAACATTGATACCCTTGTTGTATAGTGACATAGCACTTTCGTAGGCACTATCATTATTAGTAAAAAAGATATTTTTACTACCACACGCAACACCATAAAATTCACTGTATTTTTTTATTGCAGATGAAAGCATTATTCCTGGTCTATCATTATTATTAAATATCAAAGGTCTCTCTAATGCACCTGTAGCTAAAATAACTTTCTTAGCTCGTATTTTAAGAAGTCTTTGTCTAATTTTATTTGTTTTATCTTTTGCCTCTAAATGATCAGTTAGATTTTCTCTAGCCAAAAGATAATTATATTGATGATAAGCAGCTACACTTGTTCTAGTTTTTATTTCAAGATTTTTAATAACTTTAAGCTCCTCTATTTCTTTTTTTAACCACTCTGAAGGGGTTTTGTTATCAATTTTGTTAAATTCATTGTTTTCATAAACAGTTAAGCCACCAAGTTCATTTTTTTCATCAACTAACAACGTTTTAAAATTATTTTTAGCTGCATTTTTTGCTGCTAATATTCCAGATATACCAGCACCTATTACCAATACATCACAGTGAATATTTCGGTGGTCATAAATGTCAGGATCACTTGATGTTGGTGATTTCCCCAAACCGGCTGAGTGTCGTATGAAAAATTCATATTTCTCCCAAAAACTAGCAGGCCACATAAATGTTTTGTAATAAAAACCTGCTGGAAGAAAAGGGGAAAGAAAATTGTTTATTCCACCAATATCAAATTCTACACTTGGCCAACAATTTTGACTGGATGCCTCTAAACCCTCGTAAATCTCTACTTCTGTTGCTCTAACATTAGGTTCTGTTCTGTTGGTACCAGGGTTAATTTGAACTATAGCATTAGGCTCCTCTGAACCTGAAGTCATAATTCCTCTTGGTCTATGATATTTAAAACTTCTTCCAACTAAATGAACATTATTTGCAAGTAAAGCTGAGGCTAACGTATCACCTTTAAAACCATGGTAAGTTTTGCCATTAAATTTAAAGGAAATTCTACTAGTTTCATCAATATACTCGCTAGATTTTACTCTTAAGTTTTTAGTCATTTTATTGAGTAGGTGGTTTTTCACCCATTTTGTAAATTGCTTTTATATCATCGGTAGATGTATCTCTAACCATGTTAAACCATTTACGACAACCATGTGCATGGTTCCATCTTTCAAATTGAACACCTTTAATATTTTTTCTCATAAATAAATATTCTGCCCACTCATCATCACTTAATTCTGTTGGTTGTTTAGGTCTTTCAATATGAGCTTCACCACCAGCCTTAAATTCTTGCTGATCTCGTTCTCCACAGTATGGACAGTTTATTAAAAACATTAATGAGCAACCGCTGCAGCACCATGTTCATCAACAAGGTCACCGCTTACAAATCTATTTAGATTAAATGCAGCATTAAGTTTGTGAGGTTCATCGTTTGCAATAGTATGAGCAAATAAGTCTCCAGATCCAGGAGTTGCTTTAAATCCTCCTGTGCCCCAACCACAATTAAAGTATAAACCTTTGATTGAAGTTTTACTTAAAATTGGACTAGCATCAGGACAAATATCTACTATTCCTCCCCATTGTCTTAACATTCTCATTCTGCTGAAAATTGGATATAATTCTAAAATAGCATTTAATGTTCCTTCAACAATTTGATGACTTCCTTTTTGAGTATAAGAAACATAATCATCTGTACCAGCACCAATCACTAATTCACCTTTATCAGATTGACTTACATAAGCGTGCACTGCATTAGACATCACAACAGTATCAATAATTGGTTTTACAGGCTCAGAAACTAAAGCTTGTAAAGGTTTACTTTCAAGCGGAAGTCTTAAACCAGCCATATTAGCTATAACACTTGAATGACCAGCTGCAACTACACCAATTTTTTTAGTTTTAATAAATCCTTTTGTTGTTTCTATTCCTTCAACACTATCTCCATTTCTTTTTATTCCTTTAACTTCACAATTTTGAATTATATCAACACCCATTGCATCAGCTCCTCTAGCATATCCCCAAGCAACAGCATCATGTCTTGCAGTACCAGCTCTTCGTTGTAAAGTTCCTCCCAAAACAGGATATCTAATATCTTGTGATGTATTTATAATAGGACAAAACTTTTTTACCTCTTCAGTGCTTAAGTAGACCGCATCAATACCATTTAGTCTATTTGCATGCGTTCGTCTTTTCAAATCTCTAACGTCTTGTAAATTATGCGCAAGGTTCATTACACCTCTTTGACTAAACATTACGTTGTAGTTTAGTTCTTGAGACAAACTCTCCCAAATTTTTAATGCATGATCATATAATCCAGCACTAGCATCCCATAAATAATTTGATCTAATTATTGTAGTATTACGACCAGTATTTCCTCCACCAATCCAACCTTTTTCAACTACAGCAATATTATTCATGTTGTGTTTTTTTGCCAAATAGTAAGCTGTTGCCAATCCATGGCCACCACCACCAACAATAACAGCGTCATACTCTTTTTTAGGTGCTGGGTCATTCCATGCTCTTTGCCAATTTTCATGATGTGAAAGAGCATTTTTAATTAACGAAAATACAGAGTACTTATTTCTCATAATAACTGAATAATTACTTTATATATATTGAATTTTCAATACAATCGCATATTACACAATGTCATATGGAAGAGTGGGTGAGAGGCTGAAACCAGTCGTTTGCTAAATGACCGTGCGAGGAAACTTGTACCGAGGGTTCGAATCCCTCCTCTTCCGCCATTTTTTAAAATTCAGCCTTAATTTTAATGTTTTTTAATTTTAATTGTATAAACAGTTCGTCTTTTTTAAATCTTTAAGCCTAAAAATAAATCCATCATAATAACCTGATTTATTAAATGGGTTCCTACCCACATGTCTTCCAACATTTTTTTTGGAGGTGTATAAGTAATCAATACAATTTTTAAAAATTCCAATATTATTTTTACTTCCAAAAGTTAGCAAAAAGGATGGTCCTTTAAAATCATTTGCTATATTTTTTATGTGATATGGTTGAATCTTATCATTAGGAAAAATTAAAAAACCCTGAAAAGTTGTAGAGTATACATTTCCTTTTGCAAGTGATGTTGATCTATGCATAGACAAAACCTTAGCATTTTGATTTTTAAAAACTTCATTTGACCATTTAAACAAAGAATATCCATTTGCAGTATTAGTCATTACATGATCTCTTAGATTTTTACTTAAAGAACCATAACTCATTGTAAATACGCCAGTCCAAATAGCACAAATAGAAGCAAT
>CACNRP010000010.1 GCA_902622955.1 uncultured Pelagibacteraceae bacterium
CTAAATTTTTCCTCTTCTCTGTAACACAAAACAAGTAAGCTTGTTCCTGAAATGAAGAGAAAGTTCCACCCTAGCCCAAGAAAAATAAGTGCAACCATGTAGTTAATATAATTCTGTTCAAATAAACTGATAATAATTGTGACTAAAAACAATAAAACCCCCACATACATAATTTTACTATGACCAAACTTTTTAATTAAATTTCCTGTAACAAGTGAAGGTAAAAACATAGCTGCTATATGAAGCTGAATAACAAATCCAGTCTTGGATAAACTTATTTTCTCCATAAGATGCATACTTATAGGAGTTGCTGTCATCAAAAAAGTCATTACAGCATAAGCAAAAGCTGAAGCTACAAGCGCCTGTAGAAATCTAGGTTGAGAGACAAGCTCAAAAAAACTTCTTCCAGTTTTATATTGATTACTAGATATCGTTTTTTGTTCCTGATAAAAAATTAAAAAAATTGTTGATGAGATAGATAAAATGGCAAGTGCAAGATAAGAACCTGCATACATATGATCTGAAATAAATCCTTTTGAAATGTTTGCAATGTTTGGACCAATAAAGGCCGAACCTATTCCTGCTAACAAAATGATAGAAATTGCTTTTGGTGCATAATCCTTATCCACAACCTCGACTGCTGCAAAACGATATTGATGACTGAAAGCTATTCCTCCACCAATTAAAAAGCATCCTAAATTATATAGGACAAAACTTTCTATAATTATAGAGTATGCAGTTAAAAGAGATGCTAAACTTGTTCCTATTGATGCAAAAATAAAACCTAATTTTCGTCCAATTATACTCATTAACTTTGCAGCAAAAAAAGCGAATAACGCAACTCCAACAACTGACAAAGCCATTGGAAGAGTTGCTAATGATTTTATCGGACTCAATTTCGAACCAATTATACCACTTAAAAAAACGGTAACAGGGGCAGCAGTAAAAGCAAAAATTTGGCTTAATAAGAGTAACGAAAGATTTTTATTCATTAAAAGAATAAATACTTGTCAGCCATATACAAAGCCCAAGCAGCAGCAGCACCTAATATAATATATTTCATTATTTTTACTTTATTTCTATTTTTTCTGGAAGTATACCTTTAGGTCTATACCTCATTATAAACAATAATCCTAATCCCATCAGTAAAAATCTGAAATAAGGAACGCTTTCAATTAAATGAGCTTTAAGTGCATTTGTTTCAGGAATTCCCGCAGTGAAAAAGTTTATTAAGAATAATGATATTGGTGCAGCTTCAATCCATAAGAACCAGACAACAAATCCCCCTAAAATTGCTCCAAAATTATTTCCACTTCCTCCAACAATTACCATCACCCAAATTAAGAACGTATATCTCATGGGTCTATAACTTCCTGGAGTAAATAGACCATCTTGTGTAACCAACATTGCACCAGCAATTCCAACTATAGCTGAACCTAGAATAAAAATTAATAAATGTTGCTTAACAACATTTTTACCCATTGCATTTGCAGCTTCCTCATTATCTCTGATTGCTCTCATCATTCTTCCCCATGGAGAATAGAGAGCTTTTTGAGTTAAAATTAAAAGAATAATTACTACTACTAGGAATAATCCTGAATAACAGAGTTTTACAAATACTGAAGAACCTTCAATAACAAGTTGGTTTAAAGCAGCTTGTCTATCAGCTAAATTCTCAATTATACTTAATTTTCCTGAATTAAACTTTTCAACTAAGCTTATAAACCAATCAGTTGTTTGAAGATCTACTTCATAAGGTGCAGGTCTTTTTAATCCAATAACATTTTTGACCCCTCTTGTTAGCCAATCCTCGTGTTTAATAATTGCAATAACAATTTCAGAAATAAGAAGAGTAGCAATAGCTAAATAATCTGCTCTAAGACCAAGTGCAACTTTTCCAACTATAAATGCTAGACCCCCTGCAAAAAGAGCTCCAACTATCCAAGAAAATATAATTGGTAATCCAAATCCTCCTAGGAAACCAGTTTTTGCAGGATCAACTGCTTCAATAGCTTCTATGCCTGGCTCTGCAGAAAATCTAATAAGTAAAATACCTGAAATTATTATTGCAGCTATGCTGTATGTTCTTATTTTTGATTTATCGAATCTTTTTAAAACAAAACGTATAACTAACACCATTACTACTATCAGCCATAACGACATTAGAATGTCGAAACCTCCTGCCCTCCAAGCTTCTTGGACAGGATCTACAGATATTAATACCGCAGCTAAACCACCTAAAGCTGTATAGCCCATAATTCCAAAATTAATTAAACCAGCGTATCCCCACTGAATATTTGCACCCATTGTCATTACTGCGGAAATTAAACAAAGGTTAAATATTGACAACGCTATATTCCAAGACTGAAATATACCAACCATCAAAATAAGCACCATCATGATGGTATAAGCTGCAATAACATTTAAATTTTTTCTCACAATACTTTCCCCTTAAATATTCCTGACGGTCTATAGATCAAAACTATTACTAGTATAGAAAAGGAAACTGCGAACTTATAATCTGTAGACAGTAACTGAACTAAACTATTTGGCTCCATACTTTCTGGCAAAACATACATAAAAAATTTCTTATAGGCATAAGTTAACAAAATTTCTGAAAAAGCAATAACATATCCACCTAAAAAGGCTCCAAATGGATTTCCAATTCCTCCAACAATTGCAGCTGCAAAAATAGGAAGCATATTATTAAAATAAGTAAATGGTTTAAAACTTTTATCTAAACCATACAAAGCACCACCAATAGTTGCTAAAATTCCAGCAATTACCCAAGTAACTAAAACTATTTTTTTTGGATCAATACCTGACAACAAAGCAAGATCTTCATTATCAGAATAAGCTTTCATACTTTTTCCAGTTTTTGTTCTATTTAAAAACCAAAACAATAAAGAAACTAAAACTATTGTTACAAAAATAGTTATTACTTGAGTTGATTTCAATGCGAGACCTTCGTTTAAACCTGTCATCTCTTTGAATTCTCGAGCCTTAATAATGAATTTTTCTCCGTCAAAAAATCTTCTGTCACTAGGTCCGATAATAATTCTTACCACTGCCTGTGTTACAAACATTACACCTATACTTACCATTGCAAATTGAACTGGGGGGCTTTTCTGATATCTGTAATATTTGAAGACAAATTTATCAATTAAAAGCATATAGAGAATCATAAAAATAATTCCAAATGGGATAGCTAACAAAGCGGTAGGTAAAACCCCTAAAGAAACACCTAAAGATTGAAAATACCATGTAAATAAAATCGTTGCCATGGTTCCAAAAGACATCATGTCACCAGTTGCAAAATTAGCAAATCTTAAAATTCCATATATAAGTGTAACAAAGATTGCACCTAAAGCTAATTGAGAGCCATAAGTTAATGCAGGAATAAAAATATAATTTAATAAAAGAATTATCGCATTTACAAAATCCATATTACCCTCCCAAAAAAGAGCTTCTTACTCTTGGGTCATCTAATAATTCTTTTCCAGTTCCTGAATAACGATTTTCCCCAGTAACTAGCACATAGCCTCTATCAGATATGCTTAAGGCTTGCTTTGCATTTTGTTCTACCATTAAGATTGCAACGTTTGTTCTTTTAACTTTGACAATATGATCAAACAATTCATCCATCACAATTGGTGATACACCTGCAGTTGGTTCATCTAACATTAAAACTGTGGGTTTAATCATTAAAGCTCGACCGAGAGCTACTTGTTGTCTTTGACCTCCAGAAAGTTCGCCGACCATTTGATTTCTTTTTTCTCTTAAAATTGGAAATAATTCATAAATTTCCTCAATTATATTTTTGATTTCATCATTAACAAGAAATGCACCCATTTCTAAATTTTCTTCAACAGTCATTCCTGCAAAAACATTTTTTGTCTGAGGGACAAAAGAAATACCTTGTTTAACTCTATCTTGAGGAGTTAATTTTGAAATATCTTTACCATCAATTTTTACTGATCCAGATTTTAAATTGAGCAAACCCAACATTGCTTTCATGGCTGTTGATTTACCAGCTCCATTAGGACCTAAAATAGAAACTATTTCACCCTTATTTACATTTACTGAACACGAACTAATAATGTCAGGACCATTACCATAACCACCTGTCATTTCTATTCCCTCAAAATATGCCATTAGTTTGTATCCTTTAGTTTTGATCCTCTACCAAGATAACTCTCTATAACTTTTTCATCTTTTTTTGCTTCCTCAACACTTCCCTCAAATAATACTGATCCCTCGGCCATTACAATCACTGGATCACACAATCTTCCAATAAAATCCATATCATGTTCAATCATACAAAAAGTGTAACCTTTTTCTTTATTTAACTTTTCTATTGCAGTTCCAAGATCTTTTAACAAAGTTCTATTAACTCCAGCCCCCACTTCATCTAATAATACTAATTTTGCATCAACCATCATGGTTCTTCCAAGTTCTAATAATTTCTTTTGTCCACCTGAAAGATTTCCAGCAAGCTCATTGGATAGATGTCCTAGATTTAAAAATTCAACGACTTCTTTTGCTTTTTCTTTAACTACAGCCTCTTCCTGTGCAACTAAACCTGGTTTAAATAATGCTGTCATTATTTTTTCTCCAGATTGATTTCCAGGAACCATCATTAAATTTTCTAACACAGATAAATTTGAAAATTCGTGTGCAATTTGAAATGTTCTTAACAGCCCTTTAGAAAATAACTCGTATGATGGAACATCTGTAATATTTTCATCATCGAAAACAACATTACCACCAGAAGATTTTAAGTTACCAGCAATTAAATTAAATAAAGTTGTTTTACCAGATCCATTTGGTCCAATAATACCAGTGATTGTTCCTCTTTTAACTTTTATTGAACAATCCGAAACTGCAGCTAATCCACCAAAATATTTACTTAAATTATTGATCTCTAATATATTTTCAGACATTTAATTTATTTGTTTAGTCTTCTGTGAATACTATTTAAAGTTTTTTCTAGAGACTTATAAAAACCTGCTTTTGTCAATTCTTTCACACCTTGTTCATTTAACCCTTTTGGCGTTTGAGACTCTTTTACTAAATTTTTTAAATTTTCTTTTGAATTTACTACAGCATCTTCAGATAAAGCTAAAAATAAAGAAGTAATATATTTTTGAGCATTATTTCTTTTTACCCCTCTTTTTACCAACCAATCAGTCATTACTCTCAACATCTCATAAAAAGGCGCCATCATGCCAGATGTGGACCAAAAATTTATAGACGATTTTTCATTCTTAATTTCTACAGTTGTGCCTAAGTTATTGAAAAACGCCTTAACTTTTAAATTAGGAGGGCAAATAGGTACTGGACCTTTCTTTAGTGAAATCGGAGGTAGAGGTATTGCTCTTACAATTTTTGCTTTTACTTTAATTGCTTTCTTTAATTGAGATAAAGTAATTGTCGAAATAAAACTAACAACCGTTTGGTTAGATTTAAATTTTAAATCTTTTATAATTTTTTCACCAACAGTTGGTGTAACTGATAAAAATATCCAATTAGACTCGTCTACAATTTGCTGATTATCCTTAGCAATAACTATTTTTTTAAACTTTCTTTTTAGTCCTTGAGCTATTTTTTTATTTCTTGGAGAAATAACAATTTTCTTATAAGAAATTTTTGATTTACATATTCCAGTAATCACTGAGGCTGCAATTTTTCCAGTGCCAATAAAACCTAAATTCATAATTTTGGATACTTTATATTGATTATATTGAATTAATTAACAAAAAAAGAACCTCTAATTCTTAGTAATTCTCTGCTTAATTCCTTGTTTTCTTTGAAAGGTTTTCTTCCATGAAGCCAGAAATAATTATTTGCAATGACAGAATAACCAACAGGTAATTTTGTAATTATTTTATTTTTACTCTCTTCTAATCCATCGGATAGTCTCTGTAAAAAATTTCCTTGCTCCATATTTTGTGGTTCAGGAAATTGATCTATGTAAGAAATTGTCGGCCTTCCCTCTTTATCTGAAGAAAAAACTGGATGTTCAACTTTATAATCAATATTTTTACTTTTTGGTGATCCCCAAATAAAATTCTGCTTGCCCACTGGATCATTATATAATTCTTCACAATGCTCCCAGTCATCAAGGTGTAACATTGCAGTTTCACCCCCTTCGACATTTTGCTCATCAATTTTTGTCATAATTAACCAGTCAGTAACTTCTTTTACATATGTTCCGTCTGTATGAAGATCCATATTTCTATAAGCCTTTCTCAAATAAGAGTCGCTACTGTCCTCATGTTTAACTTGAAACCTTGCATAATATTTTCCTGTCATGGCATCATGATTAGGTACACCAATCAAGTGAGCTGTTGCTGTTGATAATTTTACTAAAAAAGTATCATTAATCTTAGGTGTTATATTTTTAGGTCCGATTATTAAACATCCTGTTGATCTGTCTCTTATAATTGAGTTCATTAATTCACTAAGTTTATTATTTGTTAAATCGTCTAAGCTCTTAGCAATTGTGAACCTTGTGAAAGGTCTTAGCTCTAAAGAAGTTAAATCGAATTTATTAAAAGGAAAAATTAATTTTTCAATAATCTCACTTTCTAAACTTATTTTGACAATTCTTTTTGATTTATCGTGTTCAGTTATTTCTATTCCATTAATATTTTGCATTCTAAATTTTAAATTACCTTATTCTATAAATCAATTTTAATTAAATATAATTATTTACAACAGTCATACAAATAGCTGAGAAAATAGTTGGATAAACAAAATTTTTTTTTGATATAAAAAATACAAACACAGATAATAAAACGACTACTAATCTACTTGAATAGCTAGCGTCCATAAGAACACCAGCAGGAAAAATTATAGTTCTTGCTATTAATGCTGCTAAAGTTGCATAAGCTAAACAGTTAAACCATTTAAATAATTTAGATGTTTCCTTTATACCTTCTGAAGTAACAGCACCTAAAAATCTTGACAAAAAAGTTGCTAAAGAAGTAACTAAAATTGCGTAAACTATATTAGCTGACATTATATTCTCCTAATAAATAAGCAATTGTTCCACCAATAATACCTGCTAATAAAATTGACCATTCAGGTGATAATAAATAAATAATTGGGCCTAAAATTAAGCCTAGTACAACAGATAAAGTAATTTGTATAGTTTTTGCAGCTCCAACCATCATACATAAAAAGTAAACTGGATTAAGAATAGCTAAACCCATCATCATGTCCTTATTCAAATATTCAGAAAAAGAAAATCCAATAAATGTACCGATTACAGATACACTGACAGTAGCGCTTCCTATTCCAATCCAGTAATCGATCCTGTGTTCTTTTGGAATTTTTTTATAGTTACTTTTCATAATTAACCACGCAGAAACAGCAATAAAGTGACACGAAAAGTAATATTTCCACTTAGGTTGACTTTTATGCATCATTAAAGGAAACAACGATACAGCCATAGGATATAGTCGAGCATTAACAAACCAAACAGCTAAAAAAATATTCAATAGAGAAGCACCAATCAACATAGATTCAGCCATGACTAGAGATCCAGGTAAAGCATAAGTCAAGACTGTAGAAAAGATGCTTTCTTGAATGTTAAAACCTAAATTTTTAAAAAGAGCTCCAATTGCAATGAAACAACAAGTAAGAGCAATTGCTGGGCTATCATGAGTTAGGATAGACCTGTATCCCTTAAAATAATATTTTTTGCTGACCATTAACCACCAAGAAAGAGTCTTCCAACATCAGGGTTTTTAAGTAAATCGTCACCTTTTCCAGCTATTGCAGTTTGACCTGAAACTAGAACGTATCCAATGTCAGCAAACTCTAAACCTTTTTTTGCATTTTGCTCAACAAGTATAATAGTTTTTTTTTCATTTTCTTGAAGATCTCTTAATATTTCAAAAACCATTTCAATATATCTTGGTTCAAGTCCTATTGAGGGCTCATCAACTAAAAGTATCGAAGGCTTCATTACCAAAGCTCTTGATATTTCTAATAGTCTTCTTTCTCCACCTGATAAAACTTTTGCAGGTTGGTTTCTTCTATTTCTTAACCTTTCGTATTTTTCAAAAATTCTTTCAGCCTCTTCAAATGACTCATCTGTTTTTTCTTTTATATATCCTCCCATTAATAAGTTTTCCTCTACTGTCATATCTGGAAATACCGAATTATCCTGCAATATATAAGCTATACCAACAGACTTTAATTTTTCAGCAGGTGTAAGATTTGTAATTTCTTTTCCTTCCAGTTCAATTTGACCAGAAAAAATATTAGTAAAACCATATATTGAGTGAAGTATAGTGGACTTTCCAGCACCATTCGGACCAATTAAACATAATGATTGTGCTTTATTTACGAATAAATCAAAATTATGCAGAATTTCCATTTTACCATAACCTGCATTTAAATTTTTAATTGTTAAATGAATTTCATTAGGAGATAATTTTTTTAAATCATCTGCAGTTGGAGCCTTGCCTAAAACTTCATATTGGTTTGCCATTATTGTGCCCCCAAATATGCATCGATAACACGCTTGTCATTTTTAATTTCCTCAGGTGTCCCATTAGCTAACATTTTTCCATGTGCTAAACAGAATATATTTTCTGCAAGCTGCATGATAACTCTCATGTTGTGTTCTATTACCAAAAGAGTGATTCCAAAATCTTTATTTACTTTTATTAATCTGTCGATAATTCCATTAATTAAGGTTGGGTTTATTCCTGCAGTAGGCTCATCTAACAAAAGCATTTCAGGTTCATTCATTAAAGCCATTGCTAGTTCTAATAACTTCTGTTGGCCAAAAGAAAGATCGCCGGCTCTTAGTTTTCTTTTTTGATATAATCCAACGAAGTTTAATAAATTCTCAGCTTTTTCTGTTAATTCTTGGGGAATTTTTGAAAAAATCTTCATTAAATTTGCATCACTACCTTTGTGGCTGATAAGCATATTTTCAATGCAATTTAATTTTCCATAAATTCTAGTTTGCTGAAATGTTCTTAATAGACCTAATTTTGCAATAACAGGCACTGGTAATTCTGAAACTTCTTTACCATTAAATTTAATAGACCCTTGATCAATTGGATAAGTTCCTACAATGGAATTAAATAAAGTTGTTTTACCTGATCCATTTGGGCCAATTAAACCAACTATCTTACCTTTTTCAACATTCATAGAAATATCAACATTAGCTTTAACACCACCAAATGATTTACTTACATTATTAACTTCTAAAATACTCATTTAAGCTCTACCTGTGCTTTACGATCTTTTTCATCAACCACTTCTCCAAATCGTTCTGGA
This sequence comes from uncultured Pelagibacteraceae bacterium, assembly GCA_902622955.1. GTDB lineage: Bacteria > Pseudomonadota > Alphaproteobacteria > Pelagibacterales > Pelagibacteraceae > Pelagibacter. The sequence goes on from CACNRP010000010.1 coordinate 9,304, forward strand.
TATTTTTCTCTCAACCAACCCATAATTCCTTCTGGAAAATAAATTACGATTACTACAATAAGTACTCCTAAAGCAACGTACTGCCATCCTAAGAAGAAAGTCCAAAAACCTTCTTTAAAAATATGAAATACAGTTGCTCCAATAATTGGACCCCAAAGTGTACCTTTACCACCCAATATTGCCATTAAAACCATGAAGACTCCCATCTCTCTACCATCAAATGCAACATCAGTAGAGTCAATGTATCCAACTAATCCCCCCATTATTCCACCAGCCAATCCACAGAAGAAAGCTGAGATCATCCATCCAATGATTTTATATTTCATTGTTTCAATTCCCATAGCTTCGGCTTTATCTTCATTATCTCTGATAGCATTAAGTATTAACTTAAATCTAGTAGTGTAAATTCCTTTAACAGTTATAAATGTCAGAACTAAAACAAAAAAACTTAGAAAATAAAAAAATTCACCTCTTGAATCTAAACTTCCAACCTCAGGAAATGGTGGTGTTGTGAAACCTTGTCCGGCTCCAATAATTTCAATTCCACCAGAAATTTCACCTGCTGCAACTCCCAAACCTAATGTACAAATTGCAAAATAATGCCCTCGAAGACCTAAAATAGAGTATCCAATTAAACCTGCTACAATGGTTGGTACAACTGCAGCAACTATAAGTCCAACTGCCATTCCCTGAAAAAATTGTGCCGGTGTATGTACAAAAGTCTTTTCACCACCACTTTCTGTCCACTCAGCTAATGGGAAAAACATTCCAACTTGTACGGAGGCACATAGATACATACCGAGACCATAAAAGAGAATATTTCCGAATGAGTTATATCCCATTTCACCACCTTGAATATTCCAAGTAGTTGCAAGAACAATCAGTACACATAGGATTGATAACTGAACTTTAAAAGCAGGAAATAAGAATGGAGCAGCTATACCAAATATTAATATTCCGGAATATAAAATTAAATTATTCCTGTTCATATAAATTGTTTATTTTATTTCTAAATTTTTGATCAATTGTAAAGTAATGTCCATTTTCTTCATGTATACTTGATCCATTTAAGTGATACTCGTCTAAATGTTTTTTAAATTTCTTAATATCAACCTTAATTTTCTTTCCAGTGTCGTCTGTAATTTCAACTTTTTTCATTTTAAATACTCTCTTTTTCTTGAAAGTTTAAATCTTCTATAAACTAGAATTAATACTAGTAGTAAAAATACAGAACCAATTCTAAATTCTGTTCCTAGAATATAGTCTGCAAATTCCTCAAATACACCCAATCCCATTCCTGACATTGCAACACCTGGTAAATTTCCTAATCCAGCAACAATTACGATCATAAAAGATCTTATTGTATAAGGTAAACCCATATAAGGATGTATTGTAAATGTTATGGATATTAATGCGCCAGCAACACCACAAAGTGCAGCATTAATTCCAAATGTTGCTGCATAAACTTTTTCTGTATCTACGCCTAAAATTTTGGCTGCCCTTGCATTTTGTGCTGTAGCTCTAATTGCGCGACCAAGCTTAGATTTTTTCATATAAATTACTAAACATATTGCAAATAAAATACTTATGAAGGCTGAAAATATTTTTGAATTCGGTAGCACAACATTATTATTAAACAACATAGTTGTTCCGTAATCTGAATTTGCAAGAACAACATCTGCTCCAAATGCAAAGTTCATTAATTGCATGAAAAGAATACTTATTCCAAAAGTCGCTAAAATAGAGATAAATAAATCTCTATCTACTACTTTATTAATTACAAGTTTGTAAATTACTATACCAACAAAATACATTATTACTGGAGCAACGATTACTCCCCAGGCTGGATGGATTCCATATAGATACATAAAATAAGCAATGTATCCTCCTAAAATAACAAGATCACCTTGAGCGATATTGATAATATTCATTACTCCCCATTGCAGAGCCATACCATAAGCAATCAATGCAAATAAAATTCCAAGAAGAATTCCATCCAAGCATGCTTGAACAGAAATCATTGGATATTGGAAGACCATGAAATCCATATTGAACCTTTTAAAAAAATACCCCCTATATAAAATATATTAGGGGGTATTTGTAGATTTTTTTATCTTTCAGACCACGAAGGAATTGGGTGAATTAACTTAGCTGATGCCCATTTAGTAGGAGCAACAACTTTATTTTCACATTTTCCTGCATCATCACACATTACTTGGAAAAGTACCATTGGCTTGTCAACATTCTGACCACCTTCAGCAAATTTTATGTTTCCATAAAAAGTTTGCATATTAGTAGCTGCAAGAGCATCTCTTACTTTCTTTTGATCAAAAGAGTTTGCTCTTTCAAATGCATCTTTAAATACCAATAGGGCAGCTGAAGACTCTGCTGCTTGATATGGAGGTGCATAACCAAACTCTTTAGTAAAGTCTGCATCATAAGTCATACCATCTTTAAAGAAATCATCTTTGTAAGTTAGTGTTTTGTGCCACTGAGAAGCGCATAAAGCATACTGTGAGTTTTTACCGTGTTGCTTAGATAATTTAGCTGCATCGCAGTGTGTCATAGCTAACATTGGAACGTCTACTTTCATCTCAGATATTTGTCTGATAGCAGTTAAAGCACCTTTAGTATGACCTGACACAACTAAAACATCTGGTTTCATTTGTTTTACTTTGACTAAAGTAGCGGCCATATCATTAAGCTCTTTCGGTAATTTATCATCAATTACTTTTTTAGAGCCAGTTCTCTTAATTGCATCTAAAACACCAAGTCTTACATCTTGAGAAAATGCATCTTGTTCAAACGCCATAGCAACAGTAACCCCTTTTCCATTATTCTTTTCAACTGCTAGATCTATAGCAACATCAAGATATAAGTTAGCTGGAGCTAATACAGCAAATAGATATTTGTAACCTTTCGTAAACAAAGATCTAGATGCACCGTTTGCTTCAACCATTGGAACACCGTATTTTTCAGTTACTGGAGCAATCGCTTTTGTTAAACCAGAACTGTATGGGCCAAGCATGAACTCAACACCATCTTGTGATATTAGTCTTTCTGCAAGCTGTGCAGCTCTCTTAGGGTTTGACTCATCATCATAATAAATAATGTCAAACTTATAAGTTTTTCCACCAACTTTAACACCACCCATGCTGTTAATTCTGTCAACGGCCATGTTATATCCGTTTTGAGTATGAACACCATTAGATGAGTATTTACCAGTTAGGGAAATTGCAGCACCTAAAATAATTTTATCACCTACAACTTTTGCAAAAGAAACAACGGAAGTTGATAATAAAATTACTAATGCAGAAACAAAACTTAAAATTATTTTATTTAATCTCATTTTATTTCCTTTTAAATTAATTAATTAATGGGTGATTAAATAAAGAAAAAGTATTTTATGCAAGTGTCAATAAAGACCTCTAGATAATTAATATTGTTGAGTTACAACGATTATTCCTGCAATAATTACTAAAACACTCGCAGAAATTGTATTAATTGTTTTAGGATTTGCTTTAATCCAGCTAATTAATTTTTGCGCAAGTAGCGCATAACCAATTAAAGATATGAAGTCTAAAACGATATAAGTTGTGATTAAAATAAAGAATTGAGCTAAATAATTTTCATTAAAGTCAATAAATTGGGGGAAAATAAAAGGAAAAAACATCCAAGCTTTTGGACTTGTTCCTGCAACTAAAAAACCATCTTTATAGAAAGATAAGTTACTTTTTTTTATTTCACTATTGTCAGTAATATCTTTTGGCCTTGATTTATAAATATCATAAGCAAGATATAACAAATAAATTATTCCTACCCATTTAAAAATATTCAGTATTGTTGAGCTTTCAGCAAAGAAAGATCCAATTACAAAAATTACTAAAGTAGCTTGAATTAAATTTGCAGTAACATCTCCAAAAGCAGACCACACACATTTTCCAACTCCGTAATTCATTGAATATGAGATAATTACAATTCTAGGTGTTCCGGGAGTAATAAATAGAAAAATTATGATCTGTAAATAAAGAATAAAATCTAGGGGGAGCATAAAAAAAGATAGTCCTTAAAAACCGGGAGCTAAAGATGGCTAAGAAGGACTATCTATCACATAATATCAGAGGGTAAAAAAAATGCATTAAATTTTTTTTTCAAATATAAAGGATTTATGAAAAAAAAAGGTCACAGGCCAGTAACCAGAGTCAAAAATCCAGAACCCAAAATGGACGATCCTGATTGGATCATTTGGGCAGCTTGGGCAGATAGAATTACATTTGAAGAAATTGAAAAAAAAACTGGAAAGAAGGAATCTGATGTAATCAAAATAATGAGAAGATCTTTAAAGCCATCTTCTTTCAGATTATGGAGAAAAAGAGTAAATCAAAAAAGTATAAAACATCGAAAAAAATTCGAATATTCAAGAAAAGAAATCACTAGTAAAATCAAAAAAGGTGACTATCTATAATCCATGAAAAAAATTACCATGTATACAGGTCCAAGATGTGGTTACTGTGAGGCTGCTAAAAGGTTATTAACAAGAAACAATGCACCTTACAATGAAATTGATATTTCAAAAGTTGATGGAGCAATGGATGAAATGATAAAAAAAGCTAATGGTAAAAGAACTATTCCACAAATTTTTTTTGATGAGCTACATATTGGTGGCTATGATGAAGTTAGAGCTCTAGAAAAAGAAAATAAACTTCAAGATTTATTGAATAATTAATTCCAATCTTCCAAAGCAAGTTGTTTTTTTGCTAATAGACTTAAATCTTTTAATTTGACTCTACCTTTATAATTAATCTCATAGTCTTCAGCTGCGAAATCTGGTGGACTTTTGCCTTCTAAAAATTTTTTTGATTGTTTGATTGTATAATCAAGATTTTTTTTGCAATAAGGGGTTGAACCGACATAAACTACATTTGAAAAACTTTTTCCTGAGTGTTTATCTTCTACCGCATGAATAACATCAGGGTGCCACCATATTGTGTCACCTGGTTTCATTTTAGGAATAGAAATTAAACCTTTTAAAAGTAAAGAATGGTAATCTTTGTTAACTGATAATGCTCTTCCAGGTTTAGAGCCACATAATTCACTTTCTGGAACATCATTTTGTAATGCTCTTGTAAGAACATACGCCATTCCTTTTGCAATAGGTATTAATTGTAATGTACCATCGTTTGGACCCTGCTCTGTTAAGGCAGTCCATCCTTGAAAAGTTCTAAACACATGCGCAACAGCAGGAGACTCGAATTCTATTATTCTATCTCTAAATTTTGCATTAAAAGGATCATATTTTTCAAAATTATCTGCAAATATTTCTTGATAAATTTTTTGATAATTTTTGTCTGTCCATCTTTCAACTGAACCTGCATCACAATGTGGAGATAATCCCAATGTATCATCACCAGGTTCTCTTCTTCTTACTCTATCTGCATAAGACAACTCTTTATTCGGATCAAAAACTTTATATTCTTCATTTTCATAAATCCAAAGATTATTAAGCCATCTTTGTACTTGAGCCATCTGCTCAGAATGTCTAATTTCTATTTGAGCTTTAGACCAATACAAACCATATATTTGTGGTTTTCCTGATTTTAAATCACTAAAATATTTGTCTAAATCAGCTTTCTTTCTTTGATCTTCATAATAATTATTTTCATCAATATATTTTTCCAGCTGATTATTTAAATTTCTAATAAATGTGTCCTCAAAAACATCTCTAATTATTACACAGCCTCTTTTTTTGATACCCTCTAATAATTTAGATTTTTTTTGATTTATATCATTAAAGCTGATTTCTGGAATTATAGGCTTATTATTTTTCTTAAGATTTAAAATTTCTTGTATTTCATTTTTTATAAAATGTTCAATATTGATAAAATTTTGTTTATAATTTTTTGAAAGGTCTCTTAATTCTTTTTTAACTAATCCGATATCAATATTTTCAAACATTAATTTTAACTCTTAGGTTTAAAAACTAAACATACCCCATTATTACAGTATCTTTTTCCTGTTGGCTCTGGACCATCATCAAAGATATGACCATGATGACCACCACATTTTTTACAATGATACTCAGTTCTTGCATATCCTATATGATGATCTGTCTTAGTATCAAAGACATCTGGTAAAGATTCATAAAATGAGGGCCAGCCTGAACCACTCTCATATTTTGCTTTTGAGTCAAATAATTTTTCATCACAATTTGCACAATGAAAACTTCCCTCTCTTTTTTCATTATTAAGTTCACTTGAACCTGCACGCTCTGTTCCTTCTTCAAACAGAATTAATTTTTGTTCTGCAGTTAAATTAGAATTTATTTTTTTTGTCATGATCCTATATATTTAGCACAAGATTGGTGCAACATTGAATGTAATTCTATGAGTTTGTTAAAATCTTTATTATAACCACCGCCTAAAACTCCACAAAATGGTATTCTTTGTGAAAAAAAATTTTCTACAACTAATTCGTCTCTTAATCTAATGCCCTCATCAGAAATTTTTAATTTACCAAGCCGGTCATTAAAATGAATATCAACTCCTGCTATATAAAAAACAAAATCAAAATTTTCTTTATTTAGTTCGCTTAAATAGTGTTTTAAAGTTTTGATGTAGGCATTATCTTCTAAATTATCCTCAAGCTCTACATCCAAATCACTATCTGATTTTTTAGCTGGATAATTTGTTTTTGAGTGCATACTGAATGTAAAAACACTTCTATTATCTTTGAAAATTTCTGAATTACCATTTCCCTGGTGAACATCTAAATCAACAATTAAAATTTTATTAGCTAAACCTCTATTTATTAAATAATGTGCGGCAACAGCTACATCATTAAAAACACAATATCCAGCACCTCCATCATAATTAGCGTGATGGCTGCCTCCTGCCGTATTGCAGGCAATACCATAATTAATTGCTAGTTTAGATGCTAAAACAGTTCCACCAGTTGCAACTAAAGATCTTTGTACAACACTATCTACAAGTGGAAATCCAATTTTTTTTATGCCCTCCTTACTAAGTGTTTTGTTTTTAATATCGGAGATATAATTTTTTGAATGTGCATAACTTAATGTTTCAAATGAACAAGCGTATGGTTTATGAAATTTTTTAACTATGTTATTTTTGGTAAGATAATTTGCTAATTCTCCAAACTTTTTAATTGGAAATTTGTGATCATCTCCAATTTTTGCAAAATAGTCTTCATGATTTACAACGGGTAAATCCATGGTTATTCTAAAACTCTAATTGGCTTTCCATTGACGCAAGCCTCCAGTCCCTCAATCATTTGATTATAAAAAATACTATAATTTTCAGCGGTCACATAACCTATATGTGGCGTGAGTAATGCATTAGGTAAAAATCTAAGCTTATTGTTTTCTGGCAATGGTTCTTTATCATAAACATCGATTCCTGCCCCTGCGATCAAATTGGTAGATAATGCAATAATTAAGTCATCTTCATTAACAATAGGTCCCCTTGAGGTATTTATTAGAAATCCAGTTTTTTTCATTTTATCTAATTCTTTTAAAGTAATGCAGTTTTTATATTTTTCCCCTCCTTGAACATGTATTGAAAGAAAATCAGAGTTTGTAATTAAATCATCCTTACTAGAAGGAAGAACATCTAATTCCTTACATTTATCAAGACTTAAATTTTCACTCCATGCCATAACTTGCATGCCAAAAGCTTTTCCAATTTTAGCTACTTCTGTGCCGACTCTACCTAAACCAATTAAACCTAAAATTTTTCCCTTTAATTCAAATCCAATTGTTGTTTGCCAATATCCTTGATACATATTGTCAATTTCTTCCTTTAAATTTCTTGCTAAACCAAGAATTAAAGCCCATGTAAGTTCAGGTGTTGGATTAACATTTATATCTGTTCCACAAACTATAATTTTTCTTTTCTTTGCAGCTTCTAAATCAATAGATTTATTCCTTAATCCACTTGTGATAACAAATTTTAAATTTTTTAAGTTCCTAATTAAATTTTTTGTTATTGGAGTTCTTTCTCTCATTATTAGAAGAGCCTCAAAATCAGCTAACTGTTCAATTGCGTCTGCTTCATCTACAAATGGTTCACTAAAAATCTTAAACTCATATTTTCTAGTTAATTTTTCTAAATCTACAAATTGTTGAGCAACATTTTGGTAATCATCTAATATAGCAACCTTAAGCATTTTTAATTCTCTTATTTGATAGCAGTATTCCTGCTATAATAAAACAAGCACCTAAAATATGATAAAACATAAATTTTTCACTAAAAAAAATCATCGCCATTATCGCACTTAAAATCGGCATTAAATGTAAAAAAACGCCAGATCGATTTGCACCAATCATAGAAATTCCTTTTATCCATAAAAGAAAAGATGCCAAACCTGGAAACAAAACTACATAAGATAAAATTAAAATGAAAGGTAATTCAAAATTAATTCTGAAACCAACTTGATATTCAATATAATAAACCGGAATTAAAAATATTAAACCAAAAGTTATTACCACTTGAAGTAATGAAATTTGAGTCAACTCATATTTTTTACCCTTTAATAATGTAGAATATAAAGCCCAAGAAAACATTGCTATTACCATAGTTATGTCACCTTTATTAAAATTTAAATTTTTTAATATTTCTAAATTTGCTTTAGTAATAATTGTAATTACTCCTACAAAAGAAAAGATTACTCCAATAATCTGAAATATATTTGTCCTCTCAATTTTTAAAATTGATGAAAACAACATGATCATTACAGGTATAGTTGAAATCATTAATACTCCACTTATAACCTGAGTGAAATTCAAAGAATAATAAACAATAGAATTAAATATTGTTATACTAGTAACTCCTAAAACAATAAAAATTTTATAATTTTTGATTATATAATTTCTCTTTTCTAAAATTTCAGGAATTGTAAAAGGAGCTAAAATTAACCAAGCAAAAAACCATCGATAAAAGTTTAAAGAAAAAGGTGGAACCTCATAAAAACTTGCTAGCTTTCCAACCACAAAATTCCCTGCCCAGAAAGTTACCGTCAAAAATAGATATAAATAGGCTAAAAAATTATTGTCTTTTGTCACTTAACTAAATCTAAGCGAGCTATAAGGTTTTAAATCTAGGTTTGTATTTTCGTTCGCTATCATTCCTGAAACAATCTTTCCAGAAATTGGACCTAAAGTCCATCCTAAATGATGGTGCCCAAAACAATAATAAATATTTTTGTAATTTTTTGATGGTCCCATTACAGGTAAAAAATCAGGTAAAGTTGGTCTAAATCCTAACCATTCATCCTCATGTTCTGGTAAGTCTCCAAGCATATATTTTGCGTTGTTTATTAAATTCTTAACCCTTGATTTAGATAATGGATTATCTAATCCACCAAATTCTACAGTCCCCACAACTCTCAAGCCTTGTTCCATTGGTGTTATTCCAAACCCACGGTTAGAAAAAATTACAGGTCTACTTAATAAATGATCACAATTCTTGAAATGAACATGGTATCCACGCTCAGTATCTAAAGGTATTTTTTCTCCAAAATTATCTGTTAATTTTTTTGAAAAGGCACCACAAGCTATAACTGCTTTATCAAAAATATAACTTTGAGTTTCAGTTTTAAAAACTGGTTTTTCCTCATTAAAACTTATTTCATTGATATTTACTTTGTTAAATTTTCCTCCTTTTTTCAAAAATAAATCAAATAATTTCAAAAGAATCCTTTTTGGATTTCTTGCATGCCTTGCATATGGATAGAATACACCTGCATGGTAGAACGGTTTGATATTAGGTTCAAGATCATGGATTTCAGCTTTATTAACTAACTGTTGCTCAACTCCTAGTTCATCTCTTACTCTAATTTCTAATTCTCTACTCTTTAGATCCTGGTCATTCCATATATAAAGAATGCCTTTTTTTTCAACCAGACCTTCTAAATCAATTTCTTCAAATAATTCATCATATGCTGGTAAAGCTAAATCTAAAATTTGGTGCATATTTTTAGCTGTATGCATCATCTTAGTTTTAGTTGTATTCATTATGAACTTCAAAAACCACGGAATCATTTTGGGAACGTAATTCCATTTTAATGCTAGTGGACCTGTAGAACTTAATAACATTGCAGGCACATCTGCTAGAACATCAGTTCTATTCAAAGAGAGAGATGCGTAGGGAGAAAAATGACCTGCATTACCATAAGATGCAGCTTGACTACCTGGGTTATCTCTATCAAAAATAGTTACGTTAAAACCTTTTTTCTGAAGAAACAAAGCGTTAGAAACACCTTGTATTCCTGCCCCAACTATTCCTATTTGAAGATCTTTATTCATAAAATTGTTATACAAGTAAAAAAAAAATTATTGGAGTGACAAATTATGCAATCATTTGTTTATGATTAATTTTTGCGCTCAATACTACACCAAAACCAATCATTGTGGCCAACATTGATGAACCTCCATATGACATTATTGGAAGTGGAGATCCAACTATAGGTAGTAAACCAAGCACCATAGATAAGTTTACAACAATATAAATAAAAATTGCAAAAGCATAACCAAAACAAAAAAGTCTTGCAAAATTACTTCTTGAAATAGATCCTATTCTTACAATTCTAAAGATTATTATAGAGTATAATATTAAAAGAGCGACTGATCCTATAAATCCAAATTCCTCTGAAAATAAAGTAAAAATAAAATCTGTATGTTTTTCAGGTAAAAAATCCAAATAACTCTGAGTTCCTTTTAAAAAACCTTTTCCATCGAGGCCACCTGAGCCAATGGCAATTTTTGACTGTATAATTTGGTACCCTGCACCTAAAGGATCCCTGTCTGGATCTAAAAAAGTTAATATTCTCAGTTTTTGATAAGGTTTAAGGAATGAAATTATAAATGGAAGCGAAATTAAGAAGGTAATAAATGAGTAGATAAAATACTTAATTTTTACACCACCTAACCAAAGAATAATTAATCCACTTAGAGCAATTAATATTGAAGTGCCAAGATCAGGTTGAGCAATTACAAAAATTATTGGAATAAATATAATCGATAGGACAATAGTTATACTGGTAAATGAATTAACATTTTCTATTTTTAGTCTATGATAATATTTAGCAAGACACATTATAATAGCTACCTTCATGAGCTCTGAAGGCTGTAGAACAAACAAATAAAGATCCATCCATCTTTGAGAGCCAGAAGATTTAATTCCAAAAAAGGAAACATAAACTAACAAAAGTATTACTATAAAATAAATTATGTAAGAAAAATTATGCCAAAATTTTATATTAAAGAAAGCGACAAAAATCATTAAAGGGAAAAACACTGAAAGTTTTACAAAATGATTTTTGGTATGAAAAAGTATTTCGCCACCATCTGTAGAATACATAACAAAAACACTTAATATGGAAAGAAGTATAATAGAAATTAACAATATATAATCTAAATTTTTTATTTTTTGAAATAATGTAATCTCACTATTTAATCTATCATGTTGAAACATTTAAATCGTAATCCTCTCAAAATTAGATTGTTCATTTCTTAAATCATGTCTATCAATAATTAATTTAAATAATTTTTTTGCAATAGGTGCTGCCGCTTTACTTCCTGATCCACCATGTTCAACAATTATACTGAGCGCATACCTTGGGTTAATGTATGGGCCATAAGCAACATACAAAGCGTGATCTCTATCTTTATAAGGTATTTGCTCTAATTCTAAATCTAGTTCTCTCTCTCTTTTGCTAATTCTTTTTACTTGCGCTGTTCCTGTTTTTCCTGCAAATTGATATTTAGGATCATCAATTCTCGATTTATAAGAGGTTCCAAATCTTTCGTTAGTTGAACTAAACATTGCTTCTTGAACAATTTTAATATTTTTTTGGTTTTTAAATAATTTTTTGTCCAATAAAGATTCTGAGTCAGCATCGAATAATAACCCACTCTCCATTGATTGTTTTGCATCTTCATAAGAAATTGGATTACTATCAACAATAATTTTAGGTTTAATTGCATAACCACCATTTGCAATTTGTGCTGTCATCATACAAAGTTGAAGGGGCGTTGATTGTATATAGCCTTGACCTATACCTGTGATTAAAGTTTCTCCTAAAACCCAACCTTTACCAAGATTATTTTTTTTCCATTTTGTATTTGGGAACAGTCCTTTTTTTTCATTATCAAAATAATCACCAAGAACTTTTTTACCTAATCCAAACTTTTCAGCTGTAATATTTAATCTATCAACACCTAACAACCTAGATACCTCATAAAAATATGTATCACAGGATTGTTTCATTGCATTTTTTAAACTGACCCAACCATGTCCTTTTTCTTTCCAGCAGTGAAATGTTTGTCCATATAACTCCATCTTTCCAGTGCATTTAACTTTAAACTTTGTGTCTATCACCTTATTTTCTAAAGCAGAGAGAGCAACAATTGGTTTGATTGTTGAACCTGGGGAGTAAAGACCAGAAAGAGTTTTGTTAATTAATGGTTTTAATGGATTATTTCTAATTAATTGCCATTCATCTTGACTTATTCCGAATAAAAATAAATTTGGATCATAAGATGGGGACGAATACATTGCTATTATATCTCCGGTGTAAATATCCATTACACTAATAGACCCCGCTCTATCTTTTAACAATTCGCCACAAGCTTTTTGTATTTTCGTGTCTACAGTTAAACGTATTTTTGAACCTTGTTGTCCTTTTTGATGCTCAAGTTGATTAATTCTTTTACCATAAGCATTAACTTCATATCTTTGAATAGCATTTGTTCCTATAAGATAATTTTCAAGTCTTTTCTCTAGACCTAACTTTCCAATTTTCATCCCAGGTACAAATCTTTCTTGGATAATTTGATTATTTAAAATCTCTTGCTCATTTGGTTGGCTTACATAACCAAGAACGTGTGTATAAACGTCTTTAAATGGATAATTTCTTGAAATTGTCATTACAGGTTTAACACCGACAAGATCGTATAAATAGTTGTTTATTTTTACAAATTGACTCCAACTTAAATTTTCTGAAACAATAATACTATCCCATGGCTTCAACTCTTCTTTTAATTTATTTATTTTGATAATTTTTTGATCACTTAGATTTAAAAGATTTTTTAATCTGACTAATAAGTAATTAAAATTCTCAACTTGCTCTGGAATTATGTGTAATTGATAAACTTTTAAATTTCCTGCAATTACATTTCCAAAATAATCAACTATATTTCCTCTTGTAGGCGGGAGTTTCCATTCTCTGATCCTATTCTTGTCTGAAAGAGTAAGATATTTTTTATTTTCATTTATTTGAAGAGAAAATAAACGTGCAACGATACCAACAAAAACTACTATTTTTGCTGCTCCGATTATGAACATCCGTCTGTTAATTACATCAGTTTTTCTTATTCCTGAATTAGATTTAATCATTTGTTTGATATGAAATTCTTTCGTTTAAAAAATTAAAAAATAAAAAAAATATTGGATAAAATAAAAAAGTAAAACCTGAGTTAATTAAATAATGAGTGTAATCAACTTTAATTAAAAAGACTAAATCCAAAATTATCACTTGAATTGAATTTATTAATAAAATTGTAAATAATAATGATATCCAGTCCTTCATAAAGTTTGGTGTTAAAGTAATGTTTCTTATATAGGCTGTTACTGAACAAAGAATAAGGTAACAAAAACTACTAATTCCTATTGGTATTCCTATTACAACATCATTAATTATGCCTGCAAAGAAAATTGCTAGATAACCTAATTGATCAGGATTTCTTAAAGTCCAAAAGAAAATTAAAAGATGAACAAAATTAAAAGCAAAATAATCAAGTTTTAAGTAATTAAAATCAAATTCATTAAATACAGAAAAAAATAACATTATAAATGGTAGATAGGATAAGAATATTTTAAAAAAAGAACTTTTATTGAGTGATGACATTATTCTTCTCCACCTATTTTATAAGAAACTATTTTTACATAGTTGAGTTGTGTAAAATCAGAAAAAAAATTAATTTTTCCCTCTGATATATTATCAATTTTTCCAATTGGTATACCGGGTTTGAATAAACCACCAAGACCTGAGGTATAAGCAAAAATTTCTTTATTTTTAAAATCTTCTCTAAAATCTTGTTGAGTATGTTCGATTTTTCCAAAATCACTTCCAGTGCCAGAAATTACAGCTTGTATATCATCTGGCTCTAATACAGATGGTATTTTACTATTAAGATCAGACAATAGTAATGCCCTTGAATTAGTATAATTTACCTCAATTATTTGGCCAACTAGATAAACATCATCAATAACCGCCATTCCAATTTTTACTTTATCTTTTGTACCTTTATTTAATACTATTGATTTTAAATATGGGCTGTCTTTATCAATTAAAACTCTGGCAAATATTTCTTGTGAAATTATACTTTCATCAAGCAAGTCTCTTAACTTTTTATTTTCTGCGGTTAAAAACTCATTTTGTAATTTAAGTTGGTCAGAATTTTCTATTTTAATTAGTTCTTTCTGATGATCTTCATATAAATCTATATGTGATTTGAATTTTGAAGTTATTTCTTTTAATTTATTTTCAGGAATTGATGCAATATGAGATGATCTATAAATTACTTCATTGATTCCTAATTTAGCAAGTTGTATTGCTTTAAAGTTTAAATTACTTAAAACAATTACAAAAATTGACAGAACAATTAAAGTTAGTAAAGAAAATTTTTGTTTATCTTTTTTTTTTAAAAAAGCTGACCTAATGGCAATTACAAAATCATCTCTGCCAGTAGCCATTTTTCCTAATATTCAGATAGCATAGTAGAAAAAGTTTCTTCTTGATCCAAAGCTTTACCTGTACCAACAGCAACACAAGATAATGGATCGTCAGCTATATGGACTGGTAAACCTGTTTCTTTAGAGAATCTTTTATCAATATTTTTTAATAAAGCGCCACCACCAGTTAACGTTAAACCCATATCAACCAAATCAGCTGATAACTCTGGAGGTGTATTTTCTAAAGCATCTTTTATTGCACCAACCATTTGTTTCATAATATCGTTTAGTGCTTCAGCTGTATCCTCCTCTGTTATATTTACTTCTTTTGGGGTACCAGATCTTAAATCTCTTCCTTTAACAGGATAAGTATTTGTTCCAGTTGGTACAGCTGTTCCCATTTCTTTTTTTATTTTTTCAGCAGTAGTATCACCAATTAGTAAATTATATTCTTTTCTCATATAATCTACTATGGCAATATCCATCGAGTCACCTGCTACTCTTAAAGATTTTGAATAAACTAATCCACCTAAAGACATAACTGCGATTTCGCTTGTGCCTCCTCCAATATCTACAATCATTGAGCCAGTAGCTTCAGAAATTGGAAGATTAGCTCCAATAGCTGCTGCAATTGGTTCTTCAATTAATTGAACCCTTCTAGCACCTGCTGCTAAAGCACTATCTTGTATCGCTTTTCTTTCAACTGGTGTTGAACCGGTTGGTACACAAATTAAAATTCTAGGATTAGCAAATGTGCTTCCTTTATGAACTTTTTTTATAAAGTGTTTAATCATTTCTTCAGTAACTATAAAATCTGCAATTACTCCATCTCTTAAAGGTCTAATTGCGCTGATATTACCAGGTGTTCTTCCAAGCATTGTCTTTGCCTCATCTCCAACAGCCAATACATTTTTCTTTCCACCTTGATCAACTATCGCAACAACTGAAGGTTCATTTAAAACCACTCCTTGTCCTTTTAAAACTACAAGTGTATTTGCTGTTCCAAGATCAATTGCCATATCTTGGCTCCATATTTTTTTAACACTATCAAATAATCCCATTTAAACTCCCTCTTTTACCTTTTGATGTTCAATATTTTCAGAAAGAGATTTTTTTTCTCTCTTAATAAGCATTTTGTTTAATGCATTTAAATAAGCTTTTGCAGATGCTACTAGTGTGTCAGTATCCGCAGATTGACCCACTGTTGTTCTGTCGTTCTCCTCAATTTTTACACTTACTGTTGCTTGTGCGTCTGTTCCTTCTGTTACAGCATGAACTTGATATAATGATAATTTTACATCATGTTCATATAGTTCTTTTATACATTTAAAAATTGCATCAACTGGACCATCTCCAGTTTGAGTAGTTTGTTTAATTTCACCAAAAACATCTAGAGTCATCTCAGCTCTTTGGGGCTCTCCTGTACCTGCAAAAACTTTTAATGATTTCAAATTTATGGCATTTATTTTGTTATCAACAATTAGACTGTCATCAACTAATGCAATTATATCTTCATCATATATCTGCTTTTTCTTATCAGCCAAAACTTTAAATTTCCCAAATGCCTCCTGAATAACATCATCAGTTACATCTGTGTATCCTAAATCATTTAATTTATCTTTAAACGCATGTCTTCCTGAATGTTTGCCCATTACTAATGATGTTTTTTTAACACCTACACTCTCAGGAGACATAATCTCATATGTCTCTCTATTCTTTAACATTCCATCTTGATGAATTCCAGACTCGTGAGCAAATGCATTTTTACCAACAATTGCTTTATTAAATTGAACGGGAAAACCAGTTGCATTAGAGACCATTTTTGATGCTTTACTAATTAATTCTGTTTTAATACCTGTTTCATATGGCATTAAATCGTTTCTTGTTTTAATAGCCATTACAATTTCCTCTAAAGCTGCATTTCCTGCTCTTTCTCCTATTCCATTTATTGTACACTCTATTTGTCTTACACCTGCTGATAATCCAGCTAAAGCATTAGCAACTGCTAATCCTAGATCATTATGACAATGTGCAGAAATTATTGCTTTATCAATATTGGGGACATTATTTTTTATATGTTTAATTGTTTTTACAAATTCTTCAGGAATAGAATAACCGACTGTATCTGGAATATTAATAGTTGTTGCTCCACAATTAATTGCAAGTTCAATAGTTTTACACATAAAGTCTAAAGTTGTTCTTGTTCCATCCTCACAGGACCATTCAACATCATCTGTGAATTTTTTTGCATAAGTTACACTTTCTTTTACAGCATCAATAACTTGTTCATCAGACATATTAAGTTTATGTTTCATATGGACTGGGCTTGTTGAAATAAAAGTATGTATTCTAAATCTCTTTGCAAATTTTAGAGACTCATAACACGCATCAATATCTTTTTTTTTTGCTCTTGCTAAACCACAAGGTATTGAATTTTTTAAACCTTTGCTAATTGCAGAAACAGCCTCAAAATCTCCAGGAGAAGTTATTGGAAAACCAGCTTCAATAATATCAATTCCCATATCATCAAATACTCTTGAGATTTGAATTTTTTCTTCGACACTCATTGATGCTCCAGGAGACTGTTCACCATCTCTCATGGTAGTATCAAAAATATATACTTTATCTTTTTCGCTCATATCCTTAATTTTCTGAAAATCTATAATACAATCTATAAGAGAGATTGCAAAATAATAAGTGATTTCAATATATAAAATAGGCCATTTTGGGATCCTTTAAAAATTAATTATATATAGACTCAATTTTTGGCATCAAACGAAGCAATTCTTTTGTGTATTCATTTTCAGGTTTAAGAAATAAATCTTCTGTGTTTGAAATTTCGCATAATTTACCATCTTTTAAAACTCCAATTCTATCACACATTTGTCTTACAACTGGCAAATCATGACTAATAAATAAAATTGTTAAATTTAGTTGCTCTTGTAAATCTTTTAATAAGTTTAAAATTTGAGCTTGAATACTCACATCTAGGGCAGAAGTTGGCTCGTCACAGACCAAAAGTCTTGGTTGTGTGGCTAGGGCTCTTGCAATTGAAATTCTTTGTCTTTGACCACCTGAAAATTCATGAGGATATC
>CACNRP010000011.1 GCA_902622955.1 uncultured Pelagibacteraceae bacterium
AAAGAAACAACTGATCCAGGTGAAATTGCTGATGGTGGAGTTTTATTACCCTTTGGTGGTTACAAGGGATCTGCAATTGCAATGATGGTAGAATTAATGGCAGGTGCATTAGTTGGAGATAATTTTAGTTTTGAAACTGCTGCCAAAGATAATAATGATGGTGGTCCTCCAAGTGGTGGTGAATTTATTCTTGCCATTAACCCAGATAAAACCTCAGAAACTAATTGGCAAAAACATGCTGATGATTTTTTTGAAAAAATGAAATCAATGGGCGAAGTAAGATTACCTGGAGAAAGACGTCACAAGAATAGAATGGATACTGGTCCAAGAAATATTAACGAAGAATTAGTAAATAAAATTAAATCTTTAAGCTAAATTAATCTCAATTGGTGTGTGATCAGAAGGCTTTTCTCTCCCACGTGGATCTTTATTAATATTAATATCTTTAATTTGATCAATTATGGAATTTGAAACTAAAAAATGATCAATCCTCATGCCATTATTTTTTTGCCAAGCACCTCTCATATAATCCCAAAATGTATATCCTTCTTTATCTTCATAAAAATGTCTGTAGACGTCATTAAAACCAAGATTAATCATTTCTCTAAATTTTTTTCTTATTTCAAGTCTGTATAAAGCATCGTCTTCGAAACTTTTAACATTATAAACATCTTCTGCTGAAGGGATAATATTGAAATCACCAGCTAAAATAATATTTGAATTTTTTTTAGATAAAGTTTTTAATTGCCTTATTAATTGATCAAGCCAATTTTTTTTATAATCATATTTTTCTGTATCTACAGGATTACCATTAGGGGTATAAATATTTATTAATTGTATATTTTTTTTCTTATGTTCAAATTCAGCTGAAATTATTCTTGATTGTTTTAATTTATCTTTAATTAAATCTGTTTTAACATTTTTTAATTTATTTTTTGAGATGATCGCTACACCATTATAACTTTTTTGACCAAATACATGACTTTCATATTCCATTGATGAAAAATCATCATATGGAAAATTAACATCTTCAGTTTTGATTTCCTGCATCATTAAAATATCAGGTTTATATTTTAATAAATAGCTTTTGATATTTTCAATTCTTGCTCTTACCGAGTTTACATTCCAAGATGAAATGAGCATTAAAGTGAAAAAGACACTCCACAACCACATGAAGATTTGGTTTGTGGATTAGATATTTTGAATTGCTCACCAATTAATTCTGACACATAATCAACCTCAGATCCTTTAAGCAAATCAGCTGAAGTTTTATCAATTAAAATATTTTGATAATTTAAATCATCATCTTGTTTTGATTTATCAAATGTAAATTCATATTGAAAACCAGAACATCCTCCACCTTTAATAGCGATTCTGAAGAATGACCCTTTGTCTTTTTTTGATAACAAATTATCTATTTGTTTTAACGCTTTATCCGTAAATTTAATTTCTTTAATCATGTCTGAACACTGATATTACTAATATAATACTTAATTATTTAAATAAAAGGATGAAAAAAGACACTTTGTTAGGCGTATTTAAAAGTAAAGGCAGACTTAATAAAGAAGCTAATTCAAAATACAGATCTCCTTTTCAACGTGACAGAGATCGGATAATTCACAGCGCATCATTTAGAAGATTAAAGCATAAAACCCAAGTATTTGTTAACACAGAAGGGGATCATTTTAGAACCAGGATCACTCATTCAATTGAAGTTGCTCAAATAGCAAGATCAATTGCAAAATACCTAAAATTAAACGAAGATTTAGCAGAAACCTTGAGTCTCGCACATGATTTAGGTCACACACCTTTTGGTCATGCAGGAGAGGATGCTCTAGATGAATGTATGCAAGATTATGGTGGTTTTGATCATAATCTTCAGACACTAAGAATCGTGATGTTTTTAGAAAATAAATATTTCAAATTTGCTGGACTAAATTTAACTCTTGAAACTTTAGAAGGACTTTTAAAACATAACGGTCCAATAGATGATCTAAGCATGATCAATAAACTAATTGGTACAAAAGTTTTCAATAATAAAATTAATTTTAATACCTATCCATCGTTAGAGGCTCAAATATCAGCTATATCAGATGATATTGCTTATAATAATCATGACATACAAGATGGAATTAAAGCTAACTTATTTAAACTTGAGGAATTAGTAGAGATAGATTTTTTTAAAAAGATTTATCAAAAATATAAAAATAAGATTAATAGAAATAATTATAAAATTGCTATTTACCAAATTATTAGAGACTCAATAGATATTATGATTAGAGATTTGCTAAGTAATACAGAAAAAAATATCAAAAAATTAAAAATTAAGTCATTTAAAGATGTATTAAAATCTAATCAATTAATAGTCTCTTTTTCAGATAAAATAGAAAGTTCAGATCAAGAAATTAGATCTTTTTTAAGACACCGGATGTACGATAATAAATCAGTGCTTAACAAGAATCAAAGAGGAAAAATGATAATTAAGAAACTATTTAAAATTATTAAATCAAATCCAAGAAAATTTCTTACTAAAGAGCAATTGACTAAAGACAAATATAGAGCTATTTCAGATTTTATATCTGGTATGACAGATAGATATGCAATTAACCTTTATAATAATAATAAATGAATATTTTTGAATTATATCTAGATAAAATCAAATCCATTCTTGTTGAGCTTAGTAAAAAAAAACAACTTGTTATTGCAGAAAATTTCAATGGTATAAACGCGGAGATACCACCTCCAAAGTTTGATTGTGATATTTCAACAAATGTTGCAATGGTATTGTCGAAACTAAATAAAACATCTCCAATTAAATTAGCTGAAAAACTTGCGCCTGAAATTCAAAATAATGATGATCAAATAGCGTCCATATCTGTTGCTAAACCTGGTTTCATAAATATTAAATTTAAACCATCTTTTTGGTCAAACTTTATTAAAGAAATTATTGATAACGCTGAAAAATTTGGAATTAATGAGAAAGAGAATAAAAATAATTATCTGGTTGAATTTGTATCAGCTAATCCAACAGGACCACTACATGTTGGTCATTGTCGAGGAGCTATTTTAGGTGATGTTATATCTAATGTTTTATTATTTAATAAACACAAGGTTACTAAGGAGTATTATGTAAACGATTATGGTAATCAGATTATAAATTTTACTAAATCGGTATATTTTAGAATTAGAGAAGTAAAATACAATGAAACATTTCCCCAAGATAATCCTGATTTGTATCCAGGAGATTATTTAATCGATTTTGCTAAAAATATAGTTTCGGATAATTCAAATCTAAATTTTGATAATTATGATCAAATAAGTGATAAATTAACATCTTTATCTATAGAACAGGCGTTACTTTTAATTAAAAAGAATCTTAAGAGCCTAGGAATTAACCACGATAATTTTGTTAGTGAAAAAAGCATTGTTTCAAATAAAGAAGTAGAGAGTGTAATAAAATTTTTAGAAAAAAATAAATTTGTATATAAAGGAAAAATTAAAGCTCCAGCTGGAGAGGATGATAAAAACTGGGTAGAGCGAGAACAGTTACTTTTTAAATCTACAGATTTTGGTGATGATAAAGATAGAGCGTTGCAAAAAACAGACGGAGCCTGGACTTATTTTGCAAGTGATGTTGCTTATCATAAAAATAAAGTAGACCGAAAATTTGATTATTTAATAAATATTCTTGGCGCAGATCATGCTGGCTATATTAAAAGAATTTCATCTTCAGTTGAAGCTTTATCTGGAAAAAAAGATAAATTGATTTGTAAAATTAGTCAGCTTGTAAAATTAATCAAAGACAACAAACCATTTAAGATGTCTAAAAGAAAGGGTGACTACATTACAGTTGATGATTTAATTAAAGAAGTTGGAAAAGATGCAACTAGATTTATCATGCTTAACAGAAGTAGTGATGTAGAACTAGATTTTGATTTTGATGCTGTAAAAGAAAAATCAAAAGACAATCCGTTATATTACGTGCAATATTGTTATGCTAGAATTTCATCTGTCTTTAGACATATTGATAAAGATTTAAATTCAAACATAGAATTTGATGATTTTACTTTTGAATATTCAAATGATGAGATCAAAATTTTAAAAAAGATATCAGAATGGCCTAAATGTATCGATGCAGCTAGCTCAAAATTAGAACCACATAGAATACCTGTTTATTTATATGATCTAGCTTCTGAATTTCATTCATATTGGAATCTTGGTAAACAAAACCCAGAAAAAAGATTTATTAATGATCAAAAAACAGTTTCACTAGATAAATTAATTTTTTTAAAAGCAATATCTAATGTTGTTAAATCAGGAATGAATATAGTTGGTGTGGACACACCAGATAAAATGTAATGCTAAAAGAAATTAAGTATTTAATCTTTATTGTGGTAATTGCTTTATTTATTTTTTTGACTGGCAAATATTATTTTTCAGATGAAAATAAAAAGAAATCATACAGATCATATAAAAATAATGACGAAAAAATTAAATTATATTCAAAAAATTTACCTGTTTTGGAAAACGATACACAAAATGTAATTGAGTACGTTAAGAAAACAAATAAAAAAAAGAAAAAAAAGTTTAATTTTTGGAAACTTTTAGAGAATGATTAAGAATAGAAGAGCCTTTATAGTTGGTTTAAATTCATCAACATTATCAAATAAAGAAATAATTTTTTTAAAGAAATATAAACCATGGGGTGTTATTTTATTTTCAAGAAATATAAGTTCGATTGAGAAAACAAAAAAGTTAACTGATAGAATAAAAAAGATATTTAAAGATAAAAAATACCCAATATTAATTGATCAAGAAGGTGGACGAGTAAATCGATTAAGTAAAATTATCTCATTTGATAATTTGACTTCTGAATACTTTGGTAATTTATTCTTAAAAGATAAGAAAAAATTTAATATTATTTATAAATTATTTATCGATAAGACTTCGTATTTACTCAAATCCATTGGTGTAAATATAAATACCGTTCCTGTTTTAGACCTTCGAGTTAAAGGATCTAGCAACATTATAGGTAATAGGTCTTTTTCAAAAAATAAAAAAAATATCTCTAAAATTGGAGATATTTGTATCAATTATTTTCATGAAAATTCTATTGGAACTGTGATGAAACATATACCAGGACATGGATTAGCTAAGGTAGATAGTCATAA
Organism: uncultured Pelagibacteraceae bacterium; assembly: GCA_902622955.1. GTDB lineage: Bacteria > Pseudomonadota > Alphaproteobacteria > Pelagibacterales > Pelagibacteraceae > Pelagibacter. Next base: position 5,172 of record CACNRP010000011.1, read on the forward strand.
ATTTACTCCTGTAGTCACAAAAAACTTAAATTATTTGAGTAAAAATGATTTTTTTCCATTTAAAAAAAAACAGAGCTATTTTGCAATGACGGCACATGTAGTTTATCGAAGCATTGATAAGTTAAATACAGCTACACACTCTAAAAAAATTATTAATTTAATTAGAAAGAAAATTGGCTTTAAAAACATTTTAATTTCAGATGATTTATCAATGAAAAGTTTAAAAGATGATTTAAAAAATAATACGATCAAAACATTTAGTGCAGGTTGTAATCTTGCTCTTCATTGCAATGGTAAATTGTCTGAAATGAGGGTAGTTGGTGATAATTCACCAAAGGTTAGTAATTTTATCATAAAAAAAACCTCACTATTTTATAAAATTTTAAGTTAATATCAAAATATGACTATTTCTGATTCTGCTTTATTTAATGTTGATATAAATAACTATAATGGTCCACTAGATGTGCTTTTAGATTTAGCAAAAGCTCAAAAGGTAGATCTTGAAGAGATATCAATTACAAAATTAGCTGATCAGTTTCACGATTATATTACAAAAGAAAAAGATTTAAATTTAGAAATTGCTTCAGAATATTTATTAATGGCAACTTGGTTAGCATATTTAAAATCTAAATTATTGCTTCCAGGCACCCAAGAAGAAGAATTTAAAGTTCAAGAAGTTGCTGAGAAATTAAAATTACAACTCAAAAAATTAGAATTGATAAGATTGCTGTCTGAGCAAATGCTTAAAAGAAAAAGATTGGGAAGAGAAATTCGATCAAGGGGAATGAAAGGAAATATTAGATCTATTTATAGCACAGAATATAATTTAAGTTTATTTGAGCTTCTTAAGTCATATTCAACAATTATTATGACCAAGGACTTTCAAAAAATGAATATTCCCAAATTACCTGTATTTACCGCTGAGGATGGAATTAAAACAATAAGAGAATTTTTTGGTAAATTAATCGATTGGAAGAAATTAGATGATTTAATTCCTCAAAATTTTAAAAGTGGCTCTAAATTTAAACGTACTGGAAAAGCAGGAATCTTTGCTGGTTCATTAGAATTAGTTAAAGAGGGAAACCTGACTATGAAACAAGATAAGTTATTTGACGATATTTATGTGAAGGAAAAATAATGATTAAAAAAGAAAAAATTTCAAAAGATAATGTTGTTAAATTTCCAACCAAATTAACAGATTTGGAAAAAGAAATTGAAGCAGTTATTTTTGCTGCTGCTGAACCATTAGATGTTGATACAATCGAAAGTAAAGTTACTAAAAAAGGCAGTGTCTCTAAATCATTAGAAAAGTTACAGCAAGAATATTCTAAACGTGGAATTAATCTAATTTGTATTAAAGAAAAGTGGTCCTTCAGAACTTCACCTAATTTATCGAATATCATGTCTCAAGAAAAGATGGTTGAAAAAAAACTTTCTAGAGCTGCAGTAGAGACTTTGGCTATAATTGTTTATCATCAGCCTGTTACAAGGGCAGAGATTGAAGAAATAAGAGGTGTTGCTTTTGGCACAAATACTCTAGAAATACTGATGGAGCTAAATTGGGTGAAGCCTGGTGGTCGTAAAGATGTCCCAGGTAGACCAATACAATATGTTACAACAGACGAATTTTTAAGTCATTTTAATTTACAAAAATTATCTGATTTACCAACAATTGATGAACTAGGTGCGGCTGGATTAATTGATAGTTCGAGTATTGATAATGCGATTTTTGGAACTGGTAAATTTTACAAAGAAAAACAAGATGAAAAAAAAGAGGATATTTATTCTAATATTGATGAGATGTTAAATAGCACTCTTGATACAAAAGAGAAAGATTAACAAAAAAGTAACTTTTAAATTAATCATAAAAAGGTTATAAGTTTTTTATGAGCATAGGAATTTGGCAAATAGCAATCGTAGTTATATTAGTAGTCTTATTATTTGGACGGGGTAAAATCTCTAGTCTGATGGGTGATGTAGCTAAGGGAATTAAAAGTTTCAAAAAAGGAATGGCGTCAGATGTTACTGACGATACAGAGCCAAAAAATATATCCGACGAAAATAAAGACTCAGAAAACAAAGATTAAATCACATGCCTACTATTGGTTGGTTTGAGATATTAATTGTTGTTGGTATTGCAATTGTTGTTCTTGGTCCCAAAGATTTTCCAATCATGTTAAAAAAAGCTGGATCTTGGATAGGTACTGCAAAAAAATATGTAAGTAACATTCAAAATGAAGTTTCTAATTTAGAAATAGATGAAGAAAAAATTGATAAAGAAATAAAAAAAGAAACTAAAAAAGATGAGTAATGAAGAAAATGAAGGTGGATTTGTTAGCCATCTAACAGAACTAAGAAAAAGATTAATACATAGTTTTATATTTCTAATAATCTTTTTTGTTATCTGTTATATATTTGCAGAACATATTTACGGTTTTTTAGTTGATCCATTTGCTCAAGCTGTAAAAGATGATGGATCTGATAGAAGACTTATTTTTACAGCCTTACAAGAAACATTTTTAACTTATATTAAAGTGTCTTTTTTCACTGCTTTTTTTGTGACCTGTCCTTTTATTCTAATGCAAATATGGAAATTTATTGCACCGGGATTATATAAACATGAAAAAGTTGCCATACTTCCATATCTTATACTAACACCCATCCTTTTCTTTTTGGGAGGCATGCTTGTTTACTATTTGATAATGCCTCTAGCTATTAAATTCTTTTTATCATTTGAAAGCACAGGGATGTCTACAAGTTTACCAATTCAATTAGAAGCCAAAGTAAATGAATACTTGTCACTTGTTATGAAATTAATTTTTGCGTTTGGGATAAGTTTCCAACTCCCGATAGTCTTAAGTTTATTAGCAAGAATAGGTGTTGTTGATAGTCAATTTTTAAAAGAAAGAAGAAAGTATGTAGTAGTAATTATTTTTGCTGCTGCTGCATTACTTACACCACCAGATCCAATTACTCAAATAGGTTTAGCAATTCCATTATTAATTTTATATGAATTATCAATATTTTCAGTAAAATTTATAGAAAACAAAAATTTAGAAAAGACTGATGCATAATTTAAAAGAAATTAGAAAAGATTTTTTAAAATTTGAAAAAGATCTTGAAAATCGTTCAGTTAAAATTGATTTTAATAATTTAAAAAAACTTGATGAGTTGAATAGAGATTTAATTCAAAAGAAAGAAAACTTAGAAAAAGAAAAAAAAGATATTTCAAAATCTAAAGATGAAAGTTTATTCAAAAAATCTAAAGAAATATCTATAGAATTAGAAAATATTACTGAGAAGCAAAAAAATACTAAATCTGAATTAGATAATATTTTATCAAGTATACCAAATATATCTCATCAAGATGTTCCAAATGGGAAAGATGAAAATGATAATGTAGAAGTTTTAAAAACTGGAAAAATTCCTGAGTTTGATTTTAAACCTAAATCTCATTACGAACTTGGTGAAAATTTAGGTATGCTTGATTTTGACCTTGCAACAAAAACGACCGGATCAAGATTTGTATTTGTTAAAAAAGAATTAGCATTACTTGAACGAGCTTTATCTAACTTTATGTTAGATACTCACATTATCCAAAATGGTTATCAAGAGATTTCACCTCCATTGATTGCATCTGATAATACAATGTATGGAACAGGCCAATTACCAAAATTTGAAAATGATCAATTTGAAATAAAATTTGATGAGGGATCTGGAAGAAAATTTTTAATACCTACTGCTGAAGTTATATTGACAAATATTGTAAAAAATAAAATTCTCGATCAAAAAGATTTACCAATGAGATTTGTTGCATCAACACCATGTTTTAGAAAAGAGGCAGGAAGTTATGGCAAAGATACAAAAGGAATGATTAGACAGCATCAATTTTATAAAGTTGAAATGGTTAGTATTGTAGAAAATGAAAATTGTTTAGAAGAATTAGAGCGAATGACTAATTGTGCAACTGACATTCTTGATAAGTTAGAGCTACCTTACAGGAAAGTAATTTTATGCTCAGGCGATATGGGTTTTAGTGCAGAAAAAACTTATGATATTGAAGTTTGGTTACCATCAGAAAATAAGTACCGCGAAATATCATCATGTTCTTCTTGTTCAACTTTTCAAGCACAAAGAATGAAATCAAGATATAAAAATAAAAATAAAGAAACTGTGTTTGTTGGAACTCTTAATGGAAGTGGTTTGGCAGTTGGAAGAACTTTAATAGCTATATTAGAAAACTACCAACAAAAAGATGGATCGATTATTATTCCTAAGTTACTTCGACCGTATATGAATAATTTGGAATTGATTTCACTTAAATAAAGTTGTTTTAATTCCATAGATAGTATAAATATTCACATAATTTAAAAGGAGATTTATGGAAGGTTCAGGAATAGGGCAATTTATACCGTTAATTTTAATTTTTGTTATTTTTTATTTTTTCTTAATTAGACCACAGCAAAAAAAAGTTAAAGAGCATAAAGCTATGGTTGAAAGTCTTAAAAGAGGAGACAAGGTTGTCACTTCTGGTGGTATTACAGGTACAGTTGAGAGATTGATAGATAATGATAAAGTTGAAGTAGAAATTGCTGAAAACGTTAAAGTTGAGATAGTTAAATCAACTGGCATTCAAAGTCTTATTAATTCAAATACTCAAGAAGTTAAAAAATAATTATTTTTAGTTAAGTGCTTTATTTCTCTAAGTTAAGAATTCTATTAATAAGTTTTTTTTCGATTTTATTTATCATAATTACGTCCTCAAATCTTTTTAAATTTGATGATAGTTTTTTTGATAAAAAGATTAATTTGGGATTAGACCTTCAAGGAGGTTCTTATCTTTTACTAGAAATTAATAATGAACCTGTAATCGAAAAAAAATTACAAAACTTAACGACTACAATCAGAAATTATTTCAAAGAAAAAAAAATTAAAATTAATAATATAAAAATAAAAAACCAAAATATTTTTTTCGATGTAATTGATGAAAATAGACAATTTGTTTTAGATGTATTTCAAGATGAAAATAGTGATCTCAATCCTTACTACCCTAGATTTAAATCTCATCAGCTAGAAATTGAGGATACAGGTTTAAATTTTAAAGTTAATTTTTCAAGACAGGGTTTAATTAAACTTAAAACTTCTTCTCAAGATCAGGCAATAGAAATAGTTAGAAGAAGAGTAGACGAGGTTGGAACGAATGAGCCTAACATACTTAAAAGAGGAAATAATAGAATCTTAGTAGAACTTCCGGGATTAGATGATCCAATGAGAATAAAATCATTACTTGGTAAAACGGCAAACCTTACTTTTAGATTTGTAACAAATGATGAAGCTGATCGTTTTGGTGTTGAAAAATTAAAATTTGAAAACGATTTAGAAGAAGCCATGGTTAGTAAAAGAATTATAATTAGTGGTGAAAATTTACTAGATGCCCAACCAAAAATGGATACACAAACGAATCAAACTATTGTCTCGTTCACTCTAGATAGAGTGGGTGCAAAAAGATTTGGTAAGGCAACTTCAACTGGTATTGGAAAACAATTAGCTATAGTTTTAGATGGTAAAATCATTAGCGCGCCTGTAATTAGAGATACAATTGCTAGCGGATCTGGACAGATCAGTGGAGGTTTCACTTTCCAAACTGCAACCGATCTTGCTTTATTATTAAGATCAGGTGCATTACCTGCTCCTTTAGAAATAATTGAGGAAAGAACAGTAGGACCGGATCTAGGACAAGACTCAATTAATGCTGGAATGATTGCTTTAGCAATAGGTTTTATGTTGGTAATAATTTTTATGTTTGTTAAATACAAAATATTCGGATTAATTACTAACGTAACTCTTATAGTCAATTTATTTATTCTTCTAGGGGTATTAACTTTATTCGAAGCTACATTAACATTACCAGGCATTGCTGGAATTATTCTAACTGTAGGTATGGCGGTCGATGCAAATGTCTTAATTTTTGAGAGGATCAAAGAAGAATTAAAAGATGAAACTAATAATATTTTAGCTTTTGATAGTGGCTATACAAAATCTAGAACAGCTATTTTAGATGCAAATATTACAACTTTATTAGCAGCTATAATTCTATTTTTTATGGGTTCCGGACCAGTAAAAGGTTTTGCAGTAACATTAGGTGTCGGAATATTTACAACATTGTTTTCAGTTTATTTTATAGCAAGATTATTTACTAGTATTTACGTAACTAGAAATAAAGATAAGGAAAAATTAATTTAATGATTGCTTTTAATAAATATTATAATCACTTTAATTTATTGTCTTCAATTTTAATAATTGTTTCATTATTATTGCTTGTTTTAAAAGGATTAAATTTTGGAATCGACTTTAAGGGCGGCACTTTAATTGAATTAAGAGCTACTGACTCTAAAATTAATGTTAGTTCACTTAGAGATAAATTTAACCAAATGGATTTAGGAGATGTATCAGTTAAGAAATTTGGAAATGATAAAGATTTTTTGGTAAAATTTGAAAATAAAGATAACAAAAATAACATAATTGAAGAAATTAAATCAAATTTAGATAATTCTTTTGGAGATACATATGATTTTAGAAGAGTGGAGAATGTTGGACCAAAAGTAAGCGCTGAATTATTAAAATCAGGTGTTATTGCAATAACTTTATCTCTGGCTTTAATGCTAATTTATATTTGGATAAGATTTGAGTGGCAATTTAGTTTAGGTGCCATATTAGCTTTATTTCACGACGTTATTGTAACTCTTGGAGTATTTTCATTATTTAGCCTAGAGATAAATCTATCTATTATTGCAGCAGTATTAACTATTGTTGGATATTCTATGAACGATACGGTGGTAATTTTTGATCGTGTCAGAGAAAACTTAAGGAAGTATTCTGATATAAAAATATTTGAATTAACAAACATTTCAATAAACGAAACCTTGTCAAGAACCATTATTACATCTGTAACGACTTTATTGGCATTACTGGCAATTTTTTTCTTTGGAGGTGAAATCTTAAAAGGATTTTCTCTTGCGATGATACTTGGTGTAATTTTTGGGACATATTCTTCAATTTATATAGCTAATACAGTTCTGGTAAGACTAAGGGTTTCACAAAAAACAATCTTAAAAGATGATGATAAGAAATAAATTTAATCCTTTGAATTAATATCATAAATATATATAAAGATTTATTATAAAGAAATTTTATGTCACACGAATTACCAAAACTTGATTATCCAAAAAATGCCTTATCACCAATTATGTCTGAGGAAACTTTGGATTTGCACCACGGTAAACATCACCAAACATATATTACAAATTTAAATAATTTTATAAAAGATACTGACATGGAAGCAATGTCTTTGGAAGATATAATAATGAACAGTTCTAAGGATAGCTCAAAAATGGGTATTTTCAATAATGCAAGTCAACATTGGAACCATAATCTTTTTTGGAAATGTATGAAGCCAAATGGTGGGGGAAATATTCCTTCAAAATTAGAACGAAGACTTATTTCAGATTTTGGAAGTGTAGAGAAATTCAAAACAGATTTTAAACAAGCTGGTATTACTCAATTTGGATCTGGTTGGTGCTGGTTATCAATTAAAGATGGGAAATTAGTTGTAACAAAAACTGCAAATGCTGCAAATCCACTAATTAATAACATGAAACCAATACTTGGCTGTGATGTTTGGGAACATTCTTATTACATTGATTATAGAAATAGAAGACCAGAGTATTTAGATAAATTTGTCGATAATCTAATTAATTGGGAATATGTTGACTCTCTTTTAGATTAGTTAAGCTGATTATTATTTTTTCTAGCAAAAATAAAAGACATTATACATTGATATACAAAATATCCTCCTGTTGTTAATAATATTAATTTTGAAGTATCAGCCCAAATATTTTGAAAAGCTGTCCCACTTAAAATAGATCTAAAAAAATCTAAACCTCCCAAAAATGCAATAAGCCCAAAAAGAACAACAATATGCATAAATATTTTTTTCTTACTTGTAAATTTAATAGATAAATTTGAAAAAATTAATATCGGTAAACCTATAAAAGATGGAATAAATGAAGTTAAAGAATTACTTCCACTTATAAAACTAACTAATAGTCCCCAAAAAATTAAAAAAGAACCATAAAAAACTGAAAAAGTTTCAATATTAAGACCAAAAACTTTAAATTCTAAGTTTTGAATTTGCTGATCATTCATGAGTTAGTTAAAGTTAATTAAATTAAATCCAGCCAAAATAAATATTCCCAGCCAAATTAAACCTTTAATGAAAAAAAAAGTAAAACCTCCTAATATTAAATATTTACTTGTTTTGTATTTCAAAAAGTTTTTATTGAATTTTTTTAATAAATTGAGCATTTTTATATTTTAAATTTAAATTTTAATAATAATTATTTAAATAAAAGTTTAATTATATCAACTGTTTACTTTGTCATGAATTAGGCTAATTTTTCTTTAAAGTAAGGGTTTTAAAAACTGACCAGTATAACTCTCTTTTACTTTGGTAATATCTTCTGGTTTTCCTTCTGCAACTATATTTCCACCCTTAATACCTCCTTCTGGTCCCATATCTACTATATAATCAGCAGTTTTAATAACATCTAAATTATGCTCAATAACAACCACTGTGTTTCCAAGTTTAACAAAAGTATGAAGTATTTCTAAAAGTTTTTTTATGTCGTGTTGATGAAGTCCAGTTGTAGGTTCATCTAGAATATACATTGTTCTTCCAGTAGACCTTTTAGATAATTCTTTTGCAAGCTTAATTCTTTGAGCTTCACCACCGGATAATGTTGTTGCTTGTTGTCCAATTTTTATATAACCCAAGCCTACTTTTTTTAAGGTTAGAAGTTTTGTTTTTATATTTGAAATATTTTCAAAGTATTCACACCCTTCATCAACTGACATATCTAAAACATCTGCAATACTTTTACCTTTAAATTTAATTTCTAGAGTTTCTCTATTATATCTAGTTCCTTTGCACTCATCGCATTGAATATATACATCTGGGAGGAAATGCATTTCATATGTAATTACACCATCACCCTCGCAGGCCTCACATCTACCACCCTTAACATTAAAGGAAAATCTTCCAGGTTTATACCCTCTTGTTTTTGACTCAGGTAAACTTGTGAACCAATCTCTAATTGGTCCAAATGCACCTGTATAGGTAGCTGGATTTGATCGAGGCGTTCTTCCAATTGGAGATTGATCTATGTCTATAATTTTATCTATTAATTCAACTCCTTTGTAACCTTTAAATGATTTAGGAGTTTTTTTTGCCTTATTATTTAAAGTCAAATTTAAAGCATGAAACAATGTTTGTAGTATTAATGTGGATTTTCCACTTCCTGAAACACCAGTTACACATGTAAAAGTTCCAGTTGGTATCTTAAGATTTACATTGTTTAAATTATTTCCACTAGCACCATTAATTTCAACAAAACGTCCGTTTTTGGCAAGACGTCTTAATTTGGGAATTTCAATTGATTTTTTATTTGCAAGGTATTGTCCAGTAATACTATTTTTATCTTTTTTAATTTCATCATATGTCCCTTGAGATGTTATTTGACCACCATTACTTCCAGCTTCAGGACCAAGATCAATAATATGATCAGCATTTTCCATAGTCTCAGTATCATGTTCAACTACTATGACAGTATTTCCTAGGTCTCTTAATCTTTTAAGAGCGTTTATTAATTTAACGTTATCTTTTTGATGCAAACCGATTGAAGGTTCGTCCAATACATATAATACACCAGTTAGTCCAGAACCAATTTGTGATGCTAATCTTATTCTTTGAGCTTCACCACCTGATAAGGTTCCAGATTCTCTAGATAATGTTAAATAATCTAAACCAACATTTAATAAGAAATTTAATCTTTCATTAATTTCTTTTAATACATGTTCTGCGATTTTAAATTGTCTTTTATCAAGATTATTTTCTAAATTTTTAAACCATTCTGCTGCATCTAAAATAGATTTTTTTGTAACTTCACTAATATTGTGATCATTAATTTTAACACATAATGCCTCTTCTTTTAATCTGTCGCCGTTGCAAGCTTCACACGCAGTATCTGATTGATATTCAGCTATTGCCTCTCTTTTCCATTCACTATCAGATTCTAAAAATCTCCTTTCTAGATTATTAATTACACCTTCGAAAGTTTTTTTATAAGAATATTTTTCATAACCGTCATCATAATTAAATTTAATTTCTTCCTCATCTGAACCATAAAGAATTATATCTTTAATTTTTTTTGGTAATTTTTTCCATTTTTCGTCTAACGAAAAACTATAGTGTTTAGCTAAAGACGCTAGGGTTTGAGCATAATATAACGTTGTTGATTTTGACCATGGTTCTATTGCACCATCTGCTAAACTTTTCCTTTCATCTGGAATAACTAAGTTTGGATCTACATTTAACTTCATTCCAATTCCCTCACATTCCTCACAAGCACCAAACGGACTATTAAAAGAAAATAACCGAGGTTCTATTTCTTCGATTGTAAAACCACTTTCTGGACACGCAAATTTAGTGGAATAGATTAATTTTTCTGTTTTTCTATACTTTACTGGAAGAGTTTCATCTTCATATTCAATAAATACTAAACCATTTGCTAAATTTACAGCTGTTTCAACACTCTCTGCCAATCTATTTCCAAGTTTTGAATTTAAAACTATCCTGTCAACTAGGATTGAAATATCATGTTTAAGTTTTTTATCTAAATTAGGTGATTTTTCAATATCATATAAAATGTTATCGATTTTTATTTTTCTAAAACCTCGTCTTTTATAACTTAAGATATCTTTTTTATATTCACCTTTACGACCCCTTACAACAGGTGCGTAAATATAAATTGTAGATTTTTTAGGTAATTTTTTAATTAGATCAACTATTTGTGTAATTGTTTGAGATGTTATAGGTTTACCTGTAAATGGTGAGTAAGGAATACCTGCTCTAGCATATAATACCCTCATATAATCATAAATCTCAGTTACAGTTGCAACAGTTGATCTTGGATTTTTTGATGTATTTTTTTGTTCAATTGCTATAGCTGGGCTCAAACCTTCTATTAAATCAACATTAGGTTTTTTCATTTTGTCTAAAAATTGACGAGCATAAGCAGATAAACTTTCAACATATCTTCGTTGACCTTCGGCATAGATAGTGTCAAATGCTAATGATGATTTTCCAGATCCAGAGAGGCCCGTTATGACAACAAATTTGTCTTTTGGAATCTCTACTGTAACATTCTTCAAATTATGCTCTTTAGCACCCTTAATAACTATCTTTTTCATCATAATTTTAGTTGCTTTGAGTTAATAAAATTAATATTCAGAAGAAATGTGATATAATTCTTATTAACTAATTTAACAAATATTAAATATTATGGCTGGAAGTTTAAATAAAGTATTATTAATTGGTCGTTTGGGCGCAGATCCTGAAATCAAGCAAATGGTAAACGGTAAGAGTGTAGCTAGATTAAGTCTTGCAACAAGTCAATCGTGGAAAGATAAAAATACAGGTGAAAAAAAAGAAAAAACTGAATGGCACCGTGTAGTTGTATTCAATGAAGGTTTAGTCAATGTAGTACAACAGTATTTAAAAAAAGGTGCTCAAGTATATGTTGAGGGCCAACTTACGACAAGAAAATGGAAAGATGAGCAATCCGGTCAAGATAAGTATTCAACTGAAATTGTTATTCAGGGTTACAATTCATCACTTACAATGTTGGGTGGTGGAAATTCTGTTGGTGGTATTCAAAATGATACTGCTCAACAAAGTAGTATTGAAGACTCATCACAAGTTTCAGATATGGATGATGAGATTCCATTTTAATTTCTATGAAAAGCACTGAAGAGTTAAAAGATAAAAATATTAAATTGATCTCAATGCATGATGAGATGAGCTCATCATATCTATCTTATGCAATGAGCGTGATAGTAAGTCGTGCTCTACCAGATGTCAGAGATGGATTAAAACCGGTACATAGAAGAATCCTATATGCAATGTATAAAGGCGGATATGATTGGTCTAAACAATTTAGAAAATCTGCAAGAATAGTTGGTGATGTAATTGGTAAATATCATCCTCATGGTGATCAATCTGTTTATGATGCTTTGGTAAGAATGGTTCAAGATTTTTCTATGAGTTTACCATTAGTTCAAGGGCAAGGAAATTTTGGATCTATCGATGGTGATCCTGCAGCGGCTATGAGATATACTGAAACTAGATTATCTAAAGTGTCTCAATATTTAATTGATGATATTGAAAAAAATACAATTTCATTCAAAAGTAACTACGATGAAACAGAGAAAGAACCTAGCGTTTTGCCAGCTCAATTTCCAAATCTTTTAGTGAATGGTGCTGGTGGAATTGCTGTTGGTATGGCAACAAGTATACCACCACATAATCTTGGTGAAATTATTGATGGAGCTTTAGCACTTATTAATAACAAAGAGATTAAAATTAAAGAGTTAATGAAACATATACCAGGTCCAGATTTCCCAACTGGTGGTGTTATAATAGGTAAAGATATAATTAAGCAGGGATATAACAATGGAAGAGGATCCTTTAAAATAAGAGGTGAAATTTCAATTGAACAACAAAAAAATGGTCGTGAAAGATTAGTTATAACTTCAATTCCATATCAAGTGAACAAATCAGTTCTTAATGAAAGGATTGCTCAATTAGTAAGAGAAAAAAAAATTGAGGGAATAAGAGATATTAGAGATGAGTCAAACAGAGAAGGTATAAGAGTTGCCATTGATTTAAGAAGTGGAGTAGAACCTGAAACTATAAAACGACAATTATATAAAAACACCCAAATCGAAAGCTCTTTTGGTTTTAACACTTTAGCAATTGTTGAAGGCAAGCCAAAAACTTGCACATTGAAAGATTTTTTATCTAATTTTTTAACATTTAGAGAAGATGTGGTAACTAAGAAAACTAAGTTTGATCTGCAAAAAGCTGAGGAACGTGCTCATATCTTAATTGGATTGTCAGTATCTGTTGAAAATTTAGACAAAATAATAAAAATAATTCGATCTTCCAAAACACCAGACGATGCTAAAAAATCAATTTTAAAAATAAAATGGAAAATAAACAAATCTCAAAAATTAATTTCTTTAGTTGAGGGAAAGAAAGTTAAAAATATTTATTCTTTATCAGAACCTCAAGTTTTAGCTATTTTAGAGTTAAGACTTCAAAAATTAACAGCACTAGGAATTAATGAAATTGAAGTTGAGATAAAAAAACTAGCAGAGTTAATTAGTAAATATAAAAAAATTATTTCATCTAAAAAAGAACTTTTAAAAGTTATCAGTGAAGAACTTAAAAATATAAAAGAAAAATTTGCTATACCAAGAAGAACAAAGATTATAGACGCAGTATTAAATTATGATATTGAGGAAACAATACAAAAACAATCTGTAATAATTACAGTTACATTACAAGGATATATAAAAAGGGGTTCACTTGACGGTGTAAAAAAACAAAAAAGAGGAGGTAAAGGTAAATCAGGGATAACTACTAGAGATCAAGACTCTGTTGTTCAAACATTATCTGTAAATACTCATACTTCAGTCCTTTTCTTTTCTACAGAGGGCTTAGTTTATAAAATTAAAGCATGGAAAATTCCAGAGGGATCATCCTCCTCAAAAGGAAAATCATTATTTAATATATTGCCATTGAAGAGCCATCAAGCAATAAGCTCTATAATGCCAATGCCCGAAGATGAAACGGACTTAAAAAATTATCAAATAGTTTTCGCCACATCTCAAGGAAAAGTGAGAAAAAATAGTTTAGATGATTTTTCGTCTATCAACGCATCAGGTAAAATAGCTATGAAATTAGACAGTAATGATAAAATTGTTGGTGTAAAGATTTGTAAAGATGATCAAGACATAATATTAAGTACAAAATTTGGTAAATGTATAAGATTTGAAGCCAAGAAATTAAGAGTCTTTAAAGGTAGATCATCAAAAGGAATTAAAGGGTTAGAGCTTGCAGCTAATGATCAGATTGTATCTTTATCTGTAATTAATAATGATAAAATTAACAAAAATGGGAAAAAATCAAAAGATGAAAAAAATGAAATTAAAGCAAAAGAAAAGTTTGTTTTATCAATAAGTGAAAATGGTTATGGGAAAAAAACATCACATATGGATTATAGAGTTACTAATAGAGGTGGAAAAGGAATAATAGGAATAGTAAATTCTCCAAGAAATGGGAATATTACCTCATCATTTCCTGTTTTTGAGGGTGATGAGATTTTAATATCTACAAATAAAGGAAGAGTAATTAGAGTTGCAGTTAAAGAAATTAGAACAGCGGGAAGAAATACTCAAGGTGTTAGAATAATTAAGTTATCAGGTGAAGAAAAAGTTGTTTCAGCAATTAAAATTGATGATAATTTAATTTGATGACTAAAATAGCAATCTATCCTGGAACATTTGATCCAATCACATTTGGTCATATTGATGTTATCAAAAAATCATTAAAATTATTTGATAAAATCGTTGTAGGAGTTTCTGATGAAGGTAATAAAGATTATCTTTTCACTTCCAATGAAAGAATAGAAATAGTCAACAAAGCTTTATTTAAAGATTTAAAACTAAATAAATATAAAATAAAAGTTGTATCATTTAGCTCTTTAACCACTGATTTGTGTAAAAAATATAAATCTAATATTATTCTTAGAGGTTTGAGAGCTGTATCTGATTTTGAGTATGAATTCCAATTAGCTGGTATGAATAGAAAATTAAATCAAAATATCGAAACGATATTTTTAATGTCAGATGTAGAAAATCAAATTATTTCATCAAAGTTTGTTAAAGAAATTGTAAAATTAAAAGGTGATATAAGAAAATTTACTACCAAAAGTACAATCAAATCTTTAAAAGATAAATATGAATAAATTTTTTATTAAAATACTAATTTTGTTTTTTTTAATTACTAATCAATCAATAGCTGAGGAGAATATAATGATATTAAAATTAAAAGATGGTGACGTAAAAATAGAATTATTTGAAGATGTTGCACCGAACCATGTAAAAAGAATTAAAGAATTGGCGGATAGTGGTAAATACAATAATGTTGTCTTTCATAGAGTTATAGATGGATTTATGGCTCAAACAGGTGATGTTAAATTTGGGAAATCAGATTCTGACCAATTTGATATAAATAAAGCAGGTTTCGGTGGTTCTGATCTTCCCGATCTTAAACAAGAATTTAGTAATCTACCTCATGATAGAGGAACACTTTCAATGGCAAGATCATCTGATCCTAATAGTGCTAACAGTCAATTCTTCATATGCTTCCAACCAGCAGGTTTTTTAGATAATCAATACACTGTTTTTGGAAAAGTTATTGAAGGAATGGAGTTTGTAGATAATATTAAAAGAGGTGATCAAAATAATAATGGTGCTGTCACAAACCCTGACAAGATTATAAGTTTTAAATCACAATAATTAGTATTAATGGCATTAAAAAGATTTGCCTTTAAAGTTTTAAAGAAAGATAGATTTGCTCGATGTGGATTAATCAAAACTCATCGTGGAAATATTCATACTCCCGTTTTTATGCCTGTTGGAACACAAGCTACTGTAAAGGCTTGTACTATTGATGATATAAAAAAAACAGGTTCAGAAATTATACTTTCAAATACTTATCATTTAATGATTAGACCTGGTGTAGAAAGAATTCGATCTGCAGGAGGACTCCATAAATTTATGAATTGCAATTTACCAATATTGACTGACTCTGGTGGTTTTCAAGTAATGTCTTTATCGAAATTAAACAAAATTGATCGAGAGAAGGGTGCTATTTTTAATTCTCATGTTGATGGTAAAAAATTTTATCTAAGTCCAGAAGAAAGCATTAGGATACAATTAGGCTTAAATTCAGATATAGTGATGATTATGGACGAATGTCCAAAAAAAACAAATGATTATTATGCTATAAAGAAATCGATGGGTCTTTCACTTTACTGGGCTGAGAGATCTAAAGTAGCATTTGGTAACAATCCTCATAAAGCTTTGTTTGGAATTATTCAAGGCGGTCTTTTTAAAGATTTAAGAATAAAATCTCTTCAAGAATTAATTAAAATTGGTTTTGACGGATATGCTGTAGGAGGTCTAGCTGTAGGAGAATCACAAAATGAAATGTTTAATGTTTTAGATGATATTAAGGAATTATTGCCTAATAAGAAACCACACTATTTAATGGGTGTTGGAACACCATCAGATATTTTGGGTGCCGTTAAAAGAGGTATAGATATGTTTGATTGTGTCTTGCCAACTAGATCTGGAAGAACAGGTCTAGCATTCACTTGGCAGGGAAGAATCAATATTAAAAATAATAAATATCAAAATGATAACACTCCTATTGATCCAAATTGTAAAAATTTCAATTTGAATAAATACTCAAAAAACTATTTAAATCACTTATTTAATACAAATGAAATTCTAGCTTCTATGTTATTAACCCTTCATAATATTAATTTTTATCAAGAATTAATGGCTTTAATCCGAAAAAATATTAATGATGGCACTTTTGATCAATTTCACGATAAATACATTGATAAGTTGTAGATTGTAACGGGATTTAGTTCAAATTGACATTTGAAAAAAAAAAATAATTCTGTATATAACATTTATTTAATTTAAATAATTTGGGGGCCCTTAGCTCAGTTGGTAGAGCAATTCCCTTTTAAGGAATGGGTCGATGGTTCGAGTCCATCAGGGCTCACCACTTATTTAGTTAACTTATTTCAATCGGTGGATAATCTAAAATTACTTCGCTCATCCACTCGTTTAGTTGTTTAATTCGGGTGTCAGAGGATGGATGAGTGCTCATAAATTCAGGTGGTTCCTTACCTTTGTTAAATTCTTTCATTCTTTCCCAAATTTTTACTGTTTCTCTTATATCATAACCTGATAGTGATGAAAAAATCATACCAAGATAATCAGCTTCACTTTCTTGCTTTCTATTAAAAGGATTCATTATTCCAAGTTGAGCCAGTAAACCAACGGTATCCATACCTGTTGATCTATTGATATCAGACAATACACCGCCACTAGCTATATCGATTATCCTTGCACCAGTATTTAACAATACTCCTCTACTAGCACGCTCTACTGAATGTTTTGCTACTGCATGTGCAACTTCATGGCCCATTACAGCTGCTAAACCATTTTTATTTTTAGTAACATCCAATATACCCGTATAAACAGCAATTTTTCCTCCGGGCATACACCATGCATTTCTTACTTTCTTGTTATCAATTAAAATATACTCCCAATCAAAATTTGCTGTTGGATCATTTAAATTGGCTCTGTAGAAATATTCGCTAATTGAGTCTTCCATTCTTTTTCCGATGTCTTTTATTTCATTTAATTTTTTAACATCATCGCTCATTTTCTCTTTTTCTTTAATTTTTTCATAAATTTGAGCAGCTTGAGCATTCAATTTGGCTTCAGGAATAATCTTTAATTGTTTTCTATCAGTTATAGGAGCGCTAGAACACGAATTCAAAAGTAGACTTCCACATCCACAACCCACATATGTCAAAAATTTTCTTCTGTCCATAACTAATTAAAATTGATATTAATATTTTTACATGAATCTCAATAACAAAATTTTAATTGTATTATTTATCATTGCAATTGTTTTTGTTGTATACTCTAGTTATAGTTAATTTAAAATATGGCAAAAAAAGGCTCAAAAAAATCTTTTTCATTAACTTTAAGAAATTATTTTATTACAGGTGTTGTAGTTTTAATACCAATTGGGTTTACTTTATATCTCACTAAAATTTTAATAGGGATATCTTCAAATTTAATACCTAAAAACATTAATCCAAATAGTTACTTACCTTTCAATATTCCTGGAGTAGAAATTATTATTTCTATTTTATTAATTACAATTGTTGGTGGACTTTCATTATCATTTTTTGGAAGAAGAATTCTAAAATTAATTGATGATTTGTTTAAAAGAATTCCATTTTTAAGAACAGTTTATTCTGCAATTGTTCAAATGACAGAAACTTTTTCAAAAAAAGATGATGGAAAAAGAAGTGTAGTTTTAATTGAATACCCAAGAAAAGGAGTTTGGGCTGTTGGTTTTGCTACAAAAGAAAATAAAGGAGAAATGGCTTTAAAAACTGGCAAAAATTTAATCAATGTTTTTGTACCAACGACTCCAAATCCAACTAGTGGTTTTTTACTAATGTTTCCAATAGAAGATGTCATATATTTAAACATGTCTTTTGAGGAAGCATCTAAATTTATAGTTTCAGCAGGAACTTCTACAAAAAATTCTTAAGCAATATCATTAATTATATCAGCCCTATCGTACAATTTTATCAAAGGTTTAAACTTGCTTATATCTTCATTTGATTTTTCTATTCTTCTCATTTCTTTTTCTGCTAATAAGAAAAGATCACTATTGTGAATTGGATCTGCTAACTTAAAATTTTTAACACCACTTTGTTTAAAACCCAAAATATCACCAAACCCTCGTAATTTCATATCTTCTTCAGATATTAAAAAACCGTCATTAGTGTCTTTTAAAATTTTAATTCTTTTTTTTGCATTTTCACTTAAATTTGATTTAAACATTAATATGCAAGTAGAGTCTTTGTTGCCACGTCCAACTCTACCTCTTAATTGATGAAGTTGAGATAGACCAAATTTATTTGCATTTTCAATCACAATTACATTCGCATTTGGAAAATCTATTCCTACTTCAATTATTGTTGTGGAAACTAAGATCTTAAATTTATTTTGTAAAAAGTTATTAAGTATTAAATCTTTTTCTTCTAAATCTGTTTTACCATGCAGTAAACATACTTGATTTGGAAATTTTTTTTCTAGATACTCAAATTTTTTTACCGCCGAAGTGTGATCTAATTTTTTTGATTCTTCAATTAATGGACAAACCCAAAAAATTTGATTTCCTATATTAATTTCTTTTTTTATAAATTTTAAAACATCTTCAATTTTAACCTCTAATTTACTATACGTTTTTATTGGTTTTCTATTTTTTGGTTTTTCTCTAATTATTGAAATATCCATATCACCATAAATTGTCATTGTTAGAGTTCTAGGTATAGGTGTTGCTGTCATTAATAACACGTCACAATTTGGTCCACCTTTGTCTGATAATCTTTTTCTTTGACTCACTCCAAATTTATGTTGCTCGTCGATAATTATTAATCCTAACTTTTTAAAAATTACTTTTTTTTGAAATATTGCGTGTGTACCAAAGATAATATCAATTTTATTATTTTCTAATTTTTTATGAATTTCTCTTTTTAATTTATATTCAGATTTTCCAGAAAGAAGACTTATATTTATATTTTTAGGAAATATTTTTTTTGCAAGCATAAAATGTTGTCTTGCAAGAATTTCCGTAGGAGCCATAAAAGCAACCTGAAAACCAGAATTTATAGTATTTATTGCTGCTAAAAGAGACACTATTGTTTTTCCACTACCAACATCTCCTTGCAAAAGTCTAAACATTTTATTTGGTGAACTTAAGTCTTTGTTTATTTCGTTAAGTGATTTTTGTTGATCATCCGTAAGAGAAAAATCTAATTTATCTATTATAGAATTTTGTTTAATTAAATTAATAACTTTATTTTTTTTTTTTATTTTTTTAATTTTTTTTCTTATTTCAGAATTAACAAGAAATGTTGAAAATATTTCATCAAAAGCAAGTCTTTGATAGAAATTTGACTTATAATTTCCGATATTTTCAGGTTTATGCAATTCTTTAATTGAGCTGTTCCAACTTATATTTTTAAATTTTGATAAAATATTTTTAGAGTGCCATTCATTTAAAATTGGCAAATTAGCAATTATTTGATCTAAAATTTTATTATATATTTTTTCTGAAATGCCTTCAGTTAAGGAGTATTTGTTATGAGTCTGTTTGATTAATGAAGGATCCTCAGAAATATATTTTGGATTTGTGATTTGGTATTTATTCCTAAAATGATTTATCTTACCACTTACAGTAATTTCTTTTCCTAAAGGCAGAATCTTTTTTATATAACCTTCATAACTATTAAAAAAAACACAATCTATTTCACCTGTGTTATCACTACATAAAACTGTGTTTGGTAATTTTCTTATACGCGGGAAACTATATTTTTGTGGAATTATAGTTATTGTTTGTATTTCACCAATCTTTAAATCTTTTATTTTTGATGATAAGCTTCTATCTGTATATGATTTTGGAAGTTTCCACAGTAAATCGAATAAATTATTAATATTTTTCTTCTTTAATAAATTTTTTGTTTTAGTTCCTACACCTTTTAAAGAACTTAAATCTAACAATAAATATTCATAATTTGTTTTATTATTCATTAACAACTAATATATTCTAATTATTATGTTCAACATAGATGAATTAAAAAAAAAAATTATTTACCGCTCTAATTATAGAGGCACAAAAGAAATGGATAATCTTTTGGGTGCATTTACAAAAAAATATATAAATAATTTAAATGAAAATGATCTTCTTGATTTAGAAAAACTACTTAATATTGATGACTCTAATTTGTATAATTTTTACAATGGTTTTAAAACAGATTTTGAATTTGAAAATAACAATATTAATCTCTTATATAAAAATTTTGACTATACACAAAAATGATGGCGGAGAGACTGGGATTCGAACCCAGGAAAGAGTTGCCCCTTTGCCGGTTTTCAAGACCGGTGCTTTCAACCGCTCAGCCATCTCTCCGTGAGCAAGGTTTTATAATTATAATTATTTAATTCAACCATAAAATAGTCTAATAAACTTATTAATGGCAAACATCATTAATTCCTATGAATAAAGAATTTAACAAAGGCTTATTACTTGCTGGGTTTGGATCTTTTTGGTGGGGTTTTTTTGGTGTAATTTATTTTAAATATATTGCCTATATTGGGCATATTGAATTAGTAGTTCATAGATGTTTATGGACAGCGTTTACTTTAATTCTTACTACTTTTTTATTCTCTAAATGGAATATTTTTTTTAAAATTATAAAAAATAAATCAAATTTATTCTATTTATTTATTTCAGGTTTTTTAATTTTTATAAATTGGGGTGTATGGATATATGCTATAGCAACAAATAGAATTATAGATGCTAGTTTTGGTTATTTTATTATGCCCATTTTAAGTGTAATGCTAGGTTATCTTTTTTTTAAAGAGAAACTTAATAAAAAAAGAGTCTTTTCAATTCTGTTAGTTATTCTATCTATTCTTTTTCTGATAATTGTAAGTATTAAATCACTGCCTTGGGTTGGTTTAATTGTTGCTTTGAGTTGGGGGTTTTACAATCTAGTAAGAAAAAAAATTAATGTTGATACTGATGTGGGCCTTCTTATAGAGAGTTTATTTATTCTACCATTTGCATTGTTAGCTTTTAATTTGATAGTAAGCAAAGGGTATAATGATTTTCAATTATCCAATCCATCTATGATGCTATTTATTTATCTTGCT
>CACNRP010000012.1 GCA_902622955.1 uncultured Pelagibacteraceae bacterium
GATTGTAAAGCAAGATTGGGAGATTTTGACTGGAGTAGTGCTAATATTCATACAGCTATTACTACTTTTATTCTTGAAAAAGGATATGGTTGTGAAGTTTCTGTAACAAAAGGAAGTACAACTCCTATTATGGCCGCTCATTACGACGGACAATTAGATGTTATTACTGAAGTTTGGTATGACAATATTATAGGTAATTACAAACCTCACGAAGAAGCAGGTACAATTATCCATATGGGAACAAACACACCAGACTCTCAGCA
This sequence comes from uncultured Pelagibacteraceae bacterium, assembly GCA_902622955.1. GTDB lineage: Bacteria > Pseudomonadota > Alphaproteobacteria > Pelagibacterales > Pelagibacteraceae > Pelagibacter. Next base: position 264 of record CACNRP010000012.1, read on the forward strand.
AGCATTCTATGTTGATAAAGCTACTGCTGATAAATACAATTTAAAATCAGTTGAAGATATGAAAGATCCAAAAATAGCTGCGCTATTTAAAGATCCTGAAGATCCTTCAAAAGGTAGAATGACTAGCTGTATATCTGGTTGGACATGCTACACTGTTAACTTGGTTAAACAAAAAGAGTATGGTTTAGATAAATACTATACAAACTTTGATCCAGGTTCAGGAGGTGCATTGGATGCTGCTATAGCAGGTGCATTTGCTAAGAAAAAACCAATCTTTACTTATTACTGGGCACCAACTGGTTTAATGGGTAAAGTTGATCTTGTAAGATTAAAGGAACCTAAATTTGATCAAGCGTGCTGGGATGCAATGTCTGCAGTTGTAGAAGACATTAAAGCAAATGGTCCAGATGCTTATAAACCTTCTTGCGCAAGTGAGTACAGAGATATGGCATTAACTAAATCTGTTCTTGCTACTTGGGCAAAAGCTCATCCAAAAGAAAACGAGTTTATTGGAAAATATACAATTCCAACAGCTACAGTTAACAAAATGTTAGCATTCTATGAAGATGAGTCAGGTGGTGATATGGAAGCTACTGCAATAGAGTTCTTAAAATCAGAAACTATGTGGAAAGACTGGGTACCAGCTGATGTTGCTAAAAAAGTTTCAGCAGCATTATAATCACTAAGAAAAATTTATTGATTGAGCCCCTTTATGGGGCTCTTTCTTTAAATAAAGTTAAACTATGGAAGCATTAAAGAAAAATAAAAAAATATTTTTTAATATTGGTTTGTTAGCTATTTTTGTTTGGTTATTAATAACTAGTTACAGTCAATCAAAAAGAAAACCTGACAATATTGGAGAATTATTAAATGATTTTTCATGGTTAGGAGGTAAATGGCCTAAGTGGTTAGACCTACCATTAATGAATTGGATAAATTCTGGTTTTAAAACACTTAACGAAAAGTATGGATATATATTTGAAGCTATTAATAATGTTCTTCTATATATGTTAATGCTTGTAAAAAATTTTTTAATTCAAGCTCCATGGCCATTAGTAATACTTGGTGTTATAGTATTAACTTATTTTGCAAGTGGCAGAAAAATAGGAACAACAGTATTTGTTGGTTTTTGTACGTTTTTTATAGGTTTCCTTCATCCAATATTTTGGCAAAAAGCAATTGAGACAACTGCAATAATGTTAATTGGAATATTTCTTTGTGTAGTTGCCGGTATTCCATTGGGTATTGCAATGGCAAGAAGTGCAAGAACTAGAAATGTTATTCTGCCAGTTTTAGACTTAATGCAAACTATTCCAAGTTTTTGTTATTTGATTCCAGGTATTATGTTATTTGGATTAGGAGCTGTTCCTGCAATTATAGCCACATTTATTTACGCTGTTCCACCTTTAGTAAGGCTTACAGATTTAGGAATAAGATTAGTAGATACTGAAGTTATTGAGGCTGCAGATGCATTTGGCGCAAGTAAAAAACAAAAACTATGGGGTGTGCAAATGCCTTTAGCTTTGCCTAATATAATGCAGGGAATTAACCAATGCACAATGATGGCATTAGCAATGGTAGTAATTGCATCAATGATAGGTACTAGAGGATTAGGAGATGAAGTGTTACTTGGTCTTCAACAATTAAATGTTGGAAGAGCTGCTGAAGCAGGAATTGCTATTGTACTTTTGGCAATAGTGCTTGATAGAATTACGCAATCTTACGGAGAAACTCTCCAAGAGAGAACTGCACCAAATACAAAGAAAGGTAAATAATGTCAAAAATTGAAATTAATAATGTTTACAAAATTTTTGGTAATAATCCTCAATCAGTTATGCCAATGGTAAAAGAAGGGGCAAATAAAGAGGAGGTATTAGAACAAACAGGTCATACAGTTGGTCTAGATAATGTTTCATTAAAAATAGAGGAAGGTGAGACCTTTGTTTGTATGGGTTTATCTGGATCTGGGAAGTCAACATTAATTCGACATTTAAATAGGCTAATCGATCCTACTGACGGAGAAATTATAGTAGAAGGTACAAATGTTATGTCTTTTAATAAAGAACAATTAATTGATTTTAGAAGACACAAGATGAGTATGGTTTTTCAAAGGTTTGGTTTATTTCCACACAAAACAGTGATCCAAAATGTTGGATATGGATTGGAAATGCAAGGCAAACAGCTGGAAGAAATAAATAAAACAGCTATGGAAAAAATTGAAGCTGTAGGCCTAAGTGGTTTTGAAAATCAATTTCCAAATCAATTATCAGGCGGTATGCAACAACGTGTTGGTCTTGCAAGAGCTTTAGCAACTGATAGTGATATAATGTTAATGGATGAAGCTTTTAGTGCTTTAGATCCACTAATAAGAAGTGATATGCAGAAACAATTACTTGATCTTCAATCGGAATTAAAAAAGACAATCGTATTTATTACTCATGACTTAGATGAGTCTTTAAGACTTGGAGACCATATTGGAATATTGAATGCTGGAAAACTAGTTCAAGTTGGAACTCCGGTTGATATCATTATGAACCCTGCAGATGATTATGTTAAAGCATTTGTGAAAGATGTTAATAGAGCAAAAGTAATTAAAGCAAAAATAATTATGAAAAGTACTAACCAGTCGGATGATATTGATAAAACAAATTTAATTAAAGTAAATGAGGATCAATTTATTGAAGAATTTTTACCACAAATTGTATGTTCGAATTCTAATTGTGAAGTAGTTGACAAAAGTGGAAATGTAAAAGGTTATATATCTAATAAAGAATTACAGACATCACTTACAAAATCATAATTAATGATTAATCAATCATTAAAGAATAAAAAAATTATTATTTCTGCTGGTGCATCTGGTATTGGATTAGCTACAGCTAAGGTCTGTCTTTCACGTGGCGCATATGTATATCTTTGTGACATCGATAATAAATCTTTAAATAAATTAGATAAACATTCTCTTAAAAATAAAAGACTTTTTACATTTAATTGTGATGCAGCAGACGAAAGTCAAGTATCAGATTTGTTTAAGAAAATACTTAAGAAAACAAAAAAAATTGATGCTTTGATAAATAATGTTGGAATTGCTGGACCGACTGGATCACTTGAAAAATTAAATTCCAAAGATTGGGAAAAAACTATTCAAGTAGATGTTAATAGTCATTTTTATTTTACCAAAAGAGCTATACCTTTAATTAAAAAATCAAGAAACGGATCAATAATTAATATTTCATCAACAGCAGGTATACTTGGTTTTCCTTTAAGATCACCTTATGCAGCAAGTAAATGGGCAATAATTGGCGTTACCAAAACTTTAGCAATGGAACTTGGAAAATTTAATATTAGAGTTAATGCAGTTTGCCCTGGTTCAATAAAGGGTGAGAGAATGAAAAGAGTAATAAGAGATAAAGCAAAATTTACAAAAGTTTCCTCTAAAACAGTTGAAAAAGAATTTATTTCAATGAGTTCTATGAAAAAGTGGATTCTAGAGGAAGATATAGGAAAAATGTGTGCTTTTTTAATATCAGATGACTCAAGCAAAGTGTCGGGGCAAGTAATCTCTGTAGATGGGCATACAGAGAGAAACGACTAATTTGAAAATCTTTTATATTTTGGAAGTTTATCAGTTATTTTATAAAAATCTGATTTAGAACTGACAAATATATTTCGCATTGTTTTAAGACCTGTTTTTCCGTTAAACATACCTGCTGCTATCGAAATATTATCTGAATTTTTAAATTTAAAAAAAATACTAGCCCCACATTTATTACAAAAACCTCTTCTTGCGTGAATAGATGATTTAAACCATTTAAGTGTTTTTTTATTTAAAAATTTAATATCCTTATCTTTAACATTAGAGTAGGCACCATATGATCCATGAGTTTTTCTACACTGAATACAATGACAATTTGAAACGTTTCTATGTTTACCACTAGTTTTAAACTTAACTCCTTTACATAAACAACTAGCTATCAAAGTTCTCTTCATTATCTTCTAATTTTATTTTCGTATTTTTTTCTTAACTTTTGAAGATCAACTAAATACTGATCTCTTATATTTGATATCATTGCAACTGATTTACCTTTGGCTTGTTTTGCTGTCCCTGAAATAAGTCTAGATGATAGTTTTTTTGATAATTTTGGAGCTTTTAATTTTGTCCAGGGTAATTTTAAAGCAGGCCCAAATTGTTCAAGCATATGTTTCATCCCAGTTTTTCCACCTGCTAGATGAAAAGTTAAAAATGTACCCATTAAGGACCATCTTAGTCCTGGACCATCTTCAATTGCTCTGTCTAATTCCTCAGTAGTTGCATATCCTTCGTCAATAATATGTAACCCTTCTCTCCATAAAGCTTCTTGTAACCTATCAGATAAATATCCAGGTAACTCATTTTTTACCATAATTGGATTCATGGAAATCGATTTATAAAATTTTTTAGCTTCTTTTAAAAATTTATTTTTTGTTTTTTTACCTGGCACAATTTCAACAGCAGGTAATAAATAGACAGGATTAAATGGATGTCCGATCATTGTTCTTTCAGGATTTTTACATTTAGAATAAATTCTTGAAGGTAACAGGCCAGAAGAACTTGATGAAATAATTGCATTTGATTTAGCATATTTTCCAATTAAGCTCATCAATTTTGTTTTTAAAGCATAATTTTCACTAGCACATTCTTGAACAAAATCTGCATTTCTTAGAGTTTCTTCAATTGTAGTAAAAAATTTAAAATTTTTAAGATTAATTGATTTTTTATTAAAAAGTTTTTTTACATATGGCCAAGTTCTTTTAATTTCTGTAATTAAATTTTTTTTTAATTTAAGATCTTTGTCGTAAGCATAAACAATTTTATTATGGGCCAAAAATCTAATAATCCAACCTGTACCTATTACACCAGTGCCTACTACTGCTACTTTATGAATTCTTGTCATTTCAATTTAAAAGTTCTTTAATATTTTTATCAAGTTTTTTTTCAAAATTTTTATCATTTCCAGGATTTGCTGCACAATGACCAAAAGATGAGTCTACAGGTCTTAAAGACGAATTAGGAATAAATTTTTCTTCGTATTTATTATCTTCAGTTCTAAAATAAAGATCTTGATTGCAAGGCATCAAAATTGTTTTTGCTTTAATTGATTTAAGTGCTCTAGTATAATTATTTTTATAAATTGGTCCTTTGCTTATATCGTTAAGTTGCCAAGTTTTAAGCTTTGAAAGTAAATTATTTGCATCCCAATTTCTAGCATGATCATTTTCCCAATCCTTTAATAATTCTTCGGAATTTTTGTAACCAAGTTTTTTATATAATTTTTCTCTATAAAATTTTTGAGAAAAAGCCCAACCTGCGTAAACTCGTCCAAACGCTCTTAAACCTTTAACCGGTTGTTTTTTATAGTTACCTTTATTCCAATTTTTATCAGCAGTAAGCGCGGCTTTAACTCCCTCTAAAAACACATGGTTATGAATTGATGTTTTAGACGAAGCACAAAAAGGCAGAATTGCTTTGACCATATTTGGATATTGTGCTGCCCACTGATAAGACTGACAACCAGCCATTGACCAACCTGTTACTAGTGCTATTTTTTTTATTTTTAATTTCTCTGTAATAAGTTTGTGTTGACAGTAAATATTATCCCATAATGTTATGGTTGGAAATTTTGCTCCAAATTGTTTATTTATAGAATTATTTGGTGATGAAGAAAAACCATTTCCAAACATATTGATTGATACGATAAAGTATTTATTTGGATTTATAGCTCTATTTTTCCCGATAAATCCCTCGTTTCTTATGTGGCTTCCTGTGTAAAAGGTTGGAAGAACTATTACATTAGAGCAACTTTTATTTAATTTACCATAAGTTTTATATGCTAGTTCTGCAGAATTTAAAATTTTACCCGATAAAAGCTTAACGTTTCCTAATTTAAACGTCTCATAACTAGCCATGGATCAATAGAGTCTTAGATACTCTTTTACTTCCCAATCAGTAACTGCTTGATGGTATCTTTCCCACTCATCATTTTTATAAGCAAGCAAAGATTTTTTCATGACTGATCCTATTACTTCTTCAGATAGATCGTCTTTTTTTAGTGCTTCAATGGCCATTAGTAAATTTCTCGGAAGTCTTTTAATTCCAAGTTTTTTAAACTCACTATCAGTCATATCATAAAGATCTTGATCTGTTGGCTTACCTGGGTGAATTTTATTTTTAATACCTTCTACAGCAGCTGAAAGTGTCATTGAAAAAGCTAAATATACATTCATTGTCATATCTGCAGCTCTATTTTCAATGCAATATCTATTTTGTGGTAATCTAAACTGGGCTGATCTGTTATTGTGTCCATATGTGATATTTGTTGGCGCCCAAGTAACTGTACCCCCTTCAAATCCACCAACTCTTGGTACCAATCCATTATATGAATTTACAGTTGAACATGTGATTGAAGTTAGAGCTTCTGCGTGTTTCATAAGCCCACCTACGGCAAACAAAGACTCTTTAGACCATTTATTTCCACCATCAAAAATATTTTTCCCATTTTTATCAACCATTGAAAAATTTATATGGGCTCCTGATCTCCAATCACCAATTGTTGGTTTTGGCATAAATGTGATAAACATTTTATGTTTTTTTGCGACCTCTTTAAGAAGAACACGAAGAAAAACTAATCTGTCAGCCATTTCTAAAAGATTCGTATAATGGAAATCTAATTCAAATTGAGAATATGCACCTTCAGCAACTACATCGTGTAGTTTCCAGCCTAATCCGTTAAGAATATCTATTAATTCTTTTAAAAAATGCATTGAGTCTAATGAATGCTCAACATCATAACCGAAAGCTTGACGTCTCGGTCTAATTCCTTTTATAGGATCAGTATCAATAGCTTTTATAGGTTGACCATTTTCATCATACTTCATTGCAATAAATTCAGGTTCCACACCAGCCATACCTTTGTATCCAGCATCTTGAGCTTTTTGCATGTTGCGCTTTAAAGCCTGTCTTGGACAAACATTATAGGGTTTATCTTCCCAAAAAAGGTCTGCAAAAATAATTGCTGTAGATGTATCCCATGGACAAATATAAACAGAATCTAAATCTGGTAACATTACCTGATCAGAGTCTGCTGGTGTTAATTCTGGAACAAAAGAAATAGAATGAACAGCAAATTGAGGACCTTTTCCTAAACATAATGGTTCAAAATCGGACATAGGAACAGGTTTTGATTTTGGGATACCATGGAGATCAATCCAACTTGATAAAACATATTTTACACCAGCATTTTTTAATTTTTTATGAACTGCAGGTATTTTTTTTCTATTACGATCAACTGCATCTTTGAAATTTTCATAATAGATTTTTTCGTTTTTATTCAAATTGATTTCCTCCTAATTTACGGTTGTGGCATGTCCTCAGGATCAATTCCAGGTACAAAAGTAATGCCAGCTTTTTGTTTCCAGTCATGAGGATATGCTGCATAAAATATTACACATTTTTCATCACACTCATATGCTATGTGATTATCTTTAGGAATATAAAGCACATCTCCAGGGTTGCAGATATAGGATTCCCCATTACAGGTTAATCTAAAAGTACCTTCCATACAGTAAATAATTTCATCACAAGTTAAATCCCATGGCACTGATACTTTGTTCAAAAAATTTAACCCTCCACACATTGTGTTACTTACTTTGCTAGTGACAAATGGTTTAATATAACTTTTGCCTGGTTCTAGAGTATGAAGTCTATGCTCTATGTCTTTAAATTTATACAGCTGAGGCTTATTTGACATTTTAATTCCTTTCAATTTATATTTTTAGTGGTTCATTTAATTCAACTTTGTAGCCATCAGGATCTTCACAAAATGCTATTACTCTTGTTCCATGTTTCATTGGACCTGGTTTACGAGTTATATTAACACCAAGTTTTTCAAGATCCTCACAAGCTTTATAAACATCTGGAGTTTCTATACAAACATGGCCCCATCCGTTTCCTTTGTCATAATCTTCCTTTTGATCCCAATTATGAGTAAGCTCTAGACAGGGGGACTCCGTTTCTAAACCATATCCAATAAAAGCATTTGTAAATTTTCCTTCTGGATAATCTGTTTTTCTCAAAACTTTCATACCCAAAGTTTTGCAGTAAAAATTAAAAGATGCTTCCAGATCTTTAACTCTTATCATTGTATGGGCTAATCGATATCCCTCTAGATTAATCTCTTTAGACATTTTTTTTCCTTTTTATTGATTTAGAAGATTTCATTGTAGCATCAACTATAAGTTTTTGAAATGCTTGAACACCTTTTTCCCAAACTGGAGACAATAGACCACCTTCATGAGATGCTGGAGAATGTCTGCCTTCTTGAAGTCTTTCGCACATTTCGTGATCTTCTTTATGAACACTCCACCATATATTTTTAACCATTTTAATTTCTTCCTCGCTCATATCTTTACCGTCTGTAGTGTAAATTATCCTTTTTTGAGATGTCAAACCTGGGCTAATAGGCACATTAAGATAAACACCAATTTGATTTGGATAGTAAGAGCCAATAATAAAATTTGGGAATAGCGATAAATATCTGGATGTTACAGATAAGGCTGTACTATTTTTGGTATCTTCTTCAGCTACATCTACTCCACTACCATAACAAACACCATCTACAACTGTGTAATGATCTTTAAGTGGTTGGTTGGTAGTAGTTTTATGAACGAATTGTACGTGATAAGGTTCAATAAAATTTTCAATTAAAAATTTCCAATTAGTATTTATGTTTCCAAAATCTAATGTTGCCGCATATCTTAATTTAGTAAAATCGATATCACTAAACTTTGAAATAAGTGGTTTTGCATATTGCTCAAATTTTTTTGCTTTGCCATTAAAATTAATAAAAATCCAATCGTGCCAAATGTGAATCTTTATTGGTTTTAAACCGTGATCAATATAATTAAATCCTTGTGGTTTATGTTGATTTGTACCACCAATATGAGGCGCTGCCTTTAAGTTTCCATCAAGATCATAACTCCAAGCGTGATAAGGGCAACTTATGATTTTGCCTACATTTTTTTTTTCATCGATAAGCTTTAGGCATCTATGACTACAAACATTATGGAAGGCTTTTATTTCATTATTATTGTTTTTTAATAAAAGTATCGGTTTATTTGCTATAAATAGTGGAATTACATCTCCAGAATTTTTTAGTTCATGAGCAAAACCCACAAATAACCAGTCATTAGATAAAACCGTTTCACATTCTTTTTTCCAAAAATTTTCATCAATATAAGATTTAGCTGGTAAACCAAATATGGTGTTAGCATTTTTTGATTTTTTGATTTTTACTAAATTTTTTCCTTTAGACATAAGCTAGTAGAAAGTTATTAATTATATTGAAAACCCTATTTTAGAATATGAGGATTTACAATAAAATATTTTACTGATGCAATAAGCCACGAGCAAATGTGTAAAAATGTGAATAATCAGAGAAAATTTTGAAGTTAAAAACCTGAAAAGTAATTATATAATATCGATTGGGCTAAGAACTTTTACCTCTATAGGTTTATTTAAAAGATCATTAATTTTAGATCTATAATCTTTATAATGCTCTGTATTCCTATGAAAATCTAACGCTTCAGTATCTTTATAAATTTCAACTAAATGAAAAAATTTAATTTTTTTTTCTGAATTTTTTTCCCCATAAAAATTATAAAGTTCATTACCCTCTTCTAATCTCGTTGGTTTTGTCATAGATAATAAAATTTCTCGAACATCATTAACTTTATCTTCCTTGGGATAAAAACTTGCTATAACAGTTATCTTTGACATTAATAATGTTTTACTAATTTTAGTTTTTCTCTTGTCTCAGCTGGTGTCATTGGTGAGTATCCAAGTTCATCTATTATTCTTATAGCTTTTTCAACTAATTGAGCATTAGTTGCCAACTTACCTTTTGATAGATACAGATTATCTTCTAATCCAACTCTTGGATTTCCTCCCATAAGAACAGTTTGCGCAACAAATGGCATTTCATTTCTTGAAATTGCAAATCCTGACCATACACCTTCCTTGGGCATTATATCTTTCATTGCTTGCATAGCTGATATTGTTGCAGGGGCTCCCCATGGAATTCCTAAACACATTTGAAAAAGAGGTGGATCACTTAGTAGTCCCTCCTTATAAATCTGCGAACCAAACCACATATTACCCAAATCAAACGCCTCTATTTCTGGTTTCACTTTAATTTCTTGCAACTTTTTTGCAGCTTTTCTTAAATCATTTGGAGTATTAACTGTAATAACAGAGCTATCTCCAAAATTTAGGGTTCCAGCATCAAGTGTACAAATTTCTGGAAGAAATTGTTCAGCGTTTGCAATCCTTTCCATTACGTTTGCCATGTCAGTCAATGGACCAAATTCTAAAGGATTTTTACCCTGTCCAATATCAAGATCGCCTCCCATACCAGTTGTTAAATTCAAAATTACATCTGTATCACTTGATCTAATTCTATCAATTACCTCTTTATATAAATCTAATCTTCTACTTGGAGTTCCATCATCCTCTCTAACGTGAATATGAGCGATTGCAGCTCCTGCTTTTGCAGCTTCTATTGATGCTTTGGCAATTTGTTCAGGAGTTTTTGGTAAATCTGGATGTTTACTTGCGGTATCTCCTGACCCCGTTACAGCACATGATATGAATACCTTATTGTTCATTTAGAGTTAAATTTATATTATAATAAAAAGGTTGAGGGAATAAAAAAATGACAGTCTACATCGCTAACCAATTAATTAAAAAAGAATGGACAGACTATAATAATCATATGAACATGGCTTACTATGTTCTTATTTTTGATCAAGTTTGGGAAATAATGTTACAAAAATTTAAAATGGGTGAAGACTCTGCAAAAACTGACAAGATGAGTACAATGGTGGTTGAAACACATACAACTTATAATAATGAGGTTAAGGAGGGTGATGAAGTAGAAATTAATCTTACTTTTTTTGATCATGACAAAAAAAGATTACACTTCAAAATGGAAATGCTTGAAAAAACCACAAAAAAATTATCAGCAACTTTGGAAATGTTATCTTTGTATATTGACTTAAATAAAAGAAAAGTGGCAGAGTTTGAAGAGGACAAAATTAAGTTAATGGATGATTTTATCAATTTAAATAAATCAAATTTTAAAGATAATGATCTTGTTATAACTGGAAAGTTAAAAAAATAATGGAAATTAAGTTACTTTCTGGTGCATTAGGAGCTGAAATTAAGGGTATAGATTTAACTGATACTTCAGATTTAAATTTTAAGAAAATAAATGATCTTCTTTTAGAACATAAAGTTATTTTTTTTAGAGATCAACCTATTACTCAAGAACAACAAATTGCACTTGCTGAAAAGTTTGGACCTTTAGAAACTCATGCTTACGTAAAAGGACTAAATGATTATCCTGAAATTGTTAGAATTATAAAGGGTAAAGAAGAAAAAAACCAATGGGGTGAGAATTGGCATAGTGACGTTAGTTATAACGCAAAACCAACAAAAGCAGTAATTTTAAAATCTTTAAAAATACCTCCTGTTGGTGGTGATACCTGTTTTTCTAATATGGAGTTAGCTTGGGAAACATTGGATAATAAAATTAAAGAAAAAATAAAAAATAGAAAAGCAATTCATAGCTCGCTTGGTGCAGAATTTTTCATAGATAACTATAAGTATATGGAAGGAAATGAAAAAAGAAATTATGACTCTTATTCTAACGAACATCCAATTGTTAGAACACATCCAGAAACAGGAAAAAAAATTTTATTTGTTAATTGGACTTACACCAAACAAATTATTGGATTGGAAAAAGAAGAAAGTGATCAAATATTAAAAGAAATATTTGAACATCAAGCAAGATTGGATCTAACATGTAGATTTAGCTGGACAGAAAATACAGTAGCAATCTGGGATAATAGAAGTGTTATCCACTATGCAATAGCTGACTTTTTTCCAGGAAGAGGTTTGGGATATGAAAGAATTATGGATAGAATTGCAATTGAGGGAGACAGGCCTCAATAATCATCATGCAAGTAATTGAAAAAATAATATCAAATTTTACAAACAACCAATCACTCTATATTGGCGAAAACGTAACCATGTCTCAACACATGATTCAAGCTGCGATGCTCGCTGAAAAAGCTAAATGTAAAAAAGAAGTTATTTGCTCATGTCTATTGCATGATTATGGACATTTCATTATTGAAAACCCAGATGAGTTAGTTGAATCAAATTTAGATGGTGAGCATGAGAGTATAGGTTATGAATATTTAAAAAGTTTCTTTAAAGAGGAGGTTGTTGAACCAATTAAATATCATGTTCTTGCTAAGCGTTATTTAGCTAGAAATAAAAATTATTATAATAAACTTTCTGAGGCTTCAAGAGTAAGCCTTAACTTACAAGGTGGAGTTTTAAATGATGACGAATGCAGTGAGTTTGAGAAAAAAAAATATTTCAAATCATCAATTCTTGTTAGAAAATTTGATGAAGCGGCAAAAAGGACACACATCAAAATGAAGTCTATTCATCAATATAAAAAATTACTAACATCAAGTCTTATATGAAGCTTGATTATTTAATAATTGGTGCTGGTTCAGCTGGCTGTGTGCTTGCAAATCGATTAACTGAAAATGGCAAAAACACTGTAGCAATATTTGAAGCTGGTAAACCTAGTGATATTTGGAAAGTAAACATGCCACTTGCAATTTTATATACAATGCATGATCCCAAATATAATTACAAATATTATTCAGAGCCAGAGCCTTATTTAAATAATAGAAAATTATTTTGCCCAAGAGGAAAAATGATCGGTGGATGCTCTGCTCACAATGGAATGGTTTATGTAAGAGGAAATCCAAACGATTATCAAAGATGGGCATCTTTTGGATTAACAAATTGGTCATATGAAAAGGTATTGCCTTATTTTAAAAAAATTGAGACTTGGTCTGAAGGAGAGAATGAATACAGAGGTGGAGACGGCATATTGCCAGTTAATCAATCTAAAAATAAAAATCCTCTATTTAAAGCATTTATCGATTCAGCTGGAGAAGCTGGTTATAAAATAAATAATGATATGAATGGTAAAGAACAAGAAGGTTTTGGTATGTATGATGTAACCATTCACAATGGAGAAAGAGCTAGTGTTTCAAAATATTATTTAAATCCAGCAAAAAAAAGAAAGAATTTAAATATTTTTACCGACTCATTTGTTGAAAAAATTATTTTTGATGGAAAAAAGGCAATAGGTATTGAAGTAAAAATAAAAAATAAAGTTGAAAAAATTTACGCAAATAAAGAAGTTATACTAAGTGGTGGTGCAATTAATTCACCTCAGTTGTTAATGCTATCAGGAGTTGGACCTAGTCAACATTTGAAAGACAAAGGAATTGATGTTGTTCATCATCTTGAAGGTGTAGGTAAAAATTTGCAGGATCATTTAGAAACCTACGTTCAACAAGAGTGTAAAACATCTGACACTCTGTATTCTTATATTAATAAATTAAATATGTTAAGGATTGGTATTCAGTGGTTTTTATCAAAAACAGGACCATGCTCGACTTCATTTTTAGAGGCTGGTGGATTTTGCAAATCATCGCCTGAACGAGAATATCCTAATATTCAATTTCATTTTTTTCCTGCATTTGTGATTGATCATGGATTAGTAGACCCTGACAGGCATGGGTATCAATTGCACGCAAGTCCAAATCATCCTAAAAGTAGAGGTCATGTAACCTTAAATAGTTCAAACCCATATGACTATCCAAAAATTCAATTTAATTATTTAGAACATGAAGATGATTTAAAACAAACTATTGAGTGTATTCATGTTGCAAGAAAAATTTTAGGACAAAATTCTTTAAAACCATATGCAGGAAAAGAAATTGGACCCGGAGAGCATGCTGACACTAATGAAGTATTTGAGGAGTATATTCGATCTAAAGCTGAAACTGCATATCATCCATCTTGCACTTTAAAGATGGGAATTGATGAACAAGCTGTTGTTGATGATAAACTAAAAGTGCATGGTTTAGAAAATCTTAGAGTTGTTGATGCCTCTGTAATGCCAGAAATTACAAGTGGAAACTTAAATGCTCCAACATTAATGATTGCTGAAAGAGCGTCGGACTTTATTTTAAATTAATTTATTTATTACGATTTATAGAAATCAAACAAATAATTTCAAACATTATTGAGGCTGCTACCATAGCTGTTATTTGATTAGGACTATCTTTAGTTGGCATTAAACAAACTACATCACCACCAATAATATTTTTTCCTTTCAAGGCCTGAAGAAGTTTTCTGACCTCGTCCATGTTAAATCCTTTATATGCTGGCTCAATGTTTGCAACACCTGGAGCAACCGATGGATCTAAACAATCTAAATCAAAAGTTATATAAATTGGATTATCCCCTATTCTATCTAAAATCATTTTTGCACATTTATCATGACCCCACTTTCTATATTCGTCCATAGTAATTACTTGATAACCAATATCATAACTAGCTTGAAGCCAATCTAATGTTCTTGGATTTCCTCTTATACCTATTTGAGTACTTGTATGTGGATCAACGTTTCCCTGTTTAACTAAGTAAGAAGCCCAATGAGCTGCTGATTTTTTTGCTCCAAGAAAATGATCTAATTTTTCAAAACAATCAGTGTGAGCATCAAAATGAACGAAAGTTATTTTTTTACCTTTTGTGAGTTTTGAATTTTTTTTTGCTAAACTTTGAACAATTCCACCTGTTATTGAGTGATCTCCTCCTATTGATACAACTGGTTTTTCTGCTTCCTCAATTTGATTATAAAAAGCTGAAATCCTTTCAATACATTTTTCATTATTATTTGCTTCTGGAAAAGGAACATCTCCTAAATCATGAATTCTATTTTCTTTCCAAGGATCAATTTTATAATCAAAATGCGAACGTTTTAGCATTGCAGAAATATTTCTAACTGCCCTTGGACCTAGATGTTGATCTCTTTCTGTGGTCCCATTTCCTGTGCTATGTGGAACACCAACTAATGCTATATCGCAATTCTTTGGTTCAGGATCATTTTTACATCTAAATAAAGTTGGAATACCCCACCAATAAAGGGTTTCCATCATTATCTTATCTTCATCTGAACTCATATGATGAATATGTCATAAATTTAATAAATTTAAAAACATATTCTTTTTTGATATATGTCATCAATGAGCACTCCAAATAATAATCCTAAAGGAATAGCTTACATATTAATTGCTATGATGGTTTTTTCTGTACAGGACGGAATTATGAAGCATATTTATAATTTTGTTTCACTTTATGAAGTTTACTTAGTAAGGACAGTAGTAAGTTTTGTGCTAATTTTATTATTTTTAATAATTACAAAAAAACCAATAGTATTTAAAAGCCAATATCCTCTTTTAACTTTTACACGTGTAATACTTTTTTTCTTTGGTTTTAGTTCTTTTTATGTTTCTTTGACTGTGTTACCGCTTGGAACTGCTACAGCTTTATTTTTTGTTACTCCATTTTTAATTACAATATTTGCTCATTTTTTTTTAAAAGAAGAAATAGGATTAAGAAGATGGTCTGCTGTGATTGTGGGATTTATTGGTGTTTATGTGACATTAAATCCTGATTTCAGTAATTTTAACTATTTAAGTTTATTACCTATTTTATGTGCGTTTTGTTATTCATTATCTATGATCATTATAAAAAAAACATCTGATAAGGATAGCGTTTATACCCAAACTTTTACATTTTATATTGGCGCAATTATTCTAAGTATAATTTTCTATTTTGTTATTGGTGATGGTCAATACAATACTTTAAATCATCCTGCTTCTCAATTTATATTTAGAGAATGGTTTGTTAATTTTAATTCCAATATCCTATTAATGACTGCAACTGGTGTGACAGCTACTATTGCTTTCTTTTTTTTATTTACAGCTTACAGCATAGCTTCTCCTTCTGTAGTTTCACCTTTTGAATATTCAATATTATTTTGGTCCCCATTATTAGGATGGTTATATTTCGATGAAATACCTTCGTTAAACACAATAATTGGAATTTTAATAATTGTATCAAGTGGAATTTATATTTTTATGCGTGAAAAAGCACAAAATCAATCAATTGCTACAGAAAAACCTCTAAGATAAATGACAAGAGATAATAATTCAAAAGGTATATTTTTAATTATCATTGCGATGACTTTATTTGCGATGCAAGACTCTTTAATTAAATATATTTTTGAAAAATCCTCTCTTTATGAGATTTTTTTTGGAAGATATTTTGTTGCAGCGGTTTTACTTTTTAGTTACATAAAATTTAGAAAACAAAAAGTTTCATTAAAAACTTATTATCCTATTTTAACAATTGTTAGAGTGGTTCTTCACTTTTTAGCATTTTCAGCTTTCTTTATTTCTCTTACTTATATGCCCTTAGCAACAGCAAATGCCCTATTTTTCTCTTGTCCTTTTTTTGTGTCTATTTTTGCTAAATTTTTTTTGAAAGAGTTTATTGGGATAAGAAGATGGTCAGCAATTGTATTTGGTTTTGCGGGAGTTTTTATTGTGCTTGATCCAAACTTTTCTGACTTTGAATATAAAAGTTTGCTTCCAGTATTATGTGCATTTTTTTATGCTGCATCCATGACAATAACAAAATACACATCTGATAAAGACGATGTAAATACTCAACTATTTTATTTTTATTTAATAGCCCTAATTTTATGTGGTCTTATATATTTATTTATGGGAAATGGACAGCTGAATAACCCAGACTTTGATCCAACTACACAGTTTATTTTTAGAGAATGGTTTTCAAACATTGAATATACATGGAAGTTTATCTTGTTTTTTGGTTTTGTCGCCTCGATAGCTTTTCTCTGTATATTTTCAGCTTACATTGTAGCTTCACCTTCTGTAGTTTCTCTATTTGAATACTCATTGATTATTATGTCAATGATACCTGGATATTTTTTATTCAATGAAATTCCTTCAGGCAGAACATTTTTAGGAGTTGCGTGTATAATAGCAGCTGGAATTTATATTTACTTTAGAGAAAAAGCTAGAGATCAGTACATTGCAACAGAAACTCCCGTAAGAAGATGACAAAAAGCTATATACCAACAATTGATATATCCTCGCTAATTGAAAATAATTTTGAAACCCAAAGTGCATTTAAAACAATTAAAAAAATTGAAAAAGCTTGTATCAATATAGGATTTTTTCAAATTACAGGTCATGGAATTAATTTAAAAGAAATTAACAAAACCTGTGAGGTTGGAAATAAATTCTTCAATTTGTCAGATAATGATAAAAGAAAATTATCTCCAAAAAAATGGAATAAAAAAAAATAATAATTTCTACAGGGGGTATTTTCCTAACGATGTAAATGGAAAAGAAGGTTTAGACATAGGTGATTTAAAAGTATCAAAAAAATATTCTGCAAATCTAAATAATCAATATATAGAGTATCTTAATCTGGATAAATGTTTTAATAAAAAATCAATTAAGATTTTAAATAAATATTTTGATAATATTTACAGTATAAGTGAAACTTTATTTAAAAGTATAATCAAACTTAATAGAAAGAATCCAAATATTTCAAAAAAAGCTTTTTCAAGATTAAAAACATTAAGCACATTGAGATTTAATTATTATCCTAATCAGACTAAGCCAGTAGAAATATCAAAACAAGATGGGGTTGCTCTTGGATGTGAAACTCATGTAGACAGCGGAGTATTTACAGTTCTCTATCAAGATAAAAAAGGTGGATTGCAAGTTCAAAATAGAAAAAACAAAAAATGGTATGATGTACCATTTAACAAAAAAGCTTTGGTAGTAAATACTGGCAGAGCATTAGAATTTCTAAGCAAAGGTAAATTCAAAGCAACTAATCACAGAGTTTTATGGAATAAAAGCAAGCGACTCTCTGTTCCTTTTTTCTTTGAGCCTTCCTATGATTTCAAAATGAACAAATCATTTTTAAATGGAAGTAAATTGAAGAATAATGGTGAAATTTATGAGAAATTTCTCAACAAATCATTAAAGAAATTTATTGAATATCAACGTTAGTAATTATAAAGTTTGGATATAAAGCGATACATAACTCGTCGTTAAATTCATAGATTTACGAAAGTGGGATCGGTCGTCTTTAAATTAAGATTTAAAGGAGGCTTTATGAAATTTGGATATTTCTGCAATACTACGAACTGGAAACAAAAAACCTTATCATCAATTATTAGACGAAACTAAGGAAATCACAGAATATTGTGATCAAAATAAATGGAATTCAATATGGTTTACAGAACATCATTTTAATCATGAAGGAATGGAATCTTGCACTAACCCTTTAATGATGGGTGCTGATGCAGCTGCAAGAACAAAAAATATTCGAATTGGTCAAGCTGCAAATGTTATTACTTTTCATAACCCAATTAGATTAGCTGAAGATATTGCCACATTAGACCAACTTTCAAAGGGAAGAGTTGAGGTGGGAGTTGCTAGAGGTGTGTATGGAAGAGAAGCAATTAATTTAAACAAAGAGGCAGATCTAAAAGATCAGGCAAAGAACTTTAGATTGTTTGCTGAAACATTAGAGGTATTAAAAAAATCCTGGACAGAAAAATTTTTTAAACACGAAGGAGAGTTTTATACTTACCCTTCGCCGAATTATGTTTGGCAGCATGATATGAGTCCTCCAAGTGAAGAATTTATGAATATGGAAGATAATACAATGAAAAAAATAAGTGTATTACCTAAACCCTATCAAAATCCACACCCACCAATTCATCAAGTTGTAGATGGAATAAGGTCAATAGAATGGGCTGCTGAGCAAAATATAAATGTTATAATGTGGATACCAACTGTAAAAGCTTTAAAGGTAAGATTTGAAGCTTATAAAAATAAAAGATCAGAGGTCACAAAAAAAAATGTTCCTCTAGGTGAGGGTGTTTCCCTTGTGAGAGACATGTTTGTTGCTGACACGATGGAAGAAGCTAAAGAAAAAGCTGGAGAACATATGGTTAATTACATGAGATGGGTATGTCATTGGAGAGGTTTAGGAAATCATATGGATCCAGGTGAGGAATTACCTGAAACAAAGGGTAAATTAGATCTGCTAAATTATGAATTTTTACATAAAAGAAATATGTTATTTGGAACCCCAGAGTATGTGATAGATAAAATTCATGAATTAAAATCTGAACTTAATTTACAAAATTTACAAGTTTGGTCTAATTTTCCAGGTGTGAAGCACAAAGATTGTATGAAAAGTATAAAACTTTTCACTGAAAAAGTTATGCCTCACTTTAAAGATGATTTTGATACTGAAGTAAAAAAAGTTTCGTGAAAACAAAACGAAAAAGAATTAGCGGTGGTCATGCCGCTGTTCAATCATTAAAAAAAGAAAGAGTAAGACATGTTTTTGGTCTCATTGGTTCAGCAACAATGGAAATGTTTGATGCTCTTTATCATGAAAAGAGTATAAAATTTATTGGAGTAAGAGATGAACGAACAGGTACTCATATGGCTGACGGGTACGCAAGAGCTTCAAATAAACATGGTGTAATTATTGCAGGTCAGAACGGTCCAGGTGCTACAAATTTAGTTACAGGAGTTGCTCAAGCAAATGCAGCTTTTTCGCCAGTGGTTGCAATTGCAGGCTCCTATTCAACAAAAGATAAAATGGAGGATGCATTTCAGGGTTTAGATCAACAGTCTTTATTTTCACCAATTACAAAAAAAACTTGGACTATAAAAAATTCAAAAAATATTCCAAATCTCATGAGTGATGCATTTAAGCTATCTATGAAACCTAGGAGAGGACCTGTTTGTATAAATTTACCAAGAAATATATTAGCTGAGTCAAACTCTTATAATATAAATACTAAAAAACCATCATTCACAAATGAGAATAAACAAAAAGGCAATAAAGATAATATCAAAAAGGCTGCGAAATTAATTGAAGCTTCAAAATGTTCAGTAATTATTGTTGGTGCAGGAATTAAATACAATTCTAAGTACAAAGACGTATTAAAATTAGCTGAACTATGCAACATGCCTATAGTTACAGCAGCAGGGCATGGAGATGCAATTCCATTTGGACATAAATTAAATGCAGGACAAATGGGTCCTAGGGGAAATCCTGTTGCCTCAAGATTAGTTAAAAATGCGGACGTTATTTTAGCAATTGGAACACGTTTAGGATTTAACTCAACTTTTTATTCATATGAAAATATAAATAAAAAAGCAAAAATCATACAAATAGAACTTGAAAAAAAAATGCTTGGAAAATATTTTACTGCAACCATTAAAATTCATGCTGATGCTGCTACTGCAACTAAACAACTTTATGATCAAATTAAAAAAGATAAGATTAAACTAAATATAAAAAATTGGACAAACTTATATTTAAAAGAAAGAAACGAGTATTTGCAAAAAAGAGATAAAGAAAATTTAGGTTCAAATTTTCCTATACAGCCTAAAGGTCTATTTAAACAATTAAGAAAATCGCTGCCAAAAAACTCTGCTATTACATTAGATGCTGGAACATTATGCCTGCAAGCAACTGATGCTCTAGAATATTACGATCCTCCCTCTTTATTTACTCCATTAGATTTTGGCCTTGTTGGTTTTTCATTTGCATGCGGTCTTGGAGTGAAAGTTGCAAAACCAAAAAAAACAGTTGTAAGTTTAATGGGTGATGGAGGTTTTGGAATGACAATATCAGAATTAAGCACTGCTGTTGAATATGGAATTAATACAACAACTATTGTGATGAATAATCAAAGCTGGGGAGCAGAAAAAGCTTACCAAAAAGATTTTTTTGGTAAAAGATATTTAGGAGCAGATATTACAAGTCCATCATTTGATAAGGTTGCGGAACTCTATGGTGCAAAAGGATTTAAAGTAAAAAAAATTTCTGAGATTAATGAAGCTGTACGAGCTGCCATTAAATCAAATAAGCCATCAGTGATAGATGTTGATGTAGATCCAAAAGCATTATACAGTTTTAGAAGAGATAGTTTCAAACATAGAGTAAAAAAATGAAATTAGAATTAAGAAAATTTACCAAATTCGTAGACAAAACTTTTATTGAAGGTGGTAAAGAAGCGAAAGAACCAGTTTTAATGGTATCAGTTGCAGCAGTGTTTAAAAATCCATGGCATGGTCAGGGTTTTGTTGAAGATCTTAGACCAACTATTTTAGATCTTGCGCCAAAGCTAGGTGATTTACTTGTTCCAGAATTAATAAAAGAAATAGGATCACCTGAAAAAATATTAGCTTATGGTAAGGCAGGTATAGTTGGATTGAACGGTGAAATAGAGCATGCTTCAGCTTTTATTCATACTTTAAGGTTTGGAAATAAATTTAGAGATGCGGTAGGTGGAACTTCCTATTTAAGTTTTACTAACACTAGGGGACCCGCTGGTTCAAAAATAGCAATTCCAATGATGCATAAAACAGATTCTGGATTAAGACCGTATTATCTAACTCATGAATTTACTATTCATGATGCACCCTTTGATGATGAGGTGGTTGTTGCAATTGGTGGGGCATCAAGTGGTAGAGCACATGCAAGAACTGGTGACAGATATCAAGATATGAAAGAAATGGGTATTGAGCCAAAATAATTCTTGATGACAACAGGAACTACTGCTTCAGGGACTTATTACTTATACAATAAAAAGGATCAAGATGTACCAATAGTATTTGTGCATGGTGTAGGTCTTACTCACGAAATATGGCAGCCTCAGCTTGAATTTTTTAATTATCATTCAACTCTTGCTTATGACATTTTAGGCCACGGAAAAACTTCATTAAAAAATATGGAAATAAGTTTTGATGATTTTTCTGACCAATTAATTGGGTTAATGGACCATCTTAATATAAAAAAAATACATCTTGTAGGTTTCTCTATAGGATCTTTAATTGCACGAAATTTTGCAACTAAACATAATGAGCGTTTACAGACATTAACTCTTTTGTGTTCTATTTATAAAAGAACTGAGGAACAACAAAAAATTGTTAATCAAAGATTTGATCAAGCAAAACAAGAATTAAAACTTTCAAAGCAAGCTTTGAAGAGATGGTTTACTGATAAATATTTAGAAAATAATCCAGAAATATATGAAAAAATAAGTTCAATTTTATCTGCAAATAACATGAATAATTTTCTAAAGGTTTACGAACTATTTGTTAATCATAAAAATGATGAAGATTTTAATAAAATTAAAGCTAATACGCTAGTTATGACAGGTGAATATGATATTGGCTCAACTGTGAAAATGTCTCAAGAATTGAATGCTTTAATCTCTAAAAGTCAGTTAAAGATTGTAAAAGATGGAAAACATCTTTGTGGTATTGAGTGTGCTGATGATGTAAATTTAACTATCAAAAATTTTATTGGATCAGATGAGTAAACTTAAACAATATAAAATGTTTATTAATGGTGAGTGGGTTGACTCTGAGAGTAAAAGAACATTTGAAACTCTAAATCCAGAACATAATGAGCCATGGGCAGTTGTTCCAGAAGCAAGTGCTAAAGATGTTGATAATGCAGTCAAAGCTGCTCAAAAAGCATTCGAGGGTGAGTGGCCTAAATTACTTCCTAGAGATAGAGCTAAATACCTAAGAGCTATTGGAGATCAATTAAGAGAGAATGCAGAAATGCTGGGAGAAATAGAAACAATTGATACAGGAAAACTTTATAGAGAAACAAAAAAACAAGCAGTATATATAGCAGAATACTACGACTATTATGCTGGTTTGGCAGATAAAGTTGAGGGAACTGTTCTTCCTATAGATAAACCAAACATTCAAGCAATAACAACTAGAATACCTATAGGAGTTATAGCTGCAATTATTCCATGGAATTCACAAATGTTTTTAACTGCTACTAAAGTAGCACCAGCACTTGCGATGGGAAATACAGTGGTAATTAAATCCTCAGAACTTGCCCCAGCTGTTTTGTTTGAATTTGCAAAATTAATTGAAAAAACTGGTATCCCCAAAGGTGTGGTAAATGTAATTACAGGATTTGGGGATCCTTGTGGTAAAAGTTTAACTACTCATAACTTAGTTGAAAAAGTTGCTTTTACTGGTGGCCCTGAAACAGCGAGACATATAATTAGGAACTCAGCAGAAAATTTATCAGAGGTCAGCTTAGAGCTAGGTGGAAAAAGTCCAGTAGCGGTCTTTGATGATGCAGAGCAAGAAAATGCAATAAATGGGATTACAGCTGGAATTTTTGGTGCAAGTGGACAGAGCTGTATAGCTGGTTCAAGACTTTATTTACAAAAAGGAATTTATGATGAATTTATAGATAAACTTTCAAAACGTGCATCAAAAATCAAAATCGGAGCACCAATGGATCCCGAAACAGAGATGGGACCTTTAAGTAATTTTAAACAATTAGAGGTGATAGAAAAAAATATAAAAGATACAATTGATCAAGGCGGTAGGATTAAATGTGGTGGTGAAAGACATTCTTTTTCAAATAAAGGATATTACTTTCCTCCCACAATTATAGAATGTGATAATCACAATTTGCCAGTAGCAGAAAATGAGTTATTTGGACCAGTATTATCAGTCATGAAATTTGATTCAGAAGAAGAAGTAATTTCCAAAATGAATGATAATCAATATGGCTTGTCTTCTGGGGTTTATACAAGCAATTTATCTAGAGGTATGAGAGTTTCAAAAGCAATTAGGGCAGGAATAACTTTTGTTAATACTTATAGATTAATTTCACCATCTGCGCCTTTTGGAGGCATTAA
>CACNRP010000013.1 GCA_902622955.1 uncultured Pelagibacteraceae bacterium
ATTTTATTTACTATCTCACTTTTAGTGAGATTATCACACTTTATTTCATATAATGCTTTAGAATAAATGCTAGATCTTTTTTTAATTAAATCAATCAACTCCATTTCTGTTGCATCAAATGCTAATGGTCTTTTCCTACTATTTTTTATTCTATTTAATAATATTTTATCATCCCAATTAAGCCAAAAAGATAAATGATTATTTATAATTTCTTTTCTTATATTGTTATTTGTGAAAGCTCCACCACCGAGTGAAATCACTGTTGAACTTAATTTAAGTTTTTTTAAAGTTGTCTGTTCTTCAACTTTTCTAAAATAATCCTCACCTTCTACTTCAAAGATTTTTTTAATTGTTGAGTTTAAATTTTTTTCAATTTCTTTATCTATATCTATAAAATTTAATTTTAATTTTTTAGCTACTAAAGACCCAATAGAGCTCTTACCAGAACCCATCATACCTAAAAAAACTAGATTTTCTTTTGATTTCATAAGTTTCTTTATTGAAAAAACATAAATATGTCTTAATTTGAAATTAACTAAAAGTATATGCAATTCATTAAAAATACAAGTTCAAGCAAAGCAAGTATCATAGGACTTGTCATTAAATCTATTATTGGATTAGGGTTCATTTTAGGTATTATTTTTTTTCTAAGTACAATTGACTTTCCTGCACCTAAAAAAGAAATTGAAAAAATTATTCCAAATGAAAATTTTAAAATCGTTAAATAAGAAAAATTTTACAATCTATCTAGTTTATCTATTTTTTATTAACTTGGTATTTGCTGATGAAAAGCCAATCGATATTTGGAATATAGAAAAAAAAAATAACCAAGTTATTTCTGAATCAAATATTTCAACTGAAAATCTTGAAACGAATAATCAAAGTAGTGTTTATGATTTACAAACAAATAAACAAAAGGATACAATTAAACTTGATAATGAATTTTTATCAAAAGAAATAAAAATTGTTGGATTATATGATCCAGATGAATATGGTTTAAGTATGGATATGTGGATAAATTCAGATGGAACAAGATTAAAAAATTTATTCGAAAATATTAATAAATTTAATCTATCAGATGATGCGTCTGATATTATGCATATATCTTTATTAACTAATGCTCATTCTCCAACTAAAAATATTACAGAGCAAGAATTTATGAGATTTAAATCTGAATGGTTAATCAAAGATGCAAACTTAGAACTAATAGAGGAATATTTGATTAAAAATCAATCAATCAATTTACATCCAGATTTAGCAAAATATTTAGTTGATAGTTATTTATCAGAGTCAAATGTTAAAAAATCGTGTGAAATTTTTTCTAAAAATACAGAACCTATACAGGATGAATATTTATCTAAATTCAATTTATATTGTTTAATCAATTATGGAAAAAATGAAGAAGCACAACTAATTTTAGATTTAAAAAAAGAATTAGGTTTTAAGGATGATTATTATGAAAACAAAGTTAATTATTTATTTGGATATATAGATGAAGTAGATAAAGTAATATCAATAAAATCAATCTTAGATTTTCATTTAGCACACAGAACAAACTCTGAGTTTTTTTATGAACCAAATGAAGATACTCCAAAAATAATTTGGAAATATCTTTCATCTGCTAATTTACTATATAAAATTCAGGATATAGAAATTACTGATGTAGAAAAAATTTCCACAATAGAAAAAGCAGTTAACGATAAAAATTATTCAGAAGTGGAATTATTTGAATTTTATAAAAAATTTCAATTTAATATTAATCAATTTTTAAATGCAAAAGAGGCATATAAATCACTGACTTCAATCGAGGGTCGAGCCCTTTTGTATCAAAGAATTTTATTAACAGAGGAGCCAAAACTTAAATTAGAATTTATTAAAATTTTAAAGGATTTGTTTATTTCTGATGATATAGGCGATGCTTTCGATTTTGAATTAAAAAAATTTTTAAGTGAAATTGATATAGAAGATGTACCCTCAAATTTTACAACATTTTACAGTAGTAATTTTAACAAAAAAAAAATAGCTGACAAAAAAATTAAATATAACAGTAAAATTTTACATCAATCAAAACTTATAAATTATTTTAATGGAGATTATGCTAAATCAAAAATTGAAGACGACCTGGATAAATTTTTAAAGAAAATTAAAAAAGATAAAAAGTATTTTGTATCTAAAAAAGATATAATTTTTCTAGAAGCTCTTAAATCTGATGGAATAGAAATTTCAAAAAAATACGATAGTCTATATGAGATTAATCAATCTGAAATGCCAGCAGATATACAAAATCTAATAGATAACAATGAGATAGGTGCCGCATTATTAAGAGTTATTGAGGTAATTGGTCCTGATAAAATAGAAAATATTGATGAAGATACTATTTATTTTATTATTAATACTTTAAATCAATTAAATGTTGATTTAATTAGAAATAAACTATTACTAAAAGTTCTTCCTTTAAAAGTTTAAAAATTAGTTTATCTATCTTTTAAATGACAATTAAACCTATTATAACTGTTCCAAATGACATTTTGAAAAAAATTTCAGATCCAATAGAAAATGTAGGTGAGAGTGAGAAAAAATTAGTTAATGATTTATTTGAAACAATGTATAATTCTAATGGAATAGGACTTGCAGCAGTTCAAGTTGGTATCCTTAAAAGAATTTTAGTTATTGATGTCTCGACAAAGGAAGAAAAAAAAAATCCACTATGCTTTATCAATCCAGTTGTAAAAAAATTAAGCGATGAAACGTCTGTATATGAGGAAGGATGTTTGTCTATACCAGATACTTTTATTGAAATTGAAAGACCAAAAATTTGTGAAGTTGAATATGTTGATTTAGATGGAAAATTAAAAAATATTAAGTGTGATGGCTTATTATCAACTTGTCTTCAACATGAAATTAATCATTTAGATGGAAAACTTATAATAGATAATTTAACTAAATTAAAAAGAGATATAATTATTAAAAAAATTTCAAAAAATAAAAAAAATTCTAACAGAGTAATAGTTTAGTTGTGGTTAAAAAGATTATTTTTATGGGAACTCCAATGTTTTCTGTTCCCATATTAAAATCTCTATACCAAAATGGATATCCAATTGAATGTGTGTATACACAGCCTCCACAAAAATCCCAAAGAGGTCAAAAAATTAATAAATCTCCTATACAAAAAATTTCTGAAACTTTAAATTTAAAATTTAGATCTCCGAATACTCTAAAAGAAAATAAAAATGAATTAGAATACTTTAAATCACTAGATGCAGATTTAGCAATTGTAGTAGCTTATGGTCAAATTATTCCAAAAGAATTTTTGAACCTTACTAAAAAGGGATTTGTTAATATACACGCATCCATTCTTCCAAAATGGAGAGGTGCTGCTCCAATTCAACGATCAATTATGAATTTAGATAAAGAGACAGGGATTAGTATTATGAAAATAGGAGAGCAACTGGACACAGGGCCAGTATGTAACGTTTATAAAATTAACATTGAAAATAATTTAAACGCCGAAGAGGTTAGTGAAAAGCTATCAAGTTTGGCTGCAGAAAAAATTTTAAATAACATAGATGATATATATGAGAACAAAGCTAATTTTATAGAACAAGATCATTCATCAGCCACATATGCTTCAAAAATTCAAAAGTTCGAGGGACAAATAAATTGGAAAGATGATGCTAAAATTATAATTGGTAAAATTAATGGACTTTATCCAGCGCCTGGAGCTTATTTTATGTTTAACGGCGAGAGATATAAAATATTAAAAGCAGAAATTGGAAAAGCACAAGGAAATCCAGGTGAGGTTTTATCTGATTATTTAGAAATTTCATGTGGAGATAAAAAATCGATAAAAATTAAAGAAATACAAAGACAAGGAAAAAAGCCTCAAAGTATTGGTGAATTTGTTTTAGGAACACAAATTAAAAAAGGTTCATTTTTAAAATGAATAGATACCAAATACTTATTGAGTATGTAGGAACAAATTTTAGAGGATGGCAGTTACAAAAAAAGGGTCCAACTATTCAAGGTGTTATTCAGGAAAAATTATCAAAATTATTAAAAGCAAAAATTATTTTACATGGTCAAGGAAGAACGGATACGGGTGTTCATGCATTTGAGCAATCTGCACATTTCGATTGTAAAAACAAAATAATAGATACAACTAAATTTTTAAAATCAATAAATCACTTCTTAAATCCAAAAGATATTGCAGTAAAAAATATAAAAAAAAGAAATAATAAATTTCATTCTAGATTTTCAGCAAAACAAAGAATTTATAAATATTTTATTTTTAACCAAATAAGCCAGCCTGTAATTGAAAAAAATAGAGCATGGCATGTCAGAAAGCCTTTAAATTTAGAATTAATGAAAAAAGGTGCTAAAAAGTTATTAGGCACTAATGACTATTCAATTTTTAGATCTTCCAGCTGTAATGCAAAAAGTCCAATTAAGACAATTAAATCAATTAAAATTAAATCATCTAAAAATAAAATTGAATTTCAATTTAGTTCTCAATCATTTTTACAACATCAGGTAAGGTCTATGGTTGGTTGTTTGAAATACTTAGGCGAAAAAAAGTGGGATTTAAAAACTTTTGAGAAAAGATTTAAATCAAAAAAAAGGGCTTTATGTGCACCACCAGCGCCGCCAAGTGGCTTATTCTTATTTAAAGTTATTTATTAAGTTTTTTTTTGCTCATGGCAAATTTTTTATTTATTCGCCATCTAGACTCAGCTCTTACAATATAGCCACAACAGTTTTTAGATTTACACTTACAAGGAAATTGTTTGAAGTTTTCATCATAACCAAATCCGTAATCACATGTAAATTCTTCACCCTTTTTAATATCCCTGATCGCCTTAACCCAAATTTTTAGTCCTTTACCATCATAATCACAATTATTATCACAAGAATGATTAATTAAACCTGCAGTATTCCATGGAAAATCTCCATCAAGGTCGTATCTCTTGTTGATTGTAAATAAATATATTGGTTTACTATTGTCATATTTTTCAGAATCTTGTGTTTGTTTTTTTGTTATTAGTTTTCCAACATAATCAATTATTTTAGTTCCTTCTTTAATGTCACGAGTTGCATAAAGTCCTCTACCTTTATTATCAATTCCAGATTTTTTTATTTTATATAATTTCATGCGAGTGATTTATAACGAATCAGATATTAATCAATTGAATTCTATAAGTGCGTTTACATGTTCATTAGCGCTTTCAGCTAAAGCATTTAAATCGTATCCACCTTCAAGTATTGATATTACCTTTCCTTGGGTAAACTTATCAGTAGCCGCCAAGGTTCTTTTTGTTATTTCATAAAAATCTTTTGACTCTAGTCTGAATTGGCCTAGGCCATCATCCTTATGCATATCAAATCCCATACTAATTAGTAAAAATTCTGGTTCAAATTCAATTAATCTTTTTATAATTCGATCATGAGCTTTTAGATATTGGCCTGAGCTTGTTCCTGCTGGAAGAGGTATATTAAAAATATTATTATAATTACCTTTTTCATCTTCACTACCAGTTCCTGGGTAAAATGGATATTGATGAGTAGATAAATATAGAACATTTTTACTATCCCAAAAAATACTTTGATGTCCATTTCCTTGATGAATATCTGGATCCCAAATTGCAATTTTTTTATATTTAAATTTTTCAATAAGATAATGAGCTCCTACAGCACAATTATTGTAAATACAAAAACCCATAGCTTTATTTTTTTCTGCATGATGACCAGGAGGACGAACAGGTACAAAAGCATTTTTGAATCTTTTATTCTCAACACCTTCAATTGCTTGAATCACGCACCCTACAGCATCCATTATTGCTTTTTCACTGCCTGGTGAAATTAAAGTATCACCATCTAGTAATTTTAATCCCTTTTTTGGAAAGCTTTTTTTAATCATATCGACATAACTTTCATCATGTGCTTTTTTTAATATAATAGGATCAAATTTTTTTGGTTTTTCCCAAATTAGATCTTTTCTTTTTTTTAATTTTTTAGTTATAGCTGTGATCCTTTCGGGTCGTTCAGGATGACCATCTCCTGTTAAATGATTTATAAATGTATCTGAAGTTATTATGCAGGTACTCACTTAAAGTAATTTTTTAATATATTTGAATATATTAAAGTTAGTTTTCTTAAATCTGAAATTGATGATCTTTCATTGACTTGGTGAATACTGTTGTTTCTTAAACCAAGTTCTAGTCTTGGTATTGATCCTAAAAACCGACTATCGCTAGTCCCACCTCTACAGTTTAATTTAGCCGAGAGACCAGTTACCTTTTTGACAACATTTTTTACCATAAGAATATCTTTATTTGGTTCTGTATAAAAAGCCTCACCACTAACTCTATATTCTATTTTAGTCGTACATTTTTGTTTTTTTGCAACTGAATTAATTATTTTATTAAGTTTTCTCTTTAAAGCAGCTGATTTGTGTTTGGTATTAAATCTCACATTAAATTTTGCACTTGCAATTTGAGGCACTACATTTTCTGATAAATTTTCGACATTCATTTTAGTAAATTCTAGATTAGATGGTGGCATATATTTAGTTCCATTATCTAGAGGGGAACTTTTTAATTTTGCAACTATTTTAGCCAAAGCCGTACATGGATTAATGTAAGAGCCATAAAATGCCGAGTGACCACTTTTGCCATATACAGTTATAACTCCATTCATAGAACCTCGTCTTCCAATTCTTATTTCATCTCCAACTGATTTATTTGAAGATGGTTCTCCAACTAAAGAAAAGTCAATTTTTTCCCCTTTTCTTCTTAAATATTTCATAATCGTTGGACATCCATAACCGGTAGTTTCTTCATCTGCAGAAATAATGATTGAAATAGATCCTTTAAATTTATTTTTTTTTATAAAATTACTTACTGCACTTATCCAACAAGCTATACCACCCTTCATATCTTGAGCACCTCTTCCGTTTAGATATCCTTTGCTTACAACAGCTTTAAAAGGTGGAAGTTTCCAGTTATCAAGATTTGCAACAACATCTGTATGACCTAAATACATTATGTGAGGTTTTGATTTACCATATCTTGCATATAGATTAAGAGCTGGTTTTGATCCACTTCCTCTTGATTTTATTATTGTACATTTAAAACCGATAGCAGTTAATTTTTTTGATAAGAATTTCATGATACCCTTATCTTCTGTTTTGATCGTAGGAAATCTTATTAGCTCCTGAGCTAATTTTGTTTCATTATAAGTTTTCATTAATCTATTCTCTTAAAAGATCATTAACTGATGTTTTTGATCTTGTCTTTTCATCAACTTGTTTAATTATTACTGCACAATATAAAGATGGGGCTTGGGGATTATTTTTATCAGGCAAGGATCCTGGAACTACCACTGAATAAGGTGGAATTTTTCCATATGTTATTTCACCAGTTTTTCTATTAACAATTTTTGTGGATTGTCCAATATACATTCCCATACTCAGAACAGATCCCTCTCCAACTATTACACCCTCTACTACTTCGGACATTGCTCCTAAGAAAACATTATCTTCAATAATAGTTGGTAATGCTTGAGCAGGTTCTAATACACCCCCAACTCCAGTACCAGCTGAGATATGACAATTTTTTCCAATTTGACAACAACTTCCTGCACGACTAAACGTATCCATCATTGTACCCTCATCGATGTATGCTCCAATATTTACATAACAAGGCATCAAAACTGCATTTTTTCCAACAAATGATCCTTTTCTTACCGGTGAGTTTGGTACCATTCTAAAACCAGCTTTTTCGTGATCTTCTTTTGTCCATCCAGCTGTTTTACCTTTAAGCAAATGAGCTTTGTCATACCAGCTACTGTATGGCCCATTTAAATTTTCCATTGGATACATTCTAAAACTTAACATGATAGCTTTTTTTAGATGCTGATGAGTAACCCACTCACCATTAATTTTTTCAGCTACTCTTACTTTTCCACTATCCAAATCATCGATAATCTGATTTACAGTATCCTTTAAAGACTTATCTGAATTTTGGTTTACTTGGTCTTTTTTCTCCCAAGCTTCATTTATAACTTTTTCAATACTCATAATTTTATGAGTTTTTTAATAACCTTATTTCTTTTAAAAATAAAGAAAGATTTTCTATTTTATAATCAATATATTCCTTATCAGATTCTTTTTTACCCCAATATTCATTATTGATTAACCAAACTGTTTTCGCTCCTCTTTCTTTTCCTATAGATAAGTTTTTTGCTATATCCTCAATATAAAGAGTTTCGGTTGGATTGATTTGAAATTTTTTGACCATGAGATCAAATGCTTTTGCTGCAGGTTTTGGACTATACTCAGCATCAACAATGTCAAATACACCATCAAATTGGTCATCAATGCCTAATTGAGTTGTGATATTTTTAACATGTTCTTTGCTACCGTTTGTAAACACATACTTTTTCAGATTAATATTTTCCAACTCTTTCCTTAAAACTTTATCTTTTTCTAAAAAATTTAAGTCAATGTCATGAACATAATCCAAGAATTCCCGTGGTGGAATATCATGGTGTATCATTAGTCCGTTGAGGCTCGTATTATATTTATGAAAATAATTTGTTTGAAGTTCCTTAGCCTCTTTTAAATCCACATTTAATTTATTTGATATATATTGAGTCATTTTTTTACTGACCTGTCCGAATACACCTTCAAGATCAGCATATAATACGCCGTCACAATCAAATAAAATGTTCTTAATATTTTTTAATTCTTTCATTGTCTTATTAACGTACCTGATCCTTTGTCAGAGAAGATTTCCCATAAACATGAGTGTGGTTTCGTACCATTAATTATACCTACCGCAGTAACACCATTATTAACTGCATCTAAACAAGCATTTATTTTAGGTATCATACCTTCAGTAATAGTTTCATCTTTGATCATTTCTATAATTTGAGATGAAGAAATTTCCTCTATTAATTTCTTTTTTTTATCTAGAACACCATCCACGTTCGTCATCAACAGTAGTCTTCTAGATTTTAAAGATTTTGCTATTGCCATTGCAGCCGTATCTCCATTTATATTGTATGTTTTATTTTCATTATCTAAACCTAAAGGTGAAATTATAGGAATTTTATTTTGATTAATTACATTCATTATTTGCTCATTATCTATATCATTAGGTATCCCAACAAATCCTAGCTCTTCTGATTCGGGTATAACCTTAATAACGTTATTATTCTTTGTATGAATAGAGATTGCTTCTGTTTGTCTGTCTTTTAAGGAACTAACAATATCATCATTAAAATCAATCAAAACTGACTCAACAATATTAATTATATTTTTATCAGTTACTCTTAGTCCTCTTATAAATTTTGATTGAATATTTGATTTTTCTAGCTCTCTTTTAATTCTAGGTCCGCCACCATGAATCACAACAGTTGCAAGGCCTAATTTATTCAAAATACTAAGATCAATTATAAAGTTATTAAATACGTTTCTATCAATTAAAACATTTCCACCATATTTAATTACAATTAAATCATTTTTATATTTTTCAATATACTTAGTCACTTCATTTATTGGTGGTCCATCTTTAGGTAATATTTTTTTTAGATTCATTTGTTATTTTTTGATGTGTTAGTTTGCAGTTTTAATAGTTGTACGTTTCATTATTACAACCTGCTGAGCCATTGTTAATACATTATTGACTGTCCAATAAATTACTAAACCACTTGGGAATGGTGCCAGTATTACAGTCAAAAATAAAGGGAAGAACATAAATATTTTTGCCTGCATGGGGTCTGTTGGTGCTGGATTCAACTTTTGCTGCACCCACATAGATACCCCCATAGCTACTGGCCATGCTCCAATAACAAGAAATGAAGGCACATCATATGGAAATAATCCAAATAAATTAAATATGGAAGTAGGGTCCTTGGCGCTTAAATCTTGGATCCAACCATAAAAAGGCATATGACGCATTTCTATAGTTACAAATAAAACTTTATATAATGCAAAAAAAACAGGTATTTGTATCAGAATTGGTAAACATCCAGACATGGGATTTACCTTTTCTTTCTTGTAAAGAGCCATCATTGCTTGTTGTAATTTCATTTTATCATCTTTATGTACTTCCTTTAGTCTCACCATCTCAGGCTGTAGTGCTTTCATTTTGGCCATGCTCCTGAATGAAAAATTAGCAAGTGGAAAAAATGCTACACGAATACAAATTGTAACAGCAATAATTGCCAAACCGTAATTACCAAATATATTAAAGAAATATTCTAAAGCAGTAAACAAAGGACGTGTTAAAAAGTATAAAAACCCCCAATCAATCGTAAGATCAAATTTATCTATTTTTAAAGATTCTGCATAACCATCAATTACATCAACTCTTTTAGCAGCTACTATTACTTGCAAGTTTTCTTCTATAGAGGAATTGCCAGTTAACTCTAATGGTTCTGTTGTAACAAAATTTATTCTGTACTTGTTTTTATAATCCATCGTAGTTTTAAATTCTTTGTTTCTAGGTGGAATAAGAGTTGATATGTAATATTTATCCCCTATACCTAACCATCCTTTTTGAGCAGTTCTAGAAAATTTTTTCTCCTCAATATCGTCATAATCTTCCTCAATTAATTCTTCATCTAATGTAGCGATAGGACCTTCATGAAGTATATAAAAATCAGTTATACCTTCTGGAACTTGATTTCTTATAATTTGTCCATAGGAATAAAAATCGTATTTCTTATTTGTTGTATTTATAACTCTTTGTTTTATTGTGAATAAAAATTTATCATCCAAAGCAATTTCTTTTTCAAACGTGATTCCTTGATCATTTGTCCAACTTAGTTTAATAGGAGATTGATCAGTTAATTTATCATTTCCTGCCATTGACCAAATTGAATCTGCATTTGGGATATCAATATTTTTATCAGTGGTTATAAAACCACTTTCAATTATATAACCTTCTTTGGAACTTCTTGGTGTGAGAAATTTTACTTTTTCATTGCTCTCCAAACTCACATTATATTCTTTGAAAGTAAGATCGTCTATTGCAGCTCCCTTTAATGAAATAGATCCAATAATACTTTGGTTCTCAAATTGAATTCTTTCACTTTGTTTTAATGCTTCTTCTCGTGAAATTTCTGTCACATTTTCTTTTTGATCAAGACTAGGTGCATCCGAATTCTTTTCAGTTTTAGTTTTTTCAGATAAGTTTTCTTTCTTTATGGGAGGTGGTGCAAAAAATAGTGAATATAAAATGATCACTGCAGCTGATAAACTTATGGCGGCAATTATATTTCGAGTTTCCATTATTTATTATTCTTTACTTCTTTTTTAATTGGATCAAGACCTTCGCCGCCCCCTAAAAATTTTATTGGATGGCACGATAAAATTCTTTTTACACTCATAAATAAACCTTTAAAAAAACCATATTCTTTTAAAGCATCTATACTGTATTCAGAACATGTTGGTAAATATCTGCAAGAATTTCCCAATAATGGACTAATCAAATATTTATAGACTTTGATAAATTTAATTAAAATTAGAGTAAATATATTCATTATTTTATTTTTTCAAAATCCTGAAAAAGAGTTTCTTTTATAATTTTGTATTCATTATTTAGCATAGAAGACTTAGCGATAACAAGAAATGAATAATTAAAATTTATCTTTATTTTTTTAACAGCTTCATTCATGATATTTCTTAATCTTCTTTTAATTTTATTTCTTTTAACTGCATTACCAATTTTTTTTTTAGTCACAAAACTGATATTTAGTCTTTTTTTATCTTTATTTAGTAATTTGCCAAAAAAAATACTTACGTATTTATTAGTAATTTTTTTTTGTTTAAGTAGATTTTTAAATTCTTCGTTCTTTGAAAGAGCAAGTATTTTGCTTTTCATTATTATATAGACACAGTTAGTGATTTTCTGCCTCTTGCCCTTCTTCTTGCTAAAAGTTTTTTGCCTCCTTTTGTTTTCATTTTTGAACGAAAACCATGTTTGCGAGCTCTTTTTTTGTTTGAGGGTTGATAAGTTCTTTTCATAATTAGATTTGATTAATTTTTAATAATTTTGCCCCTTTATATTAGTAATAATTAAAATAGCAAATAGAAGATTAAGCATTAAAATAAGAAGAATCATGGAAAATACAAAAAAAATTAAACTATTTGTTGGCATATCATATTTAGTAATTGTTTGTTTATTTTTGTACTTCTTTTTTTCAAAATTTAGCCTTGAGGAAATTTTATCGTATGACTTTGTAAGAAATAATAGAAATTATTTTATTGAACTTAAAAACTCTAATATATTTTTAGTTTCAATTTCTTTTTTATTGCTTACCATATTGTGGGTTTTCCCTTTCTTAGGTTTTGGATCCCCTGTTGTTTTGATTGCTGGTTTTATTTTTGGAAAATGGATAGGAACAATCATTGTTGTTTTTGGTTTAACTATTGGAGCAAGTTTTCTATATATTTTTGGAAATTATTTTTTAAAAAAATTAATAAGAGATAAATTTTTAAATAAATACAAAAATTTAGAATCTAAATTCAAAAAATCAGAATTTATTTACCTATTAATCTATCGTATAGTTGGGGGAATCCCTTGGCAAATTCAGTGTATTTTGCCAACTCTTTTTGATGTTAAATTAAAAAATTATTTTTTCTCAACATTAATAGGAATCACGCCAGGAGTTTTTTTAATATCTTCAATAGGAAGTGGATTAGAGAAAATAATAGATTTAAATAGTAAAGTCCCTAGAATTTCAGATATAATTTTTTCAAAAGATATCTATATACCATTACTAGGTTTTTTTTTACTGATTAGTCTAGCAATTATTTTCAGAAAGATTTTTTTTAAAGATTAATGGTGCTCCCACCCTGTACTGACCAGGGAACTAGTCATTACCAATGACTTGTTATACCATTTAACTACAGGAGCTTTGAACAAATAATAATTTCTTGATAATAAAGCATTTTTTTCAAATTATTGCCTTAATTTTTTGGTTAATATGATTTATATCTATTTTAGGAAAATGTTATGGGAATTCATTACGATTATAAGTCAACCAAAGGTAACAAACTTATGGAAAAGCAAGCTAAGAGAGAAAGAAAGCTTGCCGAAAAAAAAGCAAAACGTTTAGCTAAAGAAGGCCCAAAAAAAGAAGCAGAAAAAAAACCACAATTAGATCCAAACAAACCCATTTCTTTAGATTTTCTGACTAACCCAAATAAAGAATGAGATCAAAAGATAAAAACGAGCGTTTAAGTTTGGCGCTTAGAAAAAATTTAAAGAAGAGAAAAAATTTTCAAAAAAAAAATAAAAAAAAAGATAAATAATGTCTATTCAACCTGATTCCTGGATAAAAAAAATGTGTGAAGAGCAAAATATGATTGAGCCTTTCTTAGATCATCAAGTTTCAGAAGGAAAAATATCTTACGGATTAAGTAGTATGGGTTACGATGTTAGAATTTCTGATGAATATAGAATATTTACTAATGTAAATAATTCATTAGTTGATCCAAAAAATTTTTCAGATGACAATTTTATAGAAAGAAAAGGACCTCACTGTATTATTCCTCCTAACTCATTTGTTTTAGCTAAAACAATAGAGTATTTTAGGATACCAAAGGATGTCCTATGTATTTGTGTAGGAAAAAGTACTTATGCAAGAACAGGTATAATTTGTAATGTTACTCCTATAGAAAATGAATTTGAGGGCAACATTGTGATTGAACTAAGTAACACTACACCGAACCCTGCCAAAATTTACTCCAATGAAGGGATAGCTCAATTTTTATTTTTTAAATCCGATACACAACCAGAGACAACTTATAAATCAAAGAAAGGTAAATATCAGGGCCAAACTACTATTCAAGTTGCTAAAATTAAAAAGTAATTTATGGATAAATTTCTGATCAAAGGTCCTTGTAAAATCAGGGGCGATATTTCAATTTCTGGTTCAAAGAATGCATCTCTGCCTATATTGGCTGCTACACTTTTATTTAATGAGCCTGTAATTATAAAAAATTTACCAAGAGTGAAAGATATTAATACAATGCTTAATTTATTACAATCTCTTGGTTCTAAAATAATCTTATCAAAAGATAAAAAAACAGCAAAAATTTTAAATCCAAAAAAAATGAAAACTTTTGCTAGTTATTCATTAGTTAAAACAATGCGAGGTTCAATTTTAGTTTTAGGTCCATTAATTTCAAAATATCATAAATCAAAAACATCTCTGCCAGGTGGATGTTTAATCGGAGCCAGACCAGTAAATTATCATTTATTAGCATTAAAAAAACTTGGTATGAAATATGAATTGAAAGATGGATATATTCTAGCAAAATCTAATGGTAAGCTTAGAGGCACAGTTATAAATTTTCCCAAGATAAGTGTTGGAGCAACAGAAAATTCGATTATTGCCGCATGTTTAGCGCAGGGTAAAACAATTTTAAAAAATTGCGCGATAGAACCTGAGATAAAAGATCTTTCAAATTTTTTAAATAAAGCAGGAGCAAAAATTAAATGGGCTGGAAGGACATGTCAAATTACAGGTGTAAAATCTTTAAATAAAACTGAATATTCTGTAATGTCTGACAGAATTGAAGCAGGTACTTTTTGCGTTGCTGCTACACTTGCAAAAGGTAATTTAAAAATAAAAAATTTAAATCCTAAAATTATAAGTACTGAAATAAATTTATTAAAAAAAATTGGTGCAAAAATTAAAACTAATAAAAACGAAATTGTGATTAAAGGACCCAACAAGATAAAATCAATAAAAAGTATTAAAACTAAAGAATTTCCAGGCATACCCACAGATCTTCAGGCACAATTAATGGTTTTAATGTGTAAAGCGGTTGGAAAAAGTACAATTATCGAAAGTATTTTTGAAAATAGATTCATGCATGTAGCAGAGCTCCAAAGACTTGGAGCTAAGATCATTATAAAAAATAACACTGCTACAGTACAAGGAAATACTAATTTTATTGGTGCTGAATTAATGTCTAGTGATTTAAGAGCATCTGTAGCTTTAGTTTTAGCTGCAATAGTTTCTAATGGTAAGACGTATATTAATAGAATTTATCATTTGGATAGAGGGTATGAGAATATAGAAAATAAATTAAAAAAAATTGGAGTTAAAATTAAAAGAATAAGATAATGAATAAATATTTAGCAAAAATAATAGCAAGTGACCAAGAGGGATTACAGATGATTTCAGCCTGTAGTTCGGGTGCTAAAGTAAAAATTGGAGATATAAAGTATCTCTCATCTAATAAGGTTTTTTTATTGTCAATTGAGAGAACAAAAATAGAAAGTGATCAGAAAAATAAAAAAATTAATAGTATTTGCAGGTTTGATTTTGTTGATAAAGTAAGATCAAAAAACATTGATCAATCAGATCAAGAAACAATCTTAGAACTGATAG
>CACNRP010000014.1 GCA_902622955.1 uncultured Pelagibacteraceae bacterium
TTTTTGGATATAATATTATTAAAACTTTTATGATCGAAGTTATTAAAAATTATATCTTTAAATAATATTTTTTTAATCATCATTTTTTTTTAGAATTAAGGTTTTGCATAAAATATTTTTCTACTGTAACTCTAAAGTTAATATTATTTTCATAATATTTATATGGTAAAAATTGAATATATCCATATTTTGATATAGTGAGTGTAAAAATTTAAAATGAATATTATCGGTATTAATGCTTTTCATGCAGATTCTTCAGCATGCCTAATAATGGACGGTCAGCTAATTTCTGCTGTTGAAGAAGAAAGATTCAATAGAATTAAACATTGGGCAGGATTTCCTATAGAGTCGATAAAGTATTGTCTCAAGGAGTCTAACTTAGATATAAGTGATATTGATCACTTTAGTATTAACATTGACCCCAAAGCTAATTATTTTAAAAAAATTTTATTTTTAATCAAACATAGACCAAGTTTCAAATTAGTTTTAAATAGATTAAAAAAAAAGAAAAAATATAATTCTATTAAAGAATTAATAGATAAAGAATTCAAAGGATCCAATTTTAAAGGTCAGATAAATAATGTTGAGCATCATTATGCTCATTTATCTTCTGCCTTTCATGTTTCTCCATTTGAAGAGTCTTGTATTTTATCAGTAGATGGTTTTGGTGATTTTGCAAGTACTGCATGGGGCTTTGGCAAAAAAAATAAAATTACTATAGATAATAAAATTCATTTTCCACATTCTCTTGGAATTTTTTACCAAGCATTAACTCAATTCTTAGGTTTTAAAAATTATGGAGATGAATATAAAATTATGGGATTAGCTCCTTACGGTAAACCAACATATGTTGAACAATTGAAAAAAATTTTATTAATTAAACCAAATGGTAATTTTGAATTAAATCTTGATTTTTTTAAATTTCATAAAGAAAATTTTAATTACAGATGGGATAGCGGAAAAGTTGAAATTGAAGATTTGTATACTAATAAAATTGAAAGCTTACTTGGTCCTGAGAGAACTCAAGGTGAAGAACTTACCGATTTTCATAAAGATTTAGCACATTCAACACAGAAAGTTTATGAAGAAGCTTTTTTAAATATTCTCAACAATTTATATGAAAAATATCAAAACGAAAATTTATGTATTGCTGGTGGTTGTGGCATGAACTCAGTAGCAAATGGTAAAATTAAAGACAATACTAATTTTAAAAATATTTATGTACAACCCGCTGCTGGAGATGCAGGAGGAGCGATTGGTGCAGCTTTTACCACTTATTACAAATTCACAAATAAAAAAAGAGTTTTTGAAATGAAACATGCTTATTGGGGAACTTCATATGATAATAATCAGATATCTGATTGTCTTAAAAAAAATGAAAAAATTATTGAAAATCAAAAATGTTCTCTCAGGCTTATTCCAGACAATAATGAGCTAAATAAAGTAGTTGCTAATGATATATCTGAAGGAAAAGTTGTAGGTTGGTTTCAAGGTAAAATGGAATGGGGTCCAAGAGCACTAGGAAACAGATCAATATTAGGAGATCCAAGAAGATCTGATATGAAAGATATCCTAAACCTTAAAATTAAAAGAAGAGAAAGTTTTAGACCATTTGCCCCTTCAATATTAAGAGAACATGTTTCAGACTGGTTTAAGAATGATGATGAAGTTCCATTTATGATGAAAGTGTATCAAATCAAAGAGAATAAAAGAAAAGATATACCTGCAGTAACTCATGTTGATGGATCAGGAAGATTACAAACTGTTTATCAAGAAACTAATAAAAGATATTATGATTTAATTAATGAATTCTACAAATTGACTAAGGTCCCTATTGTTTTGAACACTTCTTTTAATGAAAATGAACCAATTGTAAGTTCTCCTGAGGAAGCATTAGATTGTTTCCTTAGAACTAAAATGGATATTTTAGTTATGGAAAATTATATTATTAAAAGAATATAAATTTAATTTATAGAACTGTTGATGGTTCTACGTACTCATGTCCAAATACATCAGCTACTGCTTTATATGTAACATCACCCTTAAAGACATTTAATCCTGCTAAAAAGTTTTTATCCTCTCCCAGAGCTTTTTGATAACCTTTGTTGGCAAGTTTTACTAAAAAAGGTAACGTAGCATTATTTAAGGCAATAGTAGAGGTTCTAGGTACTCCACCAGGCATATTTGCTACACAATAATGAATAACATCATCCACTATATATGTTGGGTCACCGTGTGTAGTTGGTTTACTTGTTTCAAAGCAACCACCCTGATCAATTGCCACATCAACAATCACTGAGCCTCTTTTCATTAATTTAAGCATATCTTTAGTAACTAATTTTGGTGCCTCTGCTCCAGGTATTAAAACACCTCCTACTACCAAATCAGCTTTCGCTATTAATTTATTTAAATCAGTTGTTTCACTTTGCTGTGGAATAATTTTATCATCAAAAATTTCAACAAGTTGTTTTAATCTTACATCTGATTTATCTACAATATGAACTTTTGCTTGCATACCTGTTGCAATCACTGCAGCATTTTCTCCTACAACACCACCACCTAAAATTACAACTGTTCCACCTTCAACACCAGGAGCACCGCCTAATAACAAACCTCTACCTTTTTGATTTTTTTCTAAACAGTGAGCTCCTGCTTGAATAGACATTCTTCCAGCGACAGCACTCATAGGTGCTAGTAAAGGTAATCTTCCATTATCATCAGTTACAGTCTCATATGCAATATTAATACTCTTAGATTTAATTAATCCTTCAGTTAATTCTTTGGCTGCTGCAAGATGAAGATAGGTATATACAATTTGATTTTCTCTAATCATATCTACTTCAACCTTTTGTGGTTCTTTAACTTTAACTATAATTTCAGCATCATTAAAAATATCAGAGGCACTGTTTGCTATTTTAGCACCAGCTGCAGTATATTGGTTGTCATCAAAACCAGCTTCAAATCCACCATTATTTTCAACTAATACTTCATGACCTTCTGAAACTAAAGTTTTCACGCTTTCTGGAGTTAAACCAATTCTACTTTCTTGAGGCTTAATTTCCTTTGGTACGCCTATTTTCATAAACTATTTATATTTTAACTAAATAAAATTTAGTTTTTTTGATTCTTTTGATAGTTAGTAATGCCTGTTCTTAATTTATCGATAATCTCATCTATATGTTTTTCTTCACATATAAATTGTGGAGCTATTATTAAACAATCACCTGTTGCTTTAAAGTTAACACCTGCTTCATAACAAGCTTTAAAACATTCATACCCAGCTTTTCCAGGTTTAGTATTCATTTTCATATCAATACCACCCATCATTCCATAACCTCTAATGTTATCTACTGACTCTAAATCTTGAAGTGAGAACAAGCCTTTTTGAAAATAAGGTGCTAAATTTTTAGCTCTATTAAAAATATCTTCTTTTTCAAAAATATCTTGCACTGCTAATCCAGCTGCAACAGCAACTGGAATTCCTGAGTAAGTATAACCATGAAATAATTCTACAGATCCCATTGGTGAAGCATCCATAACTGCATCATAGATTTCGTCTTTACATGCTACAACACCCATAGGAACTACACCATTCGTAGTAGCTTTTGCCATTGTCATTATATCAGGTGTTACTCCAAACTCATGGCTGGCAAATGCAGAACCAGTTCTTCCCCACCCTGTAATCACTTCGTCAAATATTAAAAGTATTCCATGTTTGTTACAAATTTCTCTTAATCTTTGTAAATATCCTTTTGGTGGAACTAATGTTCCTGTAGATCCTGCAATTGGTTCAACAATACACGCAGCAATATTTTCAGGGCCAAAGTTGCTAGCTATTCTTTCTAAATCATCAGCAAGATCTCCTCCTGTTTCTGGTTGACCGCTTACAAATTTGTGATCTGGTAAATGAGTATGTCTCATGTGCTGAACACCTGGCATTAATATACTTGCAAATGTTTTAACATTATTGATCATTCCACCAACAGAAACACAGCCAATATTCATTCCATGATAACCTCTTTCACGTCCAACAAATCTAAATCTATGTGCGTTTC
The DNA here is from genome assembly GCA_902622955.1 of uncultured Pelagibacteraceae bacterium. Classification (GTDB taxonomy): domain Bacteria; phylum Pseudomonadota; class Alphaproteobacteria; order Pelagibacterales; family Pelagibacteraceae; genus Pelagibacter. Next base: position 4,056 of record CACNRP010000014.1, read on the forward strand.
CTTTTGCTCTGTGATAAGCAATTGCAATTTTAATTGCTGTTTCAACTGCTGTTGACCCACAGATTGTAAAAAACATTTTATTTAGATCTCCTGGAGTGTGTTTTGAAATTTTAGTTGCTAATTCAAATGATCCTCCAAACCCTTGTTGGAAAGGTTGAGCGTAATCTAAAGTTTCTAACTGCTTGGTAACAGCCTCTGTTATTTCTTTCCTTCCATGACCTAATGGATTACAAAATAATCCTGAGCTAGCATCAATTTGTGTTTTTCCATGATGAGTTTTTAAATATACACCTTTTGCTTCAGTTATAAGTCTTGGATTTGCTTTAAAATCTTTGTTAGATGTAAAAGGCATCCAATGTTCATTTAATGAATTTGGTACTGAAGTTCTACTCTCTGAGCTCATAAATTTCTTTCGATAAATTTTTTTAGTTTATTTTATAATATTAATCTAAGGTCTCTTTAGACTAAAATAAATAGATTAACTACCACATTATTGACACAACCAAGGATTGCATAGGTTTCTTTTTTGTTTTACTTCAGTGGCAATTTGAATTTAAATATCCAGAATTTAATTAATTAAACATAGGGGAATAAATGAAAAAAATACTAAGTTTTATTCTAGGATCTATCTTTGCACTTAACCTATCAATTTCAGTTGCTAATTCAGCTGCAAATGAAGTTAGAGTTGCATACTTTCTAGAATGGCCAAGCCCAAATTTAGAAGACATGCAGAAAAAGAATTTTGCTAAAGCTCTTGGTGTTCCAGTAAAATGGACAAATTTCACTAATGGTGGAGCAATGACTGATGCAATGTTAGCAGGAGATATTGATATTTCTTACTCACAAGGATTAGTGCCATTTATCAATGCGGTTAAATCTAATGCACCTATCAAATTAGTTGATATTGCAATGGAATATGGAATGGGTGGAACTACATGCGTTACTTCTAACGCATCTGGAATTACAAAAGCTAACGCTACTGAATTAGAGGGTAAAAAAGTTGCTGTTCCACTTGGAACAATGGCTGAGTACGTTTTTGATGAAAGTATGAAAGTTGTTGGTGCTGACAGAGGTAAAATGGATATTATCCAAATGGACCCTGAGGAAGGCGCTGCTGCACTAGTTAGTGGTGATGTTGTAATGGCATGTTTATTTGGTGGTAATTCTATCAAAGCAGCAACTGCAGTTGGATCAAGACTTTTAACTGTAGATGAAGCTAGAGCAGCTGGTATTTTAGGAATAGATATCACATCAGTTACAGATAAATTCATGAAAGAAAACCCAGGTATGTTAAGAACTTTCATAGAAGTAACTCATGAAGCTAACGCTAGATACAAAGCTGGAAAAGCTGACTTGAACGCAATGTCTAAAGCTTCTGAAATGACAGTTGCAGATATGAAAGACACTTTAAGTGGTTTCAAGTTCTTAACTCCAGAAGAAACAAAAGCATCTATGGAAAGTGGTAATCTTGATGGTTTCCTAAAAGGTATGGGAACACCAGGAGGAGCTGTAGATACAAGTTTCTTACCTTTGTAATTTTAAGGGTTTAAAACTTTTAATAGGCACTGATTTATAATTGGTGCCTATTTTTTTTATAAAATTTCTAATATAAATATTTTATGAGTGATCTAGTTTCTCAAAATCTAAACATGATTTTTAAAACTCCTAAAGGAGAAACAGTTCATGCTCTAAAAGATGTAAGTTTTACTCTTAAAAAAGGAGAATTGCTTACAGTGCTTGGTCCCTCTGGTTGTGGAAAAACAACTTTACTAAATATTACTGCTGGATTTTTAAGACCTACATCTGGAATAATTACTCTAAATAACAATGAAATTGATGGACCTGGTGTTGAAAGAGGCATGGTTTTTCAACAAGGTGCTTTATTTGAATGGTTAACAGTAGCTGAGAATGTAAATTTTGGACTGAGAATGAAAAAAGAGGATCCTGAAGTTACATCAAAGAAAGTTGATGAATGGTTAGATATAGTTGGACTTAAAGGTTTTGGCAACACACCAACTTATCAATTATCTGGGGGTATGCAGCAAAGAGTTGCTCTTGCAAGATGTTTAATCAATGATCCTGATTTAATTCTAATGGATGAACCTTTAGGTGCATTAGACGCGTTAACTAGAGAAAAGATGCAGTCTTTAGTTTTAAAGATTTGGAAAGAAACAGGAAAAACTATCATCTTAATCACTCACTCTGTTGAAGAGGCATTATTACTTGGGGAAAGATTATATGTAATGGCGCCAAGACCAGGGCGTATACATAAAGAGTATAAACTTCCATTTGCAGAAATGGGTCTTACACAAGACTTAAGAGAAATAAAAAAAAATAAAGAATTTTCATCTACAAGAGAGGAAATTTTATCCATGATTTGGAATATGGAAGAAGAAATAATGGGGAAAGAAAATTAAATGTTAACCCAATTTGTAACCATCTTAATATTTGTGGCTGTAATTGGATGTATTCTTTATGGAAGAAGATTAATCAGAACTGAAAAGGTTGATGCTGTCTTTGGTAATCCGGAAAGAGCTAAAGGTGGAACACACTGGATAATTGTTGGTAGTAGTGCGATACTTATGCTTTGGCTTTATTACTCATGGGATATAGCAAAAGGTTTTTATCCAAAATCAGCAAATGAATTATGCCAGGTCGCTAAAATTAACGAGTCGTTGTTAGGTTTAAAGTACCAATTCCCTATTGAAGAAAGAGAATTCAAAAGTACATCAATTATAAAAATTGAAAATAAAAACCTAATAAAAATTGCTAATGAAATAAATGGATCTCCAGAATTAAATGATCAGCAAAAAATAATCCTAGTAAGCTATATTAATAGAACATCTAAATTAATTCCTTTCTTAACCAGTGAAGAACTAATGGAAGTGGAAACTAAAATTAAAATTAAAGAAATGACAGAAGAAATAAAACTTCTAAGTTTAAATTTCCAAAAGAAAGATTATCCTTTTGAAACCGACTCTGAAAAAAATGAAAGACAAAAACTTATTAAAGAACAAGGTGGTTGGGGAATAACAACAATAGATTCTGGAAGTGGTTCTATAGAAAACACCATAGAAATACCAACTGCACCTCAAACTAATAAAGGTTTAAAATTTCATGCAGCTGCAGCAGAGCTAAAAAAAATTGACGACAAATTTTTTAAATTAAAAAACCATAACCCACAGTTCAAAAGTGCAATCAAACAACTTAAAGATGATATTAAAGTTTATAGAAAAAGTTTAGATGATAATCAGGAAATCGCATCTGATTATGCAAAGAATATTGTTAAAATTGCAAGAAGAATAGAGTTTGCTAGTATCTATCCCCCTAATGCATTAAATGAAATGCAGGCGGCGATTATTGAATTTGATGAATTACAAAATAAGGAACAAGGTGGATTAAGATTAATAGATATTCTTTTATTCCCTGCTGGAACAATTGTTGCAAGTGGGCCCACGTGTTCAGAACAAGGATCAGGAAGATGGTTACCAAAACCATCTGATACTTTTAATAAATTCGTATTGATGTCAAAACCAAGTATTGGATATAAAAATATTCCTCTTTTGTGGATTGAGATGGTTGATGTAAGTAGAATGATAGGATTTATTTTACCGGATTGGATAGCAGATATATTGCCAGGTGAATATCCAGTGCATACAAAAGACGGAATTATAAAAGAAAACTTTAAAAGCAATGTATTAAAAGTTGTTACAGGTGATTTTAAACTATTTAAAGTACCTGTTCCATATGGACATATATGGGACTCATTTTTAAGGGTATTTTTAGGTTTAGTATTTGGAATTTTTATTGGGGTGCCATTAGGATTGTTTATGGGTTTAAATCGATTTGCTAAAGGCTTCTTCGATCCTTTAATCGAATTATACAGACCTGTTCCACCGTTAGCTTGGGCACCATTAATTATTTCTGTTCTTGGAATAGATAATACAGGTAAAATATTTTTATTATTCATGGTTTCACTTTCAATTATGATTATTTCTGCAAGAGCTGGTGCATCAGGAACACAGCTTTCAAAAATACATGCCGCACATTCATTAGGAGCTACTAAAAAACAAATTTTAAGATATGTGATTTTCCCTAATTCACTTCCTGAAATTCTTACAGGAATTAGAGTTGCTGTTGGTATGTGTTGGGGAACACTTGTTGCTGCAGAGTTTCTAGCAGGAACAACTGGTATCGGTTTTGTTGAAAACGTTGCTAAAAAGTACTTCCAATATGAGGTAATTTGGATAACGATATTTATCATGGGTCTGTTAGGTCTTTTATTTGATATTACATTGAGAAAAATAATAGATAAAACTATTCCTTGGCGTGGAAAAGGATAAATGTTAAGGGGATGAAATGAAGACCCCAGTTTTAAAGAAACAAGTTATTAAAATATTTCAAAAATTTGGTCTAAGTAAAGATCATGCTTTAATTTCTACTAATGCATTAATTAATGCAGAATTAGTTGGTGCATATGGACATGGTTTATCAAGACTTAAAATGTATTGTGATAGAATTTCTAAAAAAGTAATTAATGCAAAGCCAAAAATTAAAATTAAAAAAATTTCCACTTCAATTTCTCATATTGATGCAAATAATAGTATTGGTTTTGTTGCTGCTGATCTAGGAATTAAAACTGCAATTAAACATGCGCAAAAAACTGGAATAGGAATGGTGGCTGTTAAAAATAGTGGTCACTATGGTTTGTCTGGTTATTATGCTGAACAAGCAGTAAAAAAAAATTTAATTACAATGATTTATACAAACGCTCCACCTGCAGTTGCTCCACATGGTGCATTAAAAACTTTATTTGGGACAAATCCAATTTGTTTTGGATCCCCTACTGGTTCTAAAATTCCTTTTATTTTTGATACATCTATATCAATGATTAATAGAGGAAAAATTAGAGTTGCAGCAAGAAACAATCAATCTATTCCTGCAGGAGTAGCATTAAATAAATTTGGTAAACCAACAACAGATGCAAGAAAAGCATTAGCAGGGGTACAATTACCAATTGCAGGTTTTAGAGGGTCAGGACTTGCTTGGATGGTTGATATTTTAAGTGGAGTTTTAACTGGAGGAAATCACGCAGGAAGAGTTAAGGATCCATTTGATGATTTTTCAGGTCCACAAAATATTGGACATTTATTTATAACTTTTAAGGCAAATTTATTTCAAAAAAATTATAACCAACGAATTAAAGATAATATTAAAACAATAAAAAAACTTCCAAAGATAAAAGGTGTTAAGGAAATAATGTATCCAGGACAAAATAAATATGCACGGTATAAAAAAAACTCTAAAAAAGAAATTTCTATACCGGATATAATAAAGAAAGATTTGGAAAACTTAATAAGTTAACATCGTTAGAGCACCCAAAGAAACGATAACAGATGATAAAATTATTGTTCGTTTAACTTTTTCCTTCTTCTTTTCTTCTAGAAGTCTTTGCTTTAGAACATCCACGTTAACCCTTTTCGGGACTTCAACATATTGAGAGGGGGTCTCTACAATCTCGGATGTTCTATTTAAGCTTTCTGTACTCATCCATTGAAGTAATCATGAATTTATTTACATTTGAATAGAAGAGTTGTCCAAAATGGGTTGACACATTCTTTAATATTGTTCATATTGGGTTTTTTTAAACAGTATGAGCACTTTACCTAGTATATCCGAGCATATTGATGAGAAAATAATTAATAAAGTAATTCAAGATAACTTTGCCGCACTAGCACCCAGTTATTTTACTTTAACAAGTAATTGGTTTGTCAGGGCCTATGATCATTGGAAAGACATAGATAAGTTCGTCATCATTATATACTTAATACATCAAGACCTTATATATTTCAGACAAAATGGCTTAAAAATTAACTACGACACCTTTTATGAAAAAAAATCAATTGAAATTGATAAAATTAATATTTCAGACATCTCAAAAGATTTAGGAGTTCCGAAAGAAAGTATTAGAAGAAAAGTTTTGGAATTGCAGAAAATTGGGACAATAAAAAGAATCGGAAAGAAAATTTTTGTTGTTAGGGATACCCTTTACTCAGCTAAAGCAGTTGAAACACTTACAGAAATTGCAAATATGTTGCATGAATTTAATAAAATTTTAAAAAAAGAGAAACTGGTAACTGAAGTTTATACTGTTAATGAAATAATATTAGCAATTAAAGAAAATTTTTCCTACTGCTTGTACCAGTTTAATAAATTTTGGTTTATTTACATGAATAGATGGAGAAAAGAGCTTAAAGATTTAGAATCATTAGGCATCGGTATGGTTGTAGTGATAAACGCAGTTAAGAATAAAGATTTTATTCCAAAAAAAATTATGCGCTCATACCACAAAGAACTTATGGGCTCTGATACTAGAGGGGTAAATGCCATGTCAATTTCTGAGATAACTGGTATTCCAAGACCAACAGTTGTAAGAAAACTAAAATATTTAATTGATAAAAAATATCTTCATATAAATGAAAAAAAATTAATTACATTCAATGCTAAAGATAGTGCTTTTATAACAACTAAGGGAATGGTGAATAAAAATATGATTAGTTTAAGTCATTTTATTTATAAAGTTTTTAATCAAATAAGAATTATAAATTCTTAATTAAATTTTCTTAAAATAAAAATAAACATAAATCCTGTAATATACATTATTAGTGCATAAGCAGCCGTTGGTATTGCGTATAATATATCAGTGCCAAATATTTGAGTAGAAACGAATATAGCTAAAGTACCATTTTGTAGTCCACATTCTAAAGCAATACACCTCATTTGTTTAACTCCTGAAGTAAAAGCTTTCGCGATGTAGTAAGCAATAACCATCATCGATATATTTAATATTAAAGTAATTAAACCAGCTTGCATTATAAAACTAATTAAATTTTCTTTTTCTTCGTAAAACGCTGCGAAGAAGAAAATTACAAATAAAACAATATTTAATTTATTAAATATTCCAACTTTAGAAGCTATAAAATTTTCAGCGAATTTTCTGATAATCATTCCTAGAATTACAGGTACCGTTACAACTAAAAACATTTTTAGTGCTATTCCTGTCATTGAAATATTTGTAGATACTTCTGTTATCCCTAACAAATCTGCAGATGTAAAAATGATTAACGGAACTGTAATTATACTTAATAAACTAATTACAGCTGTTAAAGATATTGATAAAGCAACATCTCCATCAGCAAATTTTGTCATAATATTAGATGTAACTCCACCTGGAGCTGCAGCTATTATCATTACCCCTATTGCTATTTCTGGCGGTGTTTTAAAAATTAAAATTAATATGTAAGCTACAATTGGAAGAATTATTAATTGAGATACAAAACCAACAATAAAATCCTTTGGTGTTTTTAATACTCTACCAAAATCTTCTAGTTTTAATCCTAGACCTAAGCCTAACATTATCAAAGCCAAAATAATTGGCGCTATTTTAGTTACAACTTCCAAAGTCTCCCTTCTCTTAATACTGAGATTATAACTTTTTACATGATTTGTTTATATGGTTTTTTTCTATATACATGTTGAGTTTTTTGACTTATTTAAAGTAAATGCTTTCGAACAAAGAAATTGTCTGTCCGAACAACTTATTAGATTTAGCTCATAAAAAAAAAGGAGTTAAAGTTGCAATTGTAAATGCTGGCAAACCACTGCCCATGTTATCAGTTCAAGACGCAGTTAAAGAAAATTTAATTGAACCAATATTTATTGGTCATGAAGTAGAAATTCAAAAATGTGCAGAAGATATCAAATGGGATATTTCTAAATATGAGCTTATCCATGAACCTGTAGAAAATAATACTGCTAAAATTGCAGCTAAATTAGCAAGTGAAGATAAAGTGCAAATAATAGTTAAGGGTCACATTCACACTGATGTACTTATGAAAGAAGTGCTTAAACGCGAATATAATTTGTTGGGAAAAACAAGGTTAAGTCACATCTGGCATATGACTATTGGTAAAGATGATAAACCATTAACTATTACAGATGGAGCATTAAATGTTTTACCAAATGTTAAAACAAAAATGCATATTCTTAAGAATGTAGTTAATTTTTCAAATAGAATAGGAATAGAGAGACCAAAAGTATCCGTACTTTCTGCAACTGAAGAAGTTTTAGAAAGTGTGCCAAGTTCCATTGAGGCTGCAGAAATTACAAAGTTAGCAAAAGAAGAAAATTTAAATGCTGATGTCTTTGGTCCTTTGGCATTTGATAACAGTATTTCAAAAAAATCTGCTGCAATAAAAGGTATTAAAAATTTAGTTGCTGGAGAGGCAGATGTTTTGCTTGTCCCTAGTGTTGAAACAGGAAATGCTTTGGTTAAAATGCTAATATACTTTAGTGGAGCATGTGCCGCAGGAGTTGTTGTAGGTGGAAAAGTTCCAGTAGTAATTACTAGTAGATCTGATGAGGCTCAAGCACGTTTGGCATCAATTGCAGCAGCTGTGGTTGCATTAGACTAATTGTTTCATTGAATTTTAGAAAAAATTCATTTAAATAAATTAATATTTTAAAGGAGAGAAATGGCAATTACATATTTAAAAAAATCACCAAAAACATCATCAACTGACGACACAAAAACTAGAGAAATTGTTGAAAATATTCTTAAGGATATTGAAAAAACAAAAGAGGACGGATGTAAAGAACTTTCAAAAAAGTTTGATAAATATGAAGGCGACGTAGTTATTTCTAAAGAAAAAATTGAAGATATTAAGAAGAATTTAGATCAGAAAACAAAAGATGATATTCAGTTTTCACATGAAAGAGTAAGAAAATTCGCTGAGGCACAATTAAAAAATTATGGTCAAGACTTCGAAGTTGAATTGTCTGATGGTTTGTTTGCAGGACAAAAACTTATACCAGTAAATACTGCAGGTTGCTATGTGCCAGCTGGAAGATATGCTCATATAGCTTCAGCTGTGATGAGTGTTACGACAGCAAAAGTTGCAGGTGTAAAAAATATTTTAGTATGTAGTTCACCTAAACCAGATGTTGGTGTTCATCCTTCTATTGTTTATACAGCTGATCTTTGTGGTGCAGATGTGATTATGAATTTAGGTGGCGTGCAAGCTATTGCAGCCATGACAAATGGTTTGTTTGGAAATGCACCTGCAGATATTTTAGTTGGACCAGGAAACCAATTCGTTGCTGAAGCAAAAAGAATTTTATTTGGAAAAGTTGGTATAGATTTATTCGCTGGACCAACAGAAATAGCGGTTATTGCTGATGACACTGCAGATCCTGAAATGGTTGCATATGATCTAGTTGGTCAAGCAGAGCATGGATACAATTCACCCGCATGGTTATTTACTAAAAGTAAAAAAGTTGCAGACTATGTAATGCAAAGAGTTCCAGAATTAATTGCAGATTTACCAGATCTTCCAAGAGAAAACTCAGGTGCGGCTTGGAGAGATTATGGCGAGATAATTCTTTGTGATACAGATGAAGAAATTGCTAAAGTTAGTGATGAATATGCCCCAGAGCATTTGGAAATTCAGACTGAAAATTTACAGTGGTATCACGATCGATTAAAAAATTATGGTTCTTTATTTATTGGTGAAGAGACAACTGTTGCATATGGAGATAAGTGTTCAGGCACAAACCATATTTTGCCAACTAAAGGTGCTGGAAAATATACTGGTGGGTTATTTGTTGGT
>CACNRP010000015.1 GCA_902622955.1 uncultured Pelagibacteraceae bacterium
AAGATCAGATGGTTTTTCTGAAAATTTTTTAATTTTCATTCTTACAAACTTCCAGGAGCTTTATCCTTAAATAACTTATAATCTAGACTGTCTACTAAAGCTTTGAAAGATGCATCAATGATATTTGGTGATACTCCAATAGTAAACCAGTTAACACCCTTCGAGTCTGTACTTTCAATACTAACTCTTGTTACAGCTTCAGTACCAGTATTTAAAATTCTAACTTTGTAATCAACAAGTCTTAAATCTTTTAAATATTCTGAATATTTAGCAAGCTTGTTAACATTCTTTCTAATTGCATTATCTAGAGCATTAACAGGTCCATTTCCTTGTCCCTCACACAAAATTTTGTCTCCATCTACTTCTAAATGAGCTTTTGCGTATGAAACAATTTCTCCTGCATTATCTTTCTTTACTGAAACATCATATTCATTAATAGAGATATATCTTGGTATTTCACCCATTAATCTTCGCGCTAATAACTCAAAAGATGCATCAGCACCATCATAACTATAACCAATAAATTCTCGATCTTTTACTTCTTCTAAAAGTTTTTTAATCTTTGGATTACTTTTCTCAACTTTAATTCCTATTGAATTTAATCTGGACATAATATTTGATTGTCCTGCTTGATCTGATACAACTATATTCCTAGAGTTTCCAACTTCTTCAGGATTAATATGCTCATATGTTTTAGGGTCTTTTTGAACAGCAGAAACATGCATTCCACCTTTATGAGAAAAAGCTGAGGCTCCAACATATGGTAAGTGCTTGTTAGGCTTTCTATTTAAGATCTCGTCTAATAATCTTGAACATTGAGTTAAACTTTTCAGTTTTTCTTTTTTGATATTGATTTCATAATTTTCATAAAAATCTTTTTTTAAAAAAAATGTTGGTATTAATGAAACTAAATTTGCATTACCACATCTTTCGCCTAAACCATTTAAAGTACCTTGCACCTGTCTTACACCTGCTTGAACAGCAACTAAACTATTTGCTACAGCATTTTCAGTATCATTATGAGCGTGTATCCCTAAATTTTTACCCGGAATATGTTTTAAAACCTCCAAAACAATTTTTTCAACTTCATGAGGTAAAGTTCCTCCATTTGTATCACATAAAACTATCCATCTAGCTCCATTATCATATGCTGCTTTAATACAAGAAATAGCATAGTCTGGGTTAGCTTTATATCCATCAAAAAAATGTTCTGCATCGAACATAAATTCTTTACCTGATTTTACGATATGTTTTGCACTTTCACTTATATTTAAGAGATTTTCTTGATTGGTTATTCCAAGCGCTACATCGACTTGAAAATCCCATGATTTACCAAATAAACAAACAGATGAACTTTTTGAATTAATTAAAGAGGATAACATAGGATCATTTTCTGCACTATGTTCAGATTTTTTAGTCATTCCGAATGCAGTTAATTTAGCTGATTTAAAGTTATGGTCTTTATTAAAAAATTCAGTATCGGTTGGATTTGCCCCTGGCCATCCTCCCTCAATATAATCAACACCTAAATTATCAAGTGATACTGATATTTTTTCTTTATCATCTAATGAAAAATCTACTCCCTGAGTTTGAGCCCCGTCTCTTAATGTTGTATCAAATATATATAATTTATCTTTACTCATTTATAATTCCAGGTGGTTTTATCATCTTTATCTTCTATTAAAACACCTTTGTCTAAAAGCTCATCTCTAATTTTATCAGCTTCTTCATAATTTTTGTTCTCTCTTGCTATATTTCTTTCATTAATTTTATTTAAAATTTCACTTTCAGAAATTAATACTTTTCTTTTCTTGAATTTAAGCCATTCCTCTTTTGTCTCATTTAATAATCCAACAAAATGACATGATGAAATAAATAACATTCTATCTTCATCTGACCCCTTTTGTGCTTTCTCATATAATTTATGCAAATTAGCAATATAACCAGGTGTATTTAAATCATCATAAAGCGGCTTAAGAAATTCATCAGGAATTTTTGTTTTTTCTTTGATATTAGAATATACATTATACCATTTACTTATTGTATTTTCACACTCTTCTAAAAGTTTTTCATTCCAATCCAGAGGCTGTTTATAATGAGCACTCATTAAAGCTAATCTTAAAACTTGGCCACTCATTTTACTTCTAAAATCTTTTATTTTAAGAATATTCCCCTGAGACTTTGCCATTTTTTCACCAGACATAGTTATGAAAGCATTATGTAACCAATAATTTGCAAAAACTTCGTTATCGTTAGCGCACCTTGATTGAGCTATTTCATTTTCATGATGAGGAAATAATAAATCAATACCGCCTCCATGCACATCAAATTCTTTTCCTAAATATTTTTTTGACATAGCAGAACATTCCAAATGCCATCCAGGTCTTCCCTTGCCCCAAGGTGAGTCCCAGGATGGTTCGTCTTCATTTGATGGTTTCCACAAAACAAAATCTTCTGGATTTTTTTTATTATCGCTAATATCAATTCGAGAACCTGCAATTAGCTCATCTAAATTTTTATTTGATAATTTTCCATAATCTTTGAATTTTTTAACTTCGAAGTAAACGTGTCTATTAATTTCATAAGCAAATTTTTTTTTTATTAATTCTGTAATCATCTCAATCATTTCAGGAATATGATCTGTAGCTTTTGGTTGGTGATTAGGTGTGTCGCAATTTAAATAAGTACAATCTTCACTAAAACTATCTGAAATTTTTTTTGTTAAATCTGCAATAGAAATTTTATTATCTTTTGATGATTTTATTATTTTATCATCGATATCAGTAATGTTTCTGACATAAGTTACTTTTGAATACTTGTTTTTTAAAATTTTAAATAAAATATCAAAAACTATCAGTGGTCTTGCATTACCAATATGTGGATCATCATAAACAGTTGGACCGCAAACATACAATCTAACATTATCCTCGATCTGAGGAACAAACTTCTCTTTTTTATTAGTAAGATTGTTAGTTAAAAAAATATCAATACTCATAGTTTTAGAAATATACTTAAAACATAGATTTGTGAATCTATTTGATTAATTTGGAATTTTACACACTGGAATTGGCTCCATTTTGTGCAAATTTGCATTACGAATTGAATTATATTTTTCTCTATTTACTGAATTTTCATTATTCATAGCCTCTTCAAGCTCTTTATAGCTTAATCCTAACTGACCTTCATCTGTTCTACCATCATCCCATAATCCATCTGTTGGCGCTGCATTTATAATCTCTTCTAAAATATTAAGTTCTTTACCAAGCTCCCAGACTTCTGTTTTATTACAGTCAGCAATTGGAGAAATATCTACTCCGCCATCTCCATATTTAGTATAAAATCCAACCCCAAAATCCTCTACTTTATTGCCAGTTCCAACCACAATTCCTTTGTTTGCTGCTGCCACTTGATAAAGTGTTGTCATTCTTAATCTGGCTCTTGAGTTTGCCATACCATGCTCATTTGAAAAATTATTTAAAGTTCCTTCAAAACACTTAAACAATCCATCTAATTCAATTGTATGACCTTCAACATTTTTATAATTTTTTTTTAACCATTGTTGATGAGCTAAGCTCAGATCATGCTGAGTGCTTTTTTGTTTAATTGGCATTGATAAAACTATGGTTCTTAAACCAGTCATTGCACTTAATGTGCTCGATACAGACGAGTCAATTCCTCCAGAAATACCTATTATTAAGGACTCAGCTTTGTTAGGCATTTGTTCAACGTAATCTTTTATCCAATTAGATATAAATTTAGATTTTTCTGCAGAATTCATAATGTTTATTTACCAATATAATTTTTTAAAACAACAGCTTAAGATGCCGCCTGAATAGCATTTTTGGAATAGCTGCTATTCTTTTTTATCTCATCAGAAATTAAAAAAGCAAGCTCCAATGCCTGGTCAGCGTTAAGTCTTGGATCACAATGTGTATGATATCTGCTTGACAAATCCTGATCCTGAATATTTTTAGCTCCACCAGTACACTCGGTTACATTTTGTCCTGTCATTTCAATGTGTAAACCTCCAGCATAAGATCCTTCACTTTGATGTACTGCGAAGACATCTTTAACTTCTTTTAAAACATTATTAAATCGTCTTGTTTTATAACCTGTTGTGGACTGAATTGTATTCCCATGCATAGGATCACATGACCAAATTACATTTAAACCCTCTTTTTTAATACCTCTTACAAGTTTTGGTAAATATTTTTCAACACTATCGTGACCAAATCTTGAAATTAAAGTTATTTTTCCCTTTTCATTATTTGGGTTTATTAAATTACAAATCTTAACTATCTCTTCTGATTTACTTGTTGGTCCACACTTTATTCCAATTGGATTTTCAATTCCACGACAATATTCTACATGACCACCATCAAGCTGTCTCGTTCTGTCACCTATCCAAACGAAATGGGCTGAAGTTGCGTGATATTCACCTGTAGTAGAATCTATTCTTGTCATACTTTCTTCAAAAGGCAAATGTAATGCTTCATGAGAAGTCCAAAAATTTACAGTCTTTAATCTTCTATTAAATTCTGAGTTAATACCACAAGCGTCCATAAATGATAAAGCATCTGCTATTTTATCCTCTAACTCTTTGAATTTCTTAGCTTGTGGACTTTTTTTAATATAACCTAAATTCCATAAGTGAACTTTCTTTAAATCTGCAAAACCACCATGTGAAAATGCTCTTAAAAGATTTAATGTTGAAGCCGATTGAGAATAAGCTCTAAACAACCTTTTGGGATCATGTTTTCTTGCTTTCTCTGTAAATTCTATACCATTAACATTATCACCAAGATAACTAGGAAATTCTATATCTCCTTGTTTTTCTGTAGGCGCACTTCTTGGTTTTGCAAATTGACCTGCTATCCTTCCAAGTTTAATTACTGGCAATGATGCTGAATAAGTTAGAACTAATGACATCTGAAGAATTACTTTAAAATAATCTCTTATATTATCTGGATTAAATTCTGCAAAACTTTCAGCACAATCTCCTCCCTGAAGTAAAAATGCTTTACCGTCTACTACTTCAGCTAATTGTTTCTTTAGATGTCTTGTTTCCTCAGCAAAAACAAGTGGAGGAAAAGTTTTAATTTTATTTAAAACTTGATCTAATTCTTTTTTATCCAGATACTCGGGAATGTGCTTTACTGGATAATTTCTCCAACTATTTACTTTCCATTTTTTCATATTCAACTCTGAATTGTTTTAACAAAGAATAATTAATTATCAAGATTAGTTTTATTACACCAAGTTTTACTTGATAAATTTATCAATTGTTTCTTCACAAACATACCACGCATCAAAGAATGTAAGATTTTTAAAAACTCTTCTAAATCCATTTAAATTCATTAAATCATCTATTTTTTTTTCATAATTTGTGTAGTTATGTTCAATTGTAAATATTTGAGGTCGATATTTATTAAAATCTAAATTTAATAAGATATCATATTCGGATCCTTCTGTATCTATAGAAATATATGAAGGGGTTATATCATTTAGATATTTTTTAATAAGATCATTTAATGAAATTGTATTTACTTCTATTCGTTTAAAGCTCTCCATTCTTTTTTTAGTATTACCTGGCATAGAATGCTTATCGCTAAATTTAAATTTATCCAATGTTGAATAAACACCTTCATTAGAAGATAAAAAATTTAATTTTTCATTAGAATTAATCCATACACAATCATAAATTAAAGAAGTATTTGGTCTATTTTTTTTTAAATCCTGATGCCATTGCGGGTCAGGTTCAGCCAAAGCACCTGTCCACAGAAAAGATTGTTCAAGACTATATGTATTTGAATATTCAATACCATCAGTTGCTCCAAATTCTAGAAAAGTTTTTTTACTTTCATTTCCAACGATAAATTCTGCAAACATATCTTGATAAAGTTGTGAATAGATATTCTTTTTATCTTTTAAAAAGTTTATAAAATTTAAAAGGAATTCTTTATGCCTTTCATTTAATACATTTTGTTCAAAAGCTTGATTTAAAAAATTAGAATGTGAAAAATTATGTCTTTCAGAAAAAACTTTACACTCATAAAAATTAGTATTTTTATTATGAAAATTTAATTTTTGCACTTGAGTTATTCAACAGTAACTGATTTAGCCAAATTTCTTGGCTTATCGATATCATAACCTTTCTTAAGTGCAGAATAATATGCAAGTTTTTGAAGTGGAATTGTTAAAAGGAATGGAAGCAAGTCATCATTTGTATTCTCAACCTCAATAGTTTCCCAAATATTTTCTGACACAACTTCATCTTTACTTTTATTTGTTATCAACAATACCTTTGCTCCTCTAGCAATAACTTCCTGCATATTAGAAATTGTTTTTTTGTAATAATTATCTCTCGGAGCCAAAACAACTACTGGCATGCCCTCTTCTATTAAGGCCAAAGGTCCATGTTTCATTTCTCCCGCTGGATATCCTTCAGCATGAACATATGAAAGCTCTTTAAGTTTTAATGCACCTTCTAAAGCTATTGGATATGAATACCCTCTTCCTAAAAACATAGAGCCCTTTGCATCGTTAAATGTTGAGGATATTGCCTGAATATCATTATCATGAAGCAATGTTTTCTCTATTAGGTCAGGCAAAGCTTTCAGGTCTTTGATCTTTTCTTGATATTCTTTTTTTTCAATTTCTTTTCTTAATGATCCAAGTTTTAAAGCTAAAATATATAAAACAAGTATTTGACCTAGAAATGCTTTTGTCGATGCCACTCCTATTTCAGGACCACAATGAATTGGTAAAACAAAATTAGAGTCTCTTGCAATGGAGCTTTCGATTACATTAACAACAGAGCATGTTTTCATATTATTTTTGTTACAAAGATCTAAGGCCGCATAAGTATCTGCTGTTTCTCCAGATTGTGAAACAAAGACATATAAAGTGTCTTTTTTAAATCTATTTTTTCTATATCTAAATTCTGAAGCTATATCTATGTTAACATCTAAATTTGTAAGTTCCTCAAACCAATATTTAGCCATTAAACAAGAGTGATACGCTGTACCACATCCTATTAAGGTGATTGAATTAATCTCTTCTATTTTCCAAGGAAAATTAAAAATATTTATGTCTTTATTTACATTATCTACATATTCTTTAATTCCAGTTTTAATTGTTATTGGTTGCTCTTCAATTTCTTTTGCCATGAAATGTTTAAAGTCACCTTTATCGTAATTTGCTTGATCTGATGATAGTTCTAATATTTTTTTATTAACTTTTTTTCCTTCTTCGTTGAAAAAAAGAACTTGATCTTTTTTAACAATACAAAATTCACCATCATCAAGATAAGTAATTTTATTTGTCATAGATTTTAAAGCATAAGAATCTGATCCTAGATAGTTTTCATTTGGACCATAACCAACAGCTAAGGGTGACCCTCTTCTAGCACCAACTATTAAATCTGGCATATCTTTAAAAACAATTCCAAGAGCGAAACTTCCATGTAGTTGTTTTAAAGTTTTTGTGATGGCTTCTTCTAATTCTGAAGTCTTTAAATGTTCTGTAATTAAATGAACAATTACCTCTGTATCTGTCTGTGATTTGAAGTTATGACCTTTGTTAATTAAATGTTTTTTTAATATTGTAGAGTTTTCAATAATTCCGTTATGAACTACAGATACGTTATGAGAAGAATGAGGATGAGCATTTAAACTATTTGGAATTCCATGCGTTGCCCATCTTACATGACCTATACCAATATTTCCTCTTAAGTTTTTTAAATCAAAATTATTTTCTAAGTTATCAACTCTTCCCTCTGATTTTACTTCGTTGATTTCACCATCTGAAAGTGTGGCTATTCCTGCTGAGTCGTACCCTCTGTACTCTAATTTTTTTAATGAATTAATTATATTTGCAGAAACAGGTTTGTTACTTGATATTCCAATAATTCCACACATAAATTATTTTTTCTTTCTTTTGTAATTCTTAACTTCTAATTGTGGCGGTCTTGTTACTGCTAAAGATTTTTTTTTAACATTCTTTGTAATTACTGATCCAGCTCCAACAATACTATCTTTATTTATAGTAATTGGAGCAACTAAAGAGGAGTTTGAGCCTATAAATACTTTGTCTTTAATTTTTGTCTTATTTTTATTTACTCCATCATAATTACAAGTAATTGTGCCTGCTCCAATGTTCACTGATTTTCCTATTTGAGTATCCCCAACATAAGATAAATGATTTACTTTAGATTTATTTCCTAAAGTACTTTTTTTAATCTCTACAAAATTACCTACTTTGGATCCTTCTTTTAAAATTGTATTAGGTCTTATTCTGGCATATGGACCAATCTCAACTTTATTTTCAATTTTACAAGTTTCTAAATGTGAAAAAGATTTTATAATTACATTATTCCCAATTTTGACTTTAGGGCCAATGACTACATAAGGTTCTATAATTACATTTTTTCCAATCTTTGTATCTTTTGAAAAAAAAATGGTTTCAGGACCCACCATCTTCACGCCTAACTTTATGAATTTTTCTCTAAGTTTTTTTTGATTTAAAACTTCCATTTAAAATTGATTTACATTAAGTATATACATTGATTAATTCACAATTTATTTCTTTAAAATACTTTTAAAATGAAACAAAAATTTACAATTTTATTTGATTTAGATGGCACCTTGGTAGACACAGCGCCTGATCTAATGCTTGCTCATAACCACGTTATGAAGAAATTTGGCTACCCTACAAAATCTCTTGATGAACTCAAAAGTGCAGTCGGTCAAGGGGCTGGTGCAATGATTGGTAGATCTATCTGGAGCCAGGCTAAAAAAGAATTAACCTCTATTAATGAGAAAATTAAAAATGAAATGACAGATGAGTTTATTTCTTATTATGGAAATAATATTTTAAATGAAAGTACTCTGATGGTTGGTGTAAAAGAATTCTTAAATTGGTGTAAAAAGGAAAATATATCTATGGCGGTATGTACTAATAAAACTGAACACCTTGCAGTTGATCTTCTAAAAAAAATTGGGATATATGATTACTTTGAGTATGTCGCTGGTTATAATACTTTTGATTATTGCAAACCTGATCCAAGACACATAACAACAATCATAGAAATTTTAGATGGTAGTAAAAAAAAATCAATTATGATTGGTGATAGTGAGTCGGATGCAAATGCCGCTAAAGCAGCAGAAATTCCAATGATTTTATTAGAAGATGGATATACTGAAAAAAATATTGATGAAATTTATCATAATCACTTAATAAAAGACTTTGTAGGTATCGAAAAAATTGTATCTAAATATCTTTAATATTGATTAATTTATTTTAACTATTAAAACAAAATCACAAATTAGGAGTTATTTTGTTATTACATACAGTTAAAGTATATCCATCAAAAATTAATCTTCCAAAGAAGAAGCAGCTTGCTTGGAAGATAGCAGAGATAGCTAGTGATAATGCTAAACTAAATAAAGATGCTATTGATATGGTTATCAATAGAATAATTGATAACGCCTCAGTTGCTATTGCTTCAATAAACAGAAAGCCAGTAATCTCATCTAGAGAAATGGCTTTAAAACATTCTAGAAAAAATGGTGCTACTTTATTTGGTGTAAACTCAAAATTAAAATTTGATTGCGAATGGGCAGCATGGTCTAATGGAACTGCTGTTAGAGAATTAGATTTCCATGATACCTTTTTAGCTGCAGATTATAGTCATCCTGGTGACAACATCCCCCCGCTTATAAGTGTTGCACAACAAAATAAAAAAAGTGGATTAGATTTATTAAGGGGAATAATTACTGCATATGAAGTTCAGGTAAATTTAGTTAAAGGTATTTGTTTGCATAAGCATAAAGTAGATCACATCGCTCATTTAGGTCCTAGTGTAGCTGCTGGATTAGGAACAATGTTAAAATTAAATACTGAAACTATTTATCAATCTGTTCAACAGGCATTACATACAACAATATCCACAAGACAATCTAGAAAAGGAGAAATTTCAAGTTGGAAAGCTTATGCTCCTGCACATGCAGGTAAGCTTGCTATTGAAGCTGTAGATAGAGCTATGAGAGGCGAAGGTGCTCCAAGTCCAATATATGAAGGTGAGGATAGTGTAATAGCAAGAATATTAGATGGGAAAAAAGCAAACTACAAAGTTCCTTTACCAAAAAAAGGTGAAAGTAAAAAAGCTATTTTAGAGACATACACAAAAGAATATTCTGCAGAATATCAATCGCAAGCATTAATAGATCTAGCTAAAAAATTAAAAACAAAAATACCTAATTTAAATCAGATTAAAAAAATTGATATTTATACAAGTCATCACACCCATTATGTGATTGGAACAGGTGCTAATGATCCACAAAAAATGGATCCCAAAGCTAGTAGAGAAACATTAGATCATTCAATAATGTATATATTTGCAGTAGCTTTAGAGGACGGAGATTGGCATCATGTTAAATCTTATACTAAAGCAAGAGCAAATAGAAAAAGTACAATTAAAATTTGGAGATCAATTAAAACATATGAGGATAAAAAATGGACAAAGAAATATCATGATCCAAATCCAAAAAATAAAGCATTCGGGGCTAAAGTAGTTGTGATACTTAATAATGGAAAAAAAATAACAGAGGAACTAGATAGAGCAGACGCACATCCATATGGTGCAAGACCATTTAAAAGAGAAAATTATATAAAAAAATTTTTAACTTTAACCGATGGTATTCTAGATAGAAAAGAAAGCGATCGTTTTTTAAAAACAGTACAAAATTTAAAAAATTTAAAACCTGGTCAACTTCATAAATTGAATATTGAAGTTAGAAAGAACAAATTAAAACAAAATAATAAAAAAGGAATATTTTAATGCACTTTGTAGAAAAAGAACCGAGTCAAAAAAGATTAGATTTTGACCAGAAATTAAAATCAAATAAAATATTACGAGTTCCTGGAGCATACAATCCATTGACAGCAAAATTAATTGAAGAAATTGGTTATGATGCAGTTTATGTATCTGGTGGAGTAATGGCTAATGATCTCGGTTTTCCCGACATTGGTCTGACAACACTTCAAGATGTTAGTACAAGATCTTATTTAATTTCTAGAGCAACTAATCTTCCAACCATTGTTGATATAGATACAGGATTTAAATCTTGCAAAGAAACCGTAGAAACCTTTGAGGAATTTGGAATAACTGGAGTTCATTTAGAGGATCAAATTGAAAGAAAGAGATGTGGACATCTTGATAACAAAGAGCTGATTACCACCCAACAAATGGTTACAAAAATTAAAGATTGCATTACAGCAAAAAAGGACAAAAATTTTAAGATTATTGCACGTTCAGATGCTAAAAGTGTTGAGGGCATAGATAAAATGATTGAAAGATGTAAAGCTTACATTGATGCAGGTGCTGAAATTATATTCCCAGAAGCTCTTGAAGATGAAAAAGATTTTGAAAAAGTTCGTAAAGAATTATCTGGTTATTTATTAGCTAATATGACTGAATTCGGAAAATCTAAATTACTTAATTACAAAGAATTGGAAAATATTGGTTATAACATTGTAATTTACCCAGTAACAACTCAAAGATTAGCAATGAAAAATGTTGAAGATGGATTAAGAGACATTTTTACAAATGGACACCAAAATAATATCTTAGATAAAATGCAGACTAGGAAAAGATTGTATGAATTAGTTGATTATGAAAAATATAAATCATTAGATGAAAAAATTTATAATTTTAGTTCAGAAGGACACGAGTAATGAGTGATGATATAAAAAAAGGTTTGCTAGGTATAGTTGTAGATGAAACTGAAGTTTCAAAAGTAATGCCGGAAATCAATTCTCTTACATACAGGGGATATGCTGCTCAGGATTTATGTGAATACTGTAGGTTTGAAGAAGTTGCATACTTGATATTAAATAAAGATCTTCCTAATTCAATAGAACTTAAACACTTTGAAAAAGAGGAAAGAAACAACAGAGAATTAACAAAAAATTTATATGAAATTATAAAACATATGCCAAAAAGATCTCATCCGATGGATGTAGCAAGAACAGCTGTAAGTGTAATGGGTCTAGAAGATAAAGAAACCACTGACTCCTCGCCCGAAGCAAATATGAGAAAAGCATTAAGAATTTTTGCAAAAACTCCAACTGCATTGGCA
>CACNRP010000016.1 GCA_902622955.1 uncultured Pelagibacteraceae bacterium
ATCAGTCTTATGAATAATAAAAAAAATTTTATTATTTTAGATTTTGGAACAGCAACAACTTTTGATGTTCTTATTAAAGATACTTATTATGGAGGAATAATTGCTCCTGGCGTTAAATTGTCTCTTAATACGTTATTTCATAAAGCATCTTTAATTCCTAAGATAAATTTAAAAAAAGTAAATAAAGTCATTGGTAAAAATACAACAAGTGCCGTTAGATCAGGCTTTTTTTGGGGTTATGCAGGTTTAATTGACAATATTATTAATTTAATTAAGAAAGAAACTAGAAAATCTTTTAAAGTAATTATTACTGGGGGATTTTCAAATTTATTTAAAAATTCAATTAAAACGAAAGCAAGTCATGACCGAGATATTACAATTAAAGGTCTAATAAAGGTTTCAAAATTAATTAAATAATATGAAAAACGAGCTGTTATTTTGTCCCTTAGGTGGATCAGGTGAAATAGGCATGAACATGAATTTGTTTGGTTATGGAAAACCTAGTGATCATAAATGGATCATGGTTGATATAGGTGTAACATTCGCTGATGATACTATCCCTGGCGTTGATTTGATATACCCAGACCCAGGATTTATAGTTGAAAGAAAAGATAATTTGTTGGGAATAGTTGTAACCCATGCACATGAAGATCATATTGGTGCAATTGCACATTTATGGCCAAAGCTTAAATGTAAAATATTTGCAACACCATTTACTGCCGTTTTAATTAGAGAAAAATTTAAAGAAAAACAAATCGATATTACAAATGATTTAAAAATAGTTGAATTGAACGGTAAAGTTTCTTTAGACCCTTTTGAAATTGAATACATAACTTTAACACACTCCATATTAGAGCCAAATGGTTTAAGAATTCAAACTCCTGTAGGTTCTATACTGCATACGGGTGATTGGAAAGTTGATCCAGATCCATTAGTTGGTGATAAAACAAATGAAAAAAGACTGAAAGAGATTGGTGAAGAAGGTGTTTTGGCAATGATCTGTGATTCTACTAACGTTATGAGCGCTGGAAAATCTGGATCTGAATTAGATGTTAGAAAAAGCATGTTAAATATAATGTCTAGATTAAAGAAAAGAATAATCATAACCTCATTTGCATCTAATGTAGCTAGAATGGAAACTGCATTTTTTTGTGCAGAGCAAACCGGTAGACAAATTTCATTAGTTGGAAGATCAATGCATCGAATTTACAAAGCTGCAAGACAATGTGGATATTTAAAAAATACTATTGAGCCAATTGATGCTCGTGAAGCAAAAAATTTCTCTAGAGAAAAGATTGTATATTTATGTACAGGAAGTCAAGGTGAACCAATGGGTGCAATGATGAGAATTTCTAGCTATGTTCATCCTGATGTTTTTATTGAAGAAGGTGATGCTGTAATATTTTCATCTAAAATTATTCCTGGAAATGAAAAAAAACTTTATAAACTTCACAATCAACTAGTTAAAGATGGAATAGAGGTAATTTCTGAGGAAAATGAATTTGTCCATGTCTCTGGTCATCCAAACAGAGAAGACTTAAAAGAGATGTATCAATGGATAAAGCCAAAATGTGTAATTCCAGTTCATGGTGAACACAGACACATGATTGAACACATAAGCTTTGCTAAAGAAATGCAAGTTCCTCATCCAGTTCAAGTTGAAAATGGTGATATAGTTAAACTTTTTCCAGGAGATAAACCTGAAGTTTATGATAAAGCCCCGAGTGGCAGACTATATTTAGATGGAAATGTAAGTATTGATCCTGAGTCGCAGTCAATAAAAGACAGAAAAAATTTAAGTGCAAATGGATACTTAGAGGTAACTATTATGATCACCCCAAAAGGGAATATTCATAATGACCCAATACTTTCGTTTAGAGGTTTACCTGTTGAGGATAAAGACGATTTTACGTATGGATTGATTGAAGAAATTGAAATTATATCAAGAACATTCAAAGTTGGAAGTAAACAACAAGAACATAATTTGATAGATGCATTAAAAATTGCCTGTAGAAAATTTTCAAAAGAGAGAACAGGAAAAAAACCCTTCACCAATATTAACTTAGTAAGAATATAATGAGTGTAACTGGGTTAGCTATTATCTACATTATTATATGGTGGATAGTATTCTTTGCTATTTTACCTATTGATGTAAATCGGACAAAGATTGTAAAAATTGATGGTGAAGATCCTGGATCTCCTGAAAATCCGAAAATGTTGAAAAAATTCATATATTGTACAGGAATTACTACTGTCATTTTCATTATAATTTACTTATTAATTAAATTTGAATATTTAAATTTAAGAAATATGATCATTTAAGATGCTTTTATCAAATTCATTTATTCCAATATTAAAAAATAATCCCTCAGAGGCAAAAATTAAATCTCATCAATTAATGTTAAGAGTTGGAATGATAAAGCAAGCATCAGCAGGAATTTACTCATGGTTACCTTTAGGTTTTAAAGTGATGAAAAAAATTGAGGAAATAGTCAGACAAGAGCAAAATAAAATTGGAGCTCAAGAAATACTAATGCCAACTATTCAATCAAGTGAAATTTGGAAAGAAAGCGGACGTTATGAAGACTATGGCGAGGAGATGCTGAGAATAACTGACCGTCAAAATAGAGAGATGTTGTATGGCCCTACTAATGAAGAGCAAATTACAGAAATTTTTAGAACATCAATAAAATCTTATAAATCCTTACCACAACTTATGTATCATATTCAGTGGAAGTTTAGAGATGAAATCAGACCAAGGTTTGGGATTATGCGTGGTCGAGAATTTTATATGAAAGACGCTTATTCATTTGATGTTTCTGATGAGGAAGCTTTTTACTCTTATAATAAATTTTTTCTTTCTTATTTAAAAACATTTAAAAGATTATCATTAACAGCAATACCCATGGCTGCTGATACAGGACCAATTGGTGGAAATTTATCACATGAATTTATTATTCTTGCAGAAACAGGTGAAAGTAAAATTTTTACAGATAAAAGAATATTTGATTTAAATAGCGATGATACACAATTAGAAAAATTATCATTAGAAAATATGAGAAAAAATTATGAACAGTTTTATGCTGTGACTGACGAAAAATTTAATAAAGATGATTTTGAAAAAATTGTTTCTAAAGAAAACCAATTGATCACAAAAGGAATTGAGGTGGGTCATATATTTTATTTTGGTGATAAGTATTCAAAGCCCATGGGTGCATCAGTTGACATACCAGGAGGAAAAAAAGATTTTGTTAAAATGGGATCTTACGGGATAGGGGTATCAAGGCTTGTAGGTGCAATAATAGAGGCTAAATATGACGATAAAAATGAAGTCATGAAATGGCCATTGTCTGTTGCTCCTTATGATATTTCTTTGATGCCTATGATAAATAAAAATGATACCTCTGCTTTAGATAAAGCAAATAATATCAATAAAGAATTACTCAAAAATAACATTGATGCAATAATTGATGATACAGATGAGAATTTCTCATCAAAAATTAAAAAAATGAATTTAATTGGTGCCCCGTATCAAATTATTATTGGTAAAAAAAGTGAGGGTGATTTATTAGAGTTCAAGGAAACTGGTGGTGAAACTCAAAATTTGCCTTTAAATAAAATTATAGAAATTATAACTAAACAAAAAAATTCAATTTGATTTCTACTTTAGAAAAAGAAATTACTTTTAGATTTTTAAAAGCCAGAAAAAAAGATGGTTTTTTGAATGTTATATCAATTTTTTCTTTTATTGGCATAAGCCTTGGTGTTGCAGTTCTTATCATTGTGATGTCTGTCATGAATGGATTTAGAACAGAATTAATTGACAAGATAGTTGGCTTTAATGCTCATGCGGTTGTCAAACCCTACGATAAACCACTTCTTTTTATGTCAAACAAAGATTTTGCTAAAGGTATATTATCAAATGACGGAGAAGCAGTTATTTTTCATAAAAATGGTACCAAAGGAATTCTACTGAAAGGTTATTTAGAAAATGATTTTAAAGATCTAGAAATTTCTAATAATGATATTTTTTTTGGTTCTAAAAATTTAAATGAAAATACAATTTCTATTGGTCGAGATTTAAGTAATATTCTAGGACTAGATATTGGAGATGAGGTTTCAATTACCTCACCCTCAGGCGTTCAAACGTTAGTTGGATCTTTACCAAAACAAAAATTATTTCTTATAAACTCAATATTTGAAAGTGGATTATCAGAATATGATGAAAATATTGCGTATATAAATTTAAATACTTTAGAAGATTTTTTTGACAAAAATATAGATGATAGATTTACCGAATATTATTTTAAAGATCCAAAAAATATTGAACATCATAAAGAAAATTTGATGAATTTATATCCTGATGCATTCGTATATACATGGGCTGACATGAATAGCTCGTTATTTTCAGCACTTAAAGTTGAGAGAAATGTAATGTTTATTATCTTATCTTTAATTATTATTGTAGCTGCGTTTAATATAATTTCTGGTTTAACAATTTTAGTTAAAAACAAAACTCGTGATATTGCAATTTTAAAATCTATTGGGGTCTTAAATAAATCAATTGTTAAAATATTTTTCCTAGTTGGTGTTTCAATTGGAACTTCAGCAACAATTTTTGGAATATTTTTAGGTGTAACATTCTCAATTTATATAGAAAACATTAGAAAATTTTTAAGCTCTACTTTTAATATTAGTTTATTTCCTGAGGAAATATATTTTTTAAGCAAGATGCCCTCAGAAATAAATATTAAATCTATAGTAATTATAACAATCTGTTCAATATTAATAACAATAGTAGTTTCTATATTTCCAGCGCTTAAAGCAGCAAATATGGATCCTATAAAATCATTGAAGTATGAATAATTTTTTAGAATTAATTAATATAAGAAAAAGTTTTACTAAGGAAAAAAAAATTAATGTATTAAGAGGTTTATCTAGAAAATTTAGGTTAGGTAAAACTTACGCAATAATGGGACCCTCTGGATCTGGAAAATCAACTTTACTCAATTTAATTTCATTAATTGATAAACCAACAACTGGCATCATTAAGTTTGATAATCATGAGATAAATTTCAGTCAAAATGAAAAAAATGATTTATTTAGATCCAAAAGAATAGGTATTGTTTACCAAGAAAATAATCTTCTTTCTGATTTTACAGCATTGGAAAATGTTTATTTTGCTTCTTTATCGCTTAATGATGACAAAAAATTAGCATTGTCTAAAGCTGAAAAATTATTAAAAAAAATTGGACTTTCAAACAGATTAAATCATTTTCCCTCACAACTTTCTGGAGGTGAAGCTCAAAGAGTTGCAATAGCAAGAGCGATTATTAATGATCCTCAAATTATTTTAGCTGATGAACCAACCGGTAGTTTAGACATGAATACGGCTAAAGATATTTTTAAACTTTTAAACAGTCAAAAAAGATCAGACAGAATAATTATATTTGCAACTCATAATAGATTTTTTGCAAAAAAAGCAGATTATCTATTGGAGATGAGAGATGGTAGTATAAAATCATCTAATGTCTGAATCTGTTTCACAAAATTTTCATCATTTAAAAATTCATACACAATATTCAATTTGTGAAGGTGCTGCTAGAATTGATGATTTGCAAGAATATTCTAAGAAAAATAAAATTCAATCCTTAGGTTTATGTGATACCTCAAATTTATGTGGTGCACTAGAATTTGCTGAAAAGATTTCAAAATCTGGTACTCAACCAATAATTGGAACTCAAATTAATTTTAAATTCAGAGAAACAACAGGTTTACTCCCTTTGTTTGCTCTAAATGAAGTTGGATATAAAAATATAATAGAACTTTCATCTTTATCGTATTTGGAAAACGATGAATTGTCAGATCCACATGTAGATTTTGAATTATTATTAAGCAATTCTGAAGGTGTTGCTGTATTTTCAGGAACTGTTTTTGGTTTATTTGGTAAATTATTTGATAAAGGAAAGTTTGCTGAAATTGATGAGCTTTATAATAAAATTAAAAATACTTTTGATGACAGATTTTATTTAGAGATACAAAGACACAATGACCAAAATGAAATTGGATTTGAAAAATTTAATTTAAAAAAATCTATAGACTTAGAAATACCTATAATCGCAACTAATGAAGTTTTTTATTTAGATAAAGAAATGTATGAAGCTCATGATGCACTAATCTGTATTGGTAATAAAACATACGTGAATGAATCAAATAGATTAAAATTAACTGACCAACATTATCTTAAAACCAATTCAGAGATGTTAGAATTATTTGCCGATCTACCAGAAGCCTTAGAAAATAATTATAATTTTCCGATACGATGTAGTTATAGACCATTAATCTCAAGTCCAATATTACCTAATATTAGTAGTGAAAAAGATGGAAATGCAGATGAAATTTTAAAAAAAGACTCGATTAAAGGATTAAAAGTTAAATTTAATAAAATCTTCAGTTTAAAAGATGATGAATTAAAAAATAACAATATTTATGAAAAATACTTAGACAGACTTAATCATGAACTTTCTATTATAATAGAAATGAAATATTCTAGTTATTTTCTTATAGTTGCTGATTATATAAAGTGGGCCAAAAATAACGATATCCCTGTAGGTCCTGGAAGAGGTTCAGGAGCAGGTTCTTTAGTAGCTTGGTGTTTGTCAATTACAGATGTAGATCCAATAAAATTTAATCTTATTTTTGAGAGATTTTTAAATCCAGACAGAATTTCAATGCCAGATTTTGATATAGACTTTTGTGAGGATAAAAGAGATCAAGTTTTTAAATATCTGAATACAAAATATAAAGAGAGTGTGGCTCATATTATAACATTTGGTAAGTTAAAAGCTCGAATGGTAATTAGAGACGTTGGAAGAGTTTTAGGGTTACCCTATGGATTTGTTGACAGCATATCGAAGATGATCCCTTTTGACCCCTCTAGGCCACAAAATTTAACCCAGTGTATTGCTGGAGAGCCAAGATTACAAAAACTGATTAATGATGATCCTAGAGTTAAAAAACTTACAGATCTATCCCTTAAATTAGAAGGTCTTAATAGGAATGTTGCTACCCATGCTGCAGGTGTAGTAATTGCAGACAAAAAACTTACTGAAGTTGTACCATTGTACAAAGATATTTCTGCAGATTTACTATTACCATCTACTCAATTTGATATGTATTCAGCAGAAAACGCAGGTTTGATTAAATTTGATTTTCTAGGTTTAAAAACATTAACAGTTATAAATAATACTCAAAAACTAATCCAAAAAAAAAATAAAGAATTTCAAATTGAAAATATTAGTTATGAGGATCAAAAAGTATTTGATCTAATGTCTACAGGAAAAACAATTGGGCTATTTCAAATTGAAAGTGCTGGAATGAGAGAAGCTTTAATTCAAATGAAACCTAATCATATAGAGGATATTATTGCATTAGTGGCTTTATATAGACCAGGACCAATGAGTAATATTCCTATTTATAATGATTGCAAACATGGAAAACAAAAACCAGATTATTTACACCCACTCTTAGAGGATATTTTAAAACCAACTTACGGAGTAATTATTTATCAAGAACAGGTAATGCAGATTGCTCAAAAATTATCAGGATTTTCAGCAGGACAAGCAGATCTCTTAAGAAGGGCAATGGGAAAAAAGAAACGATCAGAACTTGAAAAACAGAAACAAGGTTTCATTGCGGGAGCTGTTAAAAATGGAATTCCAAAAGATATTGCTGCTGGAATTTTTTTAAAAATTGAACCATTTGCTGAGTATGGATTTAATAAAAGTCATGCTGCTGCATATGCAATTATTTCTTATCAGACTGCTTTTTTAAAAAAGTATTATCCTAAAGAATTTATTGCAGCTTCTATGACAATGGATATTTCAAATCAAAATAAATTAAGTGAATTTTACGATGAACTAAATAGATTAAATATAGATGTTGTAAGACCAGATATAAATGAATGTTTTGCAGATTTTCGAACAAATGATAATAGATTCTATTATGCATTAGGAGGAATTAAAGCTGTTGGGTATGAAGCAATCTCTAACATAGTTGAAGAAAGAATTTTGAATGGAAAATTTAAATCAATTCATGACTTTATAAAGAGAATAAATCCCAAAGATATTAATAAACTTCAATTAGAAGGTTTAGTTAAAGCTGGTGCTTTTGACAATTTAAATTCTAATAGACAGACGTTGTTTGGATCCATCCCAAATATTATTACTAAAAATAAGAATATATTTGAAAATAAATCTACTAATCAAATTGATTTATTTTCAGAGGATGAAAATACTCAAGATGATTTAATTGTTAAAACTGAAGATTGGAAATTTGAAGAGAGATTATCAAAAGAATTTGAAGCAGTAGGTTTTTTTATTTCAGATCATCCTCTAAATCAATTTACTGAAATTTTTAATGATTATAAAATAATTGATTATTCTAGTTTTATATCTACAGCTAGTTTAAAAGATTCAAATA
The DNA here is from genome assembly GCA_902622955.1 of uncultured Pelagibacteraceae bacterium. Lineage (GTDB taxonomy): Bacteria > Pseudomonadota > Alphaproteobacteria > Pelagibacterales > Pelagibacteraceae > Pelagibacter. The sequence goes on from CACNRP010000016.1 coordinate 8,482, forward strand.
TTGCTGCAACACTTTTAAAAGTGCAAGAAAGAAAAACAGCAAAGGGAAATTCTTATGCAGTTTTAAAATTAACTGATTTAACAAGTGTATTTGAGCTTTTTATTTTTTCAGACGTTTTAGAGTTAAATAGAGAAATATTAAAAGAAGGTAGTTCACTAATTTTGACATTAATTAAAAACGTATCCAATGACGAAAATAGAATGACCAGAATTAATGTTCAAAAAATAGCTTCACTTAAAAATTTATTTAGTAGTCCTATAAATGAAGTTTTATTTAATCTTAAATCTGATGAACAAATTGAAAAAATATCGAAATTATTGAAAGAAGAGGGTAAAACAGAGGTAAATATTAAACTGTTTTCTAAGGGCAATATTGTTAAATTTAAATTAAAGAATAAGCGTAAACTTGATAGAAAAACGCTTAATCTCATTAGAAATCAGGAGATTCAAGCAATAATTAGCTAAATAATTACTTGTTAATTTTAGTAAATATTTGTAAATAGACCCCTTAAATTAACACGCACACAGTTGTTGGTTTTATACCTCCGGTCCTTAATTGGAATTACTGTGGTGGCTTAACCGGGAATAAATATGAAAATACCTAACGTAACTATTCAACAATTATTAGAAGCTGGTGTTCATCTTGGACACAAAACCTTGAGATGGAATCCAAAAATGAAGAAATATATTTTTGGTAAGAGAGACTCAATTCATATTATAGACTTAACTCAAACTCTTGAGCTAACAAAAGTAGCTTTGGAAAAAGTTTATAACACTATTGCAAATAATGGAAAAATTTTATTTGTATCTACAAAAAAACAAGCTTCAGAAGCTATTGCAGAAGTTGCCAAGGAAACAAATCAATATTTTGTAAATTACAGATGGCTAGGGGGCATGTTAACTAATTGGGGAACAATTTCAAATTCTATTAAAAAATTAAAAAAATTAGAAACTGATTTAACGTCAGAAAATAGAGGTTTTACAAAAAAAGAGCTTTTAAAAATGAGTGTTAAAAAAGATAAGCTTCAAAGATCTTTAGGTGGCATCTCGGAAATGAAAAAGGTCCCAGATTTAGTATTTGTTATAGATACAAATTACGAGTCACTTGCAATTGCTGAGTCTTCAAAATTAGGAATTCCAATAATTGCTATATTAGATAGTAATTCAAATCCAGACAATATTGATTATCCAATTCCAGGAAATGATGATGCAAGAAGAGCAATAGATCTTTATTGTAACTTAATTAAAGAAACAATAAATAGTGCTAAAACTTCTATACCAGCAACAGAACCCAAAAAAAATCAAAAAGATGAAAAAAATCTTAAAACCGTTCAAGAACTTGATAGAGAAAAATTAGAAAAGAAATTTTCTAAAGAAGATAAGGAGAAATTAAATTAATGAGTGATATTGAAAAAGTAAAAAAATTAAGAGAGATAACTGGTGCTGGATTTAAAGATTGCAATATAGCAATAAAAGAATCTAGCGGTGATTTAGATAAAGCGATTGAAATTTTAAGAGTAAAGGGAATTTCTAAAGCCTCAAAAAAAATGTCTAGAGATGCAAAAGAAGGTGTTGTTGTTATTAGCGGTGATGATTCAAAGACTTCAGTTATCGAGGTAAATTGTGAAACAGATTTTGTCGCCAAAAATGATGATTTTATCTCTTTTGTTAAAGAATTAAGTGAACTAAATAACAAAAATAATTCAAAGCTAGAAGAATTAAAAGCTTGTAAAATGAAAAATGGTCAAACTGTAGATGAAAATTTAATTTCTTTGATTGCGAAAATAGGTGAAAAAATAACAATAGGTAAAGCTAAAACAATACAAAATCCTGATGGTATAAATAATCATTATCTTCACACAATTATTAAAGATAATGTTGCAAAATTAGCTGTTGTGGTCTCTTTAGATACCAAAGATAAATCAGATAACGTTAAAACATTTAGTAAACAATTATCAATGCATATTGCAGCATCTAATCCATTAGCATTAGAGTCAAATTCTATTGATCAATCTATTATTGATAAAGAACAAGAATTAGTGGCTGAAGAATTAAAAAATTCAGGAAAACCAGATGATATTGCAAAAAAGATTAGCTTAGGTAAGATGAATAAATTTAAAGAGGAAAATTCTCTTTTAACACAAGCTTGGGTAATGGAACCAAAAAAAAAAGTAAAAGATGTATTAGAAGATCTATCTATAGCTGATTTAAAAATTAAAGAGTTTTATAGAATTAAGATAGGAGAATAATAAATGTTCGATGAGAAATCATACAGCCTTAAAATGGATAAAACCATTGAGGTTTTCTCAAAAGAACTTTCTTCATTAAGAACTGGTAGAGCTAATGCAGCCATGCTTGACCTTATAAAAGTCGATGTTTATGGACAACAAATGCCAATTAATCAAATAGGTAGTATTACTACTCCAGAACCGAGAATGATAAATATACAAGTATGGGATGCAAATAATGTTGCACTTGTAGATGCATCTATAAAAAAATCAGATTTAGGCTTAAACCCACAGATAGATGGTCAATTAATTCGGCTTCCAGTACCTGAGCTGAATGAAGAAAGAAGAACAGAATTAAAAAAACTAATAAAGTCTATTGGTGAAAAATGTAAAGTTTCTATTCGTAACATAAGAAGAGAAGCAAATGAAGACTTGAAAAAACTTCTAAAATCAAAAGAGATAGGTGAAGATGAAGAAAAAAGTTATGAAAAAAGAATTCAGTCGATTACAGATGAGCATATAAAATCTGTAGAAGATAAAGTTGCATTAAAAGAAAAAGAAATAATGACAATATGAACCCTCTTAATCATGTAGCCATTATTATGGATGGCAATGGAAGATGGGGATTAAAAAATAAAAATTCAAGAAATGCTGGACATAAGGCTGGAATAAAAACGGTAGAAAAAATAATTAAAATTTCAATCAAAAAAAATATTAAATTTTTAACTCTTTATGCTTTTTCTACAGAAAATTGGAAAAGACCAAAAAAA
>CACNRP010000017.1 GCA_902622955.1 uncultured Pelagibacteraceae bacterium
AAATGATTAATGAAATAACAGATGCTAAATTAGAAGATGGCGGTCAAGGAGCGTTTTACATTTTTTTAAAAAAAAATTTATAAAATAAATTTTGATAGATCTGTATCTTTTATCAATGTATCTAAATTTTTATTAATATATTCTTTATTAATAATAATTTTTTCACCCGAACGATCTGTTGCAGTAAAGCTTATTTCATCTAAAATTTTTTCGATTATAGTGTGCAATCTTCTTGCACCAATGTTTTCGACTGTAGCATTTACCTCAGAAGCTATATTTGCAATCGTATCTATTCCGTCATCTGAAAATTCAAGCTCAACATTTTCTGTCTTTAAAAGAGCAACATATTGCTTGATTAAACTGAAATCTGGCTCTCTTAAAATCCTTTTAAAATCATCACTTGTTAAAGCTTCTAACTCTACTCTAATTGGCAATCTACCTTGTAACTCTGGTAATAAGTCCGATGGCTTAGCTAACTGAAATGCTCCAGATGCAATGAACAAAATATGATCAGTTTTAATTGGACCATGCTTTGTATTTACTGTTGTTCCTTCAATTAAAGGTAATAAGTCTCTTTGTACACCCTCTCTAGATACGTCTCCACCAACTCTGTCAGTTCTTGCAGAAATTTTATCTATTTCATCTAAGAAAACAATACCATTATTTTCTGTAGAAAGTTTTGCAGCTTTGATAATTTTATCTTGTTCAATAAGCTTGTCTGACTCGTCATTAATTAAAATTTCATGAGATTCTTTGACTGTCATTTTTTTCTTTTTTTCTTTACTTCCCATAGATTTCCCAATCATCTCTCCAATGTTGATCATTCCAACATTAGCACCAGGCATTCCAGGAATTTCGAAAGAAGCTCCTCCAGAACCAGAATCACTAACAGCTATTTCAATTTCATTATCATCTAGATCTCCATTTCTTAATCTTTTTCTAAAACTTTCTCTCGTTGCTAAACTTGCTTTTTTTCCAACCAAGGCATCTAGCACTTTTTCTTCAGCTGCTTTTTGGGCTTGAGCAAAAACTTCTTTTCTTTTCTTCACTTTTTCCATCGAGATTGCTATTTCAATTAAGTCTCTAACAATCTGCTCTACATCTCTACCAACATATCCCACTTCAGTAAATCTTGTTGCTTCAACCTTAACAAAAGGAGCTTCAGCAAGTTTTGATAGCCTTCTCGAGATTTCAGTTTTACCAACACCAGTTGGTCCAATCATTAAAATATTTTTTGGCAAAACCTCATTTTTCATTTCACCTTTAAGAGCCTGTCTTCTCCATCTATTTCTTAATGCAACAGCAACAGCTCTTTTAGCTTTGTTTTGCCCAACAACAAATCTATCTAATTCCGATACTATTTCTCTTGGTGAAAGAGAACTTACCAAAGAAGCTTCCTCTTTTTGATTTTTATCTTTTGGATGAAGTTTAGTTACGTTTGATTTATCCATTATATTTTTTCAATTTTTACATTCTCATTTGTGAAAACACATATGTCAGAAGCAACTTTAATAGCTTTTTTTGCGACTTCTTCTGCGGATAAATCGCCTTCCATTAAAACTTTTCCTGCAGCTAAAGCATAGTTTCCTCCAGAACCAATTCCAATTACATCACCTTCGGGTTCTAAAACGTCGCCTGTTCCAGAAATTATATAGCTGTTATTTTTATCTCCAACGGCCATTAACGCCTCTAATCTTCTTAGATATTTATCTGTTCGCCAGTCTTTTGCTAATTCAACAGCAGCTCTTGACAAGTTTCCAGCATGCTTTTCTAATTTACCTTCTAATCTTTCAAATAAAGTTAGAGCATCAGCAGTTGAACCTGCAAAACCGGCAACCACATCTCTTTTCTCAATTTTTCTGACTTTTGATGCTGTACTTTTTACAACAGTATTTCCCATGCTAACTTGTCCATCACCAGCAACCACTACTTCATTATTTTTTCTTACTAGTACTATTGTTGTCATGACTAATAAATGGTAACTATTTTTGATACTTCAAGTGTCCGACTGATATTGATATACTGGGATTATGTATGTATACCATTAAAAATATATGGCTAGAAAAGGAAAAGTATCTCGAAAAACAAAAGAAACCAGCATTAATGTTGAAGTAAATATTGATGGTAAGGGTAAGTACCAAATTGATACTGGTATAGGCTTTTTAGATCACATGCTTGAGCAGTTATCAAAGCATTCTTTGATAGATTTAAAAGTTAAAGCAAGAGGCGATACTCATATAGATCTTCATCACACTACTGAAGATACAGGTATCGCTATAGGCGAAGCTTTAAAAAAAGCTGCTAAAAAATTTGTAGGTATAAAAAGATATGCACATAGAATTATTCCAATGGATGAAACATTAACTAGAGTTGCGATTGATGTTTCAAATAGACCTTATCTAATTTGGAATGTAAAATTAAAAGTTGAGAAACTTGGAGAGATGGATACAGAACTATTCAAAGAATGGTTCCAAGCTTTCTCACAAGCTGCTGGCATTACAATGCATGTTGAAAATATTTATGGTGATAATAGTCATCACATTATTGAGTCTTGCTACAAAGGTTTGGCGAGATCTTTAAGAGATGCATTAGAGATGGACCCAAGAAGTAATAAGAGTATTCCATCCACTAAAGGCTCATTATAAGTTAAATGAACGTCACAATTGTTGATTATAATTCGGGCAATATAAGCTCGGTAATAAACTCTTTTAAAGAGGTTGCTAAAGACAAAGTAAATATCGAAGTGACCTCAGATTTAAATAAGATTAAATCTTCTGACAAAGTTGTTTTGCCAGGTCAGGGTTCGTTTAAAAGTTGTGTTGGTGCACTTAAAGACATTAAAGGTTTAGTTGATACACTTAACGATTTTGCAATTAATAATAAAAAACCACTTCTTGGTATTTGTGTTGGGCTACAAATGTTTGCTGATGTTGGTTATGAAGAAAAAGAAACAAAAGGTCTAGGATGGATACCTGGTAAGGTATCAATTATAGATAATCAAAACAGAAAATACAAACTTCCTCACATTGGATGGAATGAAATTAATATTATAAAAGATAGTAAAATTTTTAAAGGTATTGAAAATAAATCTCACATGTATTTTGTACACAGCTATGAATTTATTCCAGAAGATAAGAATATAATTTCAGCAACAACAGATTATTCATCAAGTATTGTTTGTGCAGTTGAAAAAGAAAATATTTTTGGAACCCAATTTCATCCTGAGAAAAGCGACAAAATTGGACTTAAAATAATAAATAATTTTATAAATTTATAAATGAAAATATTTCCAGCAATAGATATTAAAGATAAAAAGTGTGTCAGGTTAGTAAAAGGAGATTTTGAAAACAAAACTGAGTATGAAATATCTCCAGTTGATCAAGCCAGCAAATATAAAGACCATGGTTTTACAAATTTACATATTGTTGATTTGGATGGAGCTTTGACTGGTGAAACAGTTAATTTGGACATTATTCAAGAAATAGTAAATAAATTTGATATTAAAATTGAAATTGGTGGAGGAGTTAGAAACTTTGAAAGTATTCAGAAATATACTGATGCTGGTGTTGAAAAAGTTATTTTAGGAAGTGCAGCTATAAAAGATAAAAATTTTTTAAAAGAAGCTTGTGAAAAATTTCCAAAGAAAATTGCTTTAGGTTTAGACGCCAAAGATGGGTATTTATCAGTGTCTGGTTGGAAAGAAAATTCAAATCAATTAACTTTAGATTATTTGAAAGAAGTGAATGATTATGGTGCAAGTAGATTGATTTATACTGATATAAATAGAGATGGCATGAAGCAAGGTCCTAACCTTGAAGAAACTTTAAAAGTTGCAGATATTTCTAATTGTCCTGTAGTTATATCAGGTGGAGTTTCGTCAATAGATGATATTAAGAAAGCTAAGGAATTAAACAATAATAGTATTGAAGGTATAATAGTAGGTAGAGCTATCTATGATGGTGATATTAAATTAGGTGAACTTGTAAAGGAATTAAATGCTTAAGAATAGAATTATACCTTGCTTAGACGTTAAAAATGGTCGTGTTGTTAAAGGTATAAATTTTGTAGATTTGAAAGATGCAGGTGATCCCGTTGAACAAGCTAAAATTTATTCAGACGGCGGTGCAGATGAAATTTGTTTTTTAGACATTACAGCTTCAAATGAAAATAGAGATACTATTTACAAAGTAGTTGAGAGAACATCCAAGAATTGTTTTGTTCCTTTAACTGTTGGTGGAGGAGTTAGAAGTGTTGAGGATATTAATAAATTACTAAATTGTGGTGCAGATAAAGTATCGATAAATACAGCCGCAGTTCAAAATCCTAAACTTGTTGAAGAAAGTTCAAAAAAGTTTGGTTCACAATGTATTGTTGTTGCAATAGATGCCAAAAAAAAAGGAGAAAGCTGGGAAATATTTACTCATGGAGGAAGAAACTCAACTGGGATTAATGCTATCGAGTTCGCAAATAAAATGGAAAATTGTGGAGCAGGTGAGCTACTTGTTACCTCAATGGATAAAGATGGAACTCAATCAGGATATGATATTAAATTAATGACAACAATCTCATCAAATGTAAATATTCCAGTAATTGCATCTGGTGGTGTTGGAAAATTGGATCACTTAGCCGAAGGTATCAAGTCTGGTGCAAGTGCAGTTTTAGCAGCATCTATATTTCATTATGGCACGTATTCTGTTGCAGAAGCCAAACAGTATTTGGCTTCGAAAGATATACCTGTTAGGATTTAATATGCTAAAAATTTTAGAGGAACTTATTTTGCTTGCTCGAGAAAGAAAAAATAATCCTGTCGAAGGTTCTTATACAAATAAACTCTTAAAAGACAAGAATTTAGCAAAAGAAAAGGTGCTTGAGGAAGTAAACGAGTTAATAGAAGCTGTAGAGAAAAACTCAAATAAGATACATGAAGCAGCGGATGTTCTTTATCATTTAATGATGTATCTAGAGGCTAATGATATTAAAATTGAGGATATAATGGAAGAATTGTCTTCCAGAAAAAAATAATACTTTTATAAAATACTTATAAATTCTATAAGTAATTTCCCCTTAAAGAAAAGATATACTTTTTATAAATGAGCCACAAATTCTACAAACCAGCACGATCAAGATTACAAAGAAGTGAATTAGCCGTCCCAGGTTCTTCTCCACAAATGTTTGAGAAGGCCTTAAATTCTACAGCGGATTATATTTTTTTAGATTTAGAAGATGCAGTTTCTCCAAATGATAAAATCACAGCAAGAGCAAATGTTATTAAAGCGTTAAATGAAATTAAATGGAGAGAAAAAGGCAAAACAATTTCAGTGAGAATTAACAGTCTTGATACACACTATATGTATAGTGATTTAGTTGAAATTGTTGAGCAAGCTGGTGAAAATGTAGATACAATTTTAGTTCCAAAAGCAGGAACAGCTAGTGATGTTTACATGGTTGATTGTTTGCTGACACAAATTGAAACAAATAAAAAATTAAAAAATAAAATTGGAATTGAATGTTTAATTGAAACTGCATTGGGGATGTCTAATATAAAAGAAATAGCAAAATCAAGTGAGAGGTTAGAAGCTTTACATTTTGGTGTTGCAGATTACGCAGCAAGTTTGAGAGCGAGAACAGTTGTTATTGGTGGTTTAAATCCAGATTATCCAGGTGATCAATGGCATCACGGTTTATCTGAATTAGTAGTGACTTGTAGAGCCTATGGGTTAAGAGCAATAGATGGGCCTTTCGGAGATTTTAATGATCCAGATGCTTACATTGCAGCAGCAAAAAGAGGAGCTGCAATAGGGATAGAAGGAAAGTGGGCAATACATCCTTCCCAAATAGAGCTTGCCAATAATGTTTTTTCTCCACCAGAAGCAGAGGTAAACAAAGCAAAAAGAATTTTACAGGAACTCGACAAGGCAGCAAAAGAGGGAAAAGGAGCTGCACAGCTTGATGGTAGAATGATTGATGCTGCATCAGCCAGAATGGCAGAAAACATTGTAAATGTAGATAAATTAATCAATAATAAATAATCATGGATATTCACGAGTATCAAGCAAAAGAAATTTTACAAAGCTTTGGAGTTACCATACCAAGAGGTGGTATAGTTTACAGTCCTGAGACTGCAGAAAATAAAGCTAGAGAAATAGGTGGCTCAAAGTGGGTTGTAAAAGCTCAAATACATTCGGGTGCAAGAGGCAAGGCTGGTGGAGTAATTATTTGCAATTCTCCTCTAGAAGTTGCACAGGCAACAGATAAGCTCCTAGGAAAAAAATTAGTGACTAATCAAACAGGTCCTGAAGGAAAAATTGTAAATAGAATTTATATTGAAGAAGCAACAGATATAGAAAAAGAATTATATTTAGGATTAGTTTTTGATAGAGCGTCAGAAAGTATAATGGTTGTAGCCTCAACAGAGGGTGGAATGAGTGTTGAAGAGATTGCTAAAGAAAAACCAGATTCTATCATTCGATCTAAAATTGAAGTAGCCGTTGGTATTCAAAGCTTTCAGGCAAGAGAATTAGCATTTGGATTAGGTATTGAGCCAGAATTAATTAGGAGAGCATCAGAGACAATAGTTGGATGTGCTAAAGCTTTTAGTGAGTTGGATGCCACGATGGTTGAAGTTAATCCGTTAGTAATTTCAAAACAAAAACAAATATTAGCATTGGATTGTAAAATGAGCTTTGACAATAATGCAATGTTTAGAAGAGATAAAGTATCTGAACTTAGAGATAAAACGCAAGAAGATGAAAAGGAAGTTTATGCATCTGATAGAGGACTTAATTATGTTAGTTTAGAGGGAAATATTGGAAATATAATTAATGGTGCTGGATTGGCAATGGCATCAATGGATATGATTAAATTGGCAGGTGGTGAACCTGCAAATTTTTTAGATGTAGGTGGTGGAGCAACTCCTGAAAAAATTGTAAAAGCCTTTAGGCTAATAACTATGGATAAAAAAGTTAAAGTCATTTTAGTTAACATTTTTGCTGGAATAAATAGGTGCGATTGGGTAGCAGAAGGAATAGTACAAGCTTTAGAAAAAATAAAAATTGAAGTTCCATTAGTGATCAGATTAGCTGGAACAAATGTTGAAAAGGGAAACAAAATTCTCCGAGATAGTAAATTAAATTATATTGAGGCTAATACTTTGGAGGATGCTGCAAATAAAGCGGTAGCAGCATTAAATAAATAAAATGGCAGTTATAATTGAAAAAAATACGAAAATTTTAATTCAAGGCTTCACTGGAAAGATGGGAACTTTTCATGCCGAAGAAATGATAAAATATGGGTCTAATGTTGTTGGTGGTGTTACACCTGGAAAAGGTGGACAAAAACATTTGGATAGACCTGTTTTTAACACTGTTAAAGATGCTGTAAAACATACAGGAGCAACAGCATCAATTTTATTTGTGCCGCCAGCTTTTGCAGCTGACTCAGCAATGGAAGCAGCAGACGCAGGTATCAAGACATGTGTAGCAATAGTCGATGGAATTCCATCACATGATATGATCAGAATTAAAAGATATATGAGAAGATATTCTAGAAATGAAAAAATGACTCTAGTAGGACCGAATTGTGCTGGCATTATTAGCCCTGGAAAATCAATGTTAGGAATTATGCCAGGGCACATTTATAAGGAGGGAAGAGTCGGAATTATAAGTAGATCAGGTACCTTGGGTTATGAGGCAGCAGAACAAATGAAGAATTTAGGTATAGGAATTTCTACAAGTGTGGGAATTGGAGGAGATCCAATAAATGGAAGTTCATTTAGAGATATAATTGAAAAATTTGAGACTGACGATGAAACTGATGCAATTTTGATGATAGGAGAGATTGGAGGTCCTCAGGAAGTAGCAGCAGGTGAATTTGCAAAAGAAAATATGAAAAAACCAGTTATTGGTTATATTGCTGGACTTACAGCTCCAAAAGGAAGAGTAATGGGTCACGCAGGAGCAATTGTTTCAGCTTATGGCGAAAGCGCAATAGAAAAAGTTGAAATATTAAAAGAGTGTGGAGTCACTATTTCAAAAAATCCATCAGTTATGGGTGATACGGTTAAATCTGTACTTGAAAAAATGTAAATGACCTACGACGATCAAAATATTTTTGCAAAAATTCTACGTGGCGAAATACCTTGCAATAAAATTTATGAGGATGATTTTGTTTTGTCATTTCATGACATAAACCCACAAAAAAAAATTCATGCTCTAGTAATTCCAAAAGGGAGATACGTCGACCTAGATGATTTTAGTATGAATGCCTCAAATGAGGAAATGGTTGGATTATTCAAAGGCATTAATATAGTCGCTAAAAAGCTTGGTATTTCAACAAAAGAAGGTAAAGGTTATAGAGCTTTAGCCAATATAAGCGAACACGGTGGTCAAGAGGTCCCCCACTTACATTTTCATTTATTTGGAGGTGAAATAGTAGGAAAAATGGTTGAGTGACTGAGGAAGTTAAAAGAAATTATTTAGAAATAAACTCTCTTAACGACTTAAAAGAAGTCAGCCGACCATCCAACGAGTATTCATTAAAAGAAATTAATCCAATTAATTTTCAATTAAATAAATTTTTTTATAAAAATATTGGTAAAAATCATAAATGGGTAGATAGATTATCTTGGTCGGAGGAAAAATGGATTAATTATGTTTCTAATGAAAATGTCAAAACATATACTTTTAAATTTAAGAATAATTTAGTCGGATTTTTTGAATTGATATTTCATCCAAAAGAAAAAGAGACTGAAATTGCTTATTTTGGAATATTGGAGGAATATCAAAATAAAAAATTAGGATCTT
>CACNRP010000018.1 GCA_902622955.1 uncultured Pelagibacteraceae bacterium
CGTTTTGTCTCTGCTCAACTCGATGCCTATATTTCAAATGATGTTTGGTTAAGAAACGCAAAACACGCTAATGCAATGGGTAAAAAGTTAAGTGATGGATTAAGTAAGCATAATGATATTGAAATTGCTTATCCAACTGAGGCAAATGAAGTGTTTGCAAAGTTTCCAAGAGAAAAAATAGAACATCTAAACTCTGAAGGTTACAAAATGAATGAAGAAGAATTAGATGGGAAAGCGGTAAGATTAGTTGCTGCTTGGAATACTAAAGATAGTGACGTTGATGAATTATTAAATGCAATTAAAGCTAACTAGGATTTTCTTTTAAAAACTCAATATATTTTATAACTTTGTCGTATTGTTCATCAGGAATATCTTTGTAACTTGCATTAAATTTACTTTTCACACAAATAGCGACATGCGCATAGGGGTTTCTTCCTTTAGGGTGATTTGGATGGTCAGGTAATTGCCCAGCCAAATAATCGCCAGCTTCCTGAATAATTTTCCAGAGTTTGCTTGCGTTTTCTTTGTTCAAACTACCTCAATCTTTGTTTTATCTCTTCTGTGTCGAGTTAGTGTCGAGATATCCTATAAAATCCTATAACCCTGAACCAGGATCCCTAAAAGTTTTTTCATTTAATACAATTAGGGTCAACACCAATTTGATAATCAATCCCTTTTTTAATTAGCTGAGTTTTAATTCCCCTCAACTAAAACTAGATGAGCTTTGGCCGCTAATTCTCTAACCGCTTTAGCCGCTTGATATTTTTCTGACTCATAGAATTTACGAGCAGCATCAATGCTTTCAAATTCAATTAATATAACAGTACCTAAATTTTCACCTTCTCTTACGTCAGGACTGGGTTCACGAACAAGAACTTTGCCACCGTGCTCTCCAATAGTTGGGCCAGACATTTGTTTAAACTTTTCCATACCTTCTTTATCGTGTACTTTAAGATGTGCTATTAAATATCCTTTACTCATAATTTTCTCCTTTATGTTTAATGTACCAAATCCTGGACCATGAGTCTATTTGCTTTAAAAATCACTATTTAAATTATCTATGTTCTTCAAATTAAGATACAATCAATTATAAATTACTTTAAATCGAAAGTAGCATCTGTTAGCGTTAGGCATAGATTTAAGAGGTTATAAAGTGAAAGCAATTGAATGGTTAAAGTTACGCTGGTTATCTGCTGGAATTCAAAGTGGAGATATTGTTCTTCTTCATTCAAATGTAATGAGAACATTATTATTACTTAAACGAAATGGTTTTCAGCCTTCAGTTGATATTATTTTAGAAAGCTTTATTCAAGCTGTAGGTAAAAATGGGACATTAATTTTTCCTTTGTTCAACTTTGATTTTACCAAAGGTGTTACTTTCGATATCAGATCAACTAAATCGCATATGGGTAGCCTAACTGAAAAGGCTCGAAAACATCCTAATTCAGTAAGGACTGGTCACCCAATTTATTCATTCAGTATAATTGGGGCTCTCGCTAACAAGTTTAAATCGGTTGATAATGTGAGCGCTTACGGTGTCGATTCACCATTTGGAATTCTTCGTGAGCTCGATGGAAAAATAGCAGTTTTAGATCTTGTTGAAAATGATAGTATGACTTTTTATCATCATGTTGAAGAGATGAGGTCTGTTCCTTATCGTTATATGAAAAACTTTACAGGTGATTACATTAATCTAAACGGTACAAAGTTAGAAAAGACTTATTCTATATATGTTCGAGACCTAGAAGAAAAGGTACAAACGGATGTTGAACCTATTGGGAAAAAATTATGGAAGGCATCAATTTATATAGGTGATTATCCAAAAATTAGAACGGGACTTCGTATTGCTCGTGCTAATGAAGTTTTTGATTATGTAAGTAACATTATTGATACTGGTGAAGCATTCGGCAATTTATATAAGAAAGGTTGTTGATGAAAAAATTATTTATACTTTTATTATTATTTTTAAATGTCGTTAATTATTCTAAGTCAGAAGATTTTTTTGAGGACATTACTTATCAAATTTTAGAAAATCAACCTCGTTTAAGTTATGGTGTATCTATTTCGGATGTAGACAATGATGGTAATTTTGAATTTATTGTAACTGGATTCGGATTCGATAATTTAGCTTTAGCTTACAAAAAAGGTATTGTGTTCAACTCAATTGATCAAAGCTTATTTTCAGACAAAAATCGTAAAACAATAGGTGTAGCATCTTGCGATATTGATCAAGATGGATATGAAGAAATTTATTTTTTAAATACAGATACTTATAGTGGAAATAAAAAATATTCTGATAGATTGTTAGACTTTGATGGTAATAAATTTTTTGATTTATTTGAATTAGATATAAATCAGAAAAATTTAAATCTCACAGCAGGTAGATCAGTTGTGTGTGTGGATAGGAACGGAGATGGAGCTTATGGAATCTATGTTGCTAATTATGGGGGTCCAACAAGATTTTATGAGAAAGATGGAAATAAAATAATAGATAAAGCCTCAGAATTAGGGATTGATAAAATTACTGGGGGCAGGGCAGTTATTTCAGGAAATATTTTATCTGGAAGATCAGATATTTTTGCTGCAAATGAAAGAGGAGAGAATTTTTTATATTATAACAATAATGGAAAATTTATTGATCTTGCAAAAGATTATGAAGTCGAAGACGTCTTTCAAAATGGCCGTGGAACTACGCTAAGTGACATTTATTATAGAGGTAGATTAGATATAATAACTTCTAATTGGGAAGGTCCTCATCGAGCTTTTGTTTTTAAAAATGATAGGTTTGTAAACATTGCTAGTAAAACATTTGGTGCTCCTTCAAGAATAAGAACAGTAATCTCAGCTGATTTTGACAATGATGGTTATGATGAAATTTTTATGAATAATATAGGTGAGCCAAATAAATTATTTAAAATTTTAGATAATGGTGTGTTCAAAGAAATAAATATTGGAAATGCTTTAGAAGCCAACGGGTTAGGAACAGGAGCTGCAGTTGCTGATATAGATGGAGATGGAATTCTTGAACTTTTAATTTCTCATGGTGAGTCAGGTTATCAACCTTTAACTCTATATAAATCAAATTTAAATAAAAATAATTATCTTAGGATTAAACCAATTAATATGTATGGGGCTCCAGCGAGAGGTGCTACTGTAACACTTATTTCAAATCTAAGAATTCACTCTAAAACAATAGATGCTGGCTCAGGTTACTTGTGTCAAATGGAACCAGTGGCACATTATGGAATTAGAAAGAACGAAAAGAATTTTAAGGTTAAGGTTACTTGGACTAATGGAAACGAAGATATTTTAATGATCAAAAATTTAAATGAGACTTTAGAAATTAAACAAAAAAAATTATAGATAAATGAAAAATTTCTTTTTGATACTTACAATTTTATTAACTTTATTTCAGAATTCAATTTTGAAAGCTCAAGAAAGAAATTATTATCAAGAATTAGTAAATGATTGGAACAAGATTTTTCCTGATAGAAATAGAAATGCTGCTGGTCCTAAATTTTTTAAACATATAATTAGCAAGGATATTACCTATCAAGAATTTTTAGAATTTAATAAACTCTATTGTGCTGTATCAGGATCTTTAATTAATCCTAATGCAGAGCCTGAAAAGATCTATTTGCAAGAGGAAGCCACAAATAAAAATATTTGTGGAGATTACTACAGATGCTGCATTCCTTGCTCTTGTGATGTTATGAAATATTCGAAAGTTGAAAAAATGAAACATAAATTCAAAGATATTGAAAAAGAGTTTTATGTTTTGACTATTAAAAATCCATGTGGAAAAGATCATTTTCCAAAAGAGGTGAATCGAGATTACTTTTGTGACGGTGAAAATTTATCAAAAGATCAAGTTATTAAACTAAATAATAGATTAGTTATTGGATTATTCCATGAGGCTAAATTCTGTAACGAGTCAGAAATTATTAAAATAAATAATCATCAAGTGACAGGTTTATTTTGTGAATTTAGAAACAATACGCCTTTAGAAGATTTACAAAGTGGTATGGGAGATATATTTATAAAATTAGCTAAATAATTAAATTAAAATTATTATCAAAAATATCATTTGTAAAAAATTTATAACTACAGAAATAAAGTGAGAGATTTTAAATTTTTTATCTAGATTATTATCTCTATATTTATTTATTAAAGGCATTAATATATAATTTGATAATGCAAATAATAAAGCAACCGATAATATTAAAAAAAAATCTAGATGAAATGATTTTATAAAAACAAAAATCAATGTTACTAGTATACTTATTCCAAGATTTACATTGTAATAATATGGAAAAATCTTTCTTATAAATTTTCGAGCATTTTCCTCATTTAAAGAGGTAAAAGTTACTGGAGCTACAACAAAAGAGAAAAATAACATAATACCAAGTATGGCTGATAAGAGATAAATAGCTATCAATTGATACATAAAACTACAATACTACTTCAAAACCCTCAAAATTAGGTGCGCCAAGGTATAGATCTCTATGTTGTCCTGCGTTTTTATGAGCAAGTTTAAAGGCTTCAGATTTTGTCCAATTAATAAAATCTTGTTTAGAATTCCATACACTATGAGAAGCATATAATGAAAATTCATTATTTGTATCACCTCTTATTAGATGAAACTCTTTAAATCCTTCTACGCTACTTAGCAGAGTATCTCTTTCTCTCCACAATTTTTCAAATGCTTGCTCTTTACCAAGAACTATTTTAAATCTGTTCATTGCAATAAACATGATACTTTTTAATATTGATTAAATAATTAGATCCCTACAAGATTGTCGCATAAAATTTCTCTCATTAAATATACATTTTGAAGTCTTTTTATTAAGTTGATAAAAATTTTTTATTAGAAAAATTGTAATTAATATCCATATTTATCATATGTATAATTTAGAAAAACATTATAAACCAAAAAACTTCAGTGATCGTGTAGCTTTTGGTTTTACAAAATTTTTGAGATTTTTAGCTGATGCATTTTTTCGAAAAAAATATGGACACAGAGCCGTAGTTCTAGAAACAGTTGCAGCAGTACCAGGTATGGTTGCAGGGATGCTTTTACATCTTAAGTCTTTGAGAAAAATGGAAGATGACAAAGGTTGGATTAAAATTCTTTTAGATGAAGCCGCAAATGAGAGAATGCACTTAATGACTTTTATTGAAGTTGCAAAGCCAACATTTTTAGAACGTTTAATTATAATGGTAGCTCAATTTATTTTTATCATAATGTATATGATCATTTTTATCATATCTCAAAGAACTGCTCACAGGATAGTTGGATATTTTGAAGAAGAGGCTGTAATTAGTTACACAGAATACTTAAAAGAATTAGAAAATGGACAAATCAAAGATCAGCCAGCTCCTGAAATAGCAATTAATTATTGGAATTTACCTTTACACTCTACTTTAAAAGATGTTGTCAAGGTAATTCGTGACGATGAAGCAGGTCATAGAGATGTTAATCATAGTTTTGCAACTATATTAGATGGAAGAAAAATTAATAAAGCGAACAAAAACTATAAAACTTCAAATCAAAGTAAAAAAAAAATAATTAATGAGTAATGAAAAAAATTTTAAAGAGTTTTTTCATTACAAATATGAAAAATTTTTAAGTTTTCTTGTTCATTTACTTACTGGTTTTGGAATAATAGCTGGTTTCTTTTCATTAATTTCAGTAATTAATAACGACCAAGCAAATGCGTTTCTTTGGTTAGGCTTAGCATTTTTAATTGATAGTATTGATGGAACGCTTGCTAGGAAATTTGATGTAAAAAAGAATTTACCTAATATTGATGGTAAAATGTTGGACAGCATAATTGATTTTTTTAATTATGTAATTATTCCAGCATTGATGATTTACTGGTTTAAATTAGTACCAGATCAATTTTTGATATTAATACCTTCGATATTAATCTTTATATCAATTTTTTCTTACGCAAATTTAAATGTGATGACTAGTAATCATTTTTACAATGGCTTTCCAGCTATTTGGAATATCGTAGTTTTATACTTTTTTATATTTTCAACTGGTGAAATCGTTAATCTATTTATTTTAAGCTTATTGATAATTTTAAAATTCTCACCTTTAAAATGTGTACATCCTTTAAGAGTTAAAAAATTTAAAAACATTTCAATATTTTTTACTGTAATTTGGTTTTTAATGTCTGCTTTATTAATTTTATCGATGCAATTAGAAATAAAATTGATCTATGAGTTATTTTTTATGTTCTTATGGGTTTTGAGTAATATTTACTTCATTTTAATAAGCTTATTTGAGACTTTTAGAAAGTAATTTTTTGTTTAGTTCAATAAGAACTTTTTTGGTTAGTGCCTTTATAAAATATTTCTTGTAAAGAGTTATTTTCTTTTTTTTTTAATAAAATATTTTTCTCGCTCATTAAAGAATTTATTCTATTAATTTTTTCATGATAATTATATTCATCTATTCCTCTAGCAAGTTGTACACTATTTTTTCCAAGTATTTGTCTAACGTTAGTACTTATATAGCTTTGAATTACAAATCCAATTCTTCTATCATTACTTCTATTTATGCCTGATCCGTGAACAATTCTTGGGTGATGTAAGGACATTTGACCAGCTTTAAGTTCTACAGACTCAACTTCATTTTCAGGTATATTTTCAATTGTTTGACCTCTTGTGAGTAAATTTCCTTTATTAAATTTTTCTTTATGGTGCTTAAGATCTAAATGTGATTTTGGCCACATTTTCATACACCCATTTTCTTCATTAGAGTCAGTTAATGCTACCCAAGCAGTAACCCAATTATGTGGCTCCAATCCAATATACTTTGCGTCTTGGTGATAACTAACAAATCCTACTTCATTTGGATTTTTAATAAACAAAGTTGTGCTACAAACCAATATATTTTGTCCAATTATACTTTCTACAGCATCTAATATTTTTGAGTTGTGAACAATCGAATCTAATTTAGGTGATATTAAATGTACATTGTATCTACCAGATTTATCTATTTCATTTGGCAATTTTTTTTCAATCAACTCTATCTCTTTTCTAGCTTCTAATGCCTCGTGACTTGATAAAACTTCAATAGGGGACACATAGCCATGATTTTCATATTGTTTAAGTTGATTTGAAGATAAATAAGCCATAGTATTAAAAAGTCTATATGAGCTTAACTATTTCTTCAACAATTTATGGCTGAAGTATTTAAATTAGGAATTACAAGTAACAATAATCAACCAATTAATGAAGTAAATTCGATTGAGGTTTTAGCCAATAAAGGAATAGTGGGTGATAGACATTTTCATGAATTTAATGATCCTTATAATCAAATATCATTAATAGAGGCTGAAAATATTGATGACTATAACCAAAAATTTGATCTTAATATCCCATATATTGATTTTAGAAGAAACGTTATAACAAAAGGTATTAACTTGAATAATTTAGTTGGTAAAAAAATTAAAGTTGGAAATGTCGAATTAGAGGCAATTGATTTATGTAGACCATGTAGACATCTTACTGAAATACTTAATCAAAAAAATATATTAAAAGAATTTTTGAGAAAAGGTGGTATTAGATGTCAAATACACTCATCATCTATTATCAAAATTGGAGATAAAATAAAATTAATTAGTTAACTATT
>CACNRP010000019.1 GCA_902622955.1 uncultured Pelagibacteraceae bacterium
TATTCCTTCCATACCGTACTCAGGTCCAAGGTCAAAGATTGGTATATTACATGCTGCGTAGAAGCCCCAGAAGCCAGTATAAATTAGAAATAATCCAATTGTTACTAGCCAAGGATTTCTCGGCCCAATGTTTCTTGGTTCACCACTTGATGAAAATTTTCCAATTCGTGGTCCTAAAACCATCAGAACACCTAACGCAAATCCACCTGCAATTGCATGAATTACACCTGATGCATAAGCATCATGATATCCTAAAAGTTTTAACATCCAGCCATCAAAGTGCCATCCCCAGGCTGCATCTATTACCCAGAATACAGATCCAATTGCAATTGCTAAAATTCCAAATGCAAAAGTTGTTATTCTTTCAATAATAGCCCCTGACACGATAGAAGCAGCAGTCCATGAGAATAATAAGAATGCAGCCCAGAAGACACCAGAAATATGGTCCCCTAGATTTACAGCCATTAAATCACTTGTTGCCGTATACCATGTTGCACTAAATGCGGACTCGTCTGTAATGAGAGCGGTGCTTTCATTCATTATTGATGGTGCTAAACCCGGTCCTGTAGGAAAAGCCCAGTAAATCCACCAACCAAATAAAAACCACGTTACCGTTACCAATGGTATCAGCATAGTATTTTTCATAAGAGTATGTTGATGGTGTTTGTATCGTGAAGCCCCAACTTCATACATACAGAAACCGACGTGAATTAAAAACATCAGTACTACAGTTACCCAGTAGTAAAACTCTGTAAATAATGTTGTAAGAGCAGTCAACTGATCAGTCATATTCTCTCTCCATATTAGTTATAAGAAATCCTATTAAATTTTGTGATTCGATACAAACATAAAATACTCAAAAACTAAGCACGAACGCTTAGTTTTTAAAATTTATCAACTAATGATTGTAAACTTAAAATTTTAGATAAGCTTTTTTCAAATCAACAAGAGGGTGTTTTGGAGACATTTGAAATTTAACCAAAAGTTCTCTTGCAATCATATCTCTGTCTTGTTGATTATTTGGTAGTTTGATTGATTTTGGAATAGTAACCCATCCATTCGCATTTCTGCAGAATACAGCAGGTCTATCTTCCTCATATCCCATGTGAACATCTTCAAGCCAATTCAAATCATCCCAACCCATAGCCTCTATATATTTTTTTAGAAATGGAGTAATTTTACTATAATCAGGTAAAAGATTTACATCATATCGGTAACCAATTGATTGACCGATCATTTTTTCTCTAGCTGTTTCTGCTTTTTTTCCTAATTGACCTTTAATCTCTTTTTCTTTAGCTTTAACTAACTTTTTACCCTTTTTTTTAGCCATAGTTATTACCCTTATATTTTATGATAGTTATCAACTCCAACTGTATAATTAGTACCAGCTAATGGAACTTTTGCTAAAGCTGAAGCCTCGGATGTTAAAGCAGCTAAATCTTCTGGCTCTAATGAATGAATATTTGTTTTACCACAGGCTCTAGCTAAAAGTTGAGCTTCTAATGTCATAGAGTGTAAATAGTTATAAACTCTAAGAGCAGCATCATCTGGATTTAACCTTGCTCTCAATTTTGGATCTTGAGTTGCAACACCCACTGGACATCTTCCAGTGTGGCAGTGATAACACTCACCTGCTTTTACTCCCATTTCTTTTTCAAAATTTGCTTCAGGAATATCTTTATTACAATTTAATGCGATCATTGAACCAGTACCAATCGCAATTGCATCCGCTCCAAGAGCTAAGGCTTTTGCCATATCCGCACCATCTCTTACACCACCAGCATAAATCAATGTTACTTTTCCAGTTTTACCAACATCGTCGATTGCTCTTCTTGCTTCTCTAATTGCAGCTATACCAGGAATTCCAGTATTTGCAGCGGCGATATGAGGACCTGCTCCAGTAGATCCTTCCATACCATCTAAATAAATAGAATCTGGATCACATTTAGCAGCCATACGAACATCATCATAAACTTTAGATGCTCCAAGCTTTAATTGAATTGGTACTTTATTTTTAGTTAATTGTCTTAGCTCTTCTACTTTTAAAGCTAAATCATCTGGACCTAACCAGTCTGGGTGCCTAGCAGGAGATCGTTGATCTATACCAGATGGCAAAGATCTCATTTCAGCAACTTGGTCAGTTACTTTTTGGCCCATTAAGTGACCACCCATTCCAACTTTTTGTCCCTGTCCAATAAAAACTTCAATACCATCAGCTAATTGTGCATGATGAGGATTAAATCCATATCTTGATTGAATACATTGATAATACCACTTCTCAGAATATCTTCTTTCATCTGGTATCATTCCACCTTCTCCTGAACATGTTGCGCTACCAGCCATTGTTGCTCCCCTTGCTAAAGCAGTTTTTGCTTCGTAAGAAAGCGCACCAAAACTCATACCAGTAATGTACACAGGTATATCTAGTTCAATTGGATTTTCACATCTTGGTCCAATTACAGTTTTAGTTTCACATTTTTCTCTATAACCTTCGATTACAAATCTTGTCAATGTTCCTGGTAAGAAAACTAGATCATCGAATGTAGGAATTTTTTTCATTAGCGCCATACCACGCATTCTGTATCTTCCTAATTGAGATTTAATATGAATATCGTCAATTACTTCTGGAGTAAAAATAGCATTATGCCCTAATAAACTTTTATTCCTTTTACCCTCTTCATGAACGTGAACGTCAGCTTTTCCACCAACGCCTTTTCCATTTTTTTTAATTTTTTTTGACTTTTTCTTAGGCATTAAATTGCTCCCTTCTTCTCTGTAGGTTCCAAGTTATCATAATTCCAAAGTTTTTTACCCGCTACAATTTTTTTCATTTTACTTACATCAAAATTTTCACCAATCTCAGCAACTTTAAGTTTCCTTTTTAACCAATCTTGGTCATTTGATGTTAATTCTGAATCTACTGCATCACTACCATATGATCCTATTTCTCCACCTACGAAAATTGTCCCATCATACATTGAGTCTCCAAGGTTTATTCCTACATCTCCAAGGATAATAATTCTTCCTCTTTGCATCATAAAACCTGTAAAGGCACCAGCATCTCCACCAATTATGATAGTCCCACCTTTCATATCTATACCAGTTCTTGCTCCAACGCTACCTTTGCAAATTAGGTCTCCACCCCTTATAGCAGCTCCAAAGCATGATCCTGCATTCTTTTCAATCACAACTTTTCCTGCCATTAAGTTTTCCGCGCATGACCATCCAACTCTACCATTAATTCTAACTATAGGACCATCACATGAACCCATTCCAAAATATCCCAAGCTTCCCTCAAAAATTAGGTTTAATTTATTTAGAATACCAACACCAAGACTATGCTTTCCTTGAGGATTTTTTATTACAATAGTCCCGTAACCTTGGCTCATTAAATTATCTATCTCTTTATTAGCCTCAGGTGCAGTCATATCTTTTACGTCTAAATCTGTTCTTTTATTAAAATCAACATCATAAGTTCCAAAATAGTAAAAGTTTTCAGCTTCGTCAGGATTAAAAAATTTCTGCTGGGTTCTACCTGTAAGTACCTCAGTGTGCATACCCATCTCTTGGGCTTTAGTTTTTTTAGTAACGTTTTTTAAATTCGCCATACTTTAACCTCCCCATCAAATGGATCGTAAGTATCAATTTCTTGTGGAAGCACTGATCTTATAGCAATTTCTTCTGATCCCATTGCCACTAAATCATCTGACTCATATAGAACTAAAGGTTTTGCTGCCATTGTGTCTTTTGCCATTCCCAAAGAATCTTTAGTTGCAACAAAATAAGTAAATACACCATCAAGACCAGTTAAAGAATCTTTCATTCCCTCTTCAAGCGAAGCTCCTTCTCTCATTTTTTGTGCAATGTAAACTGCTATAAGTTCTGAATCACACTCAGACATAAATCTCATGCCTTTATTTTCCAGTGCTCTTCTATTATTCCAATAATTTGTTAATTGCCCATTATGAACCACCGAAACATCACTAAAAGGGTAACCCCAGAATGGGTGAGCAGATTTAATATCAACACCAGACTCAGTTGCCATTCTAGCATGACCTATCGCATGGGTTCCTACAAGTTTATCTAAAGAGTACCTATCGCAAACTGCTTTTGCATTTCCAAGATCTTTAATAACTTCTAGTGATTTACCCATAGATAGAATTTCAACACCTGGAATACTTTCAATAGTTTGAGAAAAATTAAGAAGGTCTTTCACATCATAATCTATTTCATATCTTAAAGAGTATGGTAAAGTTCTTTCTTCTTTAACTATTTTAGCCCCTAAATCAGCTAAAGTTTGATCTACTATCTTTTTTCTTTCATCATAAACAGAAACATCCTCCATAACAGAAGAAGAGCCTTCACCAACGTTTTCACCAACTTTAAAACGCATTATAAAATGCTTGCCATCCGTATCGCCGTATAAGGCATATCCAGTGGAGTCTTCACCTCTATGTTTTAAAGCTTGAAGCATTCCTTGCAACTCACTCCCAACATTAGAGGACTTTCCTCTATGAATTAAACCTGCTATTCCACACATAATATATTTATACCCTTTCTATTAATGACCTACGGCAGACAATCAAGATAAGTATCCAAATCCCACTGAGTGGTTGCACCCAGAAATCTTTCCCACTCATCATTTTTATACCAATGGAAAACTTTGTACATTTCATCTGGCATTGCAGATTTAATTACTTCATCCTCTGCAAGTCTATCTAAAGCTTCACCCAGACTTAATGGAAGTTTTTTAACATCTTTTCCAGCTTTTTGAGCTTCGTAAATATTTCTAGACTCTGGAGCTGCAGGTTTCATTTTTTTACTAATACCTTCATCGCATGCTTTTAATAAAGCGGCACCTAATAAGTAAGGATTATGCATAGAGTCCACCGATCTATATTCAAATCTTCCTGGAGCAGACACTCTTAATCCACAAGTTCTGTTTTGATATCCCCAGTCAGCATAAACAGGAGCCCAAAATCCTTGGTCCCATAATCTTCTGTATGAGTTTACAGTTGAAGATCCAAGAGCAGTTAATGCAGGTAAATGTTTCATAATTCCTGCTATTGATTGTAATCCAATTTTTCCAGGTAATTGCGGGTCTTTAGTATCAGGCATGAAAGTATTTTTTCCACCTGAAACATAGCTAAATACTTCATCAACACCTGGTAAAGATTTATGACCTAATTTGTTTACAGAAACTTTTCCACCTTTCCATAAAGACATATTGGTATGACAACCACTTGCTGATACACCCATGAATGGTTTTGTCATAAAGCACGCAATTAAATTATGCTCTCTTGCAACTTGTGCACAAATTTGTCTATAAGTAGATAGTCTATCTGCATTTCTTAAGACATTGTCGAAAGTCCAGTTTAATTCTAATTGTCCTGGAGCATCCTCATGATCACCCTGTATCATATCTAAGCCCATAGCATTAGAATATTCAATCACCTTCATAAAAACAGGTCTTAATGACTCAAACTGATCGATATGATAACAAAATGGTTTTGAAAAACCTTTTCCAGTGGGTGTTCCATCGTCATTTTTAGTTAGCCACATCATTTCTGGTTCAGTTCCAACTCTTAACTCTAGTCCATGTTTCTTTTGAAATTCGTCCATGAAAATTCTTAAATTTCCTCTACAATCTGATGTTAAGTGTCCTCCTGGATTTTCTCTTTCTTCTCGGTTTCTAAAACATGTACAAAATACTCTTCCAACTCTTTTGTCCCATGGTAACTGTACGAAAGTTTCTGGATCTGGAATTCCAACCAACTCCATTGCTTCTGGTCCATAGCCAATATAATTATTATGACGATCTAAAAATAAATTTGCAGTTGATCCATAAACTAATTGAAAACCTTTTTCAGCTGTTCTTTCCCAATGATCTGCAGGTATTCCTTTACCTACAACTCTTCCAGTCACAGATATAAATTGAAAATAAATGTAAGTTATTCCCAATTCTTTAATTTTTTCTCTAACTCTTTTAACCAGTTTTGCTCTACCCGGTTGATTAACATGTTTTTCTAAATCAGTCATTTTCCCCCTTTTGAATTTCTAGACCAAAAAGGTAACTGAAAAAAAAACGTTTGTCTACTTAGATAAATTAACTCCAAGGAAACGGACTGTTCGAAGTGGGGTGAAGTTCCCCCTTAGCGTAACGATCGTATCTAAACGGTTTTAATAAGTCGCTTTCTTGACCTAAAATTTCTTGCGCAACTAAATGTCCAACACCAATCATTTTATAACCGTGGTTAGCGTCAGCAATCATATAAACATTTTCAAAAAATCTATCAAAAATCGGGAAAGAGTCAGGCGTCAAACAACCAAGACCACCTGATGGACCTTTTCTGTACAAATCAGATTTTCCTTCAAATCTTTTTTGAATATGTGCTAATGCAGATGTCCACATATCTGCAAATTTATCTGTCGTTTGATATTCAGGTGACTCAATTCCATATGGATCAACATTTACTTGATCGAAATGTTTTTGAACAATATATGGAGAAGTTCCCCCTTGAACTCCCAAACCTTCTATATCGGGCTTGTAATAAATACCCCAAAGTTCATCAGTTATTAATTTTTTATCTTTATCTGAGTACAAAGGTGCATCTGTATCTACGTGTATTACTGGAGGCTGTTTACCATCATTAGTTTTTAAATAATCCGCATCAACACCCAGAACACCCTCTTGTAAAAACCAATATTTCCACATCTCAACTTCATGCATTTTTCCATCTTTGCCTTTTATCTCTGTAGATTTAGGTAGCTCAAGCATATTCCAAAAATCTCTTACCCATGGACCAGCTCCTACAACTACCTGATCACATTCTATAGTCCCTAAATTTGTTACTACTCCAGTTACTGCGTTACTATTACTACCTCTTTTGAAACCTGTTACGGTTACACCTTTATGAACATTTACACCATTTGAATTTGCTTTACTCTCAAGAGCTTTAATTGAATCCTTATTAAAAGCATAACCACCTTTTTTTTCATGCAGGACAGAAGTAATACCTTTAGCTTGCCAGTCATCAAAAATACCTTTCATATAATTTGAACAATCTTTTTCACCTTCAATAAAAACTGATTCATATCCAATGGCTTTTTGCTGGTTATAAATACTTGCTACATCTTCATGCATTACTTCAGGTGATATTTGCATGTATCCAACAGGATTATACTTAAATGCTTTAGGATCACTTTCCCAAACTGAAACTGAATGAGCCATAAGCTCCCTCATAGCTGGTTGAAAATAATTATTTCTGACAACCCCACATGCAATTCCACTAGCTCCTGCAGCTGTATCCTTTTTTTCTAGAACGATTACATCACCAGGATTTTTATATGTTTCAGAAAGTTTCCAGGCAGTACTTAACCCAT
>CACNRP010000020.1 GCA_902622955.1 uncultured Pelagibacteraceae bacterium
GGAAGTTTGTTGTCATGTAAAAATTTAGCAAGTTTAATTGGAGTTTGTCCACCAAACTGAGCTATCACTCCTATTAGGTTTCCTTTTTCTTGTTCTTTTTTAATTATGTTAAAAACATATTCTTCTTTTAAAGGTTCAAAGTATAATCGATTACTCGTATCATAGTCTGTTGATACTGTTTCAGGGTTACAATTAACCATTATAGTCTCAAAACCTGCGTCTTTTAATGAAAAACTTGCCTGGCAACAGCAATAATCAAACTCAATTCCTTGACCAATTCTATTTGGTCCTCCTCCAAGAATAATTATTTTTTTCTTATTAGATGGATCTGCTTCACATTCTGAGTTAATTGAAAAGTTTCTTTGATATGTTGAATACATATATGGCGTAAACGATTTGAATTCAGCTGCACAAGTATCTACTTTTTTATAAACTGGAAGTATTTTAAGTGCTGATCTTTTTCTCCTAACAATTTCTTCAGAAGTTTTAGTTAATTCCGAAAGTTTTTTGTCCGAAAATCCTATTGATTTTATTCTATTAAATTCTCCAAAATTCCTAGGAAGTCCTTTAGTTTTTATTTGTGTTTCACAATCAACTATTTCTTTAATTTGTTCTAAAAACCAAGGATCAATTTTGGATAAATTATATATTTTCTTTAAGTTTATTTTTTTTCTTATTGCTTCAGCAACTAGTAATATCTTATTTGGAATAGTTTCTTTAAGTTTCTTTTCAATTTGTTTTTTATTTAAATCAAAAATTCTGTCTAAACCTGAAAAACCAGTTTCAAGAGATACCAGCGCCTTTTGTAAAGATTCTTTAAAGTTTCTTCCAATAGCCATTGCTTCACCTACTGATTTCATTGATGTCCCTAAGGTTGCAGGAGAAGTAGAAAATTTTTCAAATGTAAATCTTGGAATTTTAGTCACCACATAATCTATACTTGGTTCAAATGATGCAGGAGTAACTTTAGTTATTTCATTTTTTAATTCATCCAGAGTATAACCGACTGCCAATTTTGCAGCCACTTTCGCAATTGGAAATCCAGTTGCTTTTGATGCAAGTGCTGATGATCTTGATACACGTGGATTCATTTCAATTACAACCATTCGTCCATTTTTAGGATTGATAGCAAACTGAACATTCGATCCTCCAGTTTCAACTCCAATTTTTCTCAAACATGCAATAGATGCATTTCTCATTACTTGGTATTCTTTATCTGTAAGTGTAAGAGCTGGTGCAATTGTTACTGAGTCACCCGTATGAATTCCCATTGGATCTACATTTTCAATTGAGCAAATGATGATACAGTTATCTTTTTTATCTCTTACAACCTCCATCTCAAATTCTTTCCAGCCCTCTAAACATTCCTCTACAAGAACTTGGCTTACTGGCGATTCATGCAATCCATTTTTAACAATCTTAAAATAATCTTTTCTAGTTTTGGCTATTCCCCCACCAAGCCCACCAAGTGTAAATGCGGGTCTTATAATTGCAGGTAAACCAATTTTTTTTAATACTTTTGATGCTTGGTTGTTGTTATTAACAATTTCAGATTTTGGTAAATCTAAACCAATATCAATCATGTTTTTTCTAAATTTCTTTCTGTCTTCAGCATTAGAAATTGCTTTAGAATTTGCTCCTATCAACTCAATTTTGTATTTTTTTAGAATTCCTTTTTTCTCTGCTTCCATTGCAAGGTTAAGCGCAGTTTGCCCTCCCATTGTTGGAAGAATTGCATTGGGTTTTTCTTTCTTTAGAATTTTCTCTAATACATTTAGTGTAATTGGTTCAATATAAGTTTTATCAGCAACATCTGGATCTGTCATAATTGTTGCAGGATTTGAATTTATTAAGACTACTTTATAACCCTCATCTTTAAGAGCTTTACATGCTTGCGTTCCTGAATAATCAAATTCACATGCTTGTCCTATAATTATTGGACCAGCGCCCACGACTAAAATCTTTTTAATATCTTTTCTTTTTGGCATTTTTTTTCATGTTGTTAATAAATTCTTCAAATAAATAAACACTATCCTGGGGTCCAGGATTAGACTCTGGATGATATTGAACTGAAAATATTGGTTTATTTTTTAGCTTTATTCCTTCAATAGTATTATCAAAAAGAGACTGATGAGTTACTTCAATTTTTTTTGGTAAAGTTTCTTCAACTACTACAAACCCATGATTTTGACTGGTGATTTCAACTTTGTCATGAACTAAATTTTTAACAGGATGGTTTGCACCTCTATGTCCTAGCTTCATTTTTTTTGTTTTGCCACCTAAAGCTAATGCCAAAATCTGATGACCTAAACAAATACCAAATATTGGTAAATTGTTTTTTATAAGTTCATTAATTATAGCGATTGAATATTTTCCAGTTGCAGCTGGATCCCCAGGACCATTTGATAAAAATATTCCATTTGGTTTTAAAGATAAAATTTTTTGTGCATTAGTTTTACAAGAAACGACAGTAACTTTACAATTAAAGTCAGAGAAATATCTTAATATATTTTTTTTTATTCCATAATCAATTGCAACAACATGAAATGAATTCTTATTATTTTTCTTATATCCAAATTCTTTTTTCCAGGTTTTAAGACCTTTCCAAATATAATTTTTCTGAGTGGAAACCACTTCTGCAAGATCAAGATTTTTTAATCCACTCCATTTAATGGTAGAATTAGTTAATTTATTAATATTAAACTTTCCTTTTTTTGAATAACAAATAGTGCCTTTAGGAGCACCTTTGTCTCTTATAAAATTTGTAAGGCTTCTTGTGTCTAAGCCAGTAATTCCAACAATTTTATTTTTTTTTAGCCAAGAATCTAAATGTAGGAACGATCTGTAATTTGAGGGTGAAGTTATTTCAGAGTTAACTATCACTCCTTTTGCCCATATTTTATCAGATTCATGATCTTCTTTATTAGTTCCAACATTTCCTATATGTGGAAACGTAAAATTAATAATTTGACCTGCATATGACGGATCAGAGATGATTTCTTGATAGCCTGTTAATGATGTATTAAAGCAAACTTCGCCTGTGGCTTCTCCCTGATAACCAATTCCAATTCCTTTGAATACCTTTTTATTTTCAAGAACTAAAACGCCTGTATTGATTTGAGATTTTATTTTTGAGTTAGTTTTTTTTGATTTTTTGTTCAATTACAACTCATGAGTTAAAGGTTAATACAATAATTGCTTTATTATCGCAACAGAGATGTAATATAAAATTGTAAAAAAACAATTTTTCTTTTGAAGAATTTTTTCTTTAAAGTAGATTAAAAAATTATGTCATTAAAACAGACCATCGAAAACGAATATAAAAATGCTTTAAAATCTAAAGATAAAAATAAAATATCAACCTATAGGTTAATATTATCTTCGATTAAGGATTTGGATATTGTTAACAGATCAGGCCCTAACAAAAAAGAGACTGATGATGAGGACATTAAGAAACTTTTAAAAAAAATGATTAAACAACGAGCCGAATCGATCGATATTTATAAAAAAAATAATAGAACAGATCTTTTAGAGATTGAGCAAAATGAGTATGATATTTTAATAAGTTTCCTACCAAAGCAGCTTAGTGAAGAGGAAACCCAGAAAATTTGTGCAGATGTTATTTCGAAAATTGGAGCAAATTCATTAAAAGATATGGGAAAAGTTATGGGTGAACTTAAAAAAACTCATGCAGACGAAATTGATTTTTCAAAAGCAGGATCCTTGATAAAAGAATTATTGAACAAATAATGAAATACCCAAAAGAGTATCTTGATGAAATTAAAAACAGGTTGAAAGTTTCAACGGTAGTATCAAAGAGTGTTTCCTTAAAAAAAAGAGGTAAAGAATTTGTAGGTTTATCACCTTTCAAAAATGAAAAAACACCCTCCTTTACTGTGAATGACGAAAAAGAATTTTATCACTGTTTTGCAACTTCAGAGCACGGTAATATTTTTGATTTTGTAATTAAAACTCAAAATTTGAAATTTGGAGAGGCAGTTAAATATCTAGCTCAATTAGCAGGTATGCAGCCGTATATGTTTTCAAAGCATGATGAAGAAAGAGAAAAAAAGTGGAATGAGTATAAGTCTATTTTTAATAGTTATGTTGATTTTTATCATAATGAACTTCTTAAAAATGAAGATTGTGCGATTGCTAGAGATTATTTAAAAAATAGATCACTAAGCAAAGATGAAGTAAAAAAATTTAAAATAGGATATATAGAAAAAAATCCAAATTTATTTGAAAAATTAAAAAAAGACTACAGTGAACAAACTTTAGTAGAAACTGGTTTATTTTATTTAGACGAAAAAAAAAAAATTTATGTTGAAAGATTTAGAGGCCGATTAATATTTCCAATCAATAATATTTCAGGTCAACCAATTGCTTTAGGTGGAAGAATAATTGAAAATTTAGATTATCTCGCTAAATATATAAATTCACCTGAAACAAATTTTTTTAAAAAAGGATCAAACTTATATAATTTAGATTTAGCAAGAAAACTTTCTAATAAAATTGATCACATTTATCTTGTTGAAGGATACATGGATGTAGTGGGTCTTAGCAAAAACGGAATTGATAATGTTGTGGCAAATCTTGGTACGTCTTTAACTGATAAGCAAATTTTAACTTTAAACCAATTTTTTGAAGACATCATAATTTGTTTTGATGGTGATGAAAGCGGATATAAAGCTGCTGTAAGAGCTGCTGAAAATTCAATAAAGGAACTAAAACCAGAGAAACAAATTTCATTTTTATTTCTGCCAGATAAAGAAGATCCAGATAGCTTTGTAAATAAAAATGGTAAGGCTAATTTTGTAGATTTTACAAAGCAGAGTAAGTTATCTATTCATCAATTTATTTTTAGTCATTATAAAAAACAAACTAAAAATAATCCATCATCGATGGCTATTTTTGAGAAAAAACTAAGAGAAATTGCAAATACAATTAAAGATGATTTTATAAAAAAATATGTTTTGGAATATTTTTTAGAAAAAATTGCTGAACTAACGCCACATTCCAATCAAAATAATAAAAGATTTTATACAAAAAAAACAAAATCTTTAGAAAGTACAAAAAAATATTTTCAAGAAAGTCAGTCATTGACTGGAGTTGAATTAAAAGAGTTTTCTTTATTATACTTGGTGATTAATAAATTAGATTTGTTGCAAGCAAATATTCATTTGATTGAAAATATTAAATTATTTACCGAGTTTAATAAAAAAATATTTGAAATGATTATTGAAAAATTGAAATCTAGTTCTCAAATTACAATTCAAGATCTTGACTTAGATGTTCAATTAACAGAAAAAATAAACAAATTTGCTCCAATTAAACATATTCTAAAAAATCAATCTGATGATGATCAAAAAATAATCGAATTATTAGAGGACATCTCTAGGGATTTGATGAATTACGATCTTGAGTTCAGAATCCAGGAATTAGAATCGAAGTTTTCTGTGGATATGAGCGAGTCCACATTTAATGAGTTAAAAGAGCTCAAAAAAAAGCAGAATCTCAATTAAACTGACAAAATTATTAATAGATTTTTATATAATTGACATTATATAAGACTTCTAAAATCAAACTATCGTGGAAAGAATTATTACAAAATCATTTGCTAGATTAATGGGTCGAGGGACTCATAGAGGATTTATAACCTATGAAGAACTAAGTAAATCTCTAGGAAAAAGAAATTTATCAGATAATAATTTAGCACAAGCATTTATTCACATACTAGATGAAAATGTAGCTTTAGTAGAAAAAAAATCTGATTTTAAAGTTTTAAGAAAAAAAGAAAATTCAAACAAAGAAGAGGGTAAAACTATTGAAAAAAGTGATGACCCTATAAGAATGTATTTACGTGAAATGGGAGGTGTTGAATTACTTTCAAGAGAAGGTGAGATTGCGATTGCCAAAAGAATTGAGGCGGGAAAAGATGTAATGTTAATAGCTTTGTCCCAAAGCCCTTTAACAGCACAAAAATTTTTTGAATGGAATGATCAACTTCAAAATGATGAAATATTGGTAAGAGAAATTATAGACATTGATACGAACTATATGGAAGATGAGTCAACTGGACCTAGCGCTAAACAAAAAAATGCAGGTGAAACAGAAAAAGAAGACAGTCCTTCTGACGAAGACGATGATTTCAATCCAACACTCGCAGCCATGGAAACTGAAATCAAACCAAAGGTTTTAAAAACAATACATACTCTTACAAAAGAATATTCAAAATTAATTAAATATCAAAAAGAGAAATTAGAATGCTTGTTAGGGTCAAAAAATTTTTCAACCGCTAAAGAAAAAAGTTACGAAAAAATTGTAAATGATATTTTAGAAAACATAAAATCCTTACAGTTGTCCCCGTCTGTATTGGAAGAGCTTGTACAAAAACATTATGCTGAAAATAAGAAGATAATCTCTTTAGAAGGTAATCTTTTAAGACTTGCAATGGACCATAAAATACAAAGGAATGAGTTTATTAAATTTTATGTTGGAAATGAAATCAATCCAAATTTAAAAAAATTTTTAGATACAAATACTGTTTGGAAACAATTTTTCAATAAAAATAAAGAAGAGTTTAAAAATATAAGAGAAAGACTCATTGAAATAAGTTATAAGCTTGGCATCTCTGTAACTGATTTTAAAAGACTTGTTAGTAGAATTCAAAAAGGAGAAAAAGAGTCAAGAATTGCTAAAAAAGAAATGGTTGAAGCCAATTTAAGATTAGTAATATCTATAGCAAAAAAATATACGAATAGAGGTCTTCAATTTTTAGATTTAATTCAAGAGGGAAACATTGGTTTAATGAAAGCTGTCGATAAATTTGAGTATAGACGGGGATATAAATTTTCAACATATGCTACTTGGTGGATAAGACAAGCAATAACAAGATCAATTGCAGATCAGGCTCGAACAATCCGTATACCTGTTCATATGATTGAAACCATTAATAAAATCGTTCGAACACAAAGATTAATTTTGAGCGAGTTTGGAAGAGAAGCTACCCCTGAGGAACTTGCAAAAAAATTAAGAATGCCACTAGATAAAGTTAGGAAAGTATTAAAAATTTCTAAAGAACCTGTTTCTTTAGAAAAACCGGTAGGAGATGAAGAAGACAGTAGTTTAGGAGATTTTATAGAAGATACAAAAGCTTTAGCTCCATTAGAACAAGCAATTAAATCGAATTTAGGAGAAGCAA
>CACNRP010000021.1 GCA_902622955.1 uncultured Pelagibacteraceae bacterium
TTGTTCATGAAAAAAATCAGCTTAAAAAATTTGTTGAAGAGGCGTTTAAAGCTGCAGAAGATAATCCAATTTTGATTGATAAGTTTATTGATCATGCAATGGAAGTAGATGTGGATGCCATATCAGACGGAAAACAGGTTCACGTTGCAGGAATTATGCAACATATCGAAGAAGCCGGAATCCATTCAGGAGACTCAGCTTGTAGTTTACCACCTGTATCAATTAAACCTTATCTTCTTAAAGAAATAGAAAATCAAACTAAAAAACTTGCTATAGCTTTAAATGTAAAAGGTTTCATGAATATACAGTTTGCAATTAAAAAAGATGAAATTTATGTGATTGAAGTAAATCCTAGAGCAAGTCGAACAGTACCTTTTGTGTCAAAAGCAAAAGGATTGCCCCTAGCTAAAATTGCATCAAGAGTAATGGCTGGTGAAAAATTATCTAAGTTTAGTTTAAAAGATAAATCTAAAGGTATGTACGCTGTCAAAGAAGCTGTATTTCCATTTAATAAATTTCCAAACAGTGACTTATTATTAGGGCCTGAGATGAAGTCAACAGGAGAAGTTATGGGATTTGATAAAAATTTTGGGATGGCATTTGCAAAAAGTCAAATTGCTGCTGCCAACTCTTTACCAAAAAAAGGATTGGCTTTTATATCTCTAAAGGATAGTCACAAAGATGAGGGAATAGATTTAGCTAAGGAACTTCTTAAACTTAAATTTTCATTGTGTGCAACTAGAGGAACTGCTGAATATATTCGAAAACATGGAATGAAGTGTAAAATTATAAATAAAGTAAGCACTGGCTCACCTCATATAGTTGATGTTTTAGATGCTAAAAAAATTGCTCTTGTAATAAATACTGGAGGTGGAAATAGTAAGCACCGATTAAGTGATGCTGTAGTTTTAAGACGAGCAACACTGAAGAATAAAGTTCCTTATTGTACAAATATGTCTACTGCACAAGCTTGCTTGGAAGCAATTAGATCTCTAAAAACAAAAAAGTTAGACGTAACATCACTTCAGGATATAAAATAAAAAAATTAATTAACAATTTTTTTTTTTAAACTAAAAAAGTAAAATAATATCAAAATTAATAGAATTTTATAACTCATTTTACTTTCACTATTAAATCTTCTATTAAAGTTAATATAAAAATCTTTTGTTTTTAAATATTGTTTTGAATTTATTAAAATGTCTGCAAGTATTTTGAAGCCTCTACCAAAAAAAAAATTTTTATTTTTAAAATAAATTTGTTTTCTAAACAAAAAAAAACCACTCATTGGGTCATTAGTTTTTATTTTAAATATGCTAAAACAATAAATAAGCAGTATTGAAGCAAACCTTCTCATTTCAGATAATCCTTGGTTTTTTCCTTGCAGAAGTTTTCTAGATCCAATGACTATATCAAGATTATATTTGTTATAAATATTGAACATTTTTTTTATATATTTTGGATCATGCTGTAAATCTCCATCCATAATTAAAATATTTTTATATACAGACTTTCTGATGCCCTCAAAACAGGATTGAGTAAGATCTCTTTTTTTATTTCTTAAAATTGGTCTAAAAAAATTATATTTTTTTTTCAATTCTCTTAATATTTGCCTACTTTTATCTGTCGAACTGTCATCAACAAAAATAATTTCGTATTTTATTTTAGTTAAATTTTGAATAATTTTATGGGTTAAGGGCAAAATATTTTTTTCTTCATTTAAAACTGGAATAACTAAACTTAATTTGTTCCGCATTACTTTACTTTCCAATCAGTCTGGAAAGTAACATAATTTACTTGAATACAGCGCCTTTCTTTGATTATTTTCTTCTTCTCCATCCCATGCCAAGTATTTGGGCCACTGGTAAACATATAACCATAGTTATTTTTGTAAGGAACCGTTTTTACCTTTTCTAATTTTTCATTATAAAAATCTGTACCAAGATCCTCTGACTCGTTTGCATTATTAACAAATATCAAACCTGACATTAGTTTTTCTTTTATATCACAATGAGGCTTCAACCAAAAACCCTCTCTATCACAAATAACCTCTACTCTCACAAATGAATTAGATAAATCTTTATTAATCATTTTTGAAATAGTTTGATGAACCTCCTTAGATTGCAATTCGTTGATAAATTTAACTAGGTTTGGAAATTGTTTTTCATTTTCTTTTGTTACAAAACATCTAAATTTTATTGCCTCTCCA
The DNA here is from genome assembly GCA_902622955.1 of uncultured Pelagibacteraceae bacterium. Lineage (GTDB taxonomy): Bacteria > Pseudomonadota > Alphaproteobacteria > Pelagibacterales > Pelagibacteraceae > Pelagibacter. The sequence continues at coordinate 2,207 of CACNRP010000021.1, forward strand.
CCAGATGCTATTCCCGCTCTGAATTCAGCTGCACCACCATCGATTGCTCGAGTTCCATCATAATTAAGATTATGTTTACTCACATCTGGAATATCAGCTTTAATCACCTCCTCTATAGATCCGTCTGTAAGCGCATTATGATATTCCCAATGATCAAAAGGAAATTCATATTTTTTTGATTGGTTTTTAATTGAGTCTAAAAATGGCATTATAAGATAATTTTTTGTTTTATAATACTTGCAACTCTATTCGTTTCATCAAGTTTTTCATAGCTCCAATGTTCAATTTCTTCACCCAAATTTTTTATTATATTTAATTTTCTAAATAAATTTCTGAATTTTTGAAATCTCTTATCATTCTTTTTGGGTAATATACTTGCGACATAAATCGGTTTTCCAGTTAACGCAGCCTCAGATATCATTGAGCTAGAATCACATGTTACTATGATATTTTGAGCTATTGCTAAAGCTGATAGATAGGCTTTCTTATCAACATCTATTATAACTGTATGATCATCTCCAAAATATTCTTTTGCATATTGAATAATATTAGCTGGTGTTCTCATTGATGGTATTACTATTAATTGAAAATTATATTTTTTTGATAACTCACTTAGAGTTAAAAAAATTTTTTTAATATTTTTTGTTGAATAATCATAATATTTGGTTGGTCCACCCATAATTAAAGTCCAAATTATTCTATCATCTTTTTTAATAAAAGAATTTAAATAATCCTTATTTTCATTAATTTCGTTTTCGGTAAGATAATGAATAGCTCCTTTAGTACTAATTACATTTTGACCTTTAATTGAATCATGTTCTGGAGCAACGATAAAATCAAAATGCTTTAAGTCTACTTTTGGATCTTGAATATGAATATTAAATACTTTTTTTTTTGAATTATTTTTTAAATGAATTGATGGAATAACACTTTTACGACCACAAGATATGATGACATCAAAATTTTCTTGTTCAATTTTTTTATAAACGTTTTGTGAGATGGGTGTTATTTTTGGAGGAACCATTTTCCAAAATTTATTTAGTTCAACTGTGTGGTGTGTAAAATCTATTTCTAAAGCTTTTGCCAAACCTTCTACTTGGCTAATCATGCCATGCATTCCTTGAGTTAATAAAATACCTTTTAATTTAGACATTAATCACTATATAGCTTTCATATGAGTCAAAATCCAACTAAACACACAAAAGTGTTAATAATTGGATCCGGTCCAGCTGGATATACTGCTGCAGTCTACGCTGCGAGAGCGATGCTGAACCCTATATTAGTTTATGGATCTGAACCAGGCGGCCAATTAACAACGACCACTGATGTTGAAAATTATCCAGGATTTTCTGAAGTAATTCAAGGTCCATGGTTAATGGATCAAATGAAAGAACAGGCGAAAGCAGTTGGAACTGAAATGATTGAAGACCATATCGGATCTGTAAATTTAAAAAGTTCACCCTTTGAAGCAATTGGAGATAGTGGTCAAAAATATACTGCTGACAGTATTATTATATCTACCGGAGCTCAGGCAAGATGGCTAAATTTAGATTCAGAGCAAGAGTTTAGAGGCTTTGGAGTTTCAGCATGTGCTACATGTGATGGTTTCTTTTTTAAAGACAAGGAAGTGGCTGTTGTAGGTGGTGGAAATGCTGCTGTTGAAGAAGCGATGTTTCTCACAAAATTTGCATCAAAAGTTAAATTAATCCATAGAAGAGATAGCTTAAGAGCAGAAAAGATGCTTCAAAAAAAATTAATGGAAAATAAAAAAATAGAAATAATTTGGGATTCAGTCGTTGAGGATGTGATTGGTGATAAAGATCCTAAAAATGTCAAAGGTATTAAAATTAAAAACGTAAAAACAAATAATGTAGAAGAATTAAAACTAGATGGTGTTTTTATTGCAATTGGTCACGATCCTGCAACAAAACTATTTAAAGATCAGTTAGAAATGGATACTGAAGGTTATTTAATTACCAAACCAGACTCTACCGAAACAAATGTTCCTGGTGTTTATGCTGCTGGAGATGTTAAGGATAAAACCTTTAGACAAGCCGTAACTGCTGCAGGTATGGGCTGTATGGCTGCGCTTGAAGCGGAAAAATTTTTATCTCACTAAATTAGAAATTTCGTTAGATTCAAATACACTTTGATCAATATTTTCATTTGCTAATTTTATCATAGCCTTAGCTACTATTTCTGACTGAATTGGTCTCATTTTTCTAAAAGGCCCAATTAATATTGGGGTTAAAAGATTAAATATTATTATTCCAAATTTTTCAGCCACTCTTTCTTCTTGTCTTTCTCCTAATAAAAAAGATGGTCTCATAATCCCAATTTTATCAAAATTTAAATTTTTAATTTCTTCTTCAACTAAACCTTTGAATTTTAAATATTCGCCAGAACTTTTTGGATTTGCATACCCTGAGGAAACAAAAAAAAATGATTTAATTAAATTAGATTTTGCAATTTGAGAAATTTTTTTAGGAATATCGAGCTCAACTTTTTGATATTCGTTCTTATTGGGTGATTTTTTTTTGGTCGTACCAATGCAATAAAAACATTCATCTCCTTTAATATCTTCAGTATGTTCGTTTAAATTATTAAAATTAGTCTTTATTATTTCTATCTTTGGATCGTTATTTTCTGTGAAAGAACGGACAAATAATTTAATTTTTGAATAATTTGAGTTTTGAATTAGATAATTAAGAACATGTCCTCCAACTAAGCCAGATGAACCAAATAGTAATGCTGTTTTCACTCTTAATTATAAGCTTTCACAGAAAGATTTAATTCTATTCATGGCTTTTTTTAAATTTTTCATTGAGGTGGCATAAGAAATTCTGAAATATCCATCAAGACCAAATGCAGATCCTTGCACAACTGCTACACTTGATTTTTCAAGTAATTTTTGGACAAAATCTGTATCGGTTTTTAATTTTGTTTTTTTATTTAAAAGAGCTTTGCAACTTGGAAACACATAAAAAGCACCATTTGGAGTTAAACAACTAATTCCTTTGATACTATTTAAACTTTTAACAACAAAATCTCTTCTTTGTTTAAAAGCATTAGATCTTTTTTTGATAAAACCTTGAGTACCATTTAGAGCTTCAACTGCTGCTGCCTGGCTTATTGATGAAGGATTAGAAGTAGATTGAGACTGAATTTTTCGTATAGCTTTAATTATATCCTCTGGGCCTGCCGCATATCCTATTCTCCAACCAGTCATAGCATACGATTTACTAACTCCATTCATAGTAAGAGTTCTATTTTTCAGTTTTGATATTTGGGCAATAGTAAAAAAATTAAAATTATCATACTTTACATGTTCATAAATATCGTCACTTAAAATATAGACATTTTTGTTTTTTATTAAAATTTTTGCTAATTGTTGGATTTCTTTTTTTGAATATCCAGCACCAGTTGGATTTGAAGGAGAATTAAGTATTACCCATTTAGTTTTTTTTGAAATTGCTTTTTTTAATTTTTTTGCTGTGAGTTTAAAACCCTCTTGTTCAGTACATTTTACTATTTTTGGTTTTCCACCTGCTAATAAAACCATATCTGGATATGATACCCAGAAAGGGGCTGGAATAATTACTTCATCACCTTTGTTTAAAGTTGCCATAAAAGCATTATAAAGTACTTGCTTACCACCAGTTCCAACTGTTATTTGGTCAATTGAATAATTTAATTTATTTTCTCGCTTAAATTTACTTACGATTGCTTTTTTTAATGCAGGCGTTCCATCTACAGCTGTATACTTTGTATCTCCACTTTTAATTGCTTTTATCGCTGCCTTTTTAATATTTTCTGGCGTATCAAAATCGGGCTCTCCAGCTCCAAGACCTACAACATCTTTACCAGCAGCTCTAAGTTCTCTAGCTTTTTGAGTCACCGCAATGGTTGGTGAAGGTTTAATTCTTTTTAAACTATCTGATATTATGCTCATTGAAATATAATTAAATTCTACTACGTTGTTTAATATATGGAAAATACTTATCAAGATTTAATTACAGATATCCAGAGTAAAAATCCAAAAATAGGTGGAAAACTCGAAGGTGGAAAAAAATTTAAAATTAAATCTGATTTTAAACCAGCTGGAGATCAGCCTGCTGCTATCAAAAAATTAGTAGACGGTGCAAAAAAAGATCAATTTAATCAAGTATTACTTGGTGTTACTGGCTCAGGGAAAACTTTTACAATGGCAAAGGTAATTGAGGCAACTAACAGGCCTGCCTTAATATTAGCACCAAATAAAACTTTAGCTGCGCAACTTTATGGGGAAATGAAAAGCTTCTTTCCTGATAATGCTGTTGAATATTTTGTGTCTTACTACGACTATTATACACCAGAGGCTTATGTACCAAGATCAGACACATATATTGAAAAAGAAGCCTCTATAAATGAACAGATTGATAGAATGAGACACTCAGCAACAAGGTCTCTACTTGAGAGAGATGATGTTTTAATTGTTGCAAGTGTATCCTGTATTTATGGACTTGGTTCTGTTGAGGCTTACAGCAAAATGACTTTAACACTTCAAAAAAACTACGATTATAATCGTGAAGAAA
>CACNRP010000022.1 GCA_902622955.1 uncultured Pelagibacteraceae bacterium
GCAAATAATCATCAGCCCCAGTCTCTAACCCCTCAACTCTTTCATTTGCTTCACCTTTAGCTGTTAGAAGAATGACAGGTGTATCTAATTTTTTTTTATTTTCTCTCAAAAATTCAAGCCCACTTTTACCAGGCATCATGATATCTAAAACTATTAAATCAAATTTGATTATTTTTATTTTCTCTAATGCTTTTTCTGCATTTTCTGCAGTTGTAACCAAGAATTTATTTTCATTTAAATATTTTTTTACAAGAGATCTTATTCCATCATCATCATCAATCACTAGTATATGTGCAATAAACTTATCCATTAATTATTTTACTTAGTACATTATCAAAATTTATAACTTCTTCTGAACTTGAATTTAAAAAAGCATTATAAATTCTTTTTTTTTGTAAATTAAAAATTTCATTAAAAATTTTTTTTCCTTTATCATTAAGAAAAACATGCTTAACCCTAGTATCTTGGTCATCTTTTTTAAACATGACGATATCAAGTTTGATTAAATCTTTTAGAACACGATTTAAGCTTTGTTTTGTGACTTTTAATCTCTTAAGCAGCTCTGAAATAGAAATCCCTTCGTACATTGACAGTAAATGAATTACTTTATGGTGTGCTAAACCAATCGAATATCTATCTAATATTTTTTTAGAGTCAGAAAATGTTTCTCTATAGCTTACGAATAGTTTTTCAATTAGGTCTTTAAGCTGATCATCTTTTAAATATAAAAGTTCTTTCATAATAGGTAAGTTATATTGACATATTAAAGATACAAAGATATTTTTCATATATAAATTTAAATATTTTCACACATGATACCTTACGATAAAAGATCTGGAAAAATATGGTACAATAATGAATTAGTTGATTGGGGTGATGTAAAGCTTCATGTCTTAAGTCATGGTTTGCACTACGCAAGCTGTGTATTTGAAGGTGAGAGAGTTTATGATGGGTCGATTTTTAAATTAGAAGAACATACAGAAAGATTTTTCTATTCAGCTAGAAGAATGGGTTTTGAAATTCCATATACAGAGGAAGAAATCAACAATGCATCAAATAAAATTATCACAACCCAAAAAGTAGAAAATGGTTATGTAAGACCAGTTGCTTGGAGAGGAAGTGAGATGATGGCTATTTCTGCGCAACAAACAAAAATACATGTTGCGATTGCAACATGGGAATGGGGATCATATTTTGATCCTAAACTCAAAGTAGAAGGAATAAGATTAAATATTTCAAATTGGAGAAGACCAGCGCCGAATACAATACCATGGGATACAAAGGCATCGGGTCTTTACATGATTTGTACTCTCTCAAAACATGAAGCAGAAAAGCAAGGTTATACAGATTCTTTAATGCTTGATCATGAAGGGAATATTGCTGAAGCAACTGGAGCAAATATTTTTTTCAAAGATAAAAAAGGAGAAATTCATACTCCAATACCAGACTCTTTTTTAGATGGTATTACGAGAAGAACTGTAATTGGAATTGCAAAATCAAAGAATATCAAAGTACATGAAAGAAAAATTGGTCCAAATGAACTACCAAATTTTGTTGGATGTTTTTTAACAGGAACTGCTGCAGAAGTAACACCTGTTTCTTGTATAGCCGAACATCAATTTAAGGTTTGTGATACGATAATTGATTTAAATGAAAGTTACCAAAAACTTGTAAGAAAGAAAAAAGCAGCTTAATCTTTGCTATCTTCAGACATTGCATGATCAATACCCTTCCGCATATAATCATAACCGGTAAAAAGAGTTAAAGCTGCAGATAACCATAAAAGAATTATACCTATTGTTTGAGCGTTATAGTCTTGGAAATTAATTATTTTATTACCGGTATCTCCAGATAATAAAAGAGCTATAGACACCATTTGTAATACTGTTTTAAGTTTAGCAAGGTTTGAGACAGGAAGTTTTATTTTTCCCTTTGCCAAAAATTCTCTCAGACCTGAAATTAAAATTTCTCTTGTAAGAATTATAATTGCTGCAATTACTTCGTAATTTCTGATAGTTCCATCCATAACCAAAAGTATTAGTGCTGTAGCAACAATAATTTTATCAGCTATGGGATCTAACAATTCACCAAGCTTTGACTCTACCCCAAACATCCTGGCTAACATGCCATCTAAGAAGTCAGTAAATGATGCTATAATGAACAATATTAAAGCAGTAAGATCACCATAAAATCCCGGAAGATAAAAAGCTAAAACAAAAAAGGGAACAATTATTATTCGCCCTATCGTTAATATGTTTGGGATTTTTTTTAGCATAATTATTCGTGAAAAAAGTTATATATCTTTTTTGCAACTTTTTCTTCAACACCTTCTACAGATTTAATTTCATCTAAACTAGCAGACTCAACTGATCTTGCTGATCCAAAATGGTTCAATAAAGCCCTTTTTCTTATAGCTCCAATACCCTCTATTTGGTCTAATAAAGATTTGCTTATTCCCTTTTTTCTTCTTGCTCTATGGGCGCTTATTGCAAATCTATGTGCTTCATCTCTTATTCTTTGAAGGAAAAATAAAGAAGGGTCATTCCTCGTAAATTTAAATTCTTTGCCATTGTGAAAAAAGGTTTCATTTCCACTATTTCTAAATTTACCTTTAGCAATTGCTATGACAGGTATTTCATTTAAACCTAAATCGTTCATAGTTTCTCTTGCTGAGGAATATTGACCTTTACCACCATCAATTAAAACAAGATCTGGAAATGTTAGGTAATTATCTTTTTCTTGAATAGCTCTTTTAAATCTTCTGCTCAAAACCTCTTTTATCATTCCATAGTCATCTTGTAAAAATTTTTCATTTTTAATATTAAATTTTCTATATCTTTTTTTGACAAAACCTTCTTCCCCGTAAGTTATAAGAGCACCAACACTATTTGTACCTTGAATATGACTATTATCGTAAACTTCAATTAAACTTATACTATTATCTAATTTGAATTTTTTTCCAATTTGATCTAATAAATTTCGATTATTTTCACTTTCATATAACTTTCTATTTAAGGTATTTTTTGCGTTTTTAATTGCTAAATTAATTACTTTAAGTTTTGAGCCTTTTTTTGCTGTAGATATTGTAATTTGTTTACCTTCCTTTTTAGACAAAGTTTTCTCTATTAATTTTTTTTCTTTAATTTCCTCATTTAAAATAATTAAACCTGGTACAGCTTTATTTTCATAAAATTGAGCTACAAATGAATTTATAATTTCTTTTAAACTTTCATCAGGATCGTGTTTTGGAAAAAATGCTTGATTGCCCCAATTTTGTTTAGATCTATAAAAAAAAACTTGTATACATGTTTTTCCCGACTCTTTGTATCCTGCAATTACATCTGCCTCGATTAAATTAGCTTCACTAACAGTTAGAGACGATTGAATTATGTTTAGAGATTTAATTTTATCTCTCATTATTGCAGCTTTTTCAAAATCTAGCTCTTCACTAGCATCTTCCATTTGTTTAGAAAGAGTTTTTTGAATTTTTCTAGATTTTCCTTTACTTAAAAATTCATCAGCTGCTTCAACTAATTTTGCATAATTTTTCTTATCAATTTTTCCACCACATGGTCCAGCACATCTTTTTAAAAAATAATTGAAACAAGTTTTATCTCCAGCATCTACTTGTTTATCAGTGCAAGATCTTAATAAAAAAATTCTCTGAATTGTTTTAATTGCCATATTGACAGCAAGAGAACTTGCAAATGGTCCATAATATTTACCTGGTTTATTTTTTGCACCCCGGTGCCTCTCAATTCTTGGAAATTTATGGTCAGAAATAAAAATATATGGAAAAGACTTATCATCCTTTAGTAAAATATTAAATTTTGGTTTAAATTTTTTAATTAAGTTTGCTTCAAGTAATAAAGCTTCACTTTCATTAGAAGTTGTTGTTATTTCAAGCTTTTTTGTTTGAGACAACATTCTCTCTGTTCGAATAATAAGATTTTTTTCTGCAACATAACTTTTAAGCCTATTAGGTAAATTTTTTGCCTTTCCTACATAGAGAATTTCGTTTTTATGATTTAGCATCCTGTAAACACCTGGAAGTTTAGGAATTAATGGAAGTTCTTTTTTAATTACTTCTTTTCCTACTTCAGGACTTATCATGACTTCTTTTTTTGGTAATTTGAATACCAACAGATGAACACTGTTTAAGAATTTCCAATTTTTCTATCTTCAACATTATTTTTGCGATTCTTTTATCTTTAAATAATTCATCAAATACTGCTTCTGCTAAAGTTTCCAGAAAATTGTAATGTTTTTTATTAACAAGTTTTGTTATCAACTTTACAATAGTTCCATAATTTACGATGGATTTAATGTCCTTATCACTTGATGGCTTTTTATCCTCATAATCTATTTCTAGACTAAACTTTACTTTTTGGGCTTTTTCTTTTTCAAAGTCATAATAACCAAGCTTTAAATCTAGTATCAATTCATTAATTAGAATTTTTTTCTCATAGTTAAATAAAGTTTTATTTTTATCTATCTTAACTATTTTGAGATTATTTTTTTTCATTCTTTACCACCCATAATATCTGGTGTTTGCCAATTTAAACTTTGTCCACTATCTATAGATATCACCTGACCCGTAATAGATCTATTTTTAATAAAAAAGTCAACAGCATTACATATTTGCTCAACATCAACTTGCCTCTTAAGAGGAGTAGCCATGTATTGTTTTTTAAAATGTTTCCCAGATTGCCTGCTGTTCTTTATTGTTGGACCTGGAGCTATTCCATTTACCCTTATATTTGGTGCTAGGCTCATTGCACTTGTTTTTGTCAATGTATAAAGACCAGTTTTGCTAATTGTGTAAGAAAAGAAGTAAGGAGTGAGTTTAAATACTCTTTGGTCTATAAGATTGATAATATTATTATTTTTACCTCTAATATTTTTTGCAAATTCTTTAGATAATAAAGCTGGTGTTCTTAAATTTGTTCTTAAGTGGTGTCCCCAGCTATCAGTTGTAAAGTTTTCTAGTTTGTCGTTTTCAAATAGTGAAGCATTATTTATTAGACAATCAAAATATTTTAATTTTGATTTTGCAAATTTTACAATTTTATTTACATCTGTTTCTTTGCTTAAATCTCCTTTCACTAAATAAATTTTAGTTCCATTTCTAGACAAATCTTTTTTTAATTTTTCTGCTTTAGACTTTGATCTATTAAAATGAATTAATATTTCTTTATTAGGACCAGATAACTTATTTGCAATTGCAGCACCTATTCTGGTTGCGCCACCAGTAATTATTATCTTCCGTGCTTCCATTTTTTATCTCTTTTTTTTGTAACTTTAGTACCTGGCATACCCATTGTTGATCTACCTTTTGGATAAAGTTTATTTTTTACGTCATACTGTCTTATTTTTGGGTTTAATGTAATTTCTAATTCTGTACTTTCTAGTTTTCTAATTTCATCTCTGATTTTAGCTGCTTCCTCAAATTCAAGATTTGATGCAGCGTCTTTCATTTTCTTATTTAGACCCTTGAGATGTTTTTTTAAATTTCCACCAATATTTGATCCCTCACTAATTTTTACATAATCTTTTTCATAAACACTCTCTAAAATATCACTTATTTCTTTTTTAACAGACTTTGCATCTATTTTGTGTTTCTTATTGTACGCAAGCTGAATATTTCTTCTCCGATCAGTTTCAGCAATTGCTTTTTTGATACTCTTTGTTTCTTTGTCTGCATATAAAATAACTTTGCCATCCACATTTCTAGCAGCTCTTCCAATAGTTTGGATCAATGAAGTTTCAGATCTCAAGAAACCCTCCTTATCTGCATCTAAAATCCCTACAAGTGCACATTCTGGAATATCAAGTCCCTCTCTTAATAGATTTATTCCAACTAATACGTCAAATACACCCATTCTTAAATCTCGCATAATTTCAATTCTTTCTAAGGTGTCTATATCTGAATGTAGATATCTTACCTTAACTCCATTTTCATGAAGATACTCTGTTAAATCCTCTGCCATTTTTTTTGTTAAAGTTGTAACTAATACCCTGTGATTATTTTCAACAACTCTTTTACATTCATGCATTAAGTCATCCACTTGATTTTTAGCAGGTCTTATTTCTACTACAGGATCTATTAATCCAGTTGGTCTTATAACTTGATCAATAAATTTACCTTTTGTTTGTTCTAATTCCCATGGTCCAGGAGTTGCTGATACAAATACTGTTTGAGTTCTCATAAGATCCCATTCCTCAAACTTTAGAGGTCTATTATCCATACATGATGGTAATCTGAATCCATACTCTGCTAAAGTACTTTTTCTTGATCGATCTCCTTTGTACATCCCATTTAGCTGAGGAACAGTTACATGGCATTCATCTACAAATATTAATGTATTATCTGGAAAATATTCAAAAAGAGTAGGTGGCGGCTCTCCTGGCTTCCTCCCTGATAAAAATCTTGAATAATTTTCAATTCCTGCACATGAGCCTGTTGCTTCTATCATTTCAAGATCAAACTTTGTTCTCTCCTCTAATCTTTGTGCTTCTAAAAGTTTATTTTCTTCTCTATGTTTTTTTAATGTGATTTCCAACTCTCTTTTAATATTTATTATTGCTTGTTCTACAGTTGGCTTTGGAGTGATGTAATGACTATTTGCATAAACTTTAACTAAACT
>CACNRP010000023.1 GCA_902622955.1 uncultured Pelagibacteraceae bacterium
ACTTTAGATTTGGAAATAAAAGAGAAGGAAATGTAAAGTTATTATTAAAATATGAGAAATTATATAATTATAAAGTTGTTAAACCAGAACCATTAATTAAAAATAAAAAAATTGTATCTTCATCTTTAATAAGGAATCTTTTAGAAAAAGGTTTTTTAGACAGGGCCAATAAACTTTTGAATAGAAATTGGACGATACAAGGAATTGTTAAAAAAGGAAGACAAGTAGGAAAAAAAATTGGTTTTCCAACTTGTAATATTGATATTGGGGATTATATCTTAGCAAGACCAGGGGTTTATGCCGTCAAAGTTTTAAGAAAAAATAGCAATAAATATCTTAAAGGAATTGCCAATCTTGGATATAGACCAACATTTAATCAAAAAAAAATATTATTAGAAGTTCATTTATTTAATTTTTCTGGAAATCTTTACAATAAACTTTTATCAGTAGAGTTTTTAAAGTTTATAAGAAAGGAAAAAAAATTTAGAAATGTTGATCAATTAAGAACTCAAATCAAAAAAGACTTAAATATTGCAAAAAAGACTAAATGACAAAATCACAAATAAATCTTCCAAAAACAGCTTTTTCCATGAAAGCTAACTTGCCTACCAAAGAACCAGAAATTCTAGAATATTGGAAAAAAATAAATCTGTACGATGAGTTAAGAAGTTCGAGCAAAGGTAATGAGAAATTTATCCTACATGATGGACCTCCTTACGCAAATGGAAATATACACATGGGTACAGCTCTCAATAAAATTCTTAAAGATATAATAGTAAAATTTCATCAAATGGATGGAAAAGACTCTATTTATGTTCCAGGATGGGATTGTCATGGTTTGCCAATTGAATGGAAAATTGAGGAACAATATAAAAAAAACAAAAAAAATAAAAACGAAGTTCCTGTAGTTGAGTTTAGAAAAGAATGCAGAACATTTGCTGAAAAGTGGATTGAAGTTCATAAATCTCAGTTTAAACGACTAGGTGTTGTGGGGGATTGGGAAAATTACTATTCCACAATGAGCTTTGATGCAGAAGCTCAAATAGTTAGGGAGCTAGGCAAATTTCTAAAAGAAGGAAGTTTGTATAGAGGTTTTAAACCAGTTCTATGGTCAACAGTTGAAAAAACAGCTTTAGCAGATGCAGAAGTTGAATATCAGGATCATAAATCAGATACAATTTATACATCATTTAAAGTTAAATCATCTAATTTAAAAAATTTAGTTGGAAGTGAAATAGTTATTTGGACAACAACTCCATGGACAATACCAGCCAATAAAGCTTTAGCATATAATGAGTCTCTTGATTATATAATATTAGAAATTAACGATGAAGGTGATTTTAAAAATAGAAAAATTGTTATTACAGACGCTCTCTTAGAATCAGTTGTTAAGGAGTGTGGACTAAATAATTATAGAAAAATTCATACCTTTAAAGGAAAAGAATTTAATAACACTATCTGTAGTCACCCATTTTTAAATCTTGGTTATGATCATGATATCCCAATGCTAGAGGCTAGATTTGTAACTACTGAGCAAGGAACTGGAATAGTTCACTGCGCACCAAGTCATGGACCTGATGACTTCAATCTTTGTTTAAATAACGGTATTAAAGCCATAGAAACAGTTGATGGGGATGGAAAATACACGAGTAATGTTAAATTATTTGAGGGAATTCATATATTTAAAGCAAATCCTATTGTAATTGAAAAACTAAAAGAGCAAAAAAATTTATTATTTAATGGTGAGTTAGTTCACTCTTACCCTCATTCGTGGAGATCCAAAGCTCCACTTGTTCACAGAGCTACACCTCAATGGTTTATTTCAATGGAAAGTCATAAACTTAGAGATAAAGCATTAAAAGCTATCGATGAAACAACTTTCTATCCAGGCAAAGGTAAAGAAAGATTAAAATCAATGATAGAAACAAGACCTGATTGGTGCGTTTCAAGACAAAGAGTTTGGGGGGTGCCTCTTCCAATTTTTGTAAATAAAAAAACAAAAGAAATTTTAGTTGATGATGAGGTTATCGAAAATATTTCATCAATTTATGAAAAGGAGGGTTCAGATTGTTGGTTTTCAGATGATCCTCAAAGATTTTTAGGTAAGAAATATAGAGCTGATGATTATCAAAAATTAAGTGATATCGTTGAAGTTTGGTTTGATAGTGGTTCAACTCACTCTTTTGTATTAGAAAAAAGAGAAGATTTAAAATGGCCAGCATCAATGTATCTAGAGGGCTCAGATCAACATAGAGGCTGGTTTCATTCATCATTATTAGAATCTTGCGGGACAAGAGGTAGAGCTCCATTCGAAGCTATTCTATCTCACGGATTTGTTGTAGACGGTAAAGGTTTAAAGATGTCTAAATCACTAGGAAATGTAATTGCACCTGAAGACATTTTAAAAAAATATGGTGCTGATATTTTAAGAATTTGGGTAGCATCTTCAAATTATGCAGAAGATCTTCGAATAGATTATTCAATCTTAGATCAACACGCGGACTCATATAGAAAAATTAGAAATACTTTTAGATACTTACTTGGAAATATAAATGACAATTTTGAGTCAATAAATTTTAATACACTAGATATAAATGGGTTACCTGAGTTAGAGCAGTTAATGCTACATAAAATTTATATTCTAAATGATAATTTTAAAAAATATTTTAGTAATTACGATTTTCATAATTTGTATAAAGAATTATTAAATTTTTGTACTGTTGATTTATCTGCTTTTTATTTTGATATTAGAAAAGATAATCTTTATTGTGATCCTAAGGACTCAAAAAAAAGAAAATCGACTATTTTACTTCTTAATATAATTTTAAATTCTCTATTAAAATGGTTCGCTCCTATTTTATCTTTTACAACTGAAGAAATTTTTAATTTATTGTTTAAGGATCAAAAAAGTATTCACTTAGAGAAATTCCACAAATATCCTGATAAATTTAAAAACGAGAAACTAAGCGAAAAATGGAGTGAATTAATAAAAATTAGAAATATTTGCAATATAAGTATTGAGGAAAAAAGAGCTAGCAAAGAAATAGGATCAAGCTTGGAGGCAGATTTAAAAATAAATTTAAATCAAAAATTACAAAAGGCAACTAGCAATATTGATTTTTCAGAATTGTGTATTACTTCAAAAGCTGAAGTTAGATACAATGAAGATGTTGAGACAACTGCAATCACTAGTAAAGCAAAGGGAACCAAGTGTCCAGTTTGTTGGAAAATAAATGAGGGCCCTTGTCCTAGACATCCCTAATGATCGAAAAAATATTTAAAAAACGTTTTATAATCAGTTCATTATTAGTTTTTTCAATATTTTTACTTGATAGGCTATCTAAAATTTATGTAATTTATCTAGATAAGAAATCCTTAGGATCTGAATTATTTTCTTCAAAATTTTTAAATATTAGACTTATCTGGAATGAAGGAATTGCATTTGGCTTATTATCTTTTAATGAAACAATTTTTTATAATGTACTAACTTTTTTAATTTTAATTATAATTTTAATTATATTTTTTATGCTTTCTAAAAGTAACGGAATTAAAAAATATTCACTTATGATGATCTTGGGAGGTGCATTAGGAAATATATACGACCGAATATTTTATAAAGCGGTGCCTGATTTTATAGATTTTCATATAGGAAATTTTCATTGGTTCATATTTAATGTAGCTGATATATTCATTACTTTAGGTGTTATTTTTATGATAATAATTGAAATTACTGGTAATAATAAAAACAAAGAATATGAAACACTTTAAATTAATAATTTTTTTTCATTTAATTTTATTTCTTTATTCTTGCTCAACAATTAAAGAAGGATTTACAAATCAAAAAAAGTCAAGCAGTGACGAATTTCTTGTCGAAAAAAAATCACCACTTGTAATGCCTCCAGACTATAATGATTTGCCTGTACCTGATCAGAATAATGAAACAGCAGAGACTAATGAAAATAAAATAAAAGATCTTGTAACAAAAAATGAGAATGAAAATGGTGAAATTAATAACGCCGAAGATATTAATTTAGATATAGAACAATCAATATTAAAAAAAATTAAGAATTAATGCTAACCTCAGGTATTAGCTTTGTTAATTTTAAAAAAAAAAACAAATCTTTAAAATTAAGAAAAAATTTACAATCAATTATTAATGGTAAAAATGAGATACTTAATTCATTAAGTAATAATTATAGAGATAGTTATAACAATAATCTTGTTGATAAGTATAAAGCCTTCTCAAATTATAGAGTAATAGGAATGGGAGGTTCAATACTTGGAACTCGAACAATTTATGAATTTTTAAAACATAAAATAAAAAAAAATTTTTTATTTATTGATAATCTTCAGAATACTTTATCTCAAAGTAAAAAAAAAACTGTTAATATAATTGTATCAAAATCGGGAAATACAATTGAGACAATTACAAATTCAAATATAATTATAAAGAAAAATAACAAAAATATTTTTGTCACTGAAAACAAAAAGAATTATCTTTATCAATTAGCAGAAAATCTTAAAGGAGAAATCGTTCATCATAATAATTATATTGGTGGAAGGTATTCAGTTTTATCTGAAGTAGGTATGCTGCCAGCCGAATTGATGGGTTTAAAATCTAAAAGATTTAGACAATTTAATTCTTTAATAAAAAATAAAAGATTTTTAAATTCACTTATCAACAATGTTGCTTCAATTCTTTATTATATAAAAAATCAAAAATTTAACTCTATAATTATTAACTATGATGAAAAATCAGAAAGTTTATTTAAATGGTATCAACAACTAGTTGCAGAGAGTTTGGGTAAGAAAAAAAAAGGGCTTCTACCAATAGTGTCAAATATGCCAAAAGACAATCATAGTGTAATGCAACTTTATTTAGATGGTTTTCAAAATAATTTTTATACATTCTTTTATGTTAATGAAAAAAAATCAAAAAAATTAAATAGTAAAATTATATTACCATCACACAGATTCTTAAAAAATAAATCAATATCAAAAATTATTTATTCTCAAAAAAAAGCCAGCGAAAATGTTTTTTTAAAAAAAAATATACCATTTAGAAGTTTTGAAGTTAAAAAAAGGGATGAAAAAACTTTAGGGGAATTGTTTACCTTTTTTATTTTAGAAACAATTTTACTTGGCAAAGTACTGAAATTAAACCCTTATGATCAACCAGCTGTTGAATTAATTAAGAAAGAAACAAAAAAAATTCTAACTTGAATTAGATAAAAAAATTATCTTTGAAATTCCATATTTTTTTTCTTCTATGATTTTGAAG
>CACNRP010000024.1 GCA_902622955.1 uncultured Pelagibacteraceae bacterium
GTTTACCATTCCATATTTTTAAAATTTTTTTTTTTAACAATTTCTCAATAAATTTTTTAAATTGTTTGGATTTTGGAGAAATATATTGAGCACCATGATCGAATCCTTTTGAATTATTTAACCTTTTGAAAGAAGATCTGCCCCCTGGACCTCTGGCTTTATCATAAATATCTACTGAATATTTTTTACTTAATAAATTAGCTATTGTCGCTCCTGATATTCCAGAGCCAATGACACAATAACTACTCATTTTCCGGCAACAGTCATTCCTTCTACCATCATAGTTGGTGAATTAACTGAATATTCAAATTCTAAATCATTAGCTAAAATTATATTTTTAAACATGTCCTTTAAATTACCAGCTATTGTAATTTCACTAACAGGATATTTAAATTCACCATTTTCAATTAAATAACCAGCTGCTCCCACTGAATAGTCTCCGGTTACAAGGTTGCTACCATGTCCAATTGTTTCAGCAATATAAAGACTTTTTGAGCTATTTCTTAAGAGCTCCTCAAAACTAATATTTCCATTTTCAAAATAAAGGTTTGTTGTTCCACCACTTCTTCCATTTGACGGTAAGTTTAATTTTTTACCATTATAAGTGTCTACAAGATAATTCTTTAATAAACCATCCTGTACAAGATTTAAAGTTTTTGAATGTACTCCTTCAGAGTCAAAGTATTTAGAGCCAATACCTTTAACAATATCAGGTTTATCTACTACATTAATCATTTTTGAAAAAACTTGTTGATTAATTTTATCTTTTAAAAATGAAGTACCTCGAGAAATTGCCGATGCTGATATAGCTCCTGCGAATGTACTTAGTATTCCTTTTGCTATTTTTTTATCAAAAATTAAATTTATTTTTTCACTACCAATTTTTTTAGGACTCAATTTTTTTATAGTTTGTTCAGCTGACTTTTTTCCTAGTTCACTAGCCTCTTTAATATCAACTAAATGACGACAACTAGTATATTCATAATCTCTCTCCATACTATTTTCATCTTTAGCGACCGTAATACTGGAAGCGGTAAAACTTGATTTTTTCCAGCCATCACAAAAGCCATCGCTATTTGCTAAAATAAAATTTGATTTATTTTCAGTGAAGCTTGATTCTGTATTTACAATTTTATCTGGTTCAGAAGCAGCCTCCTCAAGTTCCTTTAAATAATCAATTTTTTTTTCATTTTCGAATCTAGTTTGATCATATAAATCAAGATTTTTTATTTTTTTTGATAATAAATTTTTATCTGGCAAAGAGTTAAATTCATCCTCAGGCGTAATCTTTGTGGTTTCAAAACATTTTTCAACTAATGTTTTTATATTTTCATCAATTAAATTTGATGACGTTATTGATGATCTCTTTTTATCAATATAAGTTTCAATACTCAAAGCTAGCCCATCTGATCTATCCGAAGCCTCTAAATTTTTATTTCTAAAATTAACAGTCTCTGAAATTGTATGTCCAACTGTAACACTTGCATCTGTCGCTCCCATTTTTTTTGCTAAATCTAAACAATAAGAAGCTTTTGATTTTAAAAATTCTTGATCTTTAATCATTATTTAAAGTTTTGTTCCACCAACTGTCATTTTATCAATTAAAATTGAAGGTTGAGCTACTCCTACAGGAACTCCTTGCCCAGCTTTTCCACAAGTTCCTATACCAGGATCCATCATCATATCGTTACCTACCATTGAAACTTCTTTAAGTATTGATGGTCCATCACCAATTAGAGTTGCTCCCTTAATTGGAGAACCAATTTTACCATTATTTATTTCGTAGGCTTCTGTGCAATTAAATACAAATTTTCCAGAAGTAATATCTACCTGCCCCCCTCCAAAACTTACAGCAAAAATTCCTTTATCTACAGATTTAATCATTTCGTCTTGAGTTTGATTACCACTTAACATCATCGTATTTCTCATTCTTGGTAAAACAAGATGTCTATAATTTTCTCTTCTTCCAGAACCGGTTGATTTTGTGTTCATTAATCGCGCATTATGTCTGTCTTGCATAAAACCTTTGAGAATACCGTTTTCAATTAAAACTGTTCTCTCAGTTGGGGTTCCTTCATCGTCAATGGTTAAGCTTCCTCTTCTATTATCTATTGTTCCATCATCTACAATTGTTACTCCCTTGCTAGCAACTTTTTGACCCATAAGATTATGAAATGCTGAAGTTTTTTTTCTATTAAAATCACCCTCAAGACCATGGCCAATTGCTTCATGAATTAATATTGCTGGCCAACCAGGTCCTAAGACTACCTTCATTTCCCCAGCAGGTGCGGGTTTACTTTCTAAATTTACCGACGCAATTCTTAGAGCTTCCTCACAAACATTTTTCCAATTATCATTTTTTAAATAATCATCATAAGATTGTCTACCACCAATACCATAAACACCAGTTTCTTTTCTGCCATTTTTTTCTAACATTACAGATACATTAAATCTAATTAATGGACGCACATCTGTAAGAGACTCTCCACCCGATCTAATAATTTCTATTGATTTTTGCTCACCAGCAAAACTAGCTGTAACTTGTTTTACTGAACCATCTTTTTTTCTTAAATAATCATTTACTTTATTTAAAACCTCTAATTTTGAGTTCAATGTTTTTTGTTCAATTGGATTTATATCATCATACAATTTCTTGTTTGTTTTTGGTATTTCATGATTATAAGTGCCTTTAATTGATTTCAGAGTTGACTTAAGATTTTCTGACGAGTTTTTTAAAGAGTCTTTTGATATTTCATTTGAATAGGAATAAGCAACAACCTCATCAGAAATAGCTCTAAATCCAAATCCTAAATCAGAACTATAATTTGAACTCTTAATTTTATTATCATCTAGCAAAATTGATTCTGATTTAGACTCCTCTAAATACAACTCACCATCATCACAATTTTTTAATGTATCAGATACTATCTTGTCAGCATCTTGTCTTGTTAAATCTGATTTTTCGAAGAAATTACTCATTTAACTTAAATAGTAGTTTATTGATAATTTTCAACTGATCATTTTACGCATGTACAATTTTACTCTAAAAGATAAGTATTATTAAATGAAAGTATATTTTAATAATTCCTGCAAAATCTGTAGATCAGAAATTAACTTATATAAAAAAGAGAATATCGAAGATATTGACTGGATAGATATTACAAATAATTTAGATGCTGAAAAAGAAACACTAAGAAATGATAAAGAATTATTAAGAAGACTTCATGTTCAAGAAGATGGTAAAATTATTCAAGGAGCAGAGGCATTTCTTTATGTTTGGAAAAAAATTCCTAAATATAAATTTTTATATAAATTTTTTAAACTACCAATAATTTTCACAATTTTTAAATACGGTTATGAGATGATTGCTTTTCTTCTATATTTAAAAAATAAAAAACAACTTAAAAAACTAAGTCAAAAAAAATATTAAAAATTCACTTAATAAAGACATAGATAATAAAAACATTATTAATAAAATTGAATACATAAGAGTTATTACTCTATTTCTCTTCCTTCTTAGTCTAACAAAAATTTTGTCATCTAGATCAGAGATATCTCTTTCACCAATAACAGGATAATCATAACTCCATCTCCATGTAGATTGACCCAATCTAGAGTCTAGACTATTGAAATATCTTATCCATGCAAGAACATATCTTAATATCAGGTATAAGATGATCATTAATGCAGAGGAAAATAACATTCTAGATGATACTTAATTATATAAGATAACTTAATTGATATTTTTAGCTCTTTTTCTTGCAATTAATTGAGTTAGTGCATCAACCATAGCATCGGAAGCTTTAAATATTTCATTATTTTTAAACTCATGAGAAATATTTTTTTCAGGATTGGTTTTATCTTCAATAACTATTCCTTCATCAGGTGAATTATTTTTTATATAAATTAATAAAAGCCACTCATCATCAGATGCTTCATCCCATTTAATGAATATTTCTCCTGTTTCAAACCTTCTATCTATGCATCTAAATATAGACATATGCCTAGTTATATGTCTTTTGTTTAATTGAAATACTAAACTACTAGCACTTCTGTAAAAACTTTCGAGAGCAAACTCAATTTTCTGTCTAGCTAAAGTATATTCTTTTTCTTTTTGTAAAAGTGTTTCTCTATCTTCGTTTCCTTGAATTTTAACTCCTAAAGCCTCTACTCTTTCTCTAATTTTTTGATCTCTTATAATTCGATATTTTTCTTTTAATTTTTCTATTCTTTGTTGTAAGCCAGCATAATCCTCTCTCTTTTCTCTTAAGGAAATTTTTTCCAATTTCTCTAATTCTTTAACCTCTCTAACTCTGAATTTTTCAATTTGCTTATCTAATTTTAATTGCTGTAAAAATTGCTTTTGTTTTTCTGCTTGTTCAATTCTTAATAGAGCTTGTTCTTTTCTTAAGAATAATTTTATTTCTTTTGTTCTTTGTTTTTCTAATCTAATTTCATCTTTTAAAGCTTGTTCTTTTAATTTAACTTTTAATTCAGCCTCTTTTTGCTTTTCTTTTGTGGCTTCAATCTTTTCTAATCTTTCTTTTTCTTGTTTTTCTAATTTTAACCTTCTTGCTTCGTCTTTTTTTAAAATTTTATACTGTAAAATTGTGTCTGCTATTTTATCAAAAAATGCTTGGATATATTTTTCAAAACCAAAATTTAATCTAAACTTAAATTCAGGCTTTAAAGAATTTTGAAAATTAATT
>CACNRP010000025.1 GCA_902622955.1 uncultured Pelagibacteraceae bacterium
CTAGCAACATTATAAATGCATATTGATAGATAAAACCACTCTGAAATTTAGTTGCTTTAATTGAGCATTTTTTAATGAAAGATGAAATTCCATCTGGACCAAAACCATCAATTATTATTCCATCACAAAATTTCCATAAAAATAAACCAATTTTCTTTGAAGATTTAATGAATAATACTTCATACAACTCATCAAAATACCACTTATTTAATAAAAAGTTATATAAAGGTTTATTCAATAATACTATTGAATTTGGTAAATCTTTATTTTTTACAAATAAATAATATGCAATAGGAATTGATAACAAAACTAAACAGGGTGTTAAAAGTAAAAACCATGTTGGTGGGTGATCTGTGCTTAAAGGTTCTAGAAACTTAATAGACGTTGCCCAAAACAAATTATCACCATGACCAATAAAAAGATCTTTGAATAAAAACCCTGCAAATACCGCACCTATAGAAAGAACAAATAGAGGAAAAAGCATAATCATTGGTGACTCATGGGTTTCTTCAATCTTGATCTCTTTATTATTATAATCTCCATGGAAAGTTTTAAAAATTAATCTCCATGAGTAAATCGAAGTTAAAAATGCAGTAATTATACCTATTCCAGCAGCATAATAACCGGTGGTATTTCCTTTTAAATATGCAAATTCTATAATTGCATCCTTAGAATAAAATCCTGATAGAAAAGGAAAACCTGTTAAAGCTAGCGTTCCTATTATCATTAAAGCATAAGTAAAAGGTAATTTTTTCCATACACCACCCATATTATTTATATTTTGCTCATCTCTAAATGCATGGATTACCGAGCCAGATCCTAAAAATAATAATGCTTTAAAAAATGCATGCGTAAATAAGTGAAACATGGCTACGTTATAAGCACCTACTCCAGCAGCAAAAAACATATAACCAAGTTGACTACATGTAGAATAAGCAATTATTTTTTTTATATCTGTTTGAACTAAAGCTACTGTTGCTGCAAAGAATGCTGTAGTCATTCCAACAATAGTTATCAAGTTTAAAATTACAGGTGAGTATTCATAAATTGGTGAACATCTAACTACTAAAAAAACACCTGCAGTAACCATTGTTGCTGCATGAATTAATGCTGATACTGGCGTTGGACCTTCCATGGCATCAGGTAACCAAGTATGAAGTAAAATCTGTGCTGATTTACCCATGGCACCAATAAATAAAAGTAAACAAATTAAATCTATTGCTTTAAGCTGGAATCCTAAAAATGATAAATCTTTATCAACAATTGTTGGAATTTGTTGAAATACTTCAGAATAATTTACAGTTCCAAATAAATAAAAAACCAAAAAAATTCCTAATGCAAAACCAAAATCACCTACTCTATTTACTACAAAAGCTTTAATAGCTGCAGCATTTGCAGTTTCTTTTTTAAACCAAAAGCCAATTAAGAAATATGAACAAAGGCCAACACCCTCCCATCCAAAAAACAGTTGAATAAAATTATCTGAGGTAACAAGCATTAACATTGCAAAAGTAAATAAAGATAAATAAGCCATAAACCTTGGCTTATGAGGATCATGAGACATATAACCTATAGAATATATATGTACTAAAGAAGACACAGATGTAACTACAACCAACATTACGGCAGACAATGGATCAATTAACATAGACCAATTTACGTTTAAAGATCCAGAGTTTATCCAGGTTGCTATTACGATATTTTCTTCATACTGATTTACTATTACTTGATAAAGAACATATATTGATAAAAATGCAGAAATTGAGACAAGAGTACTAGTAACTATTTCAGAATTTCTATCCCCAATATATCTTCCAAAAAAACCTGAAATAACTGATGCTATAAGAGGAAGAAATATTATTGAGAGTTCCATTATTATCCTTTTAATGTATCTATTTCTTCAACCCTGATAGTTCCAGAATTTCTAAAGTATACTACGATAATAGCTAATCCTATTGCTGCCTCAGCAGCTGCAACAGTTAAAATAAATAAAGTAAAAACCTGTCCAGCTAAATCACCTAAAAATATTGAAAAAGAAACTAAATTTATATTCACAGCTAGTAATATCAATTCAATACTCATTAATATTACGATAATATTTTTTCTATTAAGAAATATTCCAATTACACCGATTGAAAAAATTACAGCGCCAAGAGTTAAATAGTGTCCTAGACCAATCTCAGTCATCTATTCTAACTCCTTTGTTGGTCTCAACTTCTAATACTTCAACACCCTCTACTCTTTCACGGGATATTTGCTTGATATAGCTTTGTCTTTTGACACCTGCTCTTTGTCTAAAAGTTAATACAATAGCCCCTATCATAGCAACTAATAATATCATACCGCTTATTTGAAATACGTGAATATAATCAGTGTACAAAATCTGACCTAAAGAATGAGTGTTACTTAAGCTAAATTGAGTAAGTGAATTATTTATATCAAAAATTTCTGGTTTGTATTTCCATCCACCTACTACAATTATTATTTCAACAAAAATAAGAGTGCTTATAATTAAGCCAATCGGAATATGTTTAGAGCTATCTTTTGCAGCAAACCATTGATTTTTTTGCTGAGCAACATTCAACATCATTACTACAAACAAAAATAAAACTGCAACCGCCCCCACGTAAACAATCAACATTATCATTCCTAAAAATTCTGCTCCTATCATTATGAACAAACAAGAGATACTAATAAAATCAAGAATTAAAAAAAATACTGAGTGTACTGTATTTTTTGAAGCTGTTACCATTATAGCTGAGATAATTGCTATTAAAGAAAATGTATAAAAAAAAATTGAATGTGCAATCATGAATTATCTATGAATATTGTCCGCTTTTATATTTGCGTCTAAAATATTCTCCCAACGGTCTCCATTATCTAATAATTTTTCTTTCGTGTAATAAAGCTCTTCTCTAGTTTCTGTTGAGAATTCAAAATTAGGTCCTTGAACTATAGCATCAACTGGGCAGGACTCTTCGCATAAACCACAATAAATACACTTCATCATATCAATATCGTATCTAGTTGTTTTTCTGCTACCATCATCTCTTTGAGCTGACTCTATTGTTATCGCTTGCGCAGGACAAACAGCTTCACATAATTTACAGGCTATACATCTTTCTTCACCATTGGGATATCTTCTCAAAGCATGTTCTCCTCTAAATCTTGGACTAATTTTACCTTTTTCAAATGGGTAATTTATTGTTTTTTTTGGTTTAAAAAATTCTTTTAAAGCCATATATAATCCAACAACAAAATCTGTCATAAAAATTGTTTTAAGTAATCTAGAAATTTTCATAATTAATTCACTGGTAAAAGATTAAAATAAAATAAAAAACTTGCAGTAAGCACTACCCATATTAGAGAAAAAGGAAGAAATATCTTCCAGCCTAGTCTCATAAGTTGGTCATACCTATACCTAGGTACAATAGCCTTAACTAAAGCAAATAAGAAAAATAAAAGTAATATTTTTAAAATTAACCATATTGCTGCGGGAACTAAAGTGAATGGATAAATTTCTAAAGGTGATAACCATCCACCTAAAAACAAAATTGCACCCATTGCGCACATTAATAAAATATTTGCATATTCTCCCAACCAAAACATTGCATACATCATGCCAGAATATTCAGTTTGATATCCAGCAACTAATTCTGCTTCTGCTTCAGGTAAATCAAAAGGAGGTCTATTGGTTTCAGCTAAAGCTGAAATAAAAAATATTACAAACATTGGAAATAACGGAATTACAAACCAGAAATTTTTCTGAGCAATTACAATATCATTTAAATTAAGTGAACCAACACACAGTAATACATTAATTATTATAACCCCGATTGACACTTCATAAGATACCATCTGTGCTGCGGATCGAATTGCCCCTAGAAAAGGATATTTAGAATTTGAAGCCCAACCACCCATAATAATTCCGTATACACCTAGAGACGAGACTGCAAATAAGTAAAGAATTCCAACGTTTATATCAGCTAAAACTTGTGTTGCACTGAATGGAATGACAGCCCATGCAATTAGAGCTAATGTCATTGTAACTATTGGAGCTAAAATGAATATCACCTTATTTGAACTTGAAGGGATGATCATTTCCTTAAAAATATATTTTAAAGCATCTGCTAAGGATTGTAATAATCCAAAAGGTCCAACAACATTTGGTCCTTGACGTTTTTGTACAAATGCCCAAACTCTACGATCTAGCCATACTATCATTGCAACTGATACTAGGACAGGAACTAGTAAAAATAAAATTTTATAAACTTCTCC
>CACNRP010000026.1 GCA_902622955.1 uncultured Pelagibacteraceae bacterium
TCCTCTCTATATGGCATGTCCTCGACAGGTACAATCTTACTCACAACACCTTTGTTGCCATGTCTTCCAGACATTTTATCCCCTGGTCGTAATCTTCTTTTGATAGCAACAAAAACTTTTACCATCTTCATTACACTTGGTAATAAATCATCACCACTTCTTATTTTTAAAACTTTATCCTCAAATCTCTCTGTTATGTCTTGTTTAGCTTTGTTAAACTGATCTTTTAATTGAGCTAGTGTTGCTTCATTATTGTCATTGCCCACCGTAATTTTGAATACATCATTTATTGGTAATTTATTAATTGTATCAAAATCTAGCTTTGTTCCCTCAGATAAATCTTTTACTTTTTTAGTCAAAGATGCTCCTGATAAGAATTGTGATGCTCTTTGTTTAATACTTCTCTCTAAAATTTCTTCCTCAACAATTTTGTCTTGTTGTACCTGTTCAATCTCTGCTCTTTCAATTGTTATCGATCTTTCGTCTTTTTCTATGCCATGTCTATTAAATACTCTTACATCAACAACCGTTCCACTAGATCCTCTTGACATTCTTAAAGATGTATCAGTCACGTCAATAGCCTTTTCTCCAAAAATTGACCTTAATAACTTTTCTTCTGGGCCAGATGCTGAATCTCCTTTTGGAGTAACTTTACCAACTAAAATATCTCCAGCATTTACCTCTGCACCAATATAAACGATACCAGACTCATCTAAATTTTTTAGAGCTTCCTCATTAACATTTGGTATATCTCTTGTAATTTCTTCCTCACCTAGTTTAGTGTCTCTAGCCATGATTTCATATTCAACAATATGAACAGATGTAAATACATCATCTGTAACACATCTTTCTGAAATTAGAATTGAATCTTCAAAGTTATAACCTTGCCAAGGCATGAATGCTACAGTCACATTTTTACCTAAAGCTAGTTCACCTAATTTTGTTGATGGACCATCTGCTATGATGTCTCCAGATTTAACTTTATCACCTACTCTGACAAGCGGTCTTTGATTGATGCAAGTATTTTGATTAGATCTTTTAAATTTTTGAAGATTATAAATATCTACACCAGATTTACTAAAATCAGTTTCCTCAGTTACTTTAATTACAATTCTTTTACCGTCAATTTTATCAACAATACCATCCCGCTTAGCAACTATAGTTACACCTGAGTCAAGGGCAACATCACTTTCTATACCAGTACCAACAAGTGGAGACTCGGGTTTTAATAATGGAACAGCCTGTCTCATCATATTAGATCCCATCAAGGCTCTGTTTGCATCGTCATTCTCTAGAAATGGGATTAATGATGCAGCAACAGAAACAAGCTGCTTTGGTGAAACATCAATATAATCAATAACGTCAGGCTTAGCTAAAAGAAAGTTCAAATTTTGTCTACAGGAGACAAGTTCTTCAGTTATTTTTCCATTTTTATCTAATTTAGTATTTGCCTGTGCAATAGTAAATTTAGTTTCCTCCATCGCCGATAAATATTCAACTTTATCTTGAACAACACCATCTTTTACTTTTTTATACGGGCTCTCAATAAAACCATATTTATTTATTTTAGCGTATGTCGACAAACTATTTATTAAACCAATGTTTGGGCCTTCAGGTGTCTCAATTGGACAAATTCTTCCATAATGAGTTGGGTGAACATCTCGGACCTCAAAACCTGCCCTTTCTCTTGTTAAACCACCTGGGCCTAAAGCTGAAACTCTTCTTTTATGGGTAATTTCAGACAAAGGATTTGTTTGATCCATAAATTGAGAAAGTTGTGAACTTGCAAAAAAATCTTTTAAAGAAACTGTAAGTGGTTTTGCATTAATTAAGTCCTGAGGCATTGCAGACTCAACATCCAAAGTAGTCATTTTTTCTTTAATAGCTCTTTCCATTCTGTAAACACCAATTCTCGCTTGATTTTCTACTAGCTCTCCTACAGAACGTACTCTTCTATTCCCTAGGTGATCAATATCATCAACTTCATCTTTGCCATCTCGTAAATCTAACATTTTATGTATTATAGCAATAACATCATCATTTCTTAATATCGTAATTTTATCAGAACACTCTTGGTTTAATCTCGAGTTCATTTTAACTCTTCCTACATCAGACAAATCATATCTATCTGAACTAAAAAAGAGATTATTGAATATTTGTGTTGCTATCTCGATAGTTGGAGGTTCACCAGGTCTTAACATCTTATAGATTTCAGTGATTGCTTCGTCCTTCGTATTATTTTTATCTGCAAGAATAGTCGTCAGTAAGTAAGGTCCTTTATTTATAGAGTTAGTAACTGAAATTTGAAGTGTATGTATTTTAGCATCTATAATTTGTTGTAGAATGGTATCATTTAATTCAGTACCGATATTGAAAACGCCTTCTTCTTCTTCATTTATTTTTACATTTCTATGTAAAAACTTACCAAACAAAGACTCTCTTGAAACTAATATATCTTTCAGGCCATCATTTGCTAATTTCTTTGCACTTAGGAAATTAATTTTATCTCCTAACTTAATTACTACATTTCCAGTTTTAGCATCTATTACTTCTTCTGAAAAATTTTTTGCTTTATAGTTTTCTGGATTAAACTTAGTTTTCCATTTATCAGTTTTAGGATCAAAAGTATATTGTTCACTTTCATAGAACTCATCTACAATTTCTGACTTTGTATAGCCCAAGGCTAGTAATAAAGTTGATGAAAAAATTTTCTTTTTTCTGTCTATCTTAAAATAAAGGAAATCTTTAACATCATACTCGAAATCTAACCATGAACCTCTATTAGGTATAACTCTACAGTTAAACAAAAGTTTACCACTTGCGTGTGTTTTTCCTTTATCATGATCAAAAAAAACACCTGGACTTCTGTGCATTTGATTCACAACAACTCTTTGAACGCCATTGGTAATAAAAGTTCCGCTGTTTGTCATCATTGGGACTTCTCCCATATATACTTCTTGTTCTTTAGCTGATAATATATCCTTGGTATTATTTTCTTGATCTATTTCATAAACAACTAACCTTAAAGTGCACTTGAGTGCTGATGAATAAGTAAGACCTCTTGCTATACATTCCTCAACATCGAACTTTGGTTTTTCTAATCTATAAGAAACGTATTCTAAAGTTGCCTTATCATTTAAGTCCTCAATTGGAAATATGCTCTTAAATACTCTATCAAATCCTTTTGTTAATTCAGCAGCTTCTGCATTAAATTCAGTTAATTCTTTATAAGAATTTTTTTGTACTTCAATTAAGTTTGGAATAGATAAACTTTCTTTTAGTTTACCAAAGCTTTTTCTAATATTTTTCTTTTCAGTAAAAGATAATAGCATTTATGTTTATAAATACTGATTAAAAATAATCAGTATTTGAATTCTTTCTATATAATTTATTTAAGTTCTACTTTAGCGCCAGCAGCTTCTAGCTTAGCTTTAATCTCTTCAGCGTCTTTTTTATTCACACCTGATTTAACTTCTTTAGGTGCTCCCTCAACAAGATCTTTGGCTTCTTTTAAACCTAATGAAGTAGCTGCTCTTACTTCTTTAATAACATTAATTTTTTTATCACCTGCAGAAACTAACATGATTGTAAAATCATCTTTATCTTCTGCTGGAGCTGCACCACCTGCTGCTGCTGGAGCTGCTGCTGCCATTGGAGTTACACCCCATTTTTCTTCTAATTGTTTTGAAAGTTCAGCTGCTTCTGCAACAGTTAAACTTGATAAATCTTCAATAATTTTGTTTAGGTCAGGCATATGTATTACTCTTTGGGTTGTGTTTCAGAATTTTCTGCGGACAAACTACTCATTTTTTCTGAATGTGCAAGCAAAATACTGATTAATTTAGATGCAGAAGCATTCAAAATACCTACAATATTGGCTCTTGCTTCATCTAATGTGGGTAAACTTGCTACATTTTGGACACCGGCCTGATCTAAGACCTCATTATCCATAATTCCACCAATTAATTTTAAGTTTTCGTTATCTTTTGCAAATTTTGAAAGAATCCTTGCAGACATTATAGCATCTTCTCCAAATGCTACTGCTGTAGGACCAGTAAATAAATTTGATAAATCTTTACACTTAGTTTTTTCTAAAGCTAATTTTGTAATTCTGTTTTTTGTTATTTTAAATATGATTCCATGTTCTCGCATTTTGGCTCTTAATTCATCCAATTGAGTCATAGTTAAACCTTGGTAATGAGTAACCATAACAGCTTTACTGTTTTCAAACTTGCTA
>CACNRP010000027.1 GCA_902622955.1 uncultured Pelagibacteraceae bacterium
GATATTGGCTCTTCCAAAATTGAAACTTCTAAAATTATAAATAAATTTTAAAGAAAGGTATTCATTGGATTCAAAGTCATCCAATAGCTGGATCAGAGGTCAGTGGACCAGAACATGGTAAGGAAAATATGTTTTCGGATAGATGGTGCATAATAATTAAAGAAAAAAATATTAAAAAAGATAATATAAATATTTTAACTAAGTTTTGGAAAAAAATTGGAGCAAAAGTAGTTGTTATGACCGCTGAAAAACATGATAAAATTTTTTCTATTACTAGTCATTTACCACACTTAATTGCATATAATTTGGTGAAATCAGCACAAGATTTTGAGAAAAAACAAAATTATGAGCTAATCAAATACAGTGCTGGTGGATTAAGAGATTTTTCTAGGATTGCAGCATCAAATGAAATCATGTGGCGCGATATTTTTTTTAATAATAAAAATAATATTTCAAAAGCGATTGATTTATTTGTTAAAAATTTAAATCAATTCAAAAAAGATATTAATTCAAAAAATAATAAGTCTATTGTAAAAAAACTTATTCAGACCAAAAAAGTAAGGACAAAAATCATTAAATTGAAACAAGATATTGATAAGCCTGATTTTGGAAGAAATTAATATTTTATTCTAGATATTTTTTTTACCTTTAGCTTTGTAGTTTTTTGAATTCTATTAATTGTCTCTATGATTGGCATAATGACAACTTTTTTTTCAGGTCCATAGGCATGAATTAGTTGTTTCGAATTTAAGCACATTGCAACATGACCTTTCCAAAAAATAATATCTCCTTTTTTAAAATTTCTTTTTTTTGAATTCTTTTTTGTATGTTTGATCTGATCTTTTGTATCTCTTGGATAAAACGAGTTATTGTAACAAAAAAATATTTGCAATAAGGCTGAGCAATCAATACCTTGAAATGTTTTTCCACCCCAAACGTATTTTACATTTATAAACTTTTTAAAAATTTTTGTAAAATTGTTTTCTTTATGATTTAATTTTTTAATATCTGATTTTTTAATCCATTTATTTTTTTCAATTTTTACATAATTTTTGTTTTCCTCAAATACAGATAATTTAGATGCAAGTGGAAGCCAACTTTTAGTTCCAATTCCTGGTTTTTTAAAAATCTTCGCTTTTAATGAACTAATTTTATAATTAGGATTAAATTTTTTGACATATTTTGAATTTTTTATAAACCCCTTATAATTATCAAACAAAGTTTTAATTTTTATCCAATTTTTATTTTTTGCTAAGATTTTGAATTTCTCACCATATATAATTTGTGAAGTTACTTCAGATTTTCTCGAAGGATTTCTGTAAATATTCGAAAAATCACCTATGAAATAAAAATTATTTTGCACCAATTTTAATTTTATTTTTAATTAACCACAAACAAATTAATGATGGTATT
Organism: uncultured Pelagibacteraceae bacterium; assembly: GCA_902622955.1. Lineage (GTDB taxonomy): Bacteria > Pseudomonadota > Alphaproteobacteria > Pelagibacterales > Pelagibacteraceae > Pelagibacter. Next base: position 1,414 of record CACNRP010000027.1, read on the forward strand.
ACCATTATAGTTGTTAAAACAAAAAATGTACCCCAATCTCCATTTAACCAGTCAACTAAAGCTCCAGATGATGAAGCTAAAGTAGTACGACCAGCAGTACCAATTGAAGCAAGTAATGCATATTGTGTGGCTGTATAAGTTCTATCAACTAGTAATGATATAAATGCAACAAATGCTACAGTAGCAAAAGCTGCAGTGATATCATCAGCTATAACCGCAATTGCAAATAAAATTTCTGATTTTCCAGTCCATGCTAAAACTGCAAATAAAAGATTGGTTACAGCCATTAACCCCCCGGCAAAAAACATGGTTTTAATTGTTCCAGCTCTCATAGCCATTAAACCACCCAACAAAGTAAATACAACTGTTGTTATCCATCCAAGTCCTTTTGAATAAATTGCAATTTGACCTTTAGAGAAACCAATTTCTTTGTAAAAAATAATAGACATTCTTCCCATAAATGCCTCGCCTATTTTAAACAAAAATACAAATCCTAAAATTCCAGCTGCAATGGCAATGCCATTTTTTTTAAAAAAACTAATAATAGGTCCACCAATAGTTCCTGTTATATAAGCGATAAAGTTTGTAATTATATTGTTAGATCCAAGTTTTCCTTCAATTAATTTATCTGTCTCTCTTTGTTTTGCTTGTCTACTTGTCTCTGTAGGTTCATGAACAAACATTAATCCAATATTCATTAAAATTATCAAAATACCTAAAATTAAAAAAGTAGCTTGCCAGTAGTCAGCTACGCCTAGGTTTTCAAAAAATTCTGCCGTGAATAAAGCAACAACTCCACCTAATTTATAACCTGTCCACCAACCAACAACAGCCATAGCCGCACCAGCAGCCATTGATTTTCCTTCATTTTCATTTATTTGTTCAATTCTTAATGCATCTACAGTTATATCTTGGGTCGCGGACGCAATAGCAATAATCAAACCTACAGCAATTAATAAAGCCAAATTTTCAGTTGGATTAATTACACTCCAAATAACAAGACTTAACAAAATAATTAATTGCATCAAAACTATCCAGCCTCTTCTATGACCTAATTTTTTTGTAAGTATTGGAATCTGAATTCTATCTATAATTGGAGCCCACAAATAATTGAATGCGTATACTCCAAATATCAAACCTGCCCATCCAATTGTTGATCTACTAAGACCTTCTTCTTTAAGCCAAAGACTTAAGCTGCTAGCAATTAATACCCACGGGAATCCACTTATTGCACCTAACAATAGGATTCTTACCATTCGAATATCTTTATAAACTGAAAGAGAATCGAACCATGTATGCTTTTTTATTTCAGACATAATTAATTTCTCCAAAAAGACGGTAAGAACAATACTAATATTGCAAACAATTCAAGTCTACCTAAAATCATACCTACAGTTAAGATCCATTTAGAAACATCAGGCAAAGCTGAAAAATCTCCATTAGGCCCGATAATAGGACCCAACCCTGGACCAACATTTGATATTGATGTTGCAGCTCCAGATATAGCAGTTATGAAATCGAGACCTGTTAACGATAATAATGCAGCTAAAATAAAAAAAATAACAAAGTAAAAATAAATAAACGAAATTATCGATGCAATAAATTTATTATCTACAGATCCTTGATCATATTTAATTATAAATATTCCTTTTGGATAAATAATTTTTTTTAGTTGATTTAAAATGAATAAATATAAAATTTGAATTCTAAAAATTTTAACACCACAGGTAGTTGATCCAGCGCAGCCCCCAATAAACATTAGTGCAAGAAATATAGTTATAGGAAAGCTTCCCCAGCCATCAAAATCAGCATTTACATAACCTGTACCAGTTAATATTGAAATAGTATTAAAAAAAACAGATCTTAAACTAAAATTTTCGAAGTTATTAAATAATAAGTAAATTGACAATATAATAATACTTATAACTATTATTTTAATAAATGTTTTGATTTGAATATCATTTAGAAATATTTTTTTATTTCCATTAATAAATTTAATGTATGCAATAAAAGGAATACTACCTAAAATTATAAATATCATTGATGATATTTCTATAGGAACACTATTAAAATATCCGATTGATTGATTATAATTTGAAAATCCACCTGTAGCTATAGTTGTCATAGAATGAGTTAAACTATCAAATTTCCCCATCCCAAAAATCCAATATGATAATGCACAAAGAGCGGTTAGACCCGAATAAATATAAATAAGTCTTAAAGCTATTTCTTTCGATTTAGGAAGAATTTTTTCAGATGAGTCATTGCTAGAAACTTTAAATAATTGCATACCACCTACGTTCATAATAGGCATCAAGGTTATTGCCATTACAATTATACCAATACCACCCAACCACTGAAGTATTGCTCTCCATAATAGAATACCTTTTGGTGTATTCTCTAAGTCAGAAATAATTGTAGATCCAGTTGTTGTGATACCAGACATACTCTCAAAAAATGCATCAGTAATTGAAAGCTCCATATTCGAAAATATAAATGGTAAAGATCCAAAAATAGCAATACTCAACCAAGACAAAGCAGTTAATAAAAAAGCTTGTTGTAAATTTAATTTC
>CACNRP010000028.1 GCA_902622955.1 uncultured Pelagibacteraceae bacterium
TTAATATTAACATGTCCTTTTCCACAGTTAAAAAGATTATCAAAAAAATATATTAAAGTTCCGTTTATAAAACAAAAAATTAAAATGGATGCAAATATTACAGTTATGATTGAAATAAAAAAAACTAATAAAAATGTATCTAGTTATTTATTTAACGATAAAATTTTAGGATGGGCCGCCAAAGAAAACAGTAAAAAAAGATTTAAAAGTAATAATGATTTATGGACTTTGCAGAGCACAAATTTATGGGCAAATAAAAAAATCAACAAAAATAAAGAAAATAAGGAAAAAAATTCAAAGATATTAATTGATAAATTTTTTAAACTCACTGGAATTAAAAAAACAAAGATATTAACCTCTTTAAATCATGGCTGGAAATATTCTTCAAATTCCAGACCATTGAAATTAAAAAGCTATTGGAATAATAAATTTAATTTAGGTGTATGTGCAGATTGGTTTGTAGGTCCTAGAGTAGAGGCTGGATGGATAAGTGCAAATGATCTTTATAAAAAAATAAATAAATAATTTTATTTAAAATTTTTTAAACGATATTCCCAATTTCCCATTTTCTCATGTGTAACTTTGACAATTAACAAAGTTTTTTTATCAAGCCAAATATCAAAATTTAATTTTTTATCTTCAGGAAGAGACATATCTTTAGATATAAGTTTGAAATGATCTGTTTCGTATTGTTTGCCATTAATTGAAATATTTTCCTTACCAATAAAAGTAACTATTTGTTCTTTTATACTTCCAGAAATAGGGCTTATTTGGCTTTCTGCTTGTAAAATTTTATGACTCCACCAGTTTCCAATAATATTTTTAAGAGAAGCTTCACCTGAATATGAAGATCCTTTAATATTATACTTTTTATTATTTTTATCTAATTTTAAGTTTACAAATTTTTCTTTTTTATTTTGAAGTGTCTTCGATTGAAAAGATATTAAGTTATCTTTTAAATAAATTTCCTCCCCATATCCCTCTACTTTAAATATTGTTGCAGATAGTATTTTTACCTCAAATTTATATTGATTTTTTACTATCGTTTTTTCACCATCTCTTTTAAAATAATAATTGTTATATCCAATTACTTCATCATTTCTCAAGATCTCCATTTCTATTTTGTCAAATTTGTTATAATGACCTATATGAGCTAAAGAAATTGATGAGAAAAATACAATAAGTAAAATAACTGCAAACTTTTTCATTTGCTGGTTACAATATTAGAATTTTTCATTAATAGATATAGCTTATTACAATTATGTTTTTAAAAATAAAAAAAATTCCAAAAGTAAAATGGAGCTCAAAAAAACCATTTAATTTTAAACCAAAGTTTTCTACATTTTTTTTCTTATGTTTTGGTTTGTCTTTATTTGGATTGGGTGAAGGATTGTTAATTGTTTCATTCACAGGAGCCTCTCCTTGGAGTGTTTTAGCTCAAGGTATTTCCTTAAATGTAAATTTAAGTATTGGAACCATCACGCTATTAATAAGTATTGCTGTTTTAATTTTATGGATACCTCTTGGACAAAAACCAGGGATGGGTACAATATTTAATGCTTTGATAATTGCAATTATGATCGATCTTTGTATCAAGTATGTTCCAACACCATCAAATTATATTCATCAATTATTATTAGCTGTAATTTCTGTAATCATAGTTGGAATAGGTGGGGGTATTTACTTGGTATCAAACCTAGGAGCCGGTCCTAGAGATGGATTGATGATAGGATTACAAAAATTAACTAATTTTCCTATAGCTGTTGTAAGAGCAACATTAGAAATTTCAGTTGTTAGTGTTGGATGGTATTTAGGAGGTACAGTAGGGGTTGGAACCTTATTGTTCGCATTTGGTATAGGTCCTTGCGTTGCGTTAGGACTTTATTTAGTTGATAAAACTTTTGATTAGGCTGCAGCTATAGCTTTTTCGCTTTTTTTTCTTTCGTGTGGATCAAGAATTGCTTTTCTTAATCTGCATGAGTCTGGAGTTATCTCTAAAGCTTCGTCAGTATTAAGCATACTTAATTGCTCAGCAATAGACATTGTTCTTACTGGTGTGAGCACGACATTCTCGTCAGTACCTTGAGTTCGCATGTTTGTAAGCTTTTTGCCTTTCATAACATTAATAATCATGTCACCTGGTTTAGGTGAAAGACCAACTATCATCCCAGGATAAACAGCATCATTATGTGTTACAAACATTTCTCCTCGTGCCTGTAAGTTAAAGATTGCGAATGCAACTGCTTTTCCTTGTTCCATTGAGATTAACGCTCCATTTCTTCGACCTTCCATTTCTCCTTCAAAAGGACCATAGCTATGAAATATTCTATTTATTACTCCATTTCCTTTAGTAAGCGTAAGAAATCTGCTTGTGTACCCCATCAAGCCTCTTGTAGGTGCATGAAAAATTAATCTTTTTTTATTAGTTCCAGTATCTTTTAATTCTATAAGTTTACCTTTTCTTCTGTTCATAGAATCAATTACTTTTGATGAATGTTCCTCATCAAGATCCATAGTAATTTCCTCAATTGGCTCAAGTTTATTTCCACTTTCATCAATTTTGTATAAAACTTTTGGAGGGCTTACTGTCATTTCAAAACCCTCTCTTCTCATTTGAGTTAAAAGAATTTCTAACATTAACTCACCTCTACCGCTTACAACAAAAGAGTCTTTACCTTCGTTTTCTGAAAATGTAATTCCAACATTATTTTGTGCCTCTTGAACTAATCTGCCTCTTATTTGTGTGCTGGTTAATTTTTTACCTTCAGTTCCAGCTAAAGGTGAAGTATTTACAGTAATTGTAATTGACATTGTAGGAGGATCTATCGGAGTAGCAGGGATCGGTTCATTTACCTCTAGGTCACATATTGTATCAGCAACGTTTGCTTTTTCTAATCCAGCAATAACTACAATATCTCCAGCCTCCCCAACATCTATTGGAACTTTTTTTGTTCCTTCATATCTAAAAATTTTTGTTAATTTTCCCTCATCAACCTTTTCACCATTTAAATTAATTGCTTTAATAGATTGATTAGCTTTTGCAGTCCCTTGTGTAATTCTTCCAACCAAACTTCTTCCTAAAAAACTGTCTGCATAAAGTAGCGTTGATAACATTGCAAAAGGTTTATTTTTATCTAGTCTTGCTGGCTTAACATGATCTATGATCAAGTCTAATAGAGGATTTAAATTTTTTCTAGGGCCATCAACTTCATGATCTGCCCAACCTGATCTTCCACTTGCATAAAGAACTGGAAAATCTAATTGTTCTTCATTTGCATCTAAGCTTACAAATAGATCAAATGTTTCATCTAAAACTTCATTAGCTCTTTGATCAGCTTTATCTAACTTATTAATAACAACAATAGGTTTTAATCCTTGTTTAAGTGCTTTTGATAATACAAATTTTGTTTGAGGCATAACACCTTCCGCAGAATCAATTAACAACAACGCTCCATCTGCCATACTTAAAACTCTTTCAACTTCTGCAGCAAAATCTCTATGCCCTGGAGTATCGATTATATTTATTCTTGAGTTATTCCAATTAATTGAAGCAGGTTTAGCTAAAATTGTAATTCCTCTTTCTTTTTCAAGCTCACCTGAGTCCATTAATCTTTCATCAACAATCTCATTATCTCTAAATGAACCACTTTGTCTCATTAAATTATCAATTAGAGTAGTTTTGCCATGATCAACATGGGCTATAATTGTGATGTTTCTAATATTGTTGCTCATAAATTCTGGCTCTTATACATATTTAAAAGGATATTAAAACTCAAAAAAACTCATAACTGGCTTGAATAATTTTCACAATTTAGGAGTGAATTGTCTTTTTTTGCCTGTCTTTTTTACGTTTTCTTTTCTCTTTAAAATTTAATCTCGGCTTTTTTTTTAAGCTTGAATCTTTAAATGATTTTCCACTATATC
>CACNRP010000029.1 GCA_902622955.1 uncultured Pelagibacteraceae bacterium
GTATTTTTTTAATATTAAAATTTGTATAATGTTTCACCATTTTAAATCTGACTGAATATAATTAACTATCACCTCATACTCTTTAGCAACATTTTGAATACCTTTATTTTTAATTTCATTTCTATGAATTCCATTGGTAATTAATAAAGAATCATAATTTAAAAGATTTGCACCCCTGATATCAGTATTTAAATTATCACCAATTGCTAAAATTTTTTTATTTTTGTTATCAATCGATTGATTATAGACCTCTGAATGTGGTTTTCCAAAATATACTACTTCTCCACCCATTTTTTCAAAAACCATGGCAATAGAGCCTGCGCATAACTCCCTAACATTACCACGATCTACGATTAAGTCTGGATTTGTACAAATCATTTTTTTATTTATATGTTTTTCTAATAAATTTTTATAATAATTCAAATCTTCTTCATGATTATCAAATAATCCAGTGCATAATAAATAGTCACTATCAGCAATGTTCTCACACTTATTCTTCTCAAATAAATAAAATAAATCAAAATCTCTGGGTGGACCAATATGATAAAATTTTTTAAGCAAGAAGAATTTTTTTAAATAACTTAATGCGGCCTCTCCTGATGTAAATACATGTTCTATAAGTTCTTTATCCATACCCATCTTATCTAAAAAATTTTGAACAGTTTTATTTGGTCTTGGAGCATTTGTTAAAAGTACAAACATTTTGTTTTTTTTTAAGAGTTCTTTTAGAGCAGCAACTGCCTGTGTGTGAAGATTAATCCCATTATGAACAACGCCCCATAAATCAATATAAAAAATGTCATAATTATCAGCTATTGCTTGTAGGCCATCAAAATCTAAATTTTTAGTCATATTTAGAGGTATAAACCATAAAATCCCGAATTTACTAGCAATATTAATATTTCAAATCGTTTCTCATCTTGAAATAGGCGACGAAATATCTATATGAGGCTCATATTTGTAAAGATTTATAAAGGAGAATTTATGAAGTTTAAACCGTTACACGATAGAGTTTTAATCGAAGTATTAGACAGCAGCGAAAAAACTGCTGGAGGAATAATCATCCCTGATACAGCTCAAGAGAAACCTCAAGAGGGTAAAGTTGTTGCTGTTGGTGGTGGCGCTAAAACTGAAGATGGAAAAAAAATTCCAATGGATGTTAAAGTTGGTGATAAAGTTTTATTTGGCAAATGGTCAGGAACTGAAGTCAAAATTAATGGCAAAGAATACAGCATAATGAAAGAGTCAGACATTATGGGTATTTCAAGTAAGTAATTTTAATTAAAGGAGAAATATAATGGCAAAAGTTGTTAAATTTGATGCTGAAGCAAGAGCAGCAATGATAAGAGGTGTAAACATCTTGGCTGATACTGTTAAAGTAACTTTAGGACCTAAAGGAAGAAATGTTGTAATGGATAAATCCTATGGAGCACCAAGAATTACTAAAGATGGTGTATCTGTAGCAAAAGAAATAGACCTAGAAGATAAATTTGAAAACATGGGTGCACAAATGGTTAAAGAAGTTGCTAGTAAAACCAATGATGAAGCTGGAGATGGAACGACTACAGCAACTATACTTGCACAAGCTATTGTAAAAGAAGGCGTAAAATACGTCACAGCAGGAATGAATCCAATGGATGTAAAGAGAGGAATTGATGCTGCCGTAGATACAGTAAAAGAAAGTCTTGTTGCATCTGCAAAAAAAGTAAAAGACAGTGATGAGATTGCACAGGTAGGAACAATTTCTGCAAACGGTGATAAAGAAATCGGAACTATGATTGCAAAAGCAATGCAAAAAGTTGGTAATGAAGGAGTAATTACAGTTGAAGAAAACAAAGGTATTGAAACTGAATTAGATGTAGTTGAGGGTATGCAGTTTGACAGAGGATATTTGTCACCATACTTTATTACAAATAGTGATAAAATGACTACAGAGTTGGACAATCCTTTTATACTCTTACATGAGAAAAAATTAACCAACCTACAACCAATGGTTCCTCTTTTAGAAGCTGTTGTACAAGCTGGAAGACCCCTGATGATTATTTCTGAAGATGTTGAAGGTGAAGCTTTAGCAACATTAGTTGTAAATAAATTAAGAGGTGGTTTAAAAGTTGTAGCAGTTAAGGCTCCAGGATTTGGTGATAGAAGAAAAGCTATGCTTGAGGATATTGCTATATTAACAGGTGGTCAGGTTATATCTGAAGATCTAGGTATAAAACTAGAAAATGTTAAACTTGATGACCTTGGATCTTGCAAGAAGATTAAAGTTGATAAAGATAATAGCACTATTGTGAATGGAAGCGGAAAAAAATCTGACATTGAAGCAAGATGTGCATCAATCAAACAACAAGTTGAAGAAACTACTTCTGATTATGATAGAGAAAAACTTCAAGAAAGACTTGCTAAGTTAGCTGGTGGAGTAGCTGTTATAAAAGTAGGTGGTGCTACTGAGGTTGAAGTTAAAGAAAGAAAAGATAGAGTTGAAGATGCTTTAAATGCAACTAGAGCTGCCGTTGAAGAGGGAATTGTGACTGGTGGTGGTTGTGCTCTTCTTTACGCTGCACAAGATCTTGATAAAGTTAAAGCTAAAGGTGATGACCAAAAAGCAGGTGTTGATCTAGTCAGAAAAGCATTGGAAGCTCCAATAAGACAAATAACTAAAAATGCTGGCGTAGATGGTTCGGTAGTAGTTGGAAAATTATTAGAACAGAAGAAAAAAACAAGTGGATATGATGCTCAAAATGAAGAGTATTGTGATATGTTTTCAAAAGGCATTATTGATCCAGTTAAAGTTGTCAGAACGGCTTTACAAGATGCTGCTTCAATAGCTGGATTATTAGTCACTACGGAAGCAATGATTGCTGACAAACCAGAGGAAAAAGATGCTGCTGGTGGAATGCCTGGTGGAATGCCTGGTGGAATGGGTGGTATGGGAGGAATGGGCGGAATGGGAATGTAATAATCCCCCAACTCTCAAAATAATTCAAAAAGGGCAGTTTAATCTGCCCTTTTTTTTATTAAAAATGTAGTGATTATTGATCACTAAATAACTCAGATTATCAATAATTTTTATGATTAATTTTTTTAATTTGAGAGTTTTAAAACTCCAATAGAAGCGGTATTTTCAAAAAATAAAATATATAAATTATCATCTTCAACATAATAAATGTCTCTAATTCTTTGATTGACTGGATAAATTTCATGATTCAAAACATTATCATTATTTAACTCAAAATAATGAATACTCATATCACCCTCCTCAATATTATCTCCCATAGAGACCACAAAATAAGATGAATAATTTGACTGAATAAACTTATTTGGAACTTTTACAACTTGACTAATTGCTATTGATTTTGAAAAATAAAAAATTGGTTCTGTAAAATTTTTGTGAGAACTAAATTTTCTTTTTTCACTTTTATTATATGGAACACCATAAGATGCAATTGGCCAACCAAAATTAGGTATTGTATCTTGAGTGTCTAGAATATTAAGCTCATCACCTCCTTTCGGTCCATGATCGGTGATAAGAATTTTGTTATTTTCTTTGTCAAAATAAAGGCCTTGGGGGTTTCTTAGACCTTTTGCTAAAATTTTATATTTCCTATTTTCTTTGTTAAATAATATTATTTTACCAAATAGATTTGTATTATTATGAGGATCAAAATTTTCTAATTCAATCTTATCCTCAAAAATTCTCCATTCACCAATTGAAAAAATTAAGTTATTTTCATCAAATTTTACAATTCTTCCTCCTTGCTGTTTATTTGGATATTGAACACAACCATTGGGTATAAATAATTCCTCAAAATTAATAAAATCATAATTTATATTTCCACTAAAAAATGATGTATTATGACA
>CACNRP010000030.1 GCA_902622955.1 uncultured Pelagibacteraceae bacterium
GAAATATCAGTTTAGTCGACCAAGATAATTTACCATTATCACCCCAATAATAATTAAGATAATTCCAATAGATCCGTAAAGATTAGGAACTTGATTAAATTTTAACATTGCAAAAAGTACGACCCCTGTAACTGTTAATCCACTGTAAGTAGAGTAGGCAAACCCAACTGGAAGTGCTGACATTGCTTTTGAAATTGAAAACATTGTAATACACATAAATAAAATACATAGAACTGATGGAGTAAACTTTGTAAATCCCTCAGAAACTTTAGCTAAACTGTTAGATATAATTCCAAAAATTATGCCGTTAGCTAAAAATAAATATCCAAATAATGGTTTCATAATTATTCTTTTGATGCAATTTTATTAACTAAAGGTTTCATTAAAGGAGCAAGAGTAAATGCAGCTATTAAAGCAATAGGATATGCAAACATTATAGAATATCCCCATCTAAAAAAGAAACCATCCGAAACACCTGTATTTACAGCTACAACAACACCGCTCATGATAACACTCATACCCAAGGACATTAAAATCATAAACAAAGGTTGTGCATATTTTTTATTAATCATAATTAATTATTACCTAACAGGTTGACCATTAAAACACCAACAATAATAAAAGCTAATCCAATTAATGAATATAAATTAGGCACTTGATTAAATCTAATTACCCCAACCAATACGGTTGCTATAATTGTTAAGCCAGCAAAGGAAGCATAAGTAATTCCCATCGGAATATTTTTCATTACTAATGAAAGAGCATACATGCATAGGACAATTGTAATTGCAGTAATTATACTGGGAAAAAGAACAGTAAAGCCCTCAGCACTTTTTGCGAAACTATTTGAGGTAACTCCTAAGAAAACAGCTATACCTAAGAATAAATATGAAGTGGTAAGACTCATTTAATAATCTTAAATGAAATTTTGCCAAATATATATAATTATTTTGGCATTGGAGTAGCGCCAGTTTCTAAACTAATAATTTTACCATTATCATATTTATAAACTGCCATCACAGCCTCTACGTTTCCGTCATCAAATGTTACTAATGAATGATGAACACCAACTTCATCATTTTCGTAGATAATTCTTACCTTATCTTGATTAATATCTCCGCTCATTGCCCATTTAATAACATCACTTTTGGTTAAAATATTTCCTGATTTATGCATTGTGAATTTAAAATCATCATGCAAAAGTTCGTTCATTACTGCTTCATCTTTATTTTTTATGGCAGCACTGTAATTTTCTAATATAGACATATTTATCTTTCCTATCTATTCTCCTGGTTTCTTAAATTTTTTTCCTGCATCAGCTGCTTTATTAAAAGTTTTATTATAATCAAATACTTCATGGATCATAATATCTTCCATTAATCCAGCATTCATAATTGCAACTTTCATTCCTAAAACACTTTCATAATCTCCCTCAATAACATTGATTACGTCAAATCTTCCTCTAACCCACTCGTAACTATGAAATTTAACTCCAACAGTTTCACAAATAGCTTTTATAGCCGCACCTCTGTCAGCATCTGGGTCACTTTGCATTCTTTTAGCAAGGTCACGACTAATTTTGCCTATGATATAAAACTTAGACATTATTCACCCCACATTCCATGAAACTCATATACTACCGCAGGTTCATTTCCAACGACCCATCCATCATGTCCAGGTTGGATTGAATATGCATCTCCAGCCTTATAAGTCAGTTCAGTTCCATCGTTATGTCTAGCACAAACAGCACCAGAGACAATAACACCAAGGTGTGTTGCCTGACAACTATCACCACCAACAGTTGGTTTGATGTCTTTTGACCATTGCCAACCAGGCTGTAATGTCAGTTTCATCACTCTCTGATTTCCAACTTTTACTGCCTCAATTTTAGCATTATTAAAATTATCATTTACTTCATCAGCATTATTAAAATTTTTTACCTCTACGCCAGCCATATTTTTCCTCCTATTTTGTTAGGAGTTATAATCCATTACATTGTCTTCACATTCAACAAAATTATGTGGTTCAAAAAAATCATTCATTTGACCTAATTGAGTGTTAATTGCTTCTGGGTCAGTACCTTTCCACCAGCAAAACATTTGCAAAGTATCACCTGGAGTGTTCCAAGTCATTTGACATTTAGCATTATCACCAGTCATTGATTTTACGATATCCTTCATTTCCATTGATCCAACCATTTCCATCATTTTAGCTTTAGCCTCTTTTGATTTAAATGTATGTGTTACCATATAGTTTTTCATTTTTTCTCCTTACTTTTATGCTTTTGTTAATTCGAAAATTTCATAACTTTCCATAACTTCATCAAAAATAGGTTTTGAAACTGGATTTGATCCATCCATAAATGAATGAAGTGCTGCCATGTCATGAACTACAATTTTAAACATTACTGTTGATTTATCCGGTGAAACACTTGCAATTGTCTTTGTAACATCTGCAACTTTTTTTCTTTCAGCCATACCTTCATCTGACTGCATGAAACCCATGAACTTTTCAAATGTTCCTTCTTTTAATTTTCCAACCACTAATATATCTTTCATTATATCTCCTTATTTTTTTTTTATTCACTAAAGATGTATCTAATTTCATCTTGAATTGTACCTTCAACCGCAACTTTCTTTAATTGTTTTTGAAGATTCTGATATTTTTTATCTGCTGACATTTTCTGATCTGCTTCAAAATTATCATCCTCAAACATTGTACCAATAAGAGTTTCTCTTATTGTTCTTGGATCACCACCTATTTGAAATGAAAAATAAACTTGATGTTTTGGGTAATATTTTTTTCTAACTTTTGCTAATCCTTGACCTATTTCCATTGCTTTACCAAGCATGTCATCTTTAACTCTAAATGTTCTGGTGTATATTGCCTGCATTTTTTACCTCCTTTTAATATATTCCAGATTTAATTAATTTATCAATTTCGTCTTTTGAATTAGAAATTAATTTATAAATAAAACTATCACATTCTTTTGTAATATTTTCTTCGTATGGTTTTCCGTAACGTTCATCGACAACCTTTATTAATTCCTTATTGAGATTAACTTCGTTAACACCTTCATTTATTAAATATGAGCTTAAAAATTTCTTAGCAGCAAAAGAGTGTACAATTTTTTCTAATTCAAGCTCTCCTTGAGGAATCATGCTATTTGCATAGTAAATACCTGCACATTCAATTGTTTTCTTTTTATCATCGTCACTCATACCTGCATATGCTGAAGTTAGAAATAAAATACTAAGTAATGTTAATATTATTTTTTTCATAAATTACTCTGCTAATAAGTATACTCGCCACTCATTTGATTCATTGAGTGAGCCATACCAGATTTGCCTCTTATATTTTGTCTACTTGAGAAACCATTTCCAGATATATTTTCATATTTTCCAGTTCCACCAATAATAACAAAAGTACCAGTTCCACCTTGACCACCGGTTCCTTTACCTTTGTAATTTATGTAAACTTTTTCACCATCCATTAAATAAAAAGTACACATTCCAGTTTCATCATCAAACTTTCCACTTACTAATGTGAGTCCACCAATACAATGCATAGTAGATTTGTCAAAAATACTTCCAGGCTCTTTATCCATGAGCCCAGCATTACCATCATAAGTGATACTCATGTTTCCAT
>CACNRP010000031.1 GCA_902622955.1 uncultured Pelagibacteraceae bacterium
TATCTGTTTTATACGGTTTTTTTAATATTTTCCTATTAAATCACGTGTTGCATTTGCATAAATAAAATATATAAAACGCTTGTTATTTGAAGCTTTATTGAACAAGGGGACACTTCCCCAAAGGAGGGGTTCCAGAGCGGTCAAATGGGGCGGGCTGTAAACCCGTTGACTTCGGTCTTCGAAAGTTCGAATCTTTCCCCCTCCACCATTTAATAAGATTTTAGATAACATGGAGTGTTACTCTTGGGGTTGTGCGGGTGTAGTTCAATGGTAGAACGCTAGCCTTCCAAGCTGGATGTAAGGGTTCGATTCCCTTTACCCGCTCCAAGAAAATAAAATTGAAAATGAAAACAAATAAACTGAGGTAAAAAAGTAATGTCAAAAGAAAAATTTGTAAGAAATAAACCCCACTGTAACATTGGGACTATTGGTCATGTCGACCATGGTAAAACAACTCTTACTGCCGCGATTACAAATGTATTAGCACAAGCGGGCGGCGGAACTGCAGTTGCTTATGATCAAATTGATAAAGCACCTGAAGAAAAAGAGAGAGGTATAACAATATCAACAGCTCACGTTGAATATGAGACTGAAAAAAGACACTATGCTCACGTAGACTGTCCAGGTCACGCTGACTATGTTAAAAACATGATCACTGGTGCTGCACAAATGGATGGAGCAATTTTAGTTGTTAATGCAGCTGATGGTCCAATGCCACAAACAAGAGAGCACATTCTTTTAGGAAGACAAGTTGGTATTCCTGCAATTGTTGTTTACTTAAATAAAGTAGATCAAGTTGATGATAAAGAAATGATTGAACTTGTTGAAGAAGAAATTAGAGAACTTTTAACTTCATACAAATATCCAGGTGATAAAACACCAATCGTTAAAGGTTCGGCGTTAGCAGCAGTTGAAGGTAGAGATGATGAAATTGGAAAAAATTCAATTTTAGAATTAATGAAAGCTGTTGATGAACATATTCCACAGCCAGCTAGAGAAGTTGATAAACCATTCTTGATGCCAGTTGAGGACGTATTCTCAATTTCTGGAAGAGGAACAGTTGCAACTGGAAGAGTTGAGTCAGGTGTAATTAAAACAGGTGAGGAAGTTGAAATAGTTGGAATTAGAGAAACTAAAAAATCAGTTTGTACTGGAGTTGAAATGTTTAGAAAACTTTTAGATTCTGGTGAAGCTGGTGATAACGTTGGAATTTTATTGAGAGGTATTGAAAGAACTGATATCGAAAGAGGTCAAGTTCTTTGTAAGCCTGGCTCAATTACTCCACATACTAAATTTGAAGCTCAAGCGTATGTACTTAAAAAAGATGAAGGTGGAAGACACACTCCGTTCTTTACAAAGTACAGACCACAGTTTTATTTTAGAACAACAGACGTTACAGGTGAAGTAGAATTACCTGCTGGTACTGAAATGGTTATGCCAGGTGATGATGCAAAATTTACTGTTAAACTAATTACACCAATTGCAATGGCAGAAAAACTAAACTTTGCAATCAGAGAAGGTGGAAGAACTGTTGGTGCAGGAGTAGTAACTAAAATTATAGAGTAACTCTATAAATAGGAGTGTAGCTCAATTGGTAGAGCGCCGGTCTCCAAAACCGGAGGCTGAGGGTTCGAGTCCCTCCGCTCCTGCCAATTTGAGCTTAAAATTATGAGAAACCCGATTAAATTTATACAGGAAGTTAAACAAGAGGCTTTTAAAGTTACTTGGCCAACTTGGAAAGAGACATTACAAGGTGCATTGATGGTATTTGCAATGGCTGTTGTTATGTCTTTATTTTTTCTTTTACTAGATCAGGTTTTAAAATTTTTCTTAGAACTTTTACTTAAAGTGAGTATTTAATGAAAAATTGGTACATTGTTCAGTCACATTCTAGTTTTGAGAATAAAGTAGCCTCTTTAATTAAAGAGGAGGCAGATAAAGCTAAAATAGCTGATAAGTTTGAAGAGATTATTGTACCTACTCATGATGTTACTGAGGTTAAAAGAGGCAAAAGAATTCAAAGAAAAAAGAAATATTTTCCTGGTTATGTATTAATCAAAAGTGAGATGGATAATAATATTTATCACATGATTAAGAATATAAAGAGAGTTAGTGGTTTCTTGGGTACAAAAGGTATTCCTGTTCCAGTTTCAGATAAAGAAGTAGAGAAGATTTTAGGTCAGATTAAGGATGGCGTTGCTCAGCCAAAATCAGGCGTAGATTACAGTGTTGGGGAAAAAGTTCAGGTTGTAGATGGACCATTTGCGTCATTTAATGGAATGATTGAAGAAATTGATGAAGAAAAAGCTAGACTTAAGGTATCAGTTTCTATATTTGGTCGTCCTACACCAGTAGATTTAGAATATAATCAGGTTGAGAAGGTAAGTTAATGGCAAAAGAAATAAGTGGATTTATAAAATTACAAATTAAGGGTGGTCAAGCAAACCCAGCTCCACCAGTTGGTCCAGCATTGGGTCAACGAGGTGTAAACATTATGGAGTTTTGTAAGGCTTTTAACGATAAAACTAAATCAATGGCAGGTAAACCTGTTCCAGTTGAAATTACAGTTTATAAAGATAAAAAATTTGATTTTAAAATTAAATCACCTCCAGCATCTTTTTATATTAAAGAAGCTGTAAAACTTAAAGGTGGTTCAAAAGAACCTGGAAGAAATATCGTAGCTTCAATTTCTAAGAAACAATTAGAGACTATAGCAAAAGAAAAAATGAACGATTTAAATGCTCATGATATAGAAGAAGCAATAAAAATTATTGCAGGATCTGCAAGATCAATGGGTATTGAGGTAAAAGAATAATGGCATCTAAAAGATTTAAAAAATTACCTGAAAAGACTAAAGACTTAAGTGCAGAGACTATCGAAAAATTATTACCTGATCTTAAGAAAAACTGCACAACTAAATTTGATGAATCTTTAGATTTAAGTTTTCAAATAAACAACAAACAAAAGAAGAGCGAAGTTAATATTAGAACTGTTGTTAATTTGCCTGGTGGAACAGGTAAGAAAGTTAAAGTTGCAGTAGTTTGTGAGGATAACAAAGCTCAAGATGCAAAAGATGCTGGAGCAGATATTGTGGGTGGTGATGAATTTGTTGAAAGAATTAAAGACGGAGAATTAAACTTTGAAAAGTTAATTTGCACACCAGGAATGATGATTAAACTTTCTAAATTAGGAAAAGTTTTAGGACCAAAAGGTTTAATGCCCAATCCTAAGCTTGGTTCAGTTTCTGAAAATATTAAAGAAGCTGTAACTAATGCTAAATCTGGTCAAGTAGAAATTAGAAATGACAAAGATGGAAATATAGGAGTTAGTATTGGGAAAAAATCTTTTACTGATGATCAATTAATGA
>CACNRP010000032.1 GCA_902622955.1 uncultured Pelagibacteraceae bacterium
TAGAAAAGGTAAAATATCAATTATTGGCAACGGAGTTGTCGTAGATCCATGGGCTTTATTGGAGGAAATAGATGAAATAAAATCTAAAGGCGTAGAAGTAAATGTAAATAATTTTATTATTTCGGAGTCCGCAAATTTAATTTTGCCTTTTCATAGAGAAATGGATGAGATTAGAGAGGATGCAGCAGGAAAAGGCAAGATTGGTACTACAAGACGTGGAATTGGACCAGCATACGAGGATAAAGTTGGAAGAAGATCTATAAGAGTTATGGATCTAAGATCTGAAAAAAATTTAGATCAAAGACTCGACTCTGTATTAGTTCATCATAATGCGATTAGAAAAGGCCTAAGAAAAAAAATTTTTGAAAAAGATCAGCTTAAATCTGAATTACTTAGAATAGCACCCAAAATATTAGAATTTTCTCAGCCAGTTTGGCTAAAGATTGATCAATTTAAAAAACAAAAAAAGAAAATTTTATTTGAGGGAGCCCAAGGTATTTTACTTGATGTAGATCATGGAACTTATCCTTTTGTAACCTCGTCTAATACTGTTGCTTCAAGCGCAGCAACAGGAACTGGTTGTGGCCCTAATTCGATAAATTATGTTCTTGGCATTACAAAGGCTTATACAACAAGAGTTGGAGAAGGTCCTTTTCCTACAGAGTTAACAGATGATATTGGTGAACTTTTAGGAACACGTGGAAAAGAATTTGGAACTGTTACAAGTAGAAAAAGAAGATGTGGATGGTTTGATGGTGTTTTAGTGAGGCAAACTATTAAAGTTTCAGGGATTGATGCTATTGCTTTAACAAAATTAGATGTACTCGATGAATTAGATGAAATTAAAATGTGTGTTGCTTATGAGCTTGATGGTAAAAGATTAGATTATTTACCTGCTGCTGTAGAAGATCAAATAAAAATAAAACCAATTTATGAAACTTTTTCAGGATGGAAAGCTTCTACAAGTGGAGTTAAAAATCTAGACTCATTACCTGAAAATGCAAAAAAATATATTTTTGCTGTTGAAGATTTTATTGGCGCAAAAGTATCAAGTATCTCAACTAGTCCAGAAAGAGACGATACTATTTTAATTGAAAACCCTTTTGAAGCTTAGTTTGCGGGTAAAAGATTTTTTGACTTAGCTAATAGTAGCATGTGCTTTTGGAGTTTTTCAAATGCTTTATTTTCAATTTGTCTAACTCTTTCTCTGCTAATTTTATATTTTTTACTTAAATCCTCTAGTGTAGTTGGGTCATCATTTAGTCTTCTAGAGTATAAAATTTCTCTTTCTCTATCGTTAAGAACTTTAATAGAGTCTTTTAATAAATCTTTTCTTTGCTCCATTTCCTCGTGGTGAGCAAACTTTAAATCATGATCAAGTTCTTTGTCAACCAACCAGTCTTGCCATTCATCGCCATCTTCTCCAACTTGAGCATTTAACGAGAACTCCTTTCCAGAAAGTCTTCTATTCATTGAAACGACTTCTTCTTTACTTACATCTAGCTTATTAGCTATATGATCAACATGTTCATCTCTTAAGTCACCTTCAGTTTCTGGAGAAATTTGATTTTTAATTTTCTTTAAATTAAAAAATAATTTTTTTTGAGCAGTAGTAGTTCCAATTTTGACAAGACTCCAAGATCTTAAAATATATTCTTGAATAGAAGCCTTAATCCACCACATTGCATAAGTTGCCAATCTAAAACCTTTTTCTGGTTCAAATTTCTTAACAGCTTGCATAAGACCTACATTTCCCTCTGAAATCATTTCATTAATAGGCAAACCATATCCTTTATAGCCCATAGCAATCTTTGCAACTAATCTTAAGTGACTAGTGACTAGTTTTTCTGCAGCTTTAATATTACCAGTTGTTTTCCAGTTTTTTGCTAGCATATATTCCTCTTCTGCAGCTAACATTGGAAATTTTTTAATCTGCTCTAAATATGCAGATAGCCCACCTTCATTAGAAAGGGTTGGCAGATTGTTACTCATTGTTGTGCTCATAGAAGTGTTTATTTAATTAATTATAGCTAATTTTCAATAATTTATTCTTCAGTGTTTCTAAGCATTTTTAGAATATTATTTAGATCTTGTGGCAAAAGTGAGGAAAAAATCATCTCTTTCTTAGTACGTGGATGCATAAATCCTAAAATTTTTGCATGCAGGAATTGTCTATTTAATTTAGTAATTGAATTTTGGATGTCTAAATCAATATTTTTTAATTTTTTATATTTTTTTTTATATTTATCGTCTCCAACTAGACTATTGGCCTTCAATTCAGATTACTCTTTGGGGATTTATTTCTAATTTTTTTGCAGCCCATAGTTCTTATTATAGTGGTGCAGTAGGAGTAATACTTTCATGTGCAAT
Organism: uncultured Pelagibacteraceae bacterium; assembly: GCA_902622955.1. Lineage (GTDB taxonomy): Bacteria > Pseudomonadota > Alphaproteobacteria > Pelagibacterales > Pelagibacteraceae > Pelagibacter. The sequence continues at coordinate 2,371 of CACNRP010000032.1, forward strand.
TCTTTATGATTTTTTATTTAGAACCAGTATTGGCTTTAATATGTTATTTTTAGAGGAGATTTGGAGTAGAAATTTTACAAATCTATTTATCGCGCCGATGAAAATTAGTGAGATAATTATCTCTCTAGTTTTTACTGCTTTAATAAGAGCATTAATTGGATTAATTCCAGCAATATTATTAACTTCTCCATTGTTTGGTATATCCTTACTAAAACTTGGTCTTCCTTTATCATTTCTTTTTTTGAGTCTATATTTATTTGGAATTACTCTTGGTCTATTTGTTTCTGCAGGATTGTTAAGATTTGGGCCATCTTTTGAGAATATTGCATGGTCAACTATGTTTTTATTAGCACCTTTTGGCTGTATTTACTATCCGGTTGAAACACTTCCAGGAATTTTTCAATCAATCGCTTTCGCACTTCCACTAGTTTATATA
>CACNRP010000033.1 GCA_902622955.1 uncultured Pelagibacteraceae bacterium
AGTTTACAAAAGTCATACCATTATTTTTTAAAAAAAATTAATAATACTAGAACTTATAATTTAGATGAGGAGACTTTGTTTATGGAATTTGAGGATAAAATACTAAATGGATAAAACTTATTATATTACCACGCCAATATACTACCCATCAGCTAAGCCTCATATGGGTCATGCATATTCAAGTATTATCGCAGATTTTTTTGCAAGATTTAAAATAATTGATGACTATCAGGTTCATTTTCTTACTGGTACAGACGAACATGGATTAAAAATTCAAAGATCAGCAGAAAAAGCAGGGAAGGAGCCTCAAATATTTTGTGATCAAATTAGTCAAACCTTTAGAGATCTTTCGAATACTTTGAATTTATCAAATACTGATTTTATAAGAACAACAGAAGCTAGGCATAAAAAAACAGTTCAACATCTTTGGAATGAACTTGAAAAAAATGATGATATATACTTATCAAATTATTCTGGATGGTATTCAGTATCAGATGAAGCCTTTTATAATGAAGACGAAATTGAGGAAGTAGATGGAAAAAAAATTTCTATATCTTCAAAATCACCTGTTGAATGGATTGAAGAGGAATCCTACTTTTTTAGACTTTCAAAATGGGAAAAACCGTTATTAGATTATTACGAAACTAATCCTGAATTCATTTCTCCACAATCTAGAAAAAATGAAGTGATAAGCTTTGTAAAGAGTGGTCTTAAAGACCTTTCTGTAAGTAGAAAAAGTTTTTCATGGGGTATACCTGTTCCAAATAATAAAAACCATGTGATATATGTTTGGCTTGATGCTTTAACAAATTACTTAAGTGCATTAAATTATCCAAATAAAGATGATGATTTGTTTAAAAAATTTTGGCCAGCCTCAATACATTTAATTGGAAAAGATATACTTAGATTTCATGCTGTTTATTGGCCTGCATTTTTATTAGCAGCAAAAATTGATTTACCAAATAGAGTTTATGGGCATGGATGGATATTGTCAGGAGAAGAAAAAATGTCTAAATCTAAGGGAAATATTCTTGATCCACTTGAAATAATCAAAGAGTATGGTCTAGATCCTCTTAGATACTATTTAATCAAAGAAGTTTCTTTTGGTAATGATGGAAATATATCTCAAGAAAGGCTAGAAGATTGTATTAATAGTGATCTAGCTAACAATTATGGAAATTTATGTCAGCGTGTAACTGCTTTTGCAATAAAAAATTGTGATGGAAAAATTCCTTTAGATGTTAAATTTAATGATGAGGATTTATTAATACTAAATAAATATAAAGATAACCTAGATAATATTAGGTCTCAAATTGACAATCAAAATATTAATTTTTATATCGATTATATTGTCAATTCACTTTTTGAAGCTAACAAATATTTTAATGATCAAGAACCATGGAAGAAGAAAGACGATATAATAAGATTAAATACTATTGTTTATACTACATTAGAAATTGTCAGAAAAATAAGTTTTTTATTATATCCAATTATTCCTGAATCTTCTCTAAAAGCATTAAAGATTTTTAATATAAATGAAAAAGATATAAAATTAGATACAGTATCTAATAATGAATATTTAACAAAAGGTAACGATATAGATAAAATAGACATCCTTTTTAAAAAAATAGAAAAAAACAATGATTGATTCACACTGCCACCTCGATCATGAACCATTATTAAGTGACTTATCTAACGTAATACAAAGATCAAAAGAAGTAGGTATTGAAAAACTGTTAACTATCTCAACTTCATTTGAAAGTTTTTCTAGAGTAAAAGATTTAATTAATAAAGATGAGATGATATATGGAACTATTGGCATCCATCCTCATGAAAGTTCAAGAGATATTATCACTTCAAAACAGATCATTGAAAGTCTTAATGAAAATTCAAAAATTATTGGTATTGGAGAAACTGGGTTAGATTTTTATTACAATAATAGTGAAAAAGACAAGCAGATAGCAAGTTTTAGAGAACATATAGATGCATCGATAAAAACTAATATTCCATTAATTGTTCATTCAAGAGATGCAGAAAAAGAAACTTTTGAGATTTTAAATGAATATAAAAATGAAAAAATTAAAATTTTGATGCATTGTTTTACTGGGTCTAAAGAATTCTCAGAAAAACTAATGACTTTAAATTCATTCTTTTCAGCAAGTGGTATCATTACTTTTAAAAACTCATTGGATTTACAAAATACGTTTAAATCTATTCCAATGGATAATATATTAATTGAAACTGATAGTCCTTTTTTAGCACCCGTTCCTAAAAGAGGCAAAAAAAACGAACCATCATTCATTGATTTTACTGCTGCAAAATTAGCTGAAATTAAAAATATATCTAAAGAAGATCTTATCAAAAAAACTACAGATAACTTTAATAAACTATTTTTTAATTGAAAATTTATGCAATTTATAATTTTAGGCTGTGGTAGTTCAATGGGTGTACCAAGACCAGATGGTTTCTTTGGAAATTGTGATCCTAATAATAAAAAAAATTATAGAACAAGATGTTCAGCTTTAATAAAAACCACAGATGAAAATATTCTTATAGATACATCTCCTGACCTACGACAACAACTTTTAAGACATAAAATAAATAAAATTAATAAAGTATTGTATTCTCATATGCATGGTGATCAAACTCATGGAATAAATGATTTGAGATCATTTTATATAAACAGTAGAAAACAAATAGATGTTTATGCTGATAAATATACTTCTAAATA
>CACNRP010000034.1 GCA_902622955.1 uncultured Pelagibacteraceae bacterium
ATCTAAAACAATTTATAAAAGATAAAGATAATTTAACATTTGTATGTCTTGATGAAGTTACTGATCCAAGAAATATTGGTTCATTAATAAGAAGTGCTGCTTCTTTTGATATAGACGGATTAATAATTAAAGAAAGACATTTTCCACGTGATAGTAAGCTGATGTATAAATCAGCTAGTGGATGCATGGAACACCTAAATATATTCCAAGTATCTAATATTAATTCCACTTTAAAAAATTTACGAGAAAAAAATTTCTGGGTTTATGGTTTTGATGTAAAAGGTCAAAAAGATTTCACAGATATAAAGTGGGAAGGAAACAGTATTCTGCTTTTTGGTTCAGAAGGATTTGGTATGAGACAGCATACAGGTAAATATGCAGATTTTTTTGTTAAAATTAATATTAATGAAGATATAGAAAGTTTAAATATCTCAAATAGTGCTGCAATTGTGTTTCATCATCTTAGTTATATAAAAAAAAAGAGTTGATTATTTAACAAATAGTTAATAATTATTGCGAATGCCCTTGTAGCTCAGCTGGTAGAGCAATTGATTTGTAATCAATAGGTCCGCGGTTCGAATCCGTGCGGGGGCACCATTTCTAAATAAAATAGATACTAATTATCTTTGCTAAATCAGATTTTAATTTATTTTTAATATTAATTGTGTTTAGAGTGTGAACAGATTTGTTAACCAATCAAGTAGTCATTTTGGTTTTTTATTTATCCTTCTCAACAAGCTCCATAACTTTTTTTCGAGTTTTTCCAATTGCTAAAGCATCATACCACACAACCATATTCTCGGTAATTTCTCCTAACTCTTCTCTAACTTCTTTTCTAAGAGCTATTTTGTTTTGTTCAACAACTGGTCCTATCTTTAGATAACAATTAACTTTTGGTTTTTTCTTTCCAACGTTTGAGTAAAGTGGCCCCTCAAATCTATATGCTGGTTGTTCTGATCCATCGATAAAAACTTCTATCAAACCATTTTCGTCAGCTCTATTAACAAAATGAACTAAGATACTCGTCCATTCTGTTGCACCAAGATTTTTATTTATTTTCCCTTTAAAATCTTTTAATTTTGCCCAAACATCATCAGAAACATATTGTTGTAAGTTTGTGTTGTAAAACATTGGTTGTTGAAGATTAATCCACAAAAAGTCAGCTCTAAAATCTAAAAAAAACATTGGGAAGCCTTCATCATCTCCAGGCATTGATGCATAGCATTGACTGATATGTTTTTTTCTATATTGGTCAAAATAATTTTGCATCGGTCTTACAGCATAATGAATCCATTTCTCTACGCCCTTTCCAAAAGATCCTGAATGCTTAACTTCGGTTCTTGTCACACCCATAGAGTGTTCACAGTCATTATGAGCGTATTCTCCTTTTCTTATTGTGCAATTAGAGTAATCAACAACTGTTTGATAAAATTCTTTTCCTTTATAAGCCGACTCTGGAGCACCTGTAACTAAACTCATCTCACCTTTACCGAGATATCCAAGAGATTTTTTCATCGACATACCTTGTATTTTCATCATCATTGGTTTTATTTTTGCATTAGGATTATTCGTGAATTCTTGAGCAATCTTTTCATATCTAGCTTTTGTTTGCTCCGCTCCGAAAGCAGTTACATTTAACAACAAACCCAGAAATAAGACTCCTAAAAGTTTTTTCATTTAAAAACCACCTCTCCAGTTATCTTTATCTTCGAACCGCTCTTTTTCTTTTTTAGAGGTAGGTCTGAATAGAAAATAGACTGTAAGAAGGATAGTTAACAAAATTATAATTATCTCAAGTGTCATAAACCCAGTTATTTTTATTTATTTAACTTGTTTCTTTTCTCAATTGCTCAATTTTAATTTTTTTTTGTAAACTTCTATTTTTATCATACAATAAATTAAACTTGATTTTATTATTAGTTTTTACAGTAATTGATTTAGCATTCCTTACTTCTAAATTATCTGCAACAGCGCTAATAGGTCTCTTAGTTGGGTTTAAGTTAGTTATAACTATTTTAGTTTTATCATTAACTATTTTTCCCTTCCATCTCCTAGGTCTAAAAGCACTTATCGGAGATATAGATAATTTTTTTGAGTGAAGACTTAAGATAGGTCCATGAACAGAAAGATTATAGGCCGTGCTACCTGCTGGTGTTGATATTAACACACCATCTGAAACTAATTTTTTGATTATTTGCCTTGAACCTTGTTTAATAGATAATGAAGCTGCCTGTCTACTTTGTCTTAATACGGAAACCTCATTTATAGCTATAGATCTTTTAATTTGATTATTTTTGTTTTTAACAATCATTTCTAAAGGTGATATTGAAATCATATTTGATTTAAAAAGATTTTTAATAATATCTTTCGAAGAAAATTTATTCATTAGAAAACCATAATTTCCAGAATTAATTCCATAAAAGTGCTTATTTGAATTTTTGTTTTTCTTCAGTGTTTGAAGCATAAAACCATCACCACCGATAACAATTATAAGATTCTTTTTTTTAAATTCATTATATTTGATTTTCTTAATTAAGATATTTTTAATCTTTCTAGATTTTAAATTATTATCTGAAATGATTTGCAACTTACTCATTTAGTGGTGCCCTCGGCCAGACTCGAACTGGCACTCCGCAAGCGGCAAGGATTTTAAGTCCTTTGTGTCTACCAATTTCACCACGAGGGCATGAGTTATTTTCATGAGTAT
>CACNRP010000035.1 GCA_902622955.1 uncultured Pelagibacteraceae bacterium
AATTGAACACCAATATATCCAGTTGAACCAGCAACTAATGCATTAAGCTTAGGCATTTTTTATTATAACAGTTAAAAATTAAAAAAAAATTATCTTTTAGAGAATTGGAAGCTTCTTCTAGCTTTTCTTCTACCAGGTTTTTTTCTTTCAACTGCCCTTGAGTCTCTGGTAGTAAGTTTCTCTGTTTTTAAGGTTGATTTTAGATTTTCGTCAAATAACACTAAAGCTTTTGAAATACCGTGAACCATAGCCCCTGCTTGGCCTGTAGGTCCTCCTCCTTTTACACTGCATCTAACATCGTAGTCTGTTGCTTGATTTATAATTTCAAAAGGTCTCGTAATTTGCATTTTATGAGTTTCATCTGCAAAATAATCACTAAATAATTTACCATTTACGTAAATTTTACCAGAACCTTTTTTTAACCAAACTTTTGCAATTGATGTTTTTCTTCTACCAGTAGCGTATTTACTATCTTTAAAATCTAATTTTAATTTTGGAGATTTTGATGCTGATTGAGTATTTTCCATCTTAGTTTCTAGCTATATTTTTACTATTTAATTTATCTAACTCTATTACAGTTGGATTTTGTGCTGAATGCGGATGTTCATTTCCTGCATAAATTTTTAATTTTGTTAACTGTTTTCTTCCCAATACACCCCCGGGTAACATTCTTTTAACTGCCATTTTTAAAGTTTCTCCAGGTTTTTTTTCATGAAGTTTCTCAGGTGTTGTAACTTTAATTCCACCTGGATGACCAGTGTGTCTGTAATATTTTTTATCTTGAAATTTTTTTCCAGTGAATTTTGCTTGTTCAATATTTTTAACAACAACAAAGTCACCATCATCCATATGAGGTGTGTATGTAGTTTTGTTTTTGCCTCTTATGATGTTGGAAACAACAGTGGCTAATCTTCCAACTACTGCATTCTTCGCGTCTATTTCATACCAAGATGAGTTTAATTGGTCTTTTTTAGTGAATTTTGTCATTGTGCGAGGATTAATACTATTAATAATTACAAAGTCAATTTTATATTTAGCTTGAAATATGTAGCTAATATGCTAGAAATTAGTTGCCGATTTGATCCTATTGCGGGCTTATAACTGCTAAAAAGGAAATTTCATAAAATTAATAAATCGGTAGGCATTTGAACTGTATTGTGCGCCTAACATAATGTTGAAGCACTAAAAAAGGAGTAAAATGACTAAAAAAAGAAATAACCCTGAAACTATTGCCATACATGGTGGTGACTATAGGAGTGATCCAGCGACGAACGCAGTAGCTGTTCCAATTTATAGAACAACATCGTACCAATTTAATAATACAGAGCACGCTGCTAACCTTTTCGCTCTTAAAGAATTTGGTAACATCTACACTCGTATAATGAACCCAACAAATGATGTCCTGGAAAAAAGAGTTGCCGCTCTTGAAGGAGGTCTATCATGTGTAACTGTATCCTCAGGTCAAACTGCATCAACGTTTGCTGTATTAAATGTAGCCCAAGCTGGTGATAATATAGTAAGTTCAACTGATCTTTATGGTGGTACAGTATCTTTATTCACACATACACTTAGCAAACTTGGGATAGAGATAAGATATGCAGATCCAAGTAATCCTGAAAATTTTGAAAAGTTAATAGATGATAAAACTAGAGCTTTTTACGGTGAGACCCTACCAAATCCATATTTAAGGGTGTTTCCAATAAAGGAAGTTTCAGACATTGGAAGAAAATATAATATACCATTAATCATGGATAACACAGCTGCACCAGTAATATGTAAACCGATTGAACACGGAGCTGCAGTAGTAATTCACTCACTTACAAAATACATAGGTGGTCATGGGACAGCAGTAGCTGGAAGTATCGTTGACAGTGGTAACTTTGATTGGACTGCAGATCCTAAGAGACAACCATTGTTTAACAAACCAGATGCAAGTTATGGTGGTGTTATCTGGGGAAAAGCTGTACCAGAACTAACTGGTGCCAATGTACCATTTGCAGTTAGGGCAAGAGTTTGTTTATTAAGAGATTTAGGATCAGCTCTGGCTCCAGATAATGCTTTTGCAATAATTCAAGGGCTTGAAACAGTTGCTTTAAGAATGAGACAACATTGTGCTAATGCTGAATATGTAGTTGATTTTCTTAAAAAGCATAAAGAAGTTACAAAAGTTATTTATTCTACTGAACATGATAAACCTATAGCTGATAGAGCAAAAAAATATCTTCAAGGTGGAAATGGACCAATGGTTGGTATCGAACTTAAAGGTGGTATTGAAGCTGGTAAAAAATTTATCGAGTCTTTAAAGATGTTCTATCACGTTGCTAATATTGGTGATGCTAGAAGTTTAGCAATTCATCCAGCAAGTACAACTCATAGTCAATTAAATGAGAAAGAGCTAGCTGCATCAGGTGTTACTCAAAGCTATGTAAGACTTTGTATCGGCATTGAACACATTGATGATATTATTGAGGATCTAGATCAAGCATTGAATAAATCTTCGAAGGGTAATTTAAAAGCTGTTAGCTAATTTGTGGTTTTAGTGTCTAAAACGTGAACTAGTAATTAGTTTTTTTATGTTCCACAATATAAAGAAAATACAAAGTTGAAAGTATTATTAAAATGGAATTTATCTGGTGTAGAGACGCATAAAGCATTTTTACTCCAGATAAAATTGTTAGAACACCTA
>CACNRP010000036.1 GCA_902622955.1 uncultured Pelagibacteraceae bacterium
ATGGTAATGAGTTAGCAAAACTCGCAGAAAAAAATAAAGTTAATTTGGAATTTGAAGCATCTGTTGCTGGTGGTATCCCAATATTAAGATCTATTAAAGAAGGATTGGCTACAAATAAAATATCAAAAGTTTATGGAATTTTGAATGGTACTTCAAATTACATTTTATCCGAAATGGAAAATTCAGATGAAAATTTTGTAGATGTTTTAAAAAAAGCACAGATGCTAGGTTATGCCGAACCTGGTAATCCTAAATTAGACCTAAATGGTTTTGATGCATTTGCAAAAGTAAGAATTTTATCTGCGTTAGCCTTTAGCAGTAAAATTTCAAAACATAAATGTCTCATGGAAGGAATAGAAAAAATTGAATTAAAAGATATTAAAATTGCGAACCAATTAGATTTAAGAATAAAGCTTCTTGGCATAACTGAGTTAAAAAATAATCAACTCTTTGAAACTGTTCACCCGTGTTTAGTTAGTAAAAAATCTTATATTGGTAATGTAAATGGTGTAATGAATGCAGTTATTCTTCAAGGAAAACCTGTTGGTGAAAGTGTATTACAAGGGGAGGGGGCTGGATCTGGACCTACGTCTTCATCATTACTTTCTGATTTATTATCTATTTTACGTGGGAATATAAAGAAACCTTTTGGTGTTAGTGTTTCGAAGCTTAAATTTTTAAAACCGTATAATGTAAACAATTATATAAATTCTTTATATTTAAGGTTTGAAGTAAAAGATAAGCCTGGGGTATTATCTGAAATAACTAATCGTTTAGCTAAATACAGAATTTCAGTTAAAAGGCTAATACAGACACCTGATAAGATAAACAATAAGGCAACAATTGTTATTATTACTCACAAAACAACTGAAAATAATATTCATAATTGTTTGTCTATTTTTAAAAAAAATAAAAATATTTTAAAAACACCAACATTAATTAGATTGCTTAGTTAATGGAAATTTACTTAAAACTTTTTGAAGTTTTATTTCCAGTCTTCCTAATAGTTGGACTTGGATATCATTTGGGTAAAAAAAATCCAGATTTTGATACTTCATTTATAACAACATATGCTGGTAATTTTGGAACACCAGCTCTTGTTATTTTTGCTATAACAGCGGGTGGTGTTACTTTTGACGTATTTAAAGAGTATTTTGGTTATTCAATTGTTTTATTAAGTCTGTTTGGTGTTGTTGGGCTAATATTTCTAATACTCATGAAAAAAGACTATATTCGAGAATTACCTACTTTTATTTTACCAAATACTGGAAATATGGGCATACCTATATGCTTATTTGCTTATGGTGAATTAGGTATGGGTATTGCTGCAGCTATATCCTCTTTAATTGTTTTACTACATTTTACACTAAATATATTTTTAGCAAAACGCGCTTTTGATTTTAAAACTATATTAAAAAGTCCATCTTTTTATGCAATTTTAATAACTGTGCTCTTTTTATATTTTGAAATACCGTTTCCTCAATTTGTATTAAATACTGTAATGCTTTTAGCTTACGGTATGATTGTGATGATCTTAATGTCTCTTGGTGTAGCTCTTACACAAATGAAAGTATTTTCTTTTAAAGATGCATTAATAACATCCTTTGGAAGAGTAATAATTGGACCTATTATTGGATTTGCTGTTATTAAATTTTTTAATTTATCAGGAATACCAGCGGGTGTTTTATTGATACAATCTTGCATGCCTAGTGCAATCTTGTGTTATTTGATTGCTCATATGTACTCTCCTAAAGAAATTGTAGATAATATTTCTAGTACAATTGTAGTATCTACAATCATGTCATTATTTACTATCCCAATTACCTTATTCTTTGCTTTAAAATACTTCTATTAAGAGATACCTTTCTTTTATGAAGGCTATAATTTTGAATGCGTCTGCTTGGATGATTGTACCAGTAATGGATGCATTTGCTAAGTATTTAAGTTCTTCAATGGATGTTCTTCAAATTACATGGGCCAGGTATTTTTTTACTGTCGTTTTTACATTGTCTTTAATGATTATCTTTTATAGGCAATCATTTGTATGGACAAAAAAACCTGCCCTACAATTAATTAGAGGATTAATTTTTGTTACTTCCACTTATTTATTCTTTTATGCAATATCAGAAATATCTCTTCCTAAAGCATTGACACTAGCTTTTGTTGCTCCAATTTGTGTTACAGCTTTATCCCCATTATTTTTAAATGAAAAAGTAGGGGTGAAAAGGTGGACAGCTGTATTGTTAGGATTTATTGGAACAATGATAGTAATAAGACCGGGTTTTATCGAGCTTAATTTTGCAACAATGGCCGCTTTAGGTTGTGGTATTTGTTATGGTTTTTATCTTATAATTACTAGGAAATTGAGTAGCTCAGATAATCCACTCTTAACACTTTTATTATCAGGTTTGATAGGAACTATAATATTAAGCTTATTTGTGCCTTCTATCTGGATTAATCCTACATCAAATCAATGGATTTTAATGGCTTTAATCGGCCTCATAGCCTCTGTAACGCATCTTTTTCTCATATTATCTCTAAAATACGCTGATGCATCTAAATTAGCTCCTTTGGGCTATACAGAGATAATTACAAATATCCTTATTAGTTACTATTTCTTTCATGAATTGCCTGATAACTGGACTTATTTAGGTTTATTTATTATTGTTCT
>CACNRP010000037.1 GCA_902622955.1 uncultured Pelagibacteraceae bacterium
CTGAACTAAATTCAGAAAAAGCCTTTAAAAAAACTGATGTAATTGTTGATTTCACAATACCAAATTGCACACTCGAAATACTAAAAATAGCATCAAAACTAAAGAAAAAAGTAGTGATTGGTACGACTGGGTTTACTAGGAGCCAAGAAAATCAAATTAAAAAATATTCAAAAAAGATACCTATTTTAAAAGCTGGTAATATGAGCTTGGGTGTAAATTTATTAATGTATTTAACTGAGATTGCATCAAAGTCACTAAATGATGAATACTTAAGCAAAATATTTGAAGTACATCACAAACATAAAAAAGACTATCCATCTGGTACTGCTTTAATGTTAGGTAAAGGAATTGCAGATGGAAAAAATAAAAATTTGTATAACCTAATTGGTAAAAAATTTTTAAATAAAAAATCTTTTCCTTATGGAAAAAAAATTAATTTCAACTCAATTAGAAAAGGCGAAATTATTGGTGAACATGAGGTAAAATTCTCAAGTGGAAAAGAAATAATTAGTTTAAACCACGAAGCTTTTGATAGAGCACTTTACTCAGACGGTGCTTTGACTGCTTCAAAATGGTTGATGAAAAAAAAACCAGGTTTATATTCTATGAGAGATTTGCTTAACTTTTCATAATGAATGAAAAACAAAAAGCAAAAGTAATCATTAAAACTCTAAATAAAATTTATCCAAAAGCGCCTGTTCCCTTAAAAAGTAAAAATACTTTTACATTATTAATTTCTGTTCTGCTTTCTGCACAATGTACTGATGTGAATGTTAACAATGTAACAAAAGATATATATCCAAAATATTATAAACCAGAACATTTTGTAAAATTAGGTAGAAAAAAAATTGAAAAATTAATTAAGAAAATTGGAATTTTTAGAATAAAAGCTAAAAGCATTTACTTAATGTCAAAACAAGTGATGGAAAAACATAATGGTAAAGTTCCTAAAACCTTTGAAGAACTTGAAAAATTACCTGGCGTAGGACACAAAACAGCAAGCGTAGTAATGTCCCAAGGTTTTGGATATCCAGCTTTTGCCGTTGATACTCATATTCATAGGCTTGCACAAAGATGGGGCTTATCAAATGGAAAAAATGTTATTCAAACTGAGAAAGATTTAAAAAGAATATTTCCTAAAAAAACTTGGTCTAAACTTCACTTACAAATAATTTTTTATGGAAGAGAATATTGTAAGGCAAGAGATTGTTATGGTTTAAGCTGTAAAATATGCACTACTTGCTACCCAAATAGAAAAAAACCTGTTATTACCAAAAAAGCTTAATATGAAAATTTTAGGAATAGGAAATGCAATAGTCGACGTAATCTGCAAAGTAGATGATAATTTTATTGAAAAAAATAATCTTACAAAAAGCACAATGAAATTATTTTTTGACGAAAATGAGTTCAAAAATTTATTAAAGAGTCTTAAAATTGAAAAAACTGTCTCTGGAGGGTCTGTTGCGAATTCTATTGTTGGTGTATCTCAACTTGGTAATAAAGTTGGTTTCATAGGTAAAGTTTCTGATGATGAATTTGGTAGTAACTATGAAGATGGATTGAGAGAAGAAAATGTAGAATACTTTTATTCTAAAAAAAAAGAGGAATTACCAACTGGAACGTGTTTAATATTGGTAACACCAGACTCAGAAAGAACAATGTGTACTTTTCTAGGAACAGCAGGAAAAATCAACGAGAACGATGTTAGTTCAGATGCGATTAAAAAGAGCGAGATAATATTCTTGGAAGGTTACTTATGGGATGAAGGAGAACCGAAAAAAGCGTTTGATAAAGCTATAGATAATGCAAACAAAGTTGCTATGTCACTCTCTGATCTATTTTGCGTGGATAGACACAAACCTCATTTTTTAAACTTAGTTAAAAATAAACTTGATATAACTTTTGCTAATGAACAAGAAATTACTTCTTTAATTGAAGCAAAAAATTTTAATGAAGTTATAAATTTTTCAAAACAACTTAATAAATTAATAGTTGTAACCCGAGGTGAAAAAGGTGCAGTTGCAATTAATGGTAATGAAGTTATTGAAACTGAAATACAAAAAAATCTTAAAATTGTTGACCTCACAGGAGCAGGTGATCTATTCGCTGCTGGATTTTTACATGGTTATATTAACAAAATGTCCACTAAAGAGTGTTTAAAAAAAGGTACTGAAATGTCATCTAAAGTAATACAACAAATCGGAGCAAGGCTTTAAACTTAACTTTTCTTCCTCTTAAAGCTTCCTTTGCCCTTTTTAGGTCTAACTATTTTTGGTTTATACTTTTTAGTAAATAAGTCTTTAGCCATTGGGTTTTTCTTATTTGATTTTGTAGCCATCTTTTTCACTGATAATAAGATCATTATCATTAAATTTGCTCAAAATTTTTTTTCTTAATCTATAAATATGAGTTTCAACAGTATGAGTTTCAATATCAGATTGATAACTCCAAACCTTTTTCTGTAATTCATCAATACTTACTGGTTTGTTTGATTTAGATAAATAGGTAATTGTATTAATTTCTTTTTCAGTCAACTTAAGCTTGGTATTATTTTTAAGCATTTCTCTAGAATTTAGATCAATAATATAATCGTTCACTTTTACTTCAGACTGACTGTTAAATCGTATTTTTAAAAATTCA
>CACNRP010000038.1 GCA_902622955.1 uncultured Pelagibacteraceae bacterium
TCAATTTTGAATTGCTTGTTACAATTTGGACAAGTAATAATCATGCCTCGTTATATACCAGATTTTAATCAAATTTCTTTTAATTTTGCCTTCTTTATACATTGAAATTATCAATAACTGCTGTATTAGTACTCGGATCGGAGTGTAGCGCAGCCTGGTAGCGCATCTGGTTTGGGACCAGAGGGTCGCAGGTTCGAATCCTGCCACTCCGACCATCAATTATGAAAAAAGCAATTATTTACATACCTAATAAAAATCCAATGCAATCAGGATTAGCAAAAAACAACAAATGGATTTTAGAATTCAAAACCAAAGATCCAACAAAAAACCCTTTAATGGGCTGGGAAAGTTCGTCTGATACTTTCTCAGAGTTAAAATTAGAATTTTCATCTAAAGAGTCAGCTATAAATTATGCAAATAAAAAGAAAATTGATTTTGAATTAATTGAACCTAGAAAAAGAAAAACTGTTAAGAAATCTTACGCAGATAATTTTCTAAAATAATTAATGTTTAGATTTTTTACACAAAAGAATTGGTTTCTTTGGTCATGGATTGGCTCAGCTATTATTCTCTCATCACTTTGGATACAGGTAAAAATAGATGTTAAAATTAATGAGTGGTTCGGTGAATTTTATGACATGATTCAAAAAGCTTTGGGAGCTCCCAACTCTATTACGATAGAGGAATATTGGGCAAGTTTATTATCTTTTATTATATTAGCAGCTATGTATGTTGGTGTAGCTGTTGTAGTAAGTTTCTTCACTTCACACTATTTATTTCGATGGAGAACAGCTATGGTAGAATGGTATCATAGCGTTTACGATAAAGCGCGAAAAATAGAGGGAGCCTCTCAAAGAGTTCAGGAAGATACTATTAAATTTTCAAGAATAATGGAGTCCCTTGGCACCAGTTTAATTGAAGCTGTAATGATTTTAGTAGAATTTATGCCAATACTTTTTGGTTTAAGCGTTGGTATACCAATTTTCTTTTTTGGTGATTGGGATTATGGATTAATTGTTGGTGCATTAATATGGTCGGTTGGAGGAACAATTTTTTTAATATTACTTGGTTTAATTTTAAGATTAGTTGGAGTTGAATATGATTTGCAAAAAAAGGAGGCAGCTTATAGAAAAATACTTGTAATTGCAGAAGACGATGGAACTGTACGGCCAAAAACTATTGAAGAATTATTTGATGACGTCAGAAGCATTCATTTTCTAAGCTATATAAGATATTTGTATTTTAATATTGGTAGGATTGCTTATTTGCAGGCGAATGTTTTATCTGCATATGTATTTTTAGCACCAGCAATAGTTGCTGGAGCTGTTACATTAGGTGTTATGCAACAAATAATTAGAGCTTTTGGTAGAGTAGAAGGATCAATGCAATATATATTAAAAGCCTGGCCAACAATTATAGAACTTGCAAGTGTTTATAAACGTTTGAGGGAATTTGAGTCAAAAATTAATCAAAACGATTTAGTAGATGAAAAAGCTTAATGACTATTGATAAAAAATTTGTAGAACAATTTATTAACATAACTACAAAAGCTGCTTTAGCGTCTTTCTACTTAGTTGGAAAAAAAGATAAAAATTCTGCAGATAAAGCTGCTGTTGACTCAATGCGTAAACAACTGAATAATATAAACATGAAAGGACAGATAGTTATAGGGGAGGGTGAATTAGATGAAGCTCCAATGTTATTTATAGGGGAGAAACTTGGTACAAATGAGGGTCCAGAATTTGATATAGCAGTTGATCCCTTGGAAGGTACTAATTTTGCAGCCAATAATCTTCCTGGAGCCTTATCTGTTATAGCTATAGCTGAAAAAAACAAATTATTTAAAGCACCTGAAACTTATATGGAAAAAATTTCATCCAAAGCAAAAGAAAAAAATGTTGTTGATTTAGACTATTCTATTAAAAAGAATATTTATAATCTCAGTGAATATCTTGATAAGAAACCAGAAAATCTAACTGCCTGTATTTTAGACAGGCCAAGACATAATAAAATTATAGAAGAACTAAAAAAACTAAATGTGAATATAAAATTTATAAGTGATGGAGATGTTTCAGGAGCATTATTGGTAACAGAAGATAAATATAATGTTGATATTTTTTTGGGTATTGGCGGTGGACCTGAGGGTGTTTTGGCTGCCACAGCTTTAGACGCATTTGAATGCAGTTTTCAAGGTAGATTTTTATTTGAGTCAGAGACAGAAAAGAAAAGAGCTAAACAAATGGGTATAAATGATTTAACAAAAAAATATGAACTTAATGAAATTGTTACTGGTGATTCAATTTTTTGTGCCACAGGCATTACACCTGGTGATTTAGTTTCTGGTATCTATATTGATGGATCTGAATTCACTTCTGAAACACTTGTTACTCATAAAGATTCAGGTATAAAAAAAGTAATAAAATTGAAACAAAAAATATGATGATTATCTTGATTAATCACATATTTTACAATAAAAAGCGATTTCTTGGTCCCTTCGTCTATCGGTTAGGACACGTGGTTTTCATCCTCGAAAGAGGGGTTCGATTCCCCTAGGGACCGCCATTTATGGCATACGTTTACTTAATAATCTCAGAAAAATCAAAAAATATTTCTTATGTTGGTTG
>CACNRP010000039.1 GCA_902622955.1 uncultured Pelagibacteraceae bacterium
CTTTTGAAGCAACTTTTTTAACTTTATTGCTAACTCTAAATCTTTTTCTTATACTAGTGTTTAATTTCATTACTTTTTCTTACCCTCTTTTTTAAGAACATACTGCCCTTTTTCTCGAACACCTTTCCCTTTATAAGGTTCGATCTTTCTTAATGTTTTAATTTTAGACGCAACTTCTCCAACTAGCTGCTTATCAGATCCTGTGATTTTTAATGTTGTTTGTTTTTCAACGGCAATTTTAATACCTTCTGGTATATCAAAATTGATATCATGGCTATAACCCAACTGTAGATTTAACTGATTTCCTTTTAAGGCTGCTCTATAACCAACACCAACTAATTCTAGAGTTTTTTCATATCCTGTGCTAGATCCAATAACAGCATTATTGATTAAACTTCTATTCATTCCCCAAAGTCTTTTTGAATTTTGATCTACTTTTTTTGGTTTAATAGAAATTTCTTTTCCTTCAATTATGTCTAAATTAAACATATCTAGATCAACATTGATTGATTTTTTACCTAAGGGTCCTTCAATATTTATAATATTACCAGCTAAAGCAACTTTTACTTTTTCAGGGATCGATATGTTTATTTTACCTATTTTAGACATTAAAATACCTTACAAATTATTTCGCCACCAACTTTTTGTTTTCTAGCATCTATATCAGTCATTACTCCTTTTGGAGTTGAAACAATAGCAATTCCTAAACCATTATTTATTTTAGGTAAGCTATCGGCAGATGAAAAAATTCTTCTCCCAGGTTTTGATACTCTTTCAAAAGCACTAATTACTGGATTGCCTGAATGGTATTTAAGTTCTAAGGATAGTATTGGTTTTTTTTCTTCAGAACTTACTTTAAAATCTTTTATAAAACCTTCATTTTTAAGTATATCTGCAATTTTTGTTTTAAAATTAGATGAAGGTAATTCTACTTTTTTATGATTTCTAGCTTGAGCGTTCTTCACTCTTGCAATCATATCTCCTATTGGGTCACTTAAACTCATAATTTTCCTTTCTACCAGCTAGATTTAACTAAGCCAGGTATCTTTCCTTGTAATCCTAATTGTCTTAATGCAATTCTTGAAATTTTTAATTTTCTGTAAACACCGTGAGGTCTTCCAGTAATCTCACATCTATTCATAACTCTCGTTTTAGCTGAGTTTCTTGGTAATTTTGACAATTTTTGTTGCGCTTTAAATCTATCTTCTAATGGAATTTTTTTGTCCATTACAATCTTCTTTAATGCTTGTCTTTTCTTATAAAGCCTGTCTGAAAGCTTAATTCTTTTTTTATTTTTATTAACAGCACTTAACTTTGCCATGTTTAATTATCTCCTTTTTTAATAAATGGAAAATTCATTTTTTCCAGTAATGCAAAACTATGCTCTTTATTTATTGCTTTAATGACTATTACTATATCTAAACCTCTAACTTTGTCTGCTCTATCAAAGCTTACTTCTGGAAAAATTATATGCTCTTTAATACCAAACGTATAATTACCAAATTTATCAAATCCTTTTGGTGATAAACCTCTAAAATCTTTAATTCTTGGTAATGCAATATTTACTAATCTATCTAGGAATTCATACATTCTATTTTTTCTTAGCGTTACTTTTAAACCAGCATTTGATCCTTTTCTTGTTTTAAAATTCGCAACTGATTTTTTAAATTTTGTTGTGACTGGTTTTTGTCCAGTAATTTTAGCCATATCCTCTTCGCATGATTTTAAAATCTTTGAGTCTGTAGCATCTAAACCAAGACCCATGTTTAAAACAACTTTCTCAACTCTTGGAGCCATATAAATATTTTTAAAACCAAATTGATCTTTTAATGCTGGCTGAATTTCTTTATTGAATATTTCTTTTAATCTTGGTGTCATTATTTCTTAGCCTCTTTTTTCTTTGCCACTTTTTCATCAATTAGTTTCAAGTTAGAAATATGAATAAAGCTTTCTTTTGGAAAAATTCCCCCTTTTTTCTCTTTAGTTGTTTTAATGTGCTTTTTAACCATGTTTATTTCTTTAACCTTTGCTCTATTATTAGCTCTATCAATTTCAATAACTTCACCTTCTTTTTTTTTATCTTTTCCAGTTAAAACTCTTACTTTCAAACCTTTTTTAATCATTATAAAACCTCTGGTGCCAAAGAAATAATTTTCATTTGACCTCTACTTCTTAATTCTCTTGTAACTGGACCAAAAATTCTTGTTCCTACTGGTTCTCCTTTATCATCAACTAATACAGCTGCATTATTGTCAAATCTCACTTTAGAACCATCGTTTCTGTGTATTCCTTTTTTAACTCTTACAACTACAGCTTTATGAACTGATCCTTTTTTAACTTTTCCTTTTGGTATCGCTTCCTTTACAGCGATAACAATAGTATCACCAATACTTGCATATCTTCTTTTTGATCCACCTAAAACTTTAATACACTCAATTCTTTTTGCACCAGTATTGTCAGCAACTTGTAATTCTGTTTGAACACCAATCATTACTTTATACTCTCCATAACTTGAAATTTTTTGTTTTTTGAAAATGGTTTACTTTCTATTATTGAGACCTTGTCACCA
>CACNRP010000040.1 GCA_902622955.1 uncultured Pelagibacteraceae bacterium
GTATCATATTTATCCTTTTCTTTATCAAAATAAATTATTTTTATAATTCTTAAGTAATAAAAAGCTGCAACTACAGTTGATAATAATCCAACAATAGCTAAGAAATACATTGATTGTTCTAATACGGCTTTAAAAACATAAAATTTTGCAAAAAAACCTGCTAGAGGTGGTATTCCTGCTAAAGAAAATAAAATTAGCAACAAACATAAAGATAATAAAGGATGATTTTTTGATAACCCAGAGAGGTCATCAATATCCTCATAATATTGATCTTTTCTTTTTAACATTAATAAGCAAGAGAAAAGTGCTAAATTCATAACTACATATATAGATATGTATGTTATTGAACTTTGAATTCCCTCATTTGATGTCGTAGCTAGTCCAGCTAGTGTATAACCAATATGTCCAATAGAACTATAGGCTATTAGTCTTTTAATGTTAGTTTGACCTATAGCAGCAACTGCTCCAAAAACCATAGAGGCTATTGATAAGAAAATTAGTATCATTTGCCATTGATCTATTAAATTTAAAAAAGGCACGTATAAAAATCTAATAAATACAGTCAAAGCCGCTACCTTTGGCACTATAGTAAAAAATAAAGTTACAGTTGTTGGTGATCCTTCATAAACATCAGGTGCCCACATATGAAATGGGACTGCAGAAATTTTAAAAGCTAAACCAACTAAAATAAACACAATACCAAATGTTAAAACATACTCGTTTGAATTGAGTTGATTTGATATTATATCAAAATTGGTTGAACCAGAAAAACCATAAATCAAAGAACATCCATATAACAATAACCCTGATGATAATGCACTTAAAACAAAATATTTTAAACCAGCCTCAGATGATTTTAATTGATCTCTATTATAAGTAGCTAAAACGTAAAGAGCTAACGACTGTAATTCTAATCCCATATAAAAAACGATTAAATCATTTGAGCTAATCATAATCATCATACCAAGAATAGAGCTTAAGATAAGAATTGGATATTCTATGTTGTATATTTTGAATATTTTTAAATATGATGATGAAATAACTAATACTAGAAAACCTCCAATTAAAGTTATAATTTTCATTAGAGAGGACATATGATCAATTATAATACTCTCGTTAAATAGTGTTTCTCTTGTTACAGAGAAAGTTTCATTAATTGTTATTATTCCTGTAATTAAAATTACAAATAAGGATAAGTTGAAAGTAATTTTTGAGCTATCTTTTTTAAATACACCTAAAGTAAGCAAAAACATAATTGAAAGTGAAATAAAAATTTCTGGTAATATTAAATTTAAATTTTCCATATTATTTACTAGCTAAATTTGTTTCATGCATATTAATTAAATCTGTTACTGAAACTTCTATAGTGTTAATTAACGGGTCTGGATAAAAACCATAAAACAAAATTGGAGCTGCTAAACAACTTAAAATGAAATATTCGGATCTGTTTAAATCAACAATCTTTTTAAGATCTTCATTTATAAGTTTTCCAAAAACTACTCTTTTATAAAGCCATAACATATATGCAGCGCCTAAAATCACTCCGAGACTGGCAATAACTGCTACTAAAAAATTATCTTTAAAAGCACCCATTAATATTAAAAATTCCCCAATAAAGCCACTTGTCCCTGGCAAACCTAGTGATGCTAAAGCAAAAACCATGAATAAAATTGAATATTTTGGAATTACTGAAACCAATCCACCATAGGTACTTATTAATCTAGAATGCATTCGATCATAAACTACTCCTACTGTTAAAAACAACGCTGCCGAAACCAATCCATGACTAATCATTTGAATTATACTGCCCTCAATTCCCTGTTGTTTTAGAGTGAAAATACCTAATGTTACAAACCCCATATGAGCAACAGATGAATAAGCAATTAGCTTTTTCATGTCTTCTTGCATTAAGGCTATTAGTGAAGTGAATATAATTGCTATTACACTCAAAACATAAATCATAGGAGTAAATATCTCTGATGCTACTGGAAAAAGACCTAATGAAAATCTTATGAACCCATAACCAGCCATCTTCAACAATATTGCAGCTAGTAATACTGATCCTGCTGTAGGTGCCTCAACGTGAGCATCAGGTAACCAGGTGTGTACTGGCCACATAGGTGTTTTAACAGCAAATGAACTAAAAAATGCTAGCCATAAAAGATTTTGATATTTGACATCGATGCCAATTTCATAAAGTTGAACCACATCAGTCGTTCCTGTAATCCAATAAATTGAAATTATTGCTACTAGCATTAATACAGAGCCTAAGAGTGTGTATAAAAAGAATTTAAATGCTGAATAAACTCTTCTTTCACCTCCCCAAATTCCAATAATTAAAAACATTGGAATAAGTCCAGCTTCAAAAAATAAATAAAATACAACTAAATCAAGTGCAGAAAAAACACCAATCATAAAACTTTCCATAATCAATATTGCAATTAAAAAATCTCTTAATCTTTTTTTAACAGAATTATTTACGGAAATAATACATAGGGGTGTAATAAAAGTTGTTAATATAATAAATA
>CACNRP010000041.1 GCA_902622955.1 uncultured Pelagibacteraceae bacterium
AAAGATCCTACTCCAGAAAATAAATCTAAAATAGAAGAATTATTAAAATCAATTTTAAATTTATTTGAGTGGGTAATAACATTAAAAATAGACTCTTTTGTCAGATCCTTTAGAGGTCGTGTCTGTTTATCTTTTGGCTCTAAAATTTTTTTTCCTTTAAAAGAGCCAGATATTATTCTCATTATTTAATAACCTTATAACCTATATCTCTCCTAAAAAAACCACCAGTCCAATTTAAATTTACTAAGTTTTCCTCTACATTTTTTTTAGCTAGTTTGAAATCATCTGAAAGACTAACGAAGTTTAAAACCCTTCCTCCAACTGCTAATATTTTGTCATTTTTCTTTATAGTTCCTGCATGAAAAATAAAGTTATTAAAATTAAGTTTGATACTATTTAAGTTATCTATTTCAATATTTTTTTTATATGTATCAGGATAACCGTTTGAGCATAAAACGATACATAGACTTTTTTTATTTTTCCATTCGATACTAATTTTTTTTAGCTCTTTTTCACAACAAGCTAAAAATATATCAATAAGATCTGTTTTTAATCTAGGGAGTATAGTTTGACATTCTGGATCACCCATCCTAACGTTATATTCAATTAAATAAGGCTCATTTTCTACAATCATTAAACCTGTGTATAAAAAACCCTTATACTCAGATCCCATTTCCGACAAACCTTTTAAAGTAGGATTAATTATTTTATTAATAATTTTTTTTTCTAGTTCATTATTAATTAATCTAGAGGGTGAGTAGGCACCCATGCCTCCAGTATTTTTTCCTTTATCACCTTCCAAAACTCTTTTATGATCTTGTGCTGTTCCAAATGTTTTAAATGAGTTACCATCATGCACAGTAAAAAAACTCATTTCTTCACCTTTTAAAAATTCTTCAATTAAAATATTTTGAGTTTTGCCAAACTTACCATTAAAAATTTCATCTATTGCTGTTTCTGCTTCTTCTTGACCGTGACAAATATAAACACCTTTTCCTGAAGCTAGATTATCTGCTTTTACTACTATTGGAAAATTGGAGTTATTTACAAAATTTTTTGCCTTATTATTATCTTCAAAAATTCCAAACTTAGCTGTTGGAATTTTATATTTTTTACAAAGTTGTTTCGTAAAAATTTTTGACCCTTCAAGTTGTGAGGAAAATTTATTTGGTCCAAAGACTTTTATTTGAAATTTTTCTAAATAATCTACCAAACCATCAACCAACGGTTTCTCTGGGCCTATAATTATTAATTCGATTTTATTTTCAAAAATAAAGTTTTTTAAATTTTCAAATTTCTCAAGATTAATTTTAACGTTTTCTGCAATTTGTTGAGTTCCAGCATTTCCAGGAAAACAAAATATTTTATTGATTTTATTGGAATTCTTTAAACTTTGACATATTGCATGCTCTCTTCCACCACTTCCTATTATTCCAACTTTCATATAAAACTGTATAAACTAAATATGACAAAAAAATTAGCAAAAATAAAATATTTACCAAATAATTTTCAAATAGTTGAGCAAGGAGACTATGTTGAGTGCGCTGTCTCAGGAAAAAAAATTAATTTAGACGATTTAACTTATTGGAATGTAGAACTACAAGAGCCATATTTTTCTTACAAAGAAGCTTCTGAAAAAAGAGAAATGCAAAAAGAATAATAATATTTATTTCCACCGATTATGTGACCAAATCCATTGATCTGGTTTTTTTTTTACCATTTTTTCTAGAATTTTATTAAGCTCATCTGTGATGGTTTTGATTGAAGTTTCTTTTGAAAAGAAAACTGGTTCATTAATATAAATTTTAAATTTTAAACCATCTGTTCTTTCAATAAATATAGGAACAATTGGAATATTAAATTTTTTAACCAATTGTGCAGGTATTGTGGTTGTTAATGCTTTTTCATTAAAAAAATTTGATAAAATTCCTTCCGAGACTCTTTGATCAATCATTAAAGCTGTAGATAAATTTTTATTTTTAAAAGATATTAATTTTTTTAATCCTCCAATACCTTTCTTAATCTGATTTTCACAAATATGTTTTTTTCTAATTCTTTCCATAAACTTATTTAAAAAAATATTATTTAATGGCCTGTAAATTGCACATAAATTTATTCCTGATTTCTCTAAATGCATCGCCATTAGTTCAAAGTTACTGAAGTGTCCAGAAATAAAGATAACTTGCTTGTTAGTAGATTTAATATTTTCAAGTATATTCTGACCAACTATTTCTACATTTTGAGAAAGTTTTCCAGATCTAAATTCTTTCATAAACATAAACTCTGCAAAAACTCTTCCATAGTTATTCCACATTAAGTTAGCAATATTTGTAATTTGTTTCATTTCTATGTTTGGATAAGCTTTTTTAATGTTTGAGTGTATAATTCTTTTTGACCTAAAAAACGGTCCAACTTTTTCAAAAATTTTTCCGCTTAATCTAGACGATAAACTGGGCCCAAGAATTTTAAAAATTATAAAAAATAAAATTGTTAAAATA
>CACNRP010000042.1 GCA_902622955.1 uncultured Pelagibacteraceae bacterium
TTAACAATATTCCTGTTAAAACAAGAGCTGTACTAATCCATTTTAGATATTTTTTAATAAACATAGTCTCCTCTATATGTAATTTATGTTACAAATTTATTACAATTATAGAGGAAACTAAAATCTTAATTTTTATTCCTTTAAATTAGCAGCCTTTGAAAGATGCGGACATATTTCTAATTAAATTGAAATATAGATCTTTACCTGGGTCTAATGTTGCGCCTAATGGATCTAGAACACCAGTTTTAATCTTCATATCTTTTGCAACTGCATTTATAATATCAGGATTAAACTGAGGTTCTGAGAATACACAAGCAACTTTATCATGCTCGATAATTTCTCTAATTTCAGCAAGTTGTTCAGCTCCAGGCATTACATCTGTATTAACAGTAAATGCACCTAATACTTTAACATTAAATCTTTCCTCAAAATATTGATAAGCATCATGGAATACAATTGAAGAAACGCTGTTACTTAAATCTGTCATTACATCAATTGTAAGTTTATCGATTTCTTTTAAAGCATTAGCTAAATTACTTTTGTATTTAGCTTCATTTTTTGGATCATTTTCAATTAAATGCTCTGCCATTTCATTTAACATAGCCTTTGCGTTAATTGGGTCTAGCCAAATGTGTGGATCAAATTCACCATGTGCATGTCCATCATGATCGTCATGTCCATGATCATCATGATCATCTTCTTTTTTACCATGATCGTCATGTCCATGGTCATCATGATCATCTTCTTTTTTACCATGATCGTCATGGTCGTGATCATCTTCCTTTTTACCGTGGTCATCATGTCCATGATCGTCGTGATCGTCTTCTTTTTTACCATGATCGTCATGCCCGTGATCGTCATGATCATGTTCGTCAAAAATATTTCTTTCTCTAAATTTTAATACCTGTAATCCTTTAGTATCCATTAATTCAATTTTTTCTGCTTTTTTTGCAATTGAGCTTAGTGGTTTTTCTAAAAAATTTTCTAAATCTTCACCTACCCAAAATATTAGGTCAGCATTTTGAAGCATTTTTGCGTGTGACGGTTTCATAGCAAATCCGTGTGGAGATGCATATCCATCAACTATTAGATCAGGTTTAGCAATACCGTCCATTAAATAACTGGCTAGTGAATGAATTGGTTTAATAGAAGCAACTACTTTTATTTCTGCATTTGCTGGTGTAAAGAATGTTAAAATTGATAATATTGAGAATATAAGAGGTATTTTTTTAATATTTTTCATAATAAGTAATTTAATTGGTTGTTATAATATAACAGTATGTAATAATATAACATTTATAAGTCAAGCAATTTATGAGCTCAGAAAATAGTACATTAGTAAAATTAAATAACGCTGGTTTTAAACAAAATGATAAATGGTTAGTAGAAGGTGTTTCTTTAACTGTAAATAAAGGAAAGATTGTTACACTTATTGGACCTAATGGTTCTGGAAAAAGTACAACAGCAAAAATTGCATTAGGAATTTACAAAAATATAGAAGGAAGTGTTGAGAAATATACAAACAAGGTTGGTTATGTCCCTCAAAAAATATCAATTGATTGGACACTACCACTTAGAGTTCATGATTTTATGCTTTTAACAGAAAATATTAAAGATGAAGCAATAGATGAAGCTCTTAACTTGACTGGAGTTATAAACCTTAAGAATAAAAACTTAGGAAATTTGTCAGGCGGTGAATTTCAAAGAGTTTTAATTGCAAGGGCAATTTCCAAAAAACCAG
The DNA here is from genome assembly GCA_902622955.1 of uncultured Pelagibacteraceae bacterium. Taxonomy (GTDB): domain Bacteria; phylum Pseudomonadota; class Alphaproteobacteria; order Pelagibacterales; family Pelagibacteraceae; genus Pelagibacter. The sequence continues at coordinate 1,742 of CACNRP010000042.1, forward strand.
AACTATTGGTTCTTGATGAACCAGTTCAAGGTGTAGATTACACTGGTGAGATTGCTTTATATGAATTAATTAAAAGAATCTCTGACACGCTAAATTGTGGAATTTTACTAATATCTCATGATTTACATACAGTCATGACCGCAACAGATCATGTTGTTTGTTTAAATGGTCATGTATGTTGTTCAGGTACTCCGATGGATGTTGCTAAAAACAATGAATATAAATCTTTATTTGGTGAACAAGCATCTCAAATTCTTTCCGTATATGAGCACAAACATGATCACGTTCATTCAGACAAAGGTGAAATAAAGAAGAATTAATATGTTTGATGATTTTTTTATAAGAGCGTTAATTGCAGGTCTAGGTATTGCTTTAGTAACAGGACCACTTGGTTGTTTTGTTGTGTGGAGAAGGTTATCTTATTTTGGTGATACATTATCGCATTCAGCTTTATTAGGAGTAACAATAGCGTACTCATTTGAAATTAATATTGCATTATCTGTATTTTTAATTTCATCTGCAGTTGCCTTAATATTAATTCAGTTACAAAAAAAAACTAATTTACCAGGAGATGCTTTACTCGGTCTTTTAGCACACTCTTCTTTAGCTGTTGGATTAGTAGTAATAGGTT
>CACNRP010000043.1 GCA_902622955.1 uncultured Pelagibacteraceae bacterium
TCCTCTTCTAAAAATCCTATGACTTCTGCAACTAATTGATTATTTTTTAAATCTTTTGCTAAATTAATTAAATTCTCTGTTAAATTTTCATTTTTAAATATTTCTTTATAAGCATCGCTTAAAATCTTTATTTCTTTATTAGGTATATTTTGTCTTCTTAAACCTATCAAATTCAATCCTTGTAATACACTTCTGTTTCCATGTGCTATACCATATGGTATTATATCTCTAACTACACCACACATTCCTCCTATCATTGCTGATTTTCCTACTCTAGTAAATTGCTGAACAGCTGAATTGCCTCCAATAATAGCATTATCACCTATATGTGCATGACCTCCTAATGGCACATTATTGGCTAGAATTACATTATTTCCAACATAACAATCATGTGCAATATGAGCTGAAACCATAAACAAACAATTACTTCCAATTTTCGTCAAACCTCCACCTCCCTTTGTTCCTGGATTGATAGTTACATATTCTCTAATTTTATTGTTGTCTCCAATCTCTAGTTTTGTTTCCTCACCCTGAAATTTTAAGTCTTGAGGATCATTTCCTATTGAAGCAAATGGAAAAATATTATTATTTTTTCCAATTATTGTTTGTCCTGTAATGTTTACATGAGATTGAACAACCGAACCTTCTCCAATTTCAACATTAGAACCAATAACTGTATAAGGACCAATTTTTACATTATTTGAAATCTTAGCTTTTGAGTCAATAATTGCTGTTTTATGAATCATTTTTTATCCCTTAGAAATTCTCTAATATTTTTTGCTGGATATCCCATTACTTTTGTATTTTCAGGAATATCTTTAATTACTCCTGAACCACCTCCTATTTCAACATTATTTCCAATTTTAAGATGTCCTGATATTCCAGCTTGGCCACCAATTTTAACATTATTACCAATTGTGGAGCTTCCAGCTATTCCTACTTGACCAGCTATAATAGAATTTTCTCCAATTTTAACATTATGAGCTATATGAATTTGATTATCTAAATAAGTATTTTTTCCTATTATTGTATTTGACATGGATCCTCTATCTATAGTTGCACCACATCCAATTTCACAATTATCCTCAATTAAGACTATTCCAATGTGAGGGTATCTTAAATTTTTGTTGTTAATTGGAAAAAAACCAAATCCATGTTTTCCAATTACACAATTATCAAGTATTTTTACATTATTTTTAATCAAAGTATTTCTAATAATGTTATTAGATCCAATGGTGCAATTATTTCCAATAATCACATTTTTTTCTACGATAGTATTATGACCAAATTTACAATTTGAACCAATCGTAACGTTATTTCCAATCAAAACATTTTTTCCAAATTTAACTTTATCTCTAAAATCAGTTTCATTAATATCTTTTACACTTTCATCAAAATCATCATTGATTGAATTTGGGTAGAACAAAGAAGTAATTTTTGATGTAGAAACCAATACATTGTCAACTATTAAAGGAATGCAAGTCTCTGGTAAGTCATTTTTAAGTGTATCAGATGTTAAACAAATAACTGCTTTAGTTTTTTTAGCTATATCTTTATACTTTTTTGAGTGGAAAAATGATATATCTTTACTAGTTGAAGAAAATAAATCTTTAATATCATGCACTTCAAAATCTTTTTTTAAATTATCTTTTTTTAAATTTAACGATTTTATAATTTCGGAAATTCTTAAGGGTCCATGATTTCTGAAGAATGGATTAATCATAACTGCTTTTACCAAAGCAATTTCAAATAAGTTATCAATATTTATTGCTATTTATTTCTTATCTACAATAGTAGCAGACCAGATAGCATCAGCCATTTTTTGATCGTTAACGAAGGCCTCTCCTTTATACTTCCAAACTTTACCATGAGATCTAATTGCCTCAATATTAAGAATTAATTTACAGTCTGGAATAACAGGATTTCTAAATCTTGCCTTCTCTACACCCATTAAGAATACTAGCTTGTCCTCGTAAGTTGATTTATCCAATCCATGAGCTGTTAAAGCTGCAGCCGCTTGACCAAAAGCCTCTACAATTAACACTCCTGGCATAACAGGCTGTCCTGGGAAATGCCCTTGAACAAAAAAACTATCTTTTTTTACATAAAGAACTGCCGTTGCTGAGTTAAGTTTCTTGATCTTATGAAGCTCGTCAATCAATAACATAGGTTCTCTATGAGGTAATAGATCAATAATTTGTTTTTTGTTTAAACTATCCATTAATTGTTTGCATTAATAATTTTTATAATATCAGGAGATATATCATAATCTGATCTACCAATAAATACATTCTTTTGATCTAAAACGATATCAATAGAATTTTTATCC
>CACNRP010000044.1 GCA_902622955.1 uncultured Pelagibacteraceae bacterium
CAATAATCGAGAAGTTATTCCAGAATTGTTACAAAAGGAATGTAATGCTGATGAAATCTATAGATCTGTGATTTATCTTTTAAAAAATCCTGACCTTTTAAAAAAACAATTACTTGATTGTTCAAAAACATTAGAAGGAATTAGATCTAAAACTTCTTCTTCTGAAGAGGCTTGTTTAGTTTTAAGAAATTATCTTAGCTAGTCTATTTAAAACTTCTTCTTTACCAAGAGCCATAACTATATCATATAATCCAGGGCCAAATTTTGATCCTGTTAAACCAATCCTTATTGGCTGACCGACTCCTTTAAAATTTGTATCATTTGTTTTTATTAAATTATTTACTAAAGGCTCTAAATTCTCCTTATTTATATTTGATATAGATGATAATTCTTTAGTAAATTCTGAAATAATTTTTTTAGCTTTATCATCTATCAATTTAAAATCATCCTCATTGTAGTTAATTTCATCATTGATGATAAATTTTGCATTATTATAAATGTCCTCTAAGGTTTTCGCCTTATTTTTTAAAAATGATAACGATGATTTAATTTTTGGCTCTCTTTCATCTTGAATTTTTTCTTTATAGATTTTGCAATATTCATCTAGACATTGATAAAGATCATTCTCATCGATTGTTTTTATATAGTGCTCATTCATCGACAATATTCTGCTCATATCTAGTTTTGATGGCGATTTACCAATACCTTTTAAATTAAAGTGTTCAATGCTCTCTTCTAGAGTAAATATCTCTTTATCCTGATATGACCATCCAAGTCTAAGCAAATAATTTCTTAATGCATCGGGCATTATGCCTATTTTTGAGTAATCATCCAAAGTTGAGGCATTATCTCTTTTTGAAAGTTTTTTACCTTCAATATTATGAATTAATGGAATATGTGCAAATTCAGGAACATCCCATCCCATTGATTGGTATATTTGTATTTGTTTAAAAGTATTTATCTTATGATCATCTCCTCTAATTATGTGAGTCATTCCCATTTGATGATCGTCAACAGTAGCAGACAAGTTGTAAGTTGGTGTTCCATCATTCCTTAAAATTATAAAGTCTTCAATTGTATTATTTTCAATTTCCACATCTCCTTGAACTAAATCTTTAAGTTTAGAATTTCCTTCTATTTTACTTTTAAATCTAATTACGGGTTTAATACCTTTAGGAGCATCTTTTTCATCAGCATCTCTCCATTTTCTATTATAAATATATGGTAACTTTTTTTGCCTAGCTCTTTTTTTTTGTTCCTCTATCTCTTCAGCAGAACAGTAGCATTTATATGCGCTACCTTTTTTTAATAATTCATTAGCAATTTTAATGTGATCTTCTACTTTTTGCGACTGAATATATTCTTCACCATCATACTCGATCCCTATCCACTTTAATGTTTTAATAATTTGTATTTTGTATTCCTCTTTGGATCTCTCTTTGTCAGTATCTTCAATTCTCAAATGAAAAGTTCCTTTTTGATTTTTAGAGAACAACCAATTAAATAAGGCAGTTCTAACCCCTCCAATATGAAGAGCTCCAGTTGGGGATGGAGCAAAACGTGTTGCTACTTTTGACATCAATGTTGTTTAGACTATTTTTTTAGAAGTTTCTATATAAAGATACCAAAACTCCCTGAACTTTTACTCTATCAGGTCCAAAAATCTTAGTTTCATAGTTTCTATTAGCACTTTCAAGGGCTACAACTTTACCTTTTTTTCGAATTCTCTTTAACATTGCTTCATGCTCATCAATTAAAGCAACAACAATTTTACCATTATCAGCAGTGTCAGTTCTTTTTATGATAACTGTATCGCCTTCATGAATACCTGCCTCTATCATAGAGTCACCTTGAACTTTCAATCCAAAGTAATCTCCGTTTTTTTCTAAATTATTTGGTAAGGGAATTCTAGAAACTTCATTTTGTATTGCTTCAACTGGTGTTCCTGCAGCAATCTTTCCAAGAACAGGCACTTCAATTTCATCAGAATTAGTTTGATCTTCGTCTAATCCACCTTTAATTACACTTGGTGAAAAACTATTGTAAATATCGTTTGCTGATGCTGTCTCAGGTAATTTAACAACCTCTAAAGCTCTTGCTTTGTGAGCTAATCTTTTTATAAAACCTCTTTCTTCTAAAGCACTAATTAATCTGTGTATTCCTGATTTAGATTTTAAATTAAGAGATTGCTTCATCTCTTCGTATGAAGGAGAAACACCTGAGCTTCTCAACTTC
>CACNRP010000045.1 GCA_902622955.1 uncultured Pelagibacteraceae bacterium
GGTGTAGAAGAATAATTCTTTGTTAATTGAAATTGGTATACAACTTGATCACCCCATTTAAATGCCATCTCACAACCAGCAAGATAAAATTCCCACATCCTAAAAAATCTTTCATCGAACATTTGAATTATTTTGTCTTTATTTCGAATACAATTTTCTTTCCAATGTCTTAGTGTATGTGAGTAATGAAGTCTTAAAACCTCAATATCTGCAACAATTAAGCCTGCTTTTTCAATCGGTGTTGTTACTTCACTTAAACTAGGAGTATAACCTCCTGGAAAAATATACTTAGTGATCCATGGATGTGGATCTCTTGGTGGATTAACTGATCCTATAGTGTGAATCAATGAAATCCCATCATCGTTTAAAAGTTTTTCAACTTGTGAAAAAAATTTTTTATAAAATTTTCTTCCGACATGTTCAAACATTCCGACACTGACTATTCTGTCAAATTTTTCGTTGAGCTCTCTATAATCCATTAACTTAAAGTTTAATTGATTTTCTAAATTAAGTTCTTTTGCTCTTTTCTTGCAGTAATTAAATTGATTTTCTGAAAGTGTAATACCTGTTACTTCGCAGTTTGCGCTTTTTGCAATATCTATTGCTAGAGATCCCCATCCACATCCAATATCTAAAACTTTTTGATTTGGTTTTATATTAAGTTTTTTTATTATATGTTGAATTTTATTATTTTGAGCAGTTTCCAATGTATCTGTTTCATTTTTAAAATATGCACATGAATATTGTCTTTTAGGATCTAGAAACAAATCATAAAGATCATCTGAAATATCATAATGATGCGAGACATTCATCTTAGATTTTTTTATAAAATTAAAATTAGTTAAATATCTATATGAACCTCTTAATCTATTAATTAAATAACTAAAAAAATTTAAGTCTCCTCTTCCAAAGTTCATCAAAGAAAGATCTAAAAAATCAGTTAGCGTTCCATTTTCAATAGTTATTTCACCATCTGTGTAAGCTTCACCAAAATATAAATCGGGGTGAAGTAACAATTTATAATGAAGATTTTTATTTAAAATTTTAACTTTTATTGGGTTTTCACTTTTTGGATTTCCAATAATGTAACTTTTTGAATTAGCATCAACTAATATAAATCCATCTTTTTTAAAAACATTATTTAAAAATCTAGCTAGTTGCATTTAAGCTGCCATAGTATTCTTTAAAGAGAAATTTAATTTCTCTAAATTATTGATTAAACTTAACTCATCTTTAGCATTTAAAATGCTTAGTGGTGGTAAAAGATTTTTATAATATATTTCTTTTTTACCAAAGTAAGTATGTAAACCTGAAATTAAATTATATTTTTCAAATTCAGCTCTTATATCACAAAGATTTTGGTTTACTGTCTGTTCGTGACCATCATTAAAATCATCGTATACTTTTCTAGCCAGTGCAGAAGTAGCATTGCACGTAGCTGTAATTATTCCTGAACAACCTAATTGAAGTCCTTTAAATAATTTTGATTCTGATCCAGGTAAAACTGAAAAATTATCAATTTTTAAGTTTTCAAAAAGATTATAAGAACTATCTTTCACACCAATAATATTTTTTGGATATTTTTTTACTAACTCCTCAATACATTCAATACTGAACTTATAACCACAGAGTTTTTCAAAATTATATAATACTATTTCACAATCAGAAACTACCTCTACTATTTTGCTATAAAATTCTATTACTTCTTTATCTCCATATTTATAATAAGCAGGTGGCATAACTAAGAATCTATTAAAACCTAAAGATTTAGAAACTCTCATCAAATTGATTGTTTCACCTAAAGAATTTAAACCAGTCCCAATTATATACTTTTCTTTATATTTGCTTGAAGTCAGATGATTTAACAAATTAATTTTTTCAGAGACAGAAATAAGTTGAGCCTGCCCTGTACTTCCAAATATAGCTACACCATGACAACCATTATCAATAACTATTTCTGCGTGTTTAATGGTTTTTTCAACATTAAGTGTTAAATCATCGTTTAACACTGACATTGAGGCTGCATATATTCCTTTTATTAAACTCATATATTTTTTAAAACACATAATAATTTAAATAATAATGAATAAAAGAGTAAACTTAATTATTGGTTCAGGTGTATTAGGCG
>CACNRP010000046.1 GCA_902622955.1 uncultured Pelagibacteraceae bacterium
ATTCGTGATTAAAAAAGAAATTTTAGACAAAACTAGCGCTTGGCCTTTCGTTGAAGCAAAAAAAATGCTTCGTGAGAGAAAATCATTTATTGATAAGAAGGGGAAAATTACTCTTCAAACAGGATATGGTCCAAGTGGCCTTCCTCATATCGGAACATTTGGTGAAGTTGCAAGGACTTCAATGATGGTTAATGCATTAAAGCAACTCACAGATTTGCCAACAGAGATAATTACTTTTTCTGATGATATGGATGGTTTAAGAAAAGTTCCTGATAATATTCCGAATCAGGAATTACTAAACAAAAACTTACATAAACCCTTAACACAAGTACCAGATCCATTTGAAAAATTTGCAAGTTTTGGAGAGCACAATAATGAAATGTTAAAAGATTTTTTAAACAGTTTTAATTTTAAATACAGTTTTAAAAGCTCAACATCTTTATACAAAGGTGGTTTTTTCAACCCAACTTTAAAAATTATTTTAGAAAATTATGATGGTATAATGAATATTATACTTCCAACTCTAGGCAAAGAACGTCAAAAAACTTATTGTCCTTTTTTACCTATTTGTGCAGATACAGGGCATGTTCTTGAAATACCACTTATAGAAATTGATAAAAAAAATTTTAAAATAATTTTTGATAATAAGGGTAAAAAATTAGAATCTAGTATTTTAGATGGAAATTGTAAATTACAATGGAAAGTTGATTGGGCAATGAGATGGTATGCTCTTGATATAGATTTTGAAATGTATGGAAAAGATCTTATCGAAAGTGCAATTTTATCAACTAAAATTATAAATTTAATCGGTAAAAAACATCCATCTGGATTTGCTTATGAATTATTTCTTGATGAAAAGGGTGAAAAAATTTCAAAATCAAAGGGAAATGGTATTACCATCGATCAATGGTTAAAATATGCTTCACCCGAAAGCTTATCTCTATATATGTATCAAAATCCAAAAAGAGCAAAAAAACTTTATAAAGAAATAGTGCCTAAGGCTGTAGATGAGTACCTCGATAATATTGAAAAATCAAAAAAACAAACAGAACAACAATTAGTAATGAATCCTGTTTGGCATGTTCATAATGGAAACATTCCAAAAGAAGATATGATTATGACTTTCTCTATGTTGTTGAATTTAGTTGAAACAAGTAATGCTGATAACAAAGATTTATTATGGAAGTTTGTTAAAAAATATAAATCAAACATTCATGAAAAAAACTTTAAAATTTTTGATGGACTAGTAGGTTATGCAATCAAGTATTTTAATGATGTTATTAAGGCTCAAAAAAATTATAAAAGTCCATCTGAAAATGAAAAATTAGCTCTACAAGCTTTAGTTAAAACTTTAGAAAAATGTAATGATCAGATGTCTCCAGAGGATATACAAACTTTAATTTATTCAACAGGTAAAGAGAATGGGTATGCAGAAAACTTAAGAGATTGGTTTAAGTTAATTTATCAGGTGGTGTTTGGAGATGAAAATGGACCTAGAATGGGTTTTTTTATAAGTTTTTTCGGTGTTAACGAAACAAAAGAGTTGATAATTAGTAAATTAAAATAATGTATTCAAATTTAAGATCTTTAATATTTAAAATAGATCCCGAAAGAGCACATTTTTTAGCAATTCAATCTCTTAAACTCAATTTAGTTTCAAATATATTTGATGAAAATAAAAATGATCCTCTTTTAAAAACCAAATTATTTAGTCAAGATCTTGATAATCCTATCGGTATTGCAGCAGGTTTTGATAAGAATGCAGAGGTGTACAACCCTTTATTTAAATTGGGTTTTGGATTTGTTGAAGTAGGCACGGTTACACCATTAAAACAATATGGAAATGAAAAACCAAGAGTATTTAGATTGGTAGAGGATCAAGCATTAATTAACAGGCTAGGTTTTAACAACCATGGATCAGATATAATATTGAACAGGATAAAATCTAATAAAAAAATAGGTGTACTAGGTGTGAATGTAGGTCCAAACAAAGATTCCAATGATAGATTGAATGATTATTTAATTGG
>CACNRP010000047.1 GCA_902622955.1 uncultured Pelagibacteraceae bacterium
TCAGCGTGGGCAAAAACTATTAAATGGTCTATGCAAGGAGACAGTCTAACACTAGATCCACATGCACAAAATGAGGGTCCAACAACTCAAGTATCTAGACAAGTTTACGAAGCTCTAGTTCAAAGAGGCTTGGATATGAAAATAGGACCTGCTTTAGCAACAAAATGGAAAGCTACTGATCCAAATACTTGGATTTTTACTTTAAGAGAAGATGCTAAGTTTTCGGATGGTTCTGGAATGACATCAGCAGATGTTGTTTTTAGTATACTAAGAGCCAAACAAAGAACATCTGACTTTAAAGAATATATTAGCACTGTAGCTAATGTTGAGGCAGTTGGAGATTATGCTGTTAAAATTACAACAAGTAAACCGAACCCTATTCTTTTAAACCAACTATCAAACATTTTTATAATGTCTAAAGCTTGGTCAGAGAAAAACTTTGCAATGTCTCCACAAAATTGGGATGCAGGACAAGAAACCTTCTCTGCTACTAATGCTATGGGAACTGGTCCTTTTAAAATTACTTTAAGAGAGCCTAACACTAAGACAGTGTTTAAAAGAAATAAACACTGGTGGGGTGAGATGAAGGATAAAAAAGTAACACAAATTGAATTACTTCCAATTAAAAATGCTGCTACGAGAGTTGCAGCTTTATTATCGGGAGAAATAGATTTAGTTACTGATGCACCTGTTCAAGATCTAAAAAGAATTGGATCTTCTTCAGGTCATAAAGTTGAAAGTACAGCTCAAATGAGAACAATTTTCTTAGGCATGGATCAGGCAGCTGACAAGCTAAGAACTGGTAACACAGGAGACAATCCATTTAAGAAAAAAGAGGTAAGACAAGCACTTTATCAAGCAATTGATATTGAAGCGATTAAGAAAAAAGTTATGAGAGGTTTAAGTGAACCTGCAGGTATTATAACTTTCCCTGGTGTAAATGGTTATACAGCGGATCTTGATAAAAGATTACCTTATGATGTTGATGCTGCAAAAAATCTTTTAGCTAGCGCAGGCTATCCAAATGGTTTTGATGTTGAATTAAGATGTCCAAACGACAGGTACGTGAATGATGAAGCAATTTGTACAGCTGTTGTAGGTATGTTAGGAAAGATTGGCGTTAATGTTAATTTGTTTGCACAGACTAAAAGTAAACACTTCAAAGAACTTAAAGATAATCAAGGTGATTTTTATATGCTAGGATGGGGTGTTCCAACTTTGGATAGTCACTATGTTTTTCATTACTTATATGAGAGCGGTGCGAGCTGGAATAAAGTAAACTTCAGTAATTCAGAAGTAGATGCTGCAATTAGAGTTATGGAAGGTGAAGTTGATTTAGATAAAAGAAACGCTGCAATTGCAAAGGCTTGGAAAATTGTAAAAGACGATATTTCATATCTTCCTTTACATCACCAAGTAATTTCTTGGGCAGCTAAGAGCAATGTTAATGTTCCTATCAGACCGAATAACGAACCGTTATTTCGAACTGCTAGCTTTAATTAAATAAAAATTATTACGAGCCCTTTTTTTAAAAGGGCTTGTAAAATTAAACCTTCACAAATTGATTAAATATTTTTTTAAAAGACTGTTTCAATCAGCTTTGGTAATGTTAGTTGTTGCCTTTGTATCTTTCTCTTTATTTAATTTTGTCGGAGATCCAATTAATAACATGGTTGGGGAGGAAACTTCAGATGAGGAAAGAGCTGAATTGAGGGATACATTGGGATTAATGGATCCTATTCATGTTCAATTTACAAGATTTGTAATAAATGCTTCCAAAGGTGAATTTGGGATTTCTTACCAATTAAGACGACCTGTTTCTGAACTTATAGTTGAAAGACTTCCAGCAACTATTGAACTCGTAATTATTTCTGCATTAATCGCGCTAGTTTCGGGAACTTTATTGGGTGTTTACACTGGCATTAATAGAAAAGGATTTTTAAGTGATATTATTTTAGCTGTTTCCTTGCTTGGGGTATCACTCCCCACATTTGTTATTGGTATTTTGTTTATTTATTTATTT